>JABISL010000020.1 GCA_018700055.1 bacterium | reverse complement strand
TTTTAATGAATTAGACTCATTTGGTATTGATCCACGCAAATCATATGGGTTCGAATTATCTAAGCCGTTAGGGCGATGGAAGATACGGTTTGAGGTCACTAAAAGTGATGCGATGAAACATTTTCGGGGCGATGTTTTTGGACGAGTGGGGGAACAGTCTCCTGCTACGGAAGCCTTTGCGGATTGGGTTATCGATAAGAATAGTGGCCGGTTATATGCCCCAATGAATGAATACTTAGTTGGGTTAGGCGTGGATGCGGACCTGGATGAGTGGTTACTTAATTTTTACTTGTTCCATAACAAGCGAGTTCCATTGGAAGCGCTTACACTGGAGGGGATTGAGCTTGAAAAGGCGATTCTAGATAAAGACTTTGGGGGCGAAGGCATGCCAGAAGTTTTCGGAAGTTTACATATTGGACGATATTTCAAAGAAGATAAATCAAATATGTTGGGGTTTGGTGCGGGGATGTTGTGGCGAGGGATTGGCGCAATGATCTACTACACCGACACCTATACAGAAAACCTGAGATGGATCGCTGGATTTGAGGCACTGATGTATTGGTCTGATATGATGAAAGACAACAGTGATGATTCGGAAGGGCCAACTATTGAACCCGCATTGAATATAGGGCTGTCCTATGATTTTTAAGACGGTCAAAATCAAATATAAAGTCGCATCATTGGTATTTTTGGCCATTATCACGGTGTTTGCACTTCAAATAACAAATCTTCATTTTGATAATCAACTTTGGTTCCAAAACGATGATCCTCTGAAAATGGAAGCCGATTATTTGGAAACAGAGTTCAAGCCAGGTGAAGACCTGGTTATTGCGGTGGAACTCGCCCAGTCATTTTTCCAAATCAATACGTTATCCAGATTAGAAGCCCTGACGACGGATATAGAAAAAGTAGGGTATGTTCGAGAAATTAGTACGCCACTACAGGCGACCACAGTGATTCAGCATGAAGACAGTCTGATGATTGAAACCTTCCAGGAAGGCCTGGACAAGGGGCATATACAGTCTATTGAAGACTATCAAACCCGGTTCATAGATAGTATGTATCATGGCAAGCTCCTATCAAAGGATCTAAGGCGGTTTGCCATTGTGATTAATGTCGATACTAAGATTGAGGGACGAAATGGCGCTAGAAGAGAAGCCGTGGTTAATACAGTAGAGGCCATATTCAAGAGTTATCCCGAATTTGCCAATCATCATTTTACGGGGAATGCATTCCTGAATCACAAAATGGATACACGTACTAAGGCCAACTTATTGATCCTATTACCGTTTGTTCTTGTCTCAATTATAGTAGTGTTAATGCTTTTGCTACAGCATTGGGCCAAAGTTCTCTTGGTAACTAGCTGTGTCGTCGTTAGCTTAATCATATGCCTAGGGAGCATTGCGTCGTTCGAGCACCCCTTAACGATAGTTAATATAGCACTTCCCATATTAATTTTGGTGATCGCGATCGCAGATTCACTTCATATCATTACGAGATGGGAAATCATTGCACAGCCTGGGATGAGGGTCGAAGATATTGTTTGGGCAGTGATCAGAGCCACTTGGTTCCCGTGTTTTTTAACGAGTCTGACGACCGCAATTGGATTCGGCTCCTTTTATAGCAGCGATTTAGTGCCATTGAAGGATTTTGGAATAGAGGCGCTGGTGGTTATTTTTGTCGCCTATTCAGGGATTATGACGACTATGACACTGGGTATGTTGATTCTAGGGCCGTATTGGAATAAATCCCCTGACAAGCGAGAGTGGAAGATCTTGGATCGAGTGGCCAATTGGACTCAGGTAAAAAGTACGCCAATCTTATTGGGGACATTAATCGTATTCTGCTTATCGGGTGTTGCAATGACACAGCTATATACAGAAACCAACTTCTTGGATGTGTTTTTTAAGAAAAAAAGTCAGATATACCAAGACTATAACTATGTAGATCATCACTTAGGTGGGACCGGTGGTCTGGATATATTAGTCCGAACCACAGAAGAAGATCATCTTAAACAGATGTCTGTTTTTGAGTCGTTTCAAACCGTATCCGAAGAATTGAAAAAACTACCGAATATCAACTTTGTTCAATCTTATTTAGACCCCATCAATATGATTCATAAGGCGTTTCGATCCGATGATAGTGATTATCCGATAACCGAACCTGAGCTGGAACAAGAGATACTATTCTTAGAATTTTCGAGAGGGGATCAAAAAAAAGATGTCCTAACGGAGTATGTTGACTTTACCTATGCGAATGGCCATATGCATCTTCAAATCCCCAATCTCAGTTCGGAAGAAACAAGCGATACGCTGGCACAAGTCAGAACGGTATTGGGCAAGCATATTGATACGTATACCTCTATTACGGGGATTAACTTTTTGTTTCATAAGATGAGCGACTATGTACTGGAGACTCAAATCCAGTCCATTTCCATTACATTTGTGCTCATTTGGATAATATTTGTACTGGCATTAGGTCCCAAATACGGCACGTTAGGAATGATTCCGAATATGTTTCCCGTAGTGATTACCATGGGAACTTTAGGAATATTTCGTATCCCGATAGACTTTTCGACAGTATTGATCGCGGCGATCAGTTTTGGATTATGCGTAGATGATACGATTCATTTTCTGCATTACTTTAAACATCAAGAGTCTATGGGGATCGCATTTGAACATCGGCTCAGGAAGTCTGTAAACGTTCTAGGACGTGCCATATTTATCACGTCATTGCTGCTAATCTTAGCCTTTGGGGCGTTTGTTAGCTCTGACCTAGTCGTACTTATGCGATTCGGCATATTTACCGTATACACCATCATATTGGCCTACATCGCCGATATTATTATCCTGCCAGCATTGCTGAAGCGGATTAAATAGAAGTCCTAACGAAATCTGAGGTTAAATCGAACAGCCAACAGACGCAATATAAAAATAAATAGAACACCAATTAACATGGCGAGTGATTCATTTACATCAAATGAAATACAGCCGATATAGACCCATACACCTGCAAAGGATGCAGAGGCATAGAGGCTGACCTTTTGAAAAACCATAGGGACTTCATGGCATAAGATATCTCGGATAAGCCCGCCAAATGTAGCGGCACTAGTAGCTAGGATCGCAACAACTATTAAGGGAAGATATTCAGCCATAGCCATTTGAGCACTGGTAACAGTGAACAATGCGATTCCCATAGCATCTGGAATGATTAGCCACTCAGGTCGACCTTCCACACGGGTGAAAAAGTAAAAGATGATACTTAGTCCAAATATCAAGAGCAGATACTCGGAATGTGCGATCCAGTAGAGAGGGTGGTTGTCGAGAACAATGTCACGAAACGTTCCGCCACCCAATGCCGTCACGAAGGCCATAATCGACACGCCAACCGGGTCAAAGTTCTTTTGCCTCGCCATCACCATGCCAGAGAAGGCAAACGCACATATCGCCACCGTTTCAAGAATATAAATGCTGTTAGAGATTAAAAAGTCCATATATCAATTATATCAGATACGATATTGACCTAAATAACGACAAAAAATGTTTGGTTTTTGCCTAAAACGGGAAGTGATTAGGCATGCCGGTAAATCCAAATAATCTGGGAATAAATAGATCCCAACCTACTGAAGTTAATCAAACGAAACAGCAACAAGCCAAAAGCGTAGATACGACAGCAATGTTCTCTATGAAGACGCAAGCCACGAAAGTGTCGAATGCATTGGAACGTGTGGGCGTCCCCAAAAAAGTTCAAATTGTAGCGAAACATGCGGTGTTAATTCCTCTAAAAACAGCCAGATCTACAGTAAAGGGAGCTTTGTTCTGGGGGGCAGTTGGTGGAGGACTAGGTGTTCTAGCGGGTGGAGTAGGGGCAATTCCTTGTGCAGCTATCGGTGCCGCGACTGGAACGGCCTTTGGACTAGGAGTTGGTGGTGAGAGTGCGCTAAAATCTGCGAGCAAAGAACTTGATCCTCTCCAAGAAAAAAAACAGTTGAAGAAAGAAGTGTTAAGAGATGATAAATTCGTAAGGCTATTAGCTTCCCATGGTGAGAAGGGGAGTATACCGGATGCCTTGGAAAAAATTGAGGCTTGTATTTCAGGGCAGTCCTCCGAAAAATATGGCGCCGTTTTAGATGATCTTAATCAAGCTATAAGAATTGGAGAAATAAATACGATTGAAGAGCGAGCCGATATTATTTTTGACGAACTTGAAAGTGCTGGGAAGGTATTGTTTGGGTTTAGAATAGGGCATCATCAACTATATATGCAGATTGTAAGGAATGACGATGATACTCACTTGGTCCGAATTTTTAATTCTGGAGGGGGATTAATACATCATGTAGAAAATGAGGATGGGAGTAAATTTTCAACGATGACAGAAACAAAGGTGAGTGGTTCTACAAGAGGAACCCTCATAGAGATTTTAAAAAAAGACATAGCATTTTCTAGATTATCTGATAGATCGAATGATGGTTATAAGGAAATAGACAAACTATATAGTTGGTTTGATGAATTAGAAGGGGCGTCGACAGACTTAACAAGAGACCTTGTATTTCAATCCCCACAAAAAATCGGAAATTGTACACTGGAAGCCGTATTTGCAGTATTAAAGAATATAATGCCGGACGAGGACTACCAGACCCTTCGATTAGAGCTATTCAAAGATGCACTACAGGCACAGAAGGGTAAACTATTTAGAAATAAACCTTTGATAAAAGCGCTTGAGGGAAAGGTTGAGAGACGAGAAGTAAAAATGGAGCAGAAACTGTCTTCTAGTAATTCTTCAGAGACCACCCCTGCCAATAGGGTTTCGGTAAGTAAAAAAAATGACAGGTTAACCTTAAAGTTTTTGCTCATTGAAATAAAAAAATTGAGTGATGATAACTTCCCAGAAATCAAACTGGAAAATGGGGAGGATATAAGTCTGAAAGAAGCAGCGGAAATAGTGTATGACGAATTGTTTTCTCCACTCCAAAGTTCCTCAGAAATCAAACGCCAGTTAAGTGAAAAAGATAAAGAAAAGATATTAGAAAGTATTATCAAAAAATCAAAAGAAATGAGGGTCACAGGTTCGCGACGACTTAAACTAGAAAATGGGATACGTGTACCGGTAAGGCACGCATCGGAAATAATTGAAAACGCACACAAAAGAGGAATGCAATTGGATACTCAACTGCCGCCAGTAAAACCCAATAAAAATGCCTCCAACTCTCCCAAAAGAACACAACCCGCAGTAGAAGCGCCTCCCAAAGAAGCGCCAAACCCTCTTTTGGACGCGCTCAATAGTGAGTTTGATGCTACCCCTGTTCGTGACGTGAAGCCAAAACCGAAGCTCAAATCCAAACCCAGACCAAAACGTCTCCGTGAACCGAAGCCTATTGCGCCAAGCGTAGTCCTTAATACGGATATAGTGTCTGAACCCGTATCCAAGAAAGAAGCGCCAGGCTCTCTTTTGGACGCGCTCAATAAGGAGTCCGTGGTGGCACCCATTCAAAGACATTCCAGAAAATCAAAATCAGAGTTTAATCCAGAAAGTAAATTGTTTGATAAATCCAAAAAAAGCCCCCCCACACAAACGAATAGATCAAGCGTGATCCCATTCGATTCGGATTGGGACTAGAGGATCTCGAATAGCCATAAAAAATGTTTGATTTACACTCAAATTGGGAAGAGGTTTATCAGAAGCGATATTACGGGAGGCTATAAATGCAGCTAAGCAATAATCCAATGTTGAATGAATCGAACGTAAGTAAACCAGTGAGCAGCCCTCAACAAGAAACAAGACGTGTGACTGAAACCTCAGAGTTCTCAGGAAGGAAAGAGGTCTCAAAAATAGATGATGCGATAAGAATGAATGGTGGTTCTCAAAGAGTTAGTGCTGGAACGTTTGGAAGTCGTTTAATGAGCGTGTTAAAAGAGTCTATAGATCATTTGTTAGGCAAGGGAGCCAAACAAACGGTCGATACTAAAAAAATCAACACAGACGAACTACTAAATCTCTTACCGCATAGTCCGATAAAAATTCAACCTGAAGCTACAGTGACAAGTCCAGATGCGGATGAAACGAAGATATTTGAAAGTAGTCCCGTAAAAAAGAAGCCACAACCCGAAGAGACAAATGTGAATGCCAGCCAAAAAAGAAAGCCTAAAAAAGTGTCCCGACGAGCGGAGAAAGAACTACATACGGTCCCGGTTCGACGGATTAGTACTAAACCTATAGAGGTTCGTCAGCCGAACTTTGACTTCAACACATATGAGAAGCCTGATCAAAAAGGAGGGTGATTTTGGATAAGTTAGATTTAAACAAGGTAATGCACAATGACTTACAAAACACTCCTAAAATGGAGAGTGTTTCAGATGAGTCCAAAGTCTCAGGTATCCAAGACTTTCGAGAGATTTCTGAAAGCATGCTGAGTAATATCAAGCCCGATCATGATGGATTTATGATTACAGCGTTAATGCAACCGAACCAAAAAACACCCAAATATGCGATGTCAGTTCTAGAAGACATCATTCACTTTTCTTTTTATGACAAACAAAAAGAAACAACGTATGTTTATCAGAAGAAGGCGAATGTGTTCCTTCAAAACACGGTACAGGTCGCCCATGATCTAAGTAATAAATTCTCAGAGTTCTTCAGGGATATCCTAACTGATCTCAGCAATCAAAAAGCCATCATCATGCCACTTAACTTAGTGTGAGGTGACGCCACACAAAAAAAAAAAAAAATCCCTCATAATGAGAGATTTTTCTTTGTGGCGGAGAGTAGAGGATTCGAACCTCTGGAAACCGTGAAGCCTCAATGGTTTTCAAGACCACCGCATTCGACCACTCTGCCAACTCTCCGTTGTTGATTCTAGCAAACAATTCTGAAGAAGAGAACGAGAAAAAATAAGATGGGTTAAATTTAGTGAAATTTTCAAAGCTGGTGATACGATAGTTATATGAAATAAATCTGAAAAAATAGACATTTATAATCCTTAATTCAGGAGTCTTCCTATGTACCCCCTTACACGAGACCACCTATGTTAGGCTCTATTTTTAGAGCGTCAATTGTTGCATCCAAGCCTGTGACTCAACATGCGTCAAAAGCATTTTCTTCAAATCATGTTATTCATGAGAGAGTCGCTTTTAGAATCGCCGTACCTCATGATCAGAATGCGTTTAATGACTCAATTGTCAGCGAGGTAAAAGAAGTTGGCCATGCGATAAGAGAACCCAGAGACTATTTTGGAATCCAAAAAAACAATAATGTAGACTCTGCTCAAGTCAGAAATGAGGCCAAAACCTTATTTACTCTAGATAGAGTACTAATGAACACTAATAGTATAAGAAAAGTCACGGTTCCAGTGACAATTGTTACAGGTGAAAAAGAATTTACAGTGGTAGAAGGTAAAAAGAGGGCGCCTTCCGATACAACGTTTAAAAGTGTTTTTGACGACAAGCCCAACATACTAAGAGTATTTGCTTCTTTGTGGGGACAAATGAGTGCATTTCATAAGGAAGGGGTTTGTTTTGAGAGCAGAGCTACTATTCTTGTTTTTGGAGATGATGGGAAGGAGGCTAAGAATAAAGCGCATCAAGATTTTTCCGGAAATGGGAAGATGCCACATGTAAATATTGTTTTAGTACCCCCGATTCATCGGTCAGTTGATGTTCAGATATTTCCGTGTAGCAATCCCTCAGATGACAAGTCGCAGCGAGGGTATAATAGTACCCTTGGGGTGTCAGTTCCTTTGGGATCAATGATGACGGTTGATAATATGAGGCAATTTCATCAAATAAATGTAGGGCCAGCAAAAGACGAGCATGATCTTATGAATGCGTTTCATGTAGATCAAAATATGGATTTGATTGCGCCTCGCCCTCTTAGTAGTCGATCGGTTAAGGTTGCAGACGTCGTGGGTGACGATCACCGCATTGTTGCCGCCGCGGGAATAGAATCACAAGTGATATCTCTTGAATGGCTCCTAAACGCTGATTCTCAATCAGGGTTAAGTTTTAGAGAAGCTCATAGTCGGTCATTAGATATGACACCAATTCAGATGGCAGACCTAAGCTTCGACCTTATTTGACCAAATTTTTCTTAAGACGTTACAGCTGTCTTCCATTGCTCAGCATCTTTCAGGAATGCACTGATGCCACTGTCTGTTAGTGGATGATTGAAGAGTTGCATAAGTGTCTTAGGTGGAACCGTTACAACGTCCGCACCGATAAGTCCTGCGTCTTTAATATGAATAGGGTGACGAACACTTGCTACTAAGATTTC
>JABISL010000031.1 GCA_018700055.1 bacterium | reverse complement strand
GTATCAGTAGTATCGATGTCTAATGTACTGGCGCCAGATAATAGAATTAAATAATCATAGTCAGTGGTATTGAGATTACTATCAAAGGAAATGCTAAACCGGACAAGTGTCCCCGCGTCTGACTTGTCCGTCACGGTAGATGCACACCCAGTGAGGGTGAGGATCACACAAATTAGCCCGATACTTTTAGCGATCCATGGACTGGTCATCAAAGACTCCTTCTACTTTTAATGATTCAACCTTATTGGTAGAGATGCCAATAGAGTCATCTTCGAATGCATTTATACTAAATGTTAACCGATATTCTTCCAGAAGTTTATTGTAAGTTAATGTGAGTTTGCGACGGTGAAGGTCTTTGATCAAACTAAGGGATTGCAATTGATAGGTATCATTCACTTGAGGTTGATAGGTGAACTGCGCCTTGAGCCACCAGCGATTTACCCAATTGTCGCCTCCTAATGTACTAGAGATCGTATTGCTGACGAAGAGTAATTCCCCAGCATTCAGGTCGTAATTGGCAAACAGACTAAGGTCGATATCCTTTCTAGCGCGATATCGAGATACTAGACTTAACGGATCATATATATTTTGTCGAATCCGAAACCCGGTTTTGAGATTGGTTCGAAACTGAGCGTTAGGTTGAACGTTAATCTCTGTTTTGTAGTCCAGTTGTTCCTCAAGATTCCAGTCATAACCCGTGCTTACGGACCACTTATATTTTTGAGGGGAATCCCAGTAGACAGTGGCGGTTTCTCGGATTTGATTCAGATCCAACTGGTCGCGCTCATCAAAGAAAAATGGCGACTGACCTTCTTCAGGAATAAACGATCGATCATATTGGGTTTGGGTTTGAAAGAAAGACCACCAGTCAGTGGTATAGGTAGTAGCAAAAGACGTTTTGTAATTTTCATCACCAGTGGAATAGATGAACTGGTCATCCCCGAACCGTAATGATAAAGCAGAATTTAATGGCAATTTCTCAAATCGCGTACTAGCCGATTGATTAAATAAGTAACGTTGTGCCCGGAAGTTACGAATCGTTCCGGTAGTAGGTTGCAAGAAGGCTTCTTCATAGTTTCCCACAGTGATTGTTTCTTGGAATGTGATGTTGTTCCATTTAATAGGATTGAAATGAAACGAAGACTCCGGCAACTTTTGGACATAAGTGGTGACGTCTTGCGTTACTCTATCGTCATCAATATCAAAAAACAGGCTCAACTCTGTTGTTGATGTTCCCCACTCATCTATTTTCTTTCGGAGTGTGGTTGTCGTTCTTAGCGCTTCATCAAAGGTGTCTGGGTCAGCGACTAGGGAGTTTCGCTGAAGAAAGACATTGTTTTCTACATCGAAGTCATGAGCTATACGGTGATTTTGGTTAAGGGTATAGGTCTCATCGACACGGGAGGTTTCTGTCTGATCAAATTTAAAAAACCATTCCTTGCGGTCATTGCTGTCGTGTTGATAGATCATCGATTGCGAGCGGTTGCGAGAGTCCAAAACACTGTTTTGATTCGACTTATATTGGATCAGATCCTTATCCCCCAAGTCATCTTTCCGAAGTTCGAATAGATTGGAATCCCCTTGAGTTCGGCCACCGTTTATTAGATACATATCACGGGATTTAAGTGTGGATTGAAAGTCCCATATATCCGATAAGGCGACGGTTTGGTCCCATTCGCTAATACGATCTTGCTGTCCGGATACCCCATATTGATAAATTGATCCTTCCGTATTATCTCCCAAGCCATAGTGATGTTTAGCTCCCAGTCCAATCCCTCGAAAACTTAAGAAATCCACGTAGACCTTTCCATATTTGTCGGATCCGAAATAGTAATCGAAGGTGCTCTTAAAGAATGTGCCTTCGGAGTTATTCGTTCCCATAACAGGCATTAGATAGACAACTTGGCGTTTTCCTAGATCGAAGATATAAGCGGGGGTCCAAAACCCGAGTGGGACGCCAAATACCGGATTGTGGAGGTTAACATTCTGCCCTATCAGATGCTTGTTTGGTTCATAAATGAAGTTATCCGCAGCCATGTAATAGTGAGGCGGATCATATTCACAAGTACTTACCCACCCTTTTTTTCCGGTAGTAATCCCATCCTTGTCTTCCATGGCTTCGGCTTTAACATAAATATTATGGGTCGTATCAAAAGGAGTAAGCGTCATATCCATCGCATCTAATTCGAGTGTATTTGCATTAAGATCCATTGTGAATGCATCGGAATAAATATCTTGGCCTTCTTTCTCAATATAGATATCCCCTTCCCCTCTAAGAATATTGGTGGTGGTATTCAATACGAAATATTGGCCACGAACGGTCATATCTTTTAGAACAAGAGAGGCATTAGAGGAGGCTACAAGTTCTTTGTGGTTTTCACGATACATTATGTTATCCCCACGTAACTTAATTCGTTGAGAGGCCATAGCAAAGGAACAAAGCAGCCCGATGCCTAATAATGCAAATAAAAGTCGATGGAATTTGATCATAGAACTAGTGCCATAATACCTCGAACAGGGGATATCCCGCAGATGAATTTATGGAAAGCGCCTGCGGCTGAGCCAATATTGGATTCATTCCGGATTGGCGGGATCCATTTCTGCGAAGACGATAGCCCCTTACATTGAAAGCGAGAGGGGGGTTCCGAGCTCTTCTAACCAAAAATCGCTATTGATAGGGCGGTCTACCAAATAGAGAGTTCTGCGTTGAATTAACCAAAATAAATGCACATCCAACTGAAGTGCTTTTCGCCATTCCGAAAAACAAGGTTCCAGTTGGCGTTGCACGGAATGAATATCCCCTTTAAATAAGCGAGCCGGGGCCATTTCTGGACGATGGTTTAGACAGGTTTCGATATGGGTCATGGCGTCGGAGTAGTTTTTTTGTGTGAAGCACCAGATCGCTTTGAGGTAATGAAGAATGGCAGGGTCAGCCGAGGAGGTGTTAGCTTGATCAAGGTATTGTTTAGTGTCAGAGCTACGACTAGTGAGTAGAGACATGCTGAGTTGATAGAGGACTGAGTCACTGATGCCTGCATCCATGTTTACGGCCTGACGGTATTCATTGTCGGCCTCGGTCCAGTGGCCTTGGATAACGGAACGTGTCCCTTCAATTAAGTGGGTTTGAGCAAACGAAACGGTTTGATCCTCTTCTTGTGGGGGGCTGGGATGGGTGATGACCCAGGGAATCAGTTTGCCATGGACCCCATTTTCAGGAATGACGATCAATCGATGATCGGGTTTGAGGATCGCTTGGTGGGCGCCATAAGCCATATTAATACAAGATTGAGAATAGGTCGCCACAATATCGGCAGAGATATCGGGATTGGATGTGAGAGCATCAAAGTAGTTTAGCGCCTCGCCATAAGTCCCTTTTTCCATATAGGATCGACCCAACAAGAACTGGGTAGGTGTGCGGAGTATATGGGCCTCAGGAACCTTGTTGAAATGATCGATCGCTTGGTCCAAATGACCTTGCGCCAAAAACTGGATTCCCAGATCATAGTTGCGAGCGATAGGTTCAGTATACGTACTTGTGGCAGTTAATATCTTGTCGGTGGCTTGCCCAATGAGTGTGGCAGAAAGGGAGTGGAGTTGTTCATGGATTTCCCAATGGTAGGGTGCAACCTTCAAGGCCTCCACCAGAACCTGGCGAGCATGAATGACCTCTTTCTTCTGAATATAGACCTTGGCCTTCAGAATCATAGAGGCTAAGCCTTCTTCCGTTGTGGAGAGGGCCTCACAGAGGTGAATGGCCTCATCATAGTGATGTTGGTAAAAGTGAATCTTAGCTAACACAAGCATGGCTTGGAAGCGACAATGTGCGCCAGGAGATTCGATTACTTTTTGGAGTCGAGGAGATAACTCCGGGAGGTCCAATGAATTAAGGTCAACCAACCGATCATAATAGTAGATGCTTTGGCGAAACTGATCTTGTTTATAGTAAATGTCACCCAATAACATTAGGGCCATGGATTGGTCAGGGTATTTGGCGATAATGGCCTCTAATGGCGGAATAATTTGATCCGAATACTCCGGCTGCTTCTCAAACAATTGCGACAAATACCGCACACTTTCCGAATACTCTTTAAGTTGAGTTAGCAAAGATGATAGTGCGACCAAGACTTCGAAGGTATCCGGGTAGAGTTCGTTGGCTTTTTTGAGATGAGGGATCATTTTCTCTATCAAATTGGGATGATGCCGTAGGAGTTCTTGAATATGAGTAACGGCATCTAGAGGTTTGCATGCCATTATGGCGCAGTGAATCATCACCTCTCTGACCTTGAGGCTCCGAGGCGAATGTGCGACCAATTTAGCTACAAAGTCGATGAGTTCTTGTGCCGTAAAGGGTGCTTTTTTTAATAACTTGGATATGATGTCGGCACTTTCTTCGTACTGACGATTTCGTAAATAGAGCTCCGAAAGGATTTTGTAGTAAGTCGTTTGGTCTGGGAATGCCTCAATTAACTTTTCATACAGGCGAGTGTTTTTTTCAGTTGCGCAATCTTCAAAATAAATTTTGGGCAAAATGTCCAAAATAGCACTCTCATAGATATTGGCATCGATAGCCGATTCAAGCAGATGTCGGATTCGTGTTTTGTGGCCGCCTTTATGGTAGAGCTTCCCTAAAACGGGGTAGATTGAGGGTTCATTAGGTGCGATCTCATAAGCTTCTTCCAATTCATCTAAGGCTTCGCGTGTTCGTTTTACGAAGGCATAGAGTTCCGCGATAACGATTCTTAGTGGGACATTGTCGTAATGAAGTCGTAAGCGACGATACAAGAAAGAGAGGATGTCCGGGTACTCTTTAGCATCAATGCGAATAGACGCCTTGAATGAGTCAAGTGCATCATTATAAAGCCCTTGCTTGATCTTAGATTTACCCATCTCTCGATGACGCTTGCTGCCTGATAGGCTACGGGGACCACGCTTGGTGAGCCGGTTATCTGTGAATGCACTCATGATAGATTAATCCAACACCGGGTATAGCATAAATAATGTTAGGTCCCCACGCACCAAGAATGGGAATAATTACCCCTTTCTTGCCGAGGGATCTAAATAAGGCGGTCAAGAAGAAATAGAATCCCACCAATAACACGACAAGTACGATAGCGATGATTACTCCCCACCAGTCCTTGCCTGATTTAACGAATCGAAGACAGAAGCCCACTCCGAGTATTCCAAAAATTAGACAGGCTGCCGGAATGCTTTTCTTCATGTGGTATTCCACTTCTAGAGAACGAGTGTTAATGCCTCCTTTTTCCAGAACCGTGATCTTCTCTTTTAGCTCGAATGAGTCCATTTCTTTGGGCGTTTTTCGTTTGGTATAAAAGGATTGTACGTCTCGATCGACATGAATTTTCGTGTGATGAAACACGCTAGAGAACTCTAGGTCTCCATCAGCGCCAAATTCCTGAATCTTGCCATCAAACAATGTCCACGTTCGATGTTGCCAGGTCGCTTTTTTAGCCGTAGTTATACGAGGGTATACCGTGGCTTTTTCGAATATCAAAATATCCTTCATGATCGATTTTTTGGAATCAACGGAACGGATATAAAAAAACCGATCCCCGCTTTCTTTGAAGAAGACGTTGTCCACAATAGTGGGCGGGGGACGCTTCTGGAAGGAGCGGCGGATTAATGTGTCCGACACTTGGTTTGCCCAAGGGACAAGGCGTTCATTTGTTAAATAGCTTAAGACGGCTGAAAGCGCACAAATAAGTAGTATTGGGGCTAAAAGCCGAGACAGGTTCAGGCCAGAAGTCCTTAATATAGTGATTTCATTATCCTTGGCCATTCGTACCATCAACAGCATTACTGCAAACAGAACGGCCATTGGAAAAAATAGGACCATAATTGCGGGAATCTTATACAAAAGAAGGCGCATTACAACTAATAAGGGGACACCAGAATTGACGAACATATCTACTAAAGCGAAGAGTATGTCGACAATTCCGATGATTACAAAGCCCCCAATAGCCAATATGAATGGCCCTAAAAACTGGGTGAATACGTATCGGTCAATAATAACCGATTTCGCATGAATGGCAGCTTTAAGTGCGTGCCCCATAAACCTACAGTTCGTCTTGCTTTTGCTCTAGGAACGTACGACGTTCAGCCGCACGACGGTCTTCTTTCTTCTGTTCAGATGGTTTCTTGAAATGCTCTCGATCACGTAAGTCTTGTAAAACACCATCGTTTTTAACTTTGCGTTTAAACTTACGTAACATAGAGTCAAGAGATTCACCTTCTCTGCGTTCGATTTTGTTGCGACGTGTTCTATCTCCACGATGACTCATATCTACTCACTCTCCTTAAAAAATTTAAAAATTAGTTTCTATCCGGGTGGCCAGGTCAATTCTCGACCACCTAATACATGATAATGAAGATGAAAAACCGTTTGGCCACCATCTACTCCAACATTGGATACTACTCGAAATCCATTACTTAGTTCTTCTTGGTCTGCAACGGCCCGTATCGCTTTTGATAACGCAATATGGATGTCGTCGGACTGATCTGAAAGGGAAACGATATCAGTGATGTGCCGTTTAGGAATCACTAAAATATGCGTGGGTGCCTTGGGATCTATGTCACGAAACGCCAAAACCTGTTCATTTTCGTAAACCACTGAAGCCGGAATTTCTCCCGCAACGATTCCACAAAAAAGGCAGTTAGGCGCCATGGAGGATATTATACGGCATACACACTGGCATTTAAAGGGCGGTTGCCAAAGCCTCGAGTTGTAACCGGGTATTAGCATTAGAGTTAAGCGAGCGCCGAGTCTTGATAATCGGGTCTGCGATCACCAAATTAGACATAGCATGCGTGTTGCTGAGCTCGTAAAGCCAATATTCTAGTTGAATACATGCATTGGGTTTGGATCCTGCGAGTTGGGTCATATGACTGAGTCGATCAACAGGAGACAACGCCATAAATTTTGCAATCGGGAGTCCTTCTTCTGGCAGATCTGGGGCTTTTCCAGAATGAGAGATGTTCAAAAACTGAGAGCGGGACCGGATAGTGGGTAGAAGGTCCATTGCATTTGGGCAAAGTAATAAAAAAGTGGTGCTTGGAGGGGCTTCTTCAAGGGTCTTAAGGAGGGCATTAGCGGCCTGATCCGTTAGGGTGTCGGCGTCTGGTATGACAGCAAATAAATGAGATGAATTTGCCGGGCCATATTTGCACCGCTCTTGAAGGTTACGGACATCATTGATTTTTGTGGACGCGCCTTCTCGATCTAGGATAACGTAGTCGACAAATGTTCCTGCGTTTAATTTTAATAATGCATCAGCGTTATCTTTGTTTGAGACTTCTACAATGTGACGCGTGACTGTCTCCAAATCCATGCCCTTGGGCCCTGTAATGATCAAACTACTAGGAAATGCTTGGCGCTGCACAAATCCATCAATAATATGGATTACTCTATCCGGTAAAAAACTCATGAGAAAAAGTATACTCTCTTCCCCCCCTTTTTTACTACATCTTCTGTTTCATGAAAGTCGTATATTCCAACCGGTTTAAGCGATGGTTAAGAATCAGGATTCCCAGAAGTAATGATATGAAACTGGCGAAAAAGTACCCATACCCAAATGCCGGTAGACCGATATACAGTGTCAAAATAGATCCGCCTAAATTAAGTAGGGTGAAGATTGAGACAAGGGTCAATACGGCTCGTCGAAACTCAAAGTATAGTAAGAAAATAACGACCATTTGAAATAAAACTTGAAGAAAACACGCCAGGATATCGATACGAAGAATTCCCAAGTAAACCCATTCCAATTTCATAGGTTCAATTAGGTAGGGGATGACAAGGAGTAGTATTAAGGTCACGAGCCCCTGCCTTTTAACAAGAAGCGAAGCACTTCTTAGTAATGACTGTACTAATGCCTCCTTGGCTTGGTGAATGGCTTTGTACGTTTTCTTGGATTGGATGGCCTCAAAAAAAAGTTTGTAGTGTTGGTAAAAGTCGGTTTCGGTTCGGACCAAGAAAATAGCCAGTGCGGGAATAACCGTCACGTAGGCAAGAAACATTGGAATGTCATACAAGGTGCAGGTTTGGAGTGCCCCTAAGCGAACATCTGCATGAGAACTAGCCCAAAAGACGAAGTGGTCAATCCAAACAGATAATTGATAGATTATGCCGATCAATACAAGGGATGGAATGGACTTTGCTGTTTTAAAAAAACCAAAGTCGATGAGCTCTTCGCTGGGGAATTCAATTTTGATCCGTATCGTTAACCAAGCTAAGATGACGAAGTGCCCCAACGTAAGGCCTGCATAATAGCCCAAGACTCCCCAATATTGACCCAAAATGTAGCTGGTTAAAATTCCCGCGAGGCCACCAACCAAATAGGCGTAAACGATGGCCATATAATCTTTGGCGGCACTTAGAAACAGCATTGCAATCCAAATAAAACTTACGATCTGAAAAAGTCCGAGGATATGGAATGCTTCCCAGAATCCCCAATTATCCAGATATAGAATACTCGTGATACCCACCAATAATTGAACGCCACCTACAGTCACTAGCGCCCCAATATAAGTGGGGAAGCACTGATTTTTTTTGCGCAGATACATTAGATCGGCCACATACCTTGTGAGGGGCAGTTGAATGATGCCATTAATCATCAGTGAGCTAGCAAAAAGATAAACGATGGTGATTCGAAATGCTTGAATAACAGTGGGGGCAAATAGTTTGCTTTGAAAAAAACCGATGATCCCTAACGTCGAGATAGTGATGATCCAAGGCCCACAGGCGATAATGGCTCCGAATAAATACGCCTTAAAGGTGGACAAGTAAGATTCTTCATCCAGGAGCGCTTGCAGTCTAAATCCGATACCTGCCATTACAGCCCCTCGTAAATCATGTGGTCTTGATAAAGTTTGTAATAATCATAATTCATATTCGACTGGGTATAATACTTTAAAATACGTTCGCGGCCGCTAACACCCATTCGAATGCGAAGGTCATCATCATTGAGTATTTTTAAAATGCAATCCGCCGTATCTTGAGGGTCTGAAATGGCTGTCACAAGCCCACTGGGGCCAATCGCAATATCATCGGGGGTAGTGCCATATAATTGCTCTGAGCAGCCACCAACATCCGTTGTAACACAAGGAATACCACTACAGTTGGCTTCGATGATGACAAGGGGCTGCCCCTCACTAATACTAGTTAGAACAATAACGTCAATGAGGGGATACCATTCTTGTACGTTCACCAAACCGGGAAAGATAACTTGAGTCGACATTCCCAATGAATCCACGAGCTGTAGGACCTCATCAAAGTAGTCCGGTTCATCATCAGTTGGGCCAAATAAATAGAAGGTGACGTTTTCTTTTTCTTGGGAAACTAGCGCAAATGCGCGGATCATCGTTTTGATGTCCTTGATGGCGACAACTCTTCCTACAAATCCTACGACATACCCCTCTTCGTCAGATCTTGGAGGGTGCTCTTTATAGGGGAATCGATCGATATCAATCCCATTGTGGATAATACTGGTTTTGTTGGGGTTTGCTCCCCCTGTGATTTGCATTTTTCGGTTGGATTCAAAAAGAGTCGTTATGTGATCGGAATAGTAATAAGCAAGCCGACTCAAATGATCGAAAAGAGTGACCCATATTTCTTGGAGTGTATTTTCGGAAGCCTCCACAATATGGGAGTCTTTTTGGTTGGATTGAAGCCATAAAGAATGCTCCAATTCAATACGCCGTTCATTCGTATAGATCCCATGCTCGGTGATGATCATAGGGGCCTTGGTCTTTAAATGAGCAACAACAGCAGCGAATCCAGCGAACCCCGTACTTAATGAATGATAAACTTTGGCGGTAGGAATCGCCGCATCTGCAATCTTCATTAAAGGAAGATGAGCAAATCGGATGCTCCAAAAAAAGTCCAGAAAGGACTCGTTTGATGCGAGTGATTGATACATTTCTTGTAAGGCTTCCCAACTCTTGTAGCTGTAAAATAAATCATAAGTACTAATTTTGCGGGTAGAGGGGTCGAGTACGTCCTTGAAGACTTTGTTGAAATCCTCAAAACGATGCTCATCCAAAGAGGTGTAGTAGCTCTTAATCGTTTCAAATGCTTGGATAGGGTTATTGATATGTCTTTGATGACTCAAGTCTGAGTCATGAATATAGATCTCCGTAATGCTATCCACATTATTGGGAATGTCATATTTGTAATCTTGATAAAAGCCTCGCGTAGGAAGAATGACCATCAACGCAAATCGAACGTGACTGAGCGACCTAATATAGTGGTGCACCCAGCTAGAGACCCCTCCAGTCACGTACGGGTACGTTCCTTCCAATACCAAGCAAACATCACTCATATCACCAATTCCATAAGGTCTTTTACTGTGGAGCGTATAGATTGCTTGATCGTATCATTTGTTAAATGTTGGAGCCGGTCAATAAGTGGTCCTGTTAACCATATTGCATGATGGGACTTCGCCTTATTGCACAACATAGGGACCAAGGTGTCTGGTCCTTTTTGACACAAAAATAACCATTCATTTCGGGAGTCTTCATGGTCCAAATCATAAATGTGATCTAACCAAACATGGCAGAGTGCATCATAAAGGGAGGGGAGTTTCTTGAACTGATCCAGGTGTTTTTTCATGACTTGCGGGTCTGTTTCGAATAACTTTTCGGCGATTGGGGACGTGACTAGATATTGAAAGTCGGTGGGCGTTTCGGGAAGCAGTTTTAAAATACTACCGATCACACTATCTAGACTATCCGCATGCCAATCCAAAGAGAGCATTAAATGAAGGTGTTTTTGATGAGAGCTCCAAGACAATTCATCTGTAATCCATCTAGCGACAATCGACATATCGCCCTTTAATAAACGGTTTAAAGAGGCGGTAGCGGCTTCTTTGAGCACATTATGACTACCAGTAGTCGCAAAATAAATGAGGTCACCTTCCACCAAAGATAAGGGGCATCGATCCAGGAGTGTTAAGCACCAATATTGATGGAGGACGCTTTCCGACTGAAGGAAAGGATGGATGAGTTTGAATAATGATTTGGCACCTACGCCTGGATCAAGTCCTTTGGAAATGGCACTAAGAATGACCGACTGATCCAAGGCAAATTTGGAATCTTTAGATTTTAATACCTTAATCAGGGCGTCAGAAGCATCTAGTGTCGGGAGAGAGCGTGTGAGTGCAATGGTAGCTAAATAGGATTCTTGAGGATCAGAGCTATCGATATAAGAGTCAATATATTCGGCGAACGCAGGGTCACGCAAATAGGCCATCCCAGCCAAAACCGCGTGACGGACTTCTACAGGTTGAAACCGACTTAGGTATGGCAAAATAACTTGGCCAGAATTAGGAAAACCGATGGCGTGCTACTTTTCGGATAATAAATCCCCGTTCAAATCGTTTTTTGACACGCAAAAGGGTAAGGAAATGTTTGTATACAGTGACCTCTTCCATATTGTCCAGTGCACTAGAGGCCCTGTTTCTAAGGGGGAAAATAGGATGGGAACAAGCCGTGGAGATCAATGACGCGACCGCTTTTTGGCTAGAGTACCGGCTAATTTCTGTGATGATGGATTTTCCGACCAACTCATTTCGACAGCGGGATAATAGGCGAATGAAAAGTGATAAAGAGCGCTTCCCTTTTAGATGACTGTAGGCACGAATAGCAGCGATAGAAACTTGCGGGTCAAGATGTGATAAATAGGGCTTAATCTGCCGAATATACCGAGTATGATTGCTAAGTAGTACGGATTGGAGAGCAGGAAGGCTTTGAGTGGTATCCGATTGCCCTTTTCGGAGATATTTAGTGAGGGCTTTACGACAAAAACGGGAGTCAAGTTTCGCCAATACTTGAGTGGCATTTAGGCGAATATCCGAGTCAGAATGATGCGTTAACTTTAATGCAGAAGGCGCAGATTCTTTATGGTCATGTCTGGTAACCAAGCCAAGCGCGAATGAGATGATATCCAAGTGGTCATTTTTTAAAAGTGTTGGAATAGACTTAATTTGTTTCTGAGTAGACAGGAGTGGCCATAAACGGGAAACTTGACTACGAATGTCTTTTCGAGAGGCGCTAAATAAGTCTAGAAAATGTGGAAATGCGAGTTTAACAGGTATGTTTTGAAGGTACTTGCAAAACGTAACCTGAATATGAGGCATTTCGTCAATCGCGAGGGGTTTAAAGTCTGAAATTAGGGCGGGGTCATTTGAAAGCGTGATCATATGATGGGCATTTGCTTGGACGTCAGTATCGGCCGCATTTAATAAGTTTATCAACTCATTTGCCATTCAATACTCCTAGTCCGTTAATGTCATTGGGGACCATAAGAACGAGGAATCCAATGCTTTTGAATAAGTTTGAGTTTGAGAGATTAACTGCTTGCATGCGGGAACCAATAGGGAAAAATTGCGTTTTTCGAGATAGTCCTGGCAGAGTTCAGATAAGGGATGGGTTAACTCGGGGGCCAGCGAGTTTAATTGTTCATATATTTGAATCTCTTTATGGCGATCGTTTTGAATATAAGCAATCCGAGCCTCAAAAGGGAGGCATAAGAGACGAGTCTTTTGGGAGTCATCCTTATTGATCGTAGAGAGAAGGCCTTGGGCTGTTTTGAGTAACTTAGACTGGACTTGGTCGCTTACCATTCCCGTATCAATATAATCCAAAGAGATCGTAATAAGCTCCAATGTTAAGGCTTCTCTCTTCGTTGTGCTTTTACCCAGGTCGTTGGTGAGTTTATGTAGCTTACTTGTGTATTTCTTTTCGATTGTAGAAAGAGCGATTGCTGCATAGGTACGTACGTTATAAACAGGGTCGTTCAAGGCGGCTTTTAAGTGGACATAAAACCCTGTGGGTTCATCACGAATGAGCTTAGAGATTAAGGATTGCTTAAGGCGAGCATCGGAGCCCTTTAGAATGTCTTGATAGGATTGGACAAACATTTCCTTATGGATAATTTGTCGAGAGGACTCGTATTTGGTTGCAATGTCAGACTGCTCGGTTTTATAGTTCGTTAAATGAATGGATTCGTCGGAGTCATCCAATGTGACTTGGTCTTGATTTTTCCATTTAGCAACCATCCATAATAGGGTAGATAAGAGGATGCCGTACCCAGGTAATACGATCCAGAATATCCATGTGTGGAGCCGGTTTTTCATGCTTTAACCTTTTCAAAAGTATCGAGTTGGGCCAATAGGTCTTCGCTGGAAATGTGGTCCGACAATTGGACTATTGAGCTAGAAATGGAGAGCTGTGTATCGGGATGGTGCTCGTATGGTTTTAGTTGATATCGTGCCACTTCTTCAAGGGTTATGCCCATATTTTTTTGAGACTCCTCCTCGGACCTCCCAGGAAACAAGAGGACAAAAGACCCCAGGATATGGTCAGTAGCGACTAGGTCCAAAGCAGAGAGAAAAGAACCTAGAATAGTAGAGACAGTCGAAAGTAGCTCCATGCGTTTATTTGGAAGGATGTTTTCGGGGTCGTCTAAATGCACTCTCGCAATTGTTAATGGAACTTTGTGGTTTTTCGCGCGAGTAAATTCTTCTTCCAAACGCTGTCCGAAGTAGGCAAAACTATAGACCCCCAGTTCTTCATTGTAGATACTCTTTCGATGCAGGTCATCCATCGTTTGACGTTCTTCTAGGACAGTTCCCCACCAAGTTAGAATACATTGGAGTAATTTGAGAGTACTGGGATTGTAATTAATAAAATCAATCTCATCGATAGAGACAAGTCCGATCGGGACTTTGGAAGAGTTGAGAACTGGCCCTACAATAAGGTGGGTACCATGGTAGTGCTTAAAATCCGCTTCTTGCATCGCATACGCCAAGTGAGAGATTCGTTTCGTTCTAAGTGCTTCGTTAAATAGGAAGTCCGTTGTTGTGGGCTCATTAAACCGATGGATACGACCATTTTCATGACTATATCGACGGTAAACGTGTTGGCCATGAACTTCGTGGTACATACATACTTTAGCCTTTAAATGTTTAGTGATGGTGTTTAACATGGCGACCAACATATCGTCATATGTGAGGCGTTTAGAAAGAGAAACTTCGTTAAAAAGGTCTAGAACATCTGTGTTTTGGCCTGTGATACGGTCACTAAGTAACTTAAGGGCTTCGGTTACAGCGGTGTGACGCTCTTGAAGGGTCGCCATACGTCTGACTCGGGAACGCATGTGCGTTAAGAATCGTTGGCGTTGGTGAACCAGGCGCTCGGAAGATTCTCCGACAACGGTTGCGACAATGAGAAATAGAACGGGTTCCTTAAATAAGGAAAAAATAGTGATCGTCGAAAACATAAAAAATGGCGTGTTTTGAACCAAGAAAATAGAATAAATAACAGCGCAGACAAGTGCATTGATTAAACTGTCTCTAATTCTAGATCGGAGAGAAACTACGAATATGGAGATCCAAAATGGGTGAGGGTGAAATGAAAGAAACGCGATGTTGTCAGGAAACAGGAGGCTTAAGAGCAAGATTCCAAAGGTGAAGCTAGTGCCGATGAGCAGGGTTATAAAACGAGGTTTAGTAATGAGCATTACCCACTTTCGTATCTTATTCATGAACGAACTCCTGAATTTTGACAGAAAGATCTACAGGGAAAAATGGTTTTTGGAGTAGTGTAATTCCCAAGTTGAAAATTAATTTATCTTCTTCCATACTCAATGCTCTTGGGGTCAGAACAATTCCTTTGAGATGAGGGCTTGTCTGCATAAGCGTCCCAAGCCAAGGAATACAATTGGGCACGAATAGGTCAACAATCACGACCGAGCATGTTTGAGAAATGGTTTCTTCTGATATCAGTTTATTCTCAATAGTAATTGGGATTTGCAGGGAGTCAGATACCCCCTGATAGATAGGGTGGTAGAAGGTGTCTTCATCAATAATAATTACTTGGCTAGTACTCATAAGTGGTTGAACCGGGGTTATATAAAATTAAAATATCGACCGAATGGCAAAAACAAAACGCTGATATGTTCCAGAAGAGCCTCCCTGTGGGTTTTCTGTAGCGAATTCCCCTCTCAGTTCGGCAACTAAGTCTTTTCTTAATCGAACACTCAACGATGAATTGACGCCCGAAAGCGACCCAAAGCTAATATTTCGTTCAGAATCGCCCCCACTAAACAGTGTGACTGTAAAAGTGCCAGGAGCGAAAATAAAAGATTGTGTGCCATGAAGAAGGATGGTTTGTTGGCTAGGGACTAATGCCAAACTATCGATGTCGGCTTGGGTTTGTGTACTTTGTGCCCAATCGAGACTGGTTCCGATTTGGAGTTGTGTTGCAGGGAACGTAGTTGACATTGGCGTGGTGAATATCACTCGAGAAACGTCCAAATAGAGCCGGTGCTCACTCCCAAACGCAGAACTATACCCGGTTTTAAACGATCGATATTTATAGCTGCCATACCAATTTAGATTCCAAAGGGTGGTGGATCCAACAAAGGCTAAGCTGTCCTCTAGCCCATTCTGGGCAATCGCTTCTATGTAATCCGTCCATAGCTGATTGGTTTGCACCTCAATAGAGTAAGACCCATTTTTAATTTTATGAGATGTTTTTGCGGATAGGGCGATCGGAGTACTTCCCATATGCAATGTTTTTAGAGAGGCATCGATTGACCATTCTGGTGTGACAAACCGTCGCCATTCAATCTGATAACTCATCATCGTAAGTGTGGGGTATTGAGTTTGTGTACTTGAGAGGGTCCATTTATCAGCGTTATCTATCCATGCGGTTGATAGCTGCGTAGCTCGCGTCTCTAAGTCCCCTTGGGAGAGGGTGTCAAAGGTTAATGCAAAAGGAAAAGGTACCAAGGAGTGCAGCGCTACTTGGTGATTCGTTAGAGATTCTTGTCGCGTGGGAGTCATCGGCAGTAATCGCGCTTTTTCCAAAAGATGCCAAGCTGCGAGAGGGCGTCCGTAATTACTCTGATGAGAGGCGAGGGCCAGTATAAAGTCTACATCGTCAGGATATAGGGACATGTATTGGTCAATACTGGATTGCACAATATCCGGATATCCCAACCTGTCCTCAACATCGATACGCAGCAACAGGTAGGCCCGATAGGTTTTAGGGGTGGTTCGGAGTGACATATTCTGACTCTGCCAAAGTCGGCCTAATAGTGCCTTTGCATCAAAGTAGCGCTTCTGGTTGATTAAGAACTGACTGTACCGAAGCCACAGCCCTGAATCTGAGGGCCGAGTTCGAGTTAATGACTTAAAGAGATCCTCGGCTTCAGAGTCATTTCCCAAATAGGCATAGGCATTGGCAAGCATCACTTGCTCATATTGGGAGATAAGTGATTTTTTGCCGAGGCTTTTTTTGACCTTTTGATAATAATATCGGGATTGGTCATCCGAAATAAGGAGGGACGCTTGAGCGATTGAGAACCAAACCTCGGGCCATTGGGGATTTAGACGTAAGGCTTTTTTGTAGGATTGAATGGCGGATCGAGGAGAGGCCTCACTCAGGCTAAGTCCCAACCCAAAATGAGATAAAGCATTCTGAGGATCGATAGATAAGGCTTTTTGATAGAACCGTGTCGCTTCAGGGGTGTTTTGTGCGGTGAGAAACAGGTTGCCTATGTCATTGGAAATGGAGGGGAAATCACCATAAAGAGAGTAGGTACTAAGAATATGACTCTGAGCAGATTGGGTATGGCCGTTAGCCAATGCTACTTTGGCATTTATGAGTGCCCATTGAGGAGAGTCGCTGGCTAGATCTGAAAGGGTGTTGGATGTAGGCGCCCATTGAGAGACCTTCGAAAATGATTTGGTGTCAGCATAATGACCAGCAATGGCAAGTTTCCATTGGATAGATTGGGGGAACAGTCGTGAAAGGGTTTGAAAAGAGGCTTCAGCTTGATCCATTAGTCCTAGGTTAGACTGAGACAACCCCAAATTATAATAGTCGTCAGGAATAGCATTCGAGCCTTCTGTTAGGGATTTTGAAATGGGGAGTGCCGTTGTCCATTGGTCTGTCGCGATTAAGTGCGCTAGCCGTAATCGTTTAGCGCGATGCTTTTGATAGATGGATCCTTTATGAATGACGGCGTCTAACCGTTTCATATAACGATTAAATAGAAGTTGGTTGTTCGTGGCTAATAACGCGTCCAACATATCTAGCTTGGTGTCTAGTGGCCATTTCTTGAACCGTTTCGGCGTAATCATTCGGTTCATCAGAGTACTGCGGTTCAATAGTGCTGCTGCTCGGAACCGAGCCCCTAGAGTGAGTGGGGCATCAGGCGATGAGTTCGTCAGGCGAAGCACCTGTTTGGCTGCTTCGCGACTTTTGCTATCAAGACCAACAGCTTGATATAGACGTGTTGCAAGGAGGGCCCAATCCAAGCGCGCTTCTTTGAGACGGGATAGTTTGGATAAGGGGCCCAAGCTTTGATAAACATTGAGTGCTTCAGTACTAGAGATAAGCCCCTTCAATGCAGGAATACTATTAGGTGAAACACTGAGGACTTCCTTATATAGAGGGATGGCATTAAGAGGACGATAGTGCGCAGCGTAGAAGTTAGCCGCCACGAGCTTTTCTTTTGCTAAGTAAGAAGCGGCTAAAGTCTGGATACGAGTGACGGCCTGTGACTCATGTCCAAGGGCCCATTCCCAGTGAGCAACTGCGTTAATTAAGCCAAGTGTCGGGGTAGATTGATTGAGCTGTTGGAGAAAATGGAGGCTATCCTTATGAGGTGAAATGGATGTATAGGTATCACTGATGTTAGCTAAATCCTCTGGCGTAAGCGAATTGGTTTTGGAGAGCATTTCCCAGTAAGGTAGACTTTTTTGAGGGGTATTGAGTCCGATATAAGCGGTGGCAATAGCTCGATTTAAGGTCGGGGAGCTGGGATCTGTTTTTAGTAATGTTTGGTAAACGTCTATGGCTTCAGGGTATCGGTTATTCCATTCCAAAGTTGAGGCAAGTGCCATTTGATAAGGGCGTTCACCAGGCCAGATTTGATTGTAGTTTTGGAGTTGGATCAAGAGCGGCTTGGGGCGTTCGAGAACTTGGAGCGAAAGAATACCTAATTTGGCATAGTAAGGATTAGCAGGAAATTGGTCGATCAGTCGTCTAGATAGGTGATTGGCATTCTCCGGTTTTTTAAGGGCCAAATATACATATCCGACCGTCAAATGCCAGGACTCTGTTTGCTGCTCACTTGATAATGCGTGATAGGCTTTCAGAAATGCGGTGCTTTGCTTGTTTTCGACAAGAACATCAGCCATAGCCTGTGCCTGAAGTAGTTTTTTTCTGGGATAGCGAGCAACTCCCAACGCAATGACCTTAGCAAAGTCATTTTTCAACAGAACCGAATTCAAGAATAACTCCCCTAGTTGAGGATATTCGTCTAAATATTCGGGATAAAGGACTTCAATGAGGTCGGGGAATGCGGCAGAGTCTTCCTGCATTAGGCCTTGAGCAAAATAAACGGCATCATCTGCGGTGTTCTTTTGATCCATAACAGTTTGGAATAGACTTTGAGCCAATTTATGATTGCCTTCTTCCCCAAATAGACGGCCTTGATTAAGGGCTATTTCAATGGAAAATGAGTCATCTAAGAGTCCTTGGTTAATGCTTTTTAACGCGTCTTTTCGATCAAGGTGGATCAGTAATAACTTGAGTTGAGTCCAGAAACTCAGATCATTGGGGAACCGGTGAATGCTTTTTTTGAGAACAGTAACCGCTTCTGAATAGGACTCCTGTTCCATATACCGATTGGCAAGCTCACGCCAATATAACGATTTTTTGGGGTAATAGGTCGTCCATAGTTTTAGTATTCCTATTTCTTTGTCAGTAAGTTGTCTGAGTTGGTAGTAAGAGACAAGAAACGACAGGGCGTTTTTGTTTTGAGGATCAAATTTGCTGTATTTTTCCATCGCTATTGCCGCATTGTCGTAGTCCATTCGAGCCAAATAGCTCTCATACAATGACAGGTAGGCCTGAGCATTATTTGGGTCGATAATGATGCATTCTTGGTAGAACTCACTACTCTCTATATAATGCCCCTTCTTATAGGCAAGTGCCGCTTTTTGCTCCCACACATGTAACTCATGCTTGGGGGCGACATGTGCCGTATTTAAGGCCCCCTCTGCTTCCCGAATTAAGCCACTTTCTCTATAGAGCTCAACCAGGTCAAACTGGCTGGGAAATACCCCGAAAGCCAGTATTCCAATTGTTCCAAAAAACAGGATCAACAATCCATAGCTAAATCTCATCTTAGTTAGATTCCTTTATTTGGATCGTTCCAGTGGATTTCCCATGGGTGGGAATAGAGAATGTCAGAGTTCCTTTTGCCGAGGATCGGAGGGTTTGATGCATCGCCTTTCCAATTGAAGGGGAAAAAATGATTTGGTACTCAGTAGACGGCGAGAGGTTATTCCATCGATATTGGAGCGGGCCCCATCCATGAGTACGATACGTTAGGGGGAGATGCGCAGGGTCCCAATCAGTGACACTGGCATTAGCATCAGACAAGTAATGTCTTGAGTTTGGTGAATGAGTTAATGTAATACGGTGGGTGTCGGCCTCACTCAGGTGCACATACAGTGCGGACTGATAGTGGGTGTAGCCAATGATTCCGATTGAACGGGTCATATCTACGTTATATGTGGTGTTATCGAATCGAACAGTTTTCAACGCCCCGCTATTACGGATCGTCCAAGTCAACGGGCCCTCAGACTCAATCTTGGTATGGATGACACCTAGAACGAGACGAGAGTATTGACTGGCGTACATAGGGAATAGTGGTTGCTCGATTGCCCAGTCATAGGCTTTTTTAACAGCATTTACCGAGGATAAGTACTCCCCGGAGTAATGGTGGTAGTAGACATTAACGGGAGAAACACGCCTAGGACTTTCAGTGTTTTTAAAGGTTCTTATGACACTTTGGAATCCGCCTAGAGGGCTAGACCACAGATCTGTATAAATGTTCTCGTTAGCATTCCCGGAGTGAACTTGATAACTGTTTCCTACTTGTCTGTACATAGGAGATACCCCTGTATAGGAGGGGCGTTTCGGGTCAAACTGTGTGTCACCGCCATTCATATTTAGAATCCCATTTTGAGAAGCCATGGTGATGGCAGCTTCATTAGGAAGACAGTTGCCAGACCATAATAATAGTCGACACACTTTTCCTTTTGGGAGAAAGGTGTCGTTAATGGTTTGGATTGATTCTTCGATCTCTGATTTGGGGTTGTAGACGTATCCTGGAATCCGATTCGGGAGTAGTGCATGGTTAGTGTAATGAGGGCGATTAACAGTATTTTGATATTCCAATATTGTGCCTTCTTTTGCCAACCGGTCATCCCATACTAAAGGGTGGGAATAAGTGTGAGAGGCGGCTTCAACATGAGACAGTGCAAATAGTTTTTTTGCCAATGAAGCCGCTTGTCCCTCAGAGTCAAACACCGGATCCAGTTCAGAAGTAATCACAGAGAGGGTTAGAGGGAGTTGCGTATATTGAGAATATACATTGTCGTATAGTGCTTCTCCGGAAGATTTGCCTGGGTAGCTAGATGAGGGATTGATTAATCCATCGCCATCCACATGAGAAAAAAATACCCGACGTCCATTGACCGTTGTTGGATCCGGTCGAGGAGAGTGCTCCACTCCCAATGCTTTTGAGAAAAAGAGGAAGGGGTTAATACGCCATTGCTTAATGTATGTATAGGGGTCCATGTACCTGAGGGTATCACCCAAGACAACTCCGCCTTGAGGCGTTATGACAACCGGGTCGCTGAGTCGCTTAGTGGATCCTTGCTGTAGGGATAAATAGACCTTATTGTTGGGGCGAATGGATTGAACAGAGGGGAGCTCACGCAATTCATGCCCAATTTTTCGTTCGAACTCCACCATTTCAGAGTTTTTGTAGACGACTTCGATATCTGGGGAAAAAACGTCGCCGCCAACATAGTAACTTAGCCCCATATGAGAGAGTACCGCATTAATGGTTTTTAGCGGAACGAATGTAGCGTTTGGTCCGACGACAGGGCCCAGTTCATCAATCAAAACAACGCGGCGACCTGCAGTGAGTTGTTGGTCTAACCAAGGCCAGAAGGCCATGGCATGAGTGCTGTAATTGGTCTTGGTCCAAATGATAACAGCTCGGTATTTTTTCATTTCGGAGGCGGAAGGGAGTCCATCGGCTAAATCATGATAGGACAACTGCAGTCCTAAATGGTTCAGCGGCATTTCGATTATCTCTCTGAGCTCGTTGTATGTGATTGAGGCCTCGTTTTTTTCGGACGAATAGATGCCAAGCACTTGACGATTGAACGGCGAAGCTACGCTATGGGGCGCCCAAATAATTAAGATAAATATAAGCCCCATCCCCAAACGAAAAATGCCTCTGCATAAAGGAGGTATCATAGTCCTTATTATAAGGGGGCGAAGTAACGGAAAGATAGTCGAATTCGTAGAGAGGCGAGAGCTGCTTGTTCGAAGCTACACTTACCTCATATAATAAACACATATGGAAGACGAACGGTTTATCACCCCAGAGCCTCATGAAGAGGATCACCGCGAAGTAAGTTTGCGTCCCAAGGACCTCTCTCATTTTGTGGGTCAAGAAAAAATTCGAAAAAACCTTTCGGTATTTATTTCAGCGGCCAAACAAAGAGACGAAAGCCTAGAACATTTACTGTTATATGGCCCTCCTGGATTAGGGAAGACGACGTTGGCCAATATTGTCTCATTAGAGATGGGGGTTAATATCAAGACGACTTCGGGGCCGGCAATTGAACGTCCAGGGGATTTGGCCGCTATTCTGACTAACTTGGAAAAAGGCGATGTTCTTTTTATTGACGAAATCCACAGGTTGAATCGATCCGTAGAAGAGGTTTTGTACCCGGCTATGGAAGACTATGAGTTGGATATTGTGATCGGAAAGGGGCCGTCCGCCAGGTCTATTCGGTTGAATTTAGAACGGTTTACTTTGATTGGTGCAACGACTCGATTGGGCTTGCTCTCTGCCCCCTTCAGAGACCGATTCGGTTTAGTGGAACGCGTTGAATTTTATCGACCCGATGAATTGATGCATATCGTAACGCGGGCTTCTGGTTTACTTGAGACTGAGATCGAAACCTCAGCCTCAGAGAAAATTGCATTGCGGTCACGTGGGACCCCTCGAATTGCCAATCGGATCCTGAAAAGAGTTCGTGATTGGGCACAAGTAGAGTCGGATGGCGTAATCAACGACAAAGTTGTCGATTATTCACTCAAAGCATTGGGAATCGATGACCTAGGGCTAGATGAAGTTGATCGTCACTATCTATCAACCATCATCGAAAAATTCCGTGGTGGCCCTGTAGGGTTGGACACGATTTCAGCTAGTATGGCAGAAGCCTCAGATTCTTTGGAAGATGTTGTCGAGCCATATTTGTTACAATTGGGATTTATAGACCGAACGCCTCGCGGACGAATGGCGACAAGCTCAGCGTATGAGCACATGAAGTTGCCAATGCCCAAGCGAGCGGCAGATAACAGTCAAGAGACATTGTTTAACTAAGGAGACCAGTATGAGTACACGACAAGCCAGTATTTCTAGAGACACCAAAGAAACCCAAATTCAATTAGACTTCACTGTAGATGGGGACTGTAAGTCCGATATTAAAACGGGCATTGGCTTTTTGGATCACATGCTAGACCTCTTTACTGTGCACGGACTATTCGACTTAAAACTTCGCGTGAATGGTGACCTAGAAATAGATGGGCATCACACGACGGAAGATGTTGCGATCTGTTTAGGAAAAGCATTGTCAGAAGCCTTAAACGACTCCAAAGGTATCCATCGCTATGCTTCAGGACTCATTCCAATGGATGAAGCGTTATGCCAAATTGCACTAGATATTAGTGGGCGGCCACACTTGGATTTTGAAGGGGACTTCCCCAAAGGGAAGGTGGGTGACTTTGATGTGGAATTGGTAGAAGAGTTCTTTCGAGCCTTTGTAAACAATGCCCGTGTAACACTTCATATCAACGTTCTCAAAGGTGGCAACCTGCATCATATGATTGAGGCTTGCTTCAAGGCATTTGGGGTCATCCTCGATCGCGCAACTCAAATAGATACTCGCAAGAAAGGCGTTCCTTCGACTAAGGGTGTTCTTTAGGATAAAACTTTCGCTTTGTAATCAGAATCTCTCAAGTATAATGAATTTATATGAGCCTAGAATCTAACACCCCCAAAGATCTGATCGTAACGGATCTGATAGATACCTTAAGCAATCAAATAGTAACGGCTCATCCCTCACTAGATGATGTTGTTTTTGTAGGGATACTAAGTACAGGATTTCCAATTGCAGAGCGATTAGTCAAACGCATCAAAGACCAGACTCAAATTGAGGTGCCCGTTGGCAAGCTAGATGTGTCTCTCTATAGAGATGATCTTATTGAGAAAGGGAGCTATATCACGCTCCAGCAATCTGAAATCCCAGTAAATTTGACTGATAAAGTTGTGGTTCTAGTAGATGATGTACTCTTTCACGGACGAACCATTCGAGCGGCAATGGATGGTATCTTGGATTTTGGTCGGCCAAAGCGAATTGAATGCGCCGTCCTCATTGATCGAGGGCATAGAGAACTTCCTATCGAGGCCACTTATGTGGGTGAGACAATCAGCACTCAATCGGATCAGTATGTCAAAGTAAGTTTGTTGGAAGTAGAAGGTGAGGATGGGGTGATTCTGACGGATGAATCGAAGAAGAAATCGACGATTTAATCTTGTACCGAATTCCAAATTCCACTAAACTATCCTAAATAAATGACGACTAAACCACCACCACCTGAAGGGGCTTCTAAGCCGAAAAAACCAAGAGATTGGCGTAATCTCCTTTGGTACATTCTGATCACATTTATTGTGATTTCATTGGTGTCCGCCAACTTAAATGAACCTAAGGCGCCAGAGGTCTTGGACTATAGTGCTTTTCTTCAGCAATTAGAGTCTGGAAAAGTGAAAGAGGTAACCGTAAGAACCTCAGACAGAGCAATCGTTGGACTGACCAAAGAAGATGAAACGTTTAAGACATTCTATCTCGATACGGCAGGACTGATGACAGAGTTACGTGCCCAAGAAGTAAAAGTGGATGTAAATCCGACTGACTCTGGATGGATGTGGGGCATGGTTCTTCAAGCGCTTCTTCCATTTATTTTAATTGGATGTTTGTGGTTCTTTATTTTTCGACAAGCATCAGGAATGGGTAATCAAGCCATGTCGTTTGGCAAGTCCAAGGCCAAGCCGTGGAACAAACTAGAGCATAAGCGAATAACGTTTAAGGATGTTGCGGGTGTGGATGAAGCCGTAGAAGAGCTTCATGAGATTGTAGATTTTTTAAAAGCGCCTAAAAAATATACCGACATAGGCGCCAAAATTCCAAAAGGGATGTTGTTAATGGGCCCTCCCGGAACCGGTAAGACATTGTTAGCAAAAGCCGTTGCCGGTGAGGCGGATGTGCCATTTTTTAGTATATCTGGATCAGATTTTGTGGAAATGTTTGTAGGAGTAGGGGCATCCCGTGTTAGAGATTTGTTTGCCCAAGCCAAGAAGCAAGCGCCTGCGATTATATTTCTCGATGAAATAGATGCAGTAGGGCGTCATCGTGGAGCGGGGCTAGGTGGCGGACATGATGAACGTGAACAAACACTTAATCAATTATTAGTTGAGATGGATGGGTTCGAAGGATCCGCTACAGTAATTGTTATTGCCGCTACTAACAGAGCCGATGTCTTGGATCCGGCACTATTGCGTCCCGGACGATTCGATCGCCAGGTAACAGTAGATAAACCCGATATCAAAGGCCGACACGATATCCTTAAGATTCATGCCAAAAAGAAAAAAATTGCTCGCTCAGTTAACTTGGAGACAATTGCAAAAGGGACGGCTGGATTTACGGGTGCTGACTTGGCTAACTTAATGAACGAAGCGGCCTTGTTAGCGGCGCGCCATGGCAAGAAAACTCTGGGAACTACAGAACTCGAAGAGGCTGTCGAACGTGTTATTGCTGGCCCTCAGCGTAAGTCTCGAGTGATGGTTGAGAAGGAAAAAGAAATCGTGGCATATCACGAAGTAGGTCACGCATTAGTTGCGGCCTATTGTGACAAGACCAATCCGGTTCATAAGATTAGTATTCTGCCTCGTGGACGTGCTTTGGGGTATACCCTTCAGTTGCCTGATATTGATAAGCACCTAATTAGCAGAACCGAAATCCTTAGCCAAATGAAAACACTTTTGGGGGGACGAATCGCAGAAGATATCACTTTTAATGAGATTACTTCTGGGGCGTCTAACGATATTGAGCGCGTAACGGAGTTAGCGAGACAGTTCGTCTGTGTTTATGGCATGAGTGACAAGCTCGGCCCTCGTAAATATGGCAGTAATGGCGGTGAGGTCTTCTTAGGCCGGCAAATGTCCGATAACACTAAGGAATATTCAGAATCTACTGCGAATGCGATTGATGAAGAAATTCAGACCCTGATTACCGAAGCCTATGCAGATGCTACCAAAATCCTCACGGACCATCGGGATCAATTAGAGTCCGTTTCTCAAGCACTAATCAAGAAAGAGGTTATTGAAGGCAACGACTTCCTTAAAATGATTGGGCTTGAAGTTAAGGTAAAAAAAGGCTCTGTTAATGAAGAAATTAAGACAGATAAGTCAAAAGTGACTAAGTCGGCTAAAATAACCAAAACGACAAAGAAAAAAAAGTCTTAAGCCGACCCTCGAAACAAATTCGGAGTCACCTAGGCTCAGGGCTGAGCCGGGCTACACCACACCGCAGTAACTCAAATGAATTGAAGCAATAGTTCAAGCTCAGTATAATACCCATTCAATTGTCGGGGCGTGGCGCCCGATTTAGATTGGGAGCACATCTCCCTTCGGGATAGATGCTCCCGCGGTGCCTCGAAACAAGTTCGGAGTCACCTAGGCTCAGGGCTGAACCGGGCTACACCACACCGCAGTAACTCAAATGAATTGAAGCAATAGCTCAAGCTCAGTATAATACCCATTCAATTGTCGGGGCGTGGCGCAGCCCGGTTAGCGCACCAGTCTGGGGGACTGGGGGTCGGAAGTTCAAATCTTCTCGCCCCGACCATTTATTAAAGTCCATAACACGATTCAGAAGATTTGAACTTTTAAGTCCTGTTTCAACGATAATTAATTGGACGGAGGGTCCCCACTCATGTACAAAATTATTGCCGCAAGAACACGTGACCAAATGCTTTGTCCAACAATGTGGGGATTGTTTAAAGACCCTGTGTTCGTCGAAATCATCCAGAGCCCTGAGTTCCTTAGAGCCGTTGCTCTAAGAGGGATTAACGAGGCTGGGGATGGGGCACTTAAGGCAATATCCATGGTGTTACGAGATATCGTCTACAAACAGTATCAAGTAGAGCCATCTACCTTTACCGCGGCTTATGACACATTTCATTTCATGTCACGCTATATAGCAAGGTTTTTGGCAACAGAAAGATCTGATATAGACGTTTTGGCAGACCAGCAAACAAGACTTAATACCTCCAACTCAGAAGAAGAAAAAGAGAAACAACAACTACTCAACTCTCTTTATTATGATGTGGGCAAAATTTTAACGGTCTCAATTCTTCCATGTTTAGTCGGAACGAGCTCATACTATACGCTCATGGGGGGATTGGTTGCGATGAGTATGTTGAGTATGTTTAGTGATAATACGGAGGGGCCATTAGTCCAAAGAGCGACATCTAGAGCGTTACAAGCAAAAGGAGAGTCAAATAATGGCGACAATTATAGAGACTTTTATATCGTAAATAGAGGCAAAATTTCTTTTTTTCAAGGATTATTCTACGAAGTGCTATATCACGGTACCTCTCTTGGCGTTAATTCAATGTTAAAAAGTCCTAGAGAAAACAACGATGATGAAACTTTTGATATGTGGCCGATGTTGAATGTCATAGGCGTTGCATCTATTGTGATACTTACATCAAAGATCGCTTTTTTACCCCAAACTTCCGGGACATTAGAAAAGCAAAAAAAAAGTTAAGCAGACGGGATTAATCCCCATTTGACACGTATGTAATAATTGGAGAGTTACTAAATACGATCAGTGGAGCGTGTTAAATGAATAACTCAGTGAGCAGCAGTGTATCAGTAGAGATTCTTTCGCAGTATAACGCCTTTATTTCGGACCTTAGAGAGACCGCCTTTTCGGGTGAAATACGAACAGACTATGCCAGTCGAATCGTAGGAGCAACAGACAATAGTATCTACCAGACGGTGCCCCAGGCAGTGGTATTTCCCAAGTCGACAGAAGATATTCAACTGGTGATGGCTTTGTCAGAAGACGCCAAGCATTCGGATATTACCTTTTCACCTAGAGGTGGGGGGACTGGGACGAATGGCCAGTCGCTTAACGCTGGGGTTCAGATTGATTGTTCTAAGTATATGAGGGGGATATTAGAGCTCAACCTTGAGGAGAAGTGGGTGCGCGTTCAGTCCGGTGTTGTACTGGATCAGCTTAATCAATATTTACGGCCTCATGACGTCTTTTTTTCGCCACGGATTGCACCGAGTAGTCGCGCCACAATAGGTGGCATGGTGAGTACTGATTCCTGTGGCGTTGGGTCACGAGTCTATGGCCGAACCTCTCAGAATTTGTTGGGATGTACACTTGTGCTTGCGAACGGAGAAGTCTGTCAGGTGACTGAAGACAATTGGAAGGCCACTAATCCGGCCTACCAACCGCAATTGGATATAACCTATCGTGATTTAGCGCAAAAAATAAATGAGCAAAAAGAACTAATCAACGAGACCTTCCCTAAGATGAAACGGTTTTTAACCGGGTATAACCTTGAGAAGGCGATCGAGTCCGAGTCAGATTTGAATCTGAATTATTTGATCAGTGGGGCCGAAGGGACCTTGGGAATAATTTCGGAGGCGACTCTGTATCTAACGCCCATTCCCAAATATGTAGGGATGTTCGTACTTAGCTACAACTCCTTTAAAGAGGGGCTGTCTCACGGAGAAAAGGTGCTCGAATTTGATCCACTTTCTATCGAATTAATTGATGACACCTTATTATCTTTAGCGGCCTCAGATGATTGTTTTGATGGTGTGAAGGATATGATTACGGAGCAATGCCAAGTGGCTCAATCGATCAATGTGGTCGAGATAATTGGTGATACGCTAGAGTCGTTTCAAGAAAATGTGACCAAGTTTGAGACTTTTGCCAAGCAAGAAAAGGGTGAATCAAGAATAAGCAAATATCACTACACCACCGATCCTTCTGAAAAGGCCGCCATTTGGACCCTTCGTAAAAAGGGAGTAGGAATCTTAGGCAATATGCCAGGGAGTCGAAAACCGATTCCTTTCATCGAGGACACAGCCGTTCCACCAGAGAATCTCTCCGCTTATATTAAGGACATCAAAGAATTACTGGATGGGCATGGACTCAAATATGGCATCTATGGCCATCCCGATGTGGGCTGTCTTCATATCCGTCCCGCCTTAGATATGCGTGATCCTAACGATGAGAAAAAAGTATTTGAGATCACAGATGCGGTAGTTCAGTTGATTAAAAAATATGGCGGGGTTGTTTGGGGAGAGCATGGGCGAGGCTATCGCGCTGAGTATGGTCCCGAGTTTTTTGGACCAGATTTGTATGAGCTAATAAGAGAGGTAAAGGCCACGTTTGATCCCAAGAACAAGATTAATCCCGGTAAGGTTGCTACGCCTTCGGGGTCTTCGGATCAACTAGTCTCTATCCAAAGTCCCCTCAAAGGGCATTTCGATAAGATGATGACCCCGGAGTATTCTGAAAAATATAGAATGGCGAGGGAATGTAACGGGAATGGGCATTGCTTTAATGGCGAAATAGAATCCACCATGTGCCCCTCATACAAGGCCACGTGGGACCGAATTCAGTCTCCGAAAGGCCGATCGCAACTGCTACGAGAATGGGCCCGATTGAAGTCGGTTGAAGCCGATACAAAGGCGTTTTCGGAAGAGGTCTATGATGCTCTATCTGGGTGCTTATCTTGCAAGGCGTGTGCAACCGGATGTCCGATTAATGTGGATGTGGCGGCGCTCAAGGTCTCCTTTTTGGAAGAGTACTATCGTAACAAGCGTCGTCCCGTTCGAGACTATTTGGTGGGCTATCTCGAGACACTTCTTCCGAGGATGTCCAAGTTACCTTTGGCTAAGGTTTTGTCACGTTCTGCACTTACAAATGGGCTACTTAAATTAATTGGGCTGGCCGATATCCCAGGTATTTCGCCAGTAGCACTGAAAAAGATCCGGTCCCAGCAAAAAAACCTAGTCCTTCTAAAATGGAGCCAAACCGAACAGCTGGTCATGTACGATCCCAAACAAACGGTGATCCTGCTCCAGGATCTATTCAGTTCTTACTACAACAAGGACTTGGTACAAGACTTCATTTCACTCTGTGACAAGATAGATGTCCAAGTGATAGTTTTTCCTTTTGCTCCCAACGGCAAATCGTTCCTGATTAAAGGAATGGTCGAGCAGTTCAGGAAGGCAGCGACTAAGATGAATCAGAAGCTTTCAAAAATAAGCGCTCACGGAATTCCTGTTGTAGGTCTAGATCCAGCGACAACAATTACCTACAGAGATGAGTACCCTCAGCTATTAGGGGAGAAGTTCTGTGGTGCCAAGGTTTCACTTCCTCAAGAATGGTTAAGCCAAAACACAACACTATTCCAAAACATTTCACTCGCAACCAAGCCGGAACCCTACTATCTCGTGGGTCACTGTACCGAGAAGGCCCTAGTTAAGCAGTCTCAAGAGTTATGGCAAGACATATTCTCAGCCATCGGCGGAGACCTCGTCATTCAACCCGTCGGATGTTGTGGAATGGCCGGCGCCTTTGGTCATGAAAAGACCAATCAAGACGTCTCCAAACGTATCTATGATATGAACTGGAAGCACTGGGTTGATACCTACTCCACCCAACTCGTTGGTACCGGCTATTCTTGCGCTGAACAGGTCAAGCGCTACTCCGATCAGGACCTCAAACATCCGATTCAGGTGCTGAATGGGATGATCAATAAGGAGAAACAACAATGAAAAGAACACAATATTGAAATTAACCAAAATAGTAGCACTGACAGAAGAGAGTGTGTTTGTCTCTGACGAGAAAAGAAGATTAGATAGAGATATCAATAAAACTGCTTTGAAAAAAGCGATCGAAAAATATAAGCTTTCTGATCAGTTAATACATGTTTTAGAGAGTCGAACAGAGGATGAATCGTCGAAATTCGAGAAGCAAATTTCTCTGGAAAGGGCAAAAGCACATTACGGGTTTTCTGCTGAAGTTGTTTCAGACCTACAGGAAAAGATAGATACAGACGACCCGGACTTTACTAGCGACTTAGATATAGATAAAACGGCATACCTATTACGAGAAGTTAATCAAAGAAAAAATGCCGCCTCTGAAAAACTGAAACCAATCTATCAAAAGATAATTGATGAGGAGGAAAAGAAGGGGCTCGCCGTGATTTATCGACAGCATAGAAGGACTATGCAGCGTATTTCGGCAGACATCGATAAGTTGGTTTACCCTATTTTGGATAGGCAAATTGCTATAGAAGCTGATGCAGTTGAATCTGAGTCTTCCGCTGAGGCCTCCTCAGACGCAGGGTATAGACTATTTGGTTTGGTACAAGTTAAAGCGAATATGGTGAGAAATACAGTGTCCCACAAAGACGAACAGACAAGTGAGACAGAAGGTCATGAGTCACTAAGAAAAGGAAGAAGACAGATAGTAAAGGCCCTAAACGATTTGCAGAAATCCGAAACGGAAGAAGACTTTTTAACCTTGAAAAGAAAAAGGCTAGAACGAAAAGAGCGATACGCGTGTTTTAACCTTGCAGTTGATACTAAAAATGAAGCTATTGGAATAATAAATGATAAAAACCCCGTGAACAGTAACGAAGTTATTGCGGAGGTTCGGAAAACTTTTGGTAATGTAATGGAGATTTTAGACAGAAAGGAAGATAGCGATCTACTTGATTTCGGTTTTATAGACGTTTCTCAACAAGAAGGTATGGAAATTATAAGAAATTGTACCGAGACAATAAAGGCTATTTCTAAAAAGGTTATGGAAGATGCCGATGCTGAGGCCGTAGCCCTAGCTGACCTAGCTGAAGAAAGTGAACGTCTTAGAGCATTATGTAGAGAACACGGAATAGACCCAGATGAGGAGCTAGCTAAAAGACGAAAATTGAATGAAAAATGACTATTTTGAAGACGCCCCATTTCTTATTTAGCACATTCGTGAGCGCACAAAACCTGTAAGTGACCTTCAATTTTCGAGCTCAGTAACAACATAGTCTTTCGCAATTAAGAACCGAATGCGTTTGATTTTGACTATTTGTAAGGCCAGACTTCAAAAATAAATAGGAGTGATGGGGTATCGCCTGCGGCTGAGGGAGTAGCCAACTTGTTTGGTGCTCCCGTGATTCATCTCCGTCCTTAAAGGCGGATGTGAATCTTATATAGATAGAAGGTATAATACCCCGATGGATAACGAATTCAGATTAAACGAGAATGATTACTACTCCTTCGTGATTATTCCCCCTTCCGGAACCGAGGCCATTAAATGGCGTGTTCGTAAGTGGGTGGTTTGGTCCACATTATCCGCCATTGGGGTTGTGATTCTAGCCGTGATTATATCGGTTGTATTTGCCACACGCTCTACCATTAAGATCACTAACTACGAACAGTTACGCCAAGACGTCGTTAAGCAAGATGTTCAGCTCAAACGATACCAGAACGACATTCAGGGGATTCGAAAAGCCCTTCAAAAGTTGATTGAACGTGAAGAGGAAATGGAAAAAACACTCGGTCCGAAGCGGAAAAAGAAACGCCGTCGGTCTAAAAAAAAAACTAGTTGGCGCAACCGGAAAATAAACCGCACATTTCGTACGATTGCCAGGACTAGCGCTCCAATCGATCAAAAAATTGACGATCAATTAGAAAGTATCAAAGCCGAATTAGTCACGTCTGAGCGTCACATTCGAAAAATGTATCGCAGACTCGAGAATTACAAGGAGCGATTTGCAAGTACCCCGTCAATTATGCCCGTTTATGGCAGGATTCTATCCGACTATGGGTGGAGAGTACATCCTAAGTCCGGCAAGATGCAGTTTCATAAAGGCGTAGATATCCCGTCTTGGGTAGGGGCGCCCGTGAAGGCCACCGCAGATGGTGTTGTTGAGTTTGCTGGATGGGCTGGTGGTTATGGGTGGCTCATCATTATTGGTCACGAATACGGTTACCGTAGTCTGTACGCCCATTTATCAGAAATCTTGATTTCAACTGGGCAACCCCTTCAAAAGGGCCAGATTATTGGTAAGATCGGTGAAACAGGAATTACTACAGGGCCACATATCCATTATGAAATTCGACGATGGAGCCGATCGGTGAGTCCCAATAAGCACTTGAAGTTAGATCTATTTACAGCCACAACGAGGCTATGGTAGTGTTGCAGGCATCATGACAACAAGCGGAAAACCACCTAAGTTCGATAGCAACATTGTCACCACTATTGTTGGTGAAGAGACTGAGTTCAAAGGGACATTGCATGCGCAGGGATCTGTTCGAGTAGAAGGCACTCTAGAAGGTGAGATTTACTCGCAGGGCGAAGTAACTATTGGCGAAAAAAGCTGTGTAAAGGCTAATATATTTGCCAAGCGCATTATTGTTGCTGGTGAGGTAACAGGGAACATTGAAGCGATTCAAGGACTCAAAATATGTAAGACCGGAAAAGTGTTCGGCGACATTACTGGCGATCGACTCATTGTTGAAGAGGGCGGCATCTATAAAGGAAAAGTAAATATGGATGTCATTTCTTCTAAAAACTTATACGAAGGCAATTTCGAGCTTGCAAAAGCCAAGTAGCACTCCTTCCAGAGGAGTATTATATAGTTGCGCGACGCCCATAGGGAACCTTCAGGACTGTAGTGAGCGCTTACTTGAAACGCTAAGATCCGTCGACTTAATTGCTGCGGAAGATACTCGTGTCACCCAAAAGCTACTCACTGCTTTTGGAATCAAAAAGCGAATGATATCTCACCAAAAATTCAATGAACGTAAAACGATTCCCGCGCTTATTCAGCGACTTGAAGAAGGCCAAAGTATTGCTTTGGTCAGTGATGCGGGAACCCCAGCTATTTCGGACCCAGGGCATAGACTTCTTGAGGCTGTTGCCGAAGCGGGGCTCCAAGCCAGTCCTATTCCCGGCCCGTCCTCACTAACCGCTTTTCTCTCAGTCTCAGGGTTACCCTCGGACTTTTTTACATTTGGGGGACTTTTTCCCCGTCAAAAAGGACCTGCACAGGCAATTTTGGATAAAACACTCGGAAGTGCCATGGTGTTTTTTGAATCCGGGAATCGGCTTATAGACACCCTTTTTTGGATTCAGAAGACTTATACCATCGATCGATTGGTAGTCGGAAAAGAACTAACTAAGCAGTATGAATATGTTGCAGAGACATCGGTCATGGATCTATCCGAAATGGTAAAAGCCGACCCTTCCCGACTAAAAGGGGAGTGGATATTTGGTGTGATCTTATCCGAAAAGGAAGGCACACAACCGCAGAATGAGAAGGCGATTGAGTATCTTCGAGCCAAAGGATTGACTACGAAGGATCTAATTGAAGTCGGAAAGATGACCGACTTATGGAATCGAAAAGAAGTCTATGAAGGACTTAAGAATGATTGATACCCATGCCCACTTATTTATGTGTAAAGAGACGCCCGAGCAACTAGTATCAAAAGCTAAGTTAGCGGGGATACGTCGAATCATCCAGATCGCAGTAGATTTTGACTCCAATCAAACCGTATTGGATATGGCGGCAGAGTTTCCAGAGTTAGAGGCTACTGTAGGGATTCATCCATTATCACCGGATGATTTTGACAAGGTAGCTGACTTGGAGGGGTTGTTAACCCAGTATCCATCAATTTGTGCGGTGGGTGAGACTGGCCTGGATCGCAAATACTCGGATGATGTTGTTGCACAAGAAAAGGCATTCAGACAGCAAATTGAATTGGCCTTGGCGTTTGATAAGCCGGTGGTCATCCATAATCGCCAGGCGGATGAAGATTGTCATCGTATCTTACTCGACTACCCTACGATAAGGGCCGTTTTTCATTGTTTCTCCTCTGATATGGACTTCATTACGGACTTGATGGATAAACTCCCGAAGGCCGATCTTATGGTGTCTTTCACTGGAATGATTACGTTTAGTAAACGCGGTAAGGTTATTGAGGCCGTAAGATCCTTGCCATTGGATCGACTCATGATCGAAACAGATTGCCCATATCTGACACCTAAGTTATATATGCCCAACAAGAACCAACCCGCGTATGTGGGCCAAGTTGCTAATAAGATTGCTGATGTCCGGGACTTGCGGTTATCGGAGGTTATTGAAGCGACGTCTTCGAATGCGATCCGTTTTTTTGGTCTCAAGGAGACTGTTTGAAGAGAGCTGGGGATATTTGTCGGAGGCTCCATAGTTTAGTGACCAAAGGCGTTCCTCTCGAAACGGCATTAACGCATCTTATTGGGAATACAGAAAAGGTTTCTCAAAGGAAAGAGCTACAAGCCATGCTCAAACGGATTAGAGAGGGGGCCTCGTTAATAGATGCCGTGAGTCTTTTGCTTCCAAAACGTTGGGTATTTCCTTATTCAGCAGATGCAGGAGACTGGATGAATTCGGTGGATTGGTTGGTAATGATCGCAACAGAAGTGGAAGCGTTTGAAAATCGTCTAGAAGCGATTGTTAAGCAATTAGTGTATCCAGTGTCACTTGTTATTGTTAGCAGCCTTGTGTGGTTACTGATGATGAATGGGAGTGGGTCTGTTGTTCAGGATATGCTCGCAAATGATCCCAGTCGACAAGTGAGAGAAGTGGGGGTACTCAAATGGATAATGATAGCGATGAACCCTTTTATAGGAGGAGGGATACTCTTGATTTGGGGGATAGGAATGGTGAGTTGGATAACCGTACTGTTACGTCATACCAGATATGATTCCGGAGATGTTCTTACCGGCTTAAGCGTTTGTTTACTTAATGGCATGAGTCTCGGACGGTGCTTGAGTGTTTTTCGATTGGATGGACTGACCCGCCTTCAAGTGCAGTGGCAAAAATCACGTGACCGTATGTTAAGCGGATGGGAGATGAGTAAAGCCTTAGCCGATTCGGGATTGATTCGCCATGAAGAAGCGCAGTTATTAAAAGTCTATGAAGAAGCACAGATGGTAGGCGAAGGGCTACGGATTTTAGGAAAAGAAAGTCAGAGTCGTTCTCAAGCGATGTGTATGCAGCAGATCCGTTGGATGCAGCCGATATCCCTTGGAGTGACAGCTCTGATTCTACTGAGCATTATTGCGACGTATTATGCCCCAATGCTAGTAATGATTGATAGATACGTAATATAATAAAATAACACGTAAATAGTTGACGTTGATATCGACGAGTGATAATCTATGTCGCATATGTGGCGAAAGGGATTTTCATTGGTAGAGCTATTAATCGCATTAGCAATTATGGGGGTAATGAGCGGGATCATTTTTCCCAGTTTTATTATGATTCAGAATAAGGCCAAAGAATCGGCCGTAACGGCAATCATGTTATCAACGCAACTGGCGATTGAATCCTATTATTTAGGAGTAGGCTCGTATCCTGAGGGGAGTGGAATTGAACTGCCTGAACTCATCGCCCAACTATCCGACAAGCAGATAATGAGTACCGTTCCCAAGAACCCTTATACAGGGAGTCCCTATCAATCAGGGGATGGGGGACGTATCGCTTATGATTATGATAAAGACACTGGGGTTTATACGTTAGAGGGGTTTGAGGCGAGTAATCAAACCCTAATACAATCCCTTAGCAACCAGTAGCTTTACTCTTTTTATCGAGGTGTTTTTGGATCTTCTCTATTGATTTTTTGTAAATACGCGATATTTGAGATTCTGATATTTTGATTTGTTTACTGATATGTTGAAACGTTTGATCGTCTTTCACATAAGCGACGACAATCCGTTTTTCACGAGGCGTGAGAATTTCCATAGCTTCAGTGAGTTGAACATCTGTTTCAATTTCATCTTCCATAGTGGTGGTGTTATAACTCATAAATACATAGGCTGCGTCAGTGACCCAATCATAAAATCGACCGGGGTCGGATTTGGAAATATAGCGAATATGGTCTTTCATCGCCCCATTAATTCGGCTGTAGGCCAATGGCCAAATCGCCGTGTTCTTCTGTGGGTTCCATGATTTAAATGTTTCAAGAAGTTCTAATTGGGCGATTGTACTTAGGTCATCCCCTTCGCTGTTAGCAATATGATGCGGCAAATGGCGGGCATATTGTTTGACGAGATAATTCAGTTTTTGAGCAAAAAACTCCAAGATGACATCCGTGTATCGCTTCAGGATTTCGAGCTTAATTGTGTTTAAAATATTGCTCTGAAGCTTGATCCATAGGGTCTCCGCAGTCTTTGATCCTTTTCCTGGCTTAAGTTTTTTTGTTTCTGCGACACCCAATGCTTTGGATACTACAGACAGACAATGAGCCTGTTTATCGATGTGGGACTCTGGCAAGATAGCGACGAATACGACATCACACATATCTTGAGTTTGAGAAAGAATATAAAAGAGAACGGCTGCTGATTTGCTCGAAATATCTGGAAGTGTAGTTTTGAGTTCAACACGGTCACCAGAATCGTCGTTTCGGGATCTTCGGAAGATGCTTTGGGGGTAAAGTTTGGAGTAGTACTGTCCCATTTAGATGTCGTCCGATGTAATAATGCCGATGGATTGAACCTTCACTTGAGGCACAATTTCGTTGTAAGAGAGGACCGCCAAGCTAGGGTAGTTCCGTTCTGTAAACTTCTTAAAATGAGGACGTAGACGAGGCGAACAGAGCGACACAGCCGATTTGTCCATCTTTCGGAAGTTGGCGATGTGCTCCCCAATTTGAGCCAATATCTTTTCGCCGACATGAGGGTCTAAGGCCAAGAACGATCCATATTCGGACTGGTGAACTGAGTTGATCATCGTCTCTTCCAATTGTGGATCGATAGTGAAGACGGTAACGGTATCGTCAGGGTCCATATAGCCACTACAGATTTGACGCGCCAGAGACTGACGGACGTATTCCGCTAGTAGGTTGGTATCTCTTGAGATATGCGCATAATCCGCTAAACGCTCTAGGATAGTAGATAGATCTCGAATGGAGACTCTTTCTCGCACAAGTACTTGAAGTACCTTGTGGACTTGCCCTAAGGACAACATATCAGGCACCAACTCTCTGACGATAGCGGCATTTGTGTTTTTGACCAAATCCAGTAAGGACTGAACATTCTGACGGGTCATGATTTCGTCGGCATGCTGCTTGATCACTTCGGAAAAGTGGTTGGAGATATAATCAGTAATGTTTTGGAATTGAATTGCATTTTCTTGTAGTTTATCGATCTGATCCTCAGAAACCCAAGACGTAGGCTGCTGACTGATAGGGTCGACGGCCTCAATGCCGATGATTCCTTTGCGTTTCAATTCAGATACAGAAAGCAGAACGAAGAAGTGCCCAGGCAGTGCTTCTCCGATAGCAACACGTGTGCCGCGAATATCCACTTCATATTGATTTGGGGGAAGACTCAAGTCATCCATGACACGGACCCCGGGGATAACAAATCCCAATTCTTGCCCAATATGGTATCGAACCAAGGTGATTCGTTCTAATAATGGACCGTTCTGACTCGGGTCAATAAGGGGGACTAGATTACGGCCTGTTTTAAGGCTGATGGGATCAAGGTTGAGTGTGCCAAGAAGGTTCTCTGGTTTTTTGAGAGCCTCTTTTGCTGAGTCTTGAGTGGCCTCTTCAGCCATGTCCTCAGCCGTACCCTTGGCGCGTAGAATACCCCATGCCATGGCACCAGACCCGCCAGATAGAAGGAAGAACGGAACGGCAGGGAATCCAGGAACCATTCCAAATAGGAATAGAATAAATGAGGTAACTGCAAAGGCCCTTGGCTGAGATAGAATTTGATTGGCAACATCTTTACCCAAACTTTCATCCGAAGCTGACTTAGTTACAACGAGACCTGTCGCAATGGAAATCAGGAGCGCAGGGACCTGTGCCACCAATCCATCCCCAATTGTAAGCTTAGAGAAGGTGGCGAGTGCGTCGCCTATTGTAAGGCCTTGTTGGAATCGTCCAATCAATATTCCCCCCACAATATTGATAAGTAGGATAATGATTCCTGCGATAGCATCCCCTTTTACGAACTTATTCGCACCATCCATAGACCCGAAAAAGGTGGACTCTCTTTCTAGTTTTTTTCGACGAGATCTGGCTTCATTGGCATCAATCAGTCCCGCATTTAGATCGGCATCAATACTCATTTGTTTTCCTGGCAATGCATCTAAGGTAAACCTAGCGGCTACCTCTGCGACTCGTTCCGATCCTTTGGTTACTACCAAAAACTGCACAAGGGTAATGATGGCAAACGCTACTACCCCTACAATAAAGTTTCCCCGGGTAACGAAATCTGCGAACGCGATAACAACTTCACCCTTAAAGTCTGCCCCCGCACTCAAAATCAACTTGGTTGAGGCAACGTTGAGTGCTAGTCGATATAGTGTGAGTACCAAGAGTAGGGATGGAAATGCCGCAAAATCGAGGGGTTGGGTAAGGTACATTGAGACCAGGAGCACCATGACACCAATCGCAATATTTAAGACCATTAGGATATCTAGCGACCATGTAGGAATAGGCATGATCATAATCGTTATGATTAGGATGAAAACGCCAGCCAATACAAGATCGGATACGGAAAAAAGACTTTTAAGTTTTGAAAAATTGAACATCACTTACAAGTGTATCATTTGACGAGTATACTAGTCAGCTATGGGAGAAGATTCCGGCGATAAGACCGAAGAGCCAACCCCCCACAAATTGAGGGAGGCTCGCAAAAAAGGCCAAATAGCTAAGAGTCAGGATATGACCTCGGCAATTTTGTTGTTTGTGTCGTTCTATACCTTTTTTTATGTTGCAGAGAGTATGTGGGTTAACCTAGCTAGTCTTACTGTAGATATCTTTAGCTTGGTTCATGAAGATATGTCTCAGGCGCTTTTTGGATTTGTTCTAATGAAAGGGCTTAAAACCATGTTATTGACCCTGGCCCCGCTAATGTTCGCGGTATTTGTCGGCGCGATAGTGATCGAGGCCGTTCAAACGGGGTTTCTAATTACCATGGGCCCATTAGAGCCTAAGTTGGATAATATCAATCCAATTAATGGCTTCAAGAAATTCTTTTCAATGAAACAAATTGTGGAGCTAATCAAGTCTGTCGTTAAAATGTCGCTAGTGATCGCCATCTTATATTATGTGATTAAAGATGAATATTTCATTGTTGCGCAGGCCCAAGTACGTAACTTGTGGGTAATGATGGGCTTAGTTGGAAAAATTGTCATGAAGGTTGTTGTTCGCGTTGGCCTACTTTATATTCTTCTGGCGATGCTGGATTTCTTTTATCAAAAGTTTGAGTTTATTAAATCCATGCGAATGACTAAAAAAGAAATCAAAGAGGAGTATAAGCGTCTTGAAGGAGATCCTACAGTTAAGCAGCGTCAGAGAGAGGCCCAGAGAGCGATGTCTCAAGGACGTCAAATGGGGGCTGTCCCAGGGGCAGATGTGGTCGTAACCAACCCCATTCATATCGCCATAGCGATCGAATACAAGCCAGACAAGATGAAAACACCTAGAGTAGTCGCCAAGGGGAAGCGTATTATTGCTGAAGAAATAAAACGTTTGGCGGATGAGAACACGATCCCCATCATCGAAAACCCTCCACTGGCTCGCGCCTTGTTTAAGCAAGTAGAAATTGGCGAAAATGTCCCGGATGAACACTTCAAAGTGGTGGCCGAGATTTTGGCCTTCGTTTATAACCTAAAGAAAAACCGAAAACGGTAAGGCTTTGAGTTTATACCCTCAGATGCAGCATCGTTGTTAGGAGTTCTGCGGAAACCCTTTCTAATAGATAGTAGATCAAATCGACTAAGCCCGGGACAATGGTTAAAAACACCATCAGACTAACAACGGGTTTAAGCTGGAAGCCCAACTGAAAAACGTTTACCTGAGGCGATACACGACTCAACATACCAAACCCAAAATCGATTAAGAAGACAACCAAGAGAATAGGGGCGGACAGTTGAAGGGCCATTTCAAAAATTTTTACACTAGCCTCAATAACGTGTCCTGATGCAGGTCTTAAGTCGAGTGTAGATCCTATAGGTATTCCTCGAAAACTTTGAATCATTGTTGCCAAAACCACATGGTGCCCATCAATTAAGAGAAATACCAAGACTCCCAATTGCTTCAGAATTTTGGATAGTAGCGTGGTTGTCTGACCGGAGGATGGGTCCAATGTAGAGGCAACACTCAATCCGGCCTGCGTATCCATTAAACTTCCTGCAAACTCAATCCCGACAACAAACATCTGAGCGATGAACCCCAAGAGTGCCCCAATCAACATTTCCACAATCATGGCAAAGAAGAGTAGCATGGGCGTGTTCGGAAACTGAGTAGGCAGGGGGATGTAAAAAAGAAGTAACACGGCGGTCCAAAAAACGATGGCCACTTTACCCATCGCAAAAATTTCTTTAGTCCCGAAGGCTGGTGCCATTAACATCATGATCACTAGTCGTGAGAATACCAGAGCAAAAGTGATCAGTTCCTGGGGGGTAACTATCATCTAGAGTAGAGCGGTATCTGGCTCCAAAGCTGGATGGACATTTCGATAAGAAGGCTAGACATCCAAGGAAAAGTCGCCGCAAGTACAATAAATACTGCGATCATCTTAGGGACAAATGTTAGGGTTTGCTCTTGAATTTGGGTAACCGCTTGAAACACGGCAATGATAAGCCCCACCAAGAGCCCAAGGCCAATAGACGGCATAGACGTAATGATAATCGTCTGAATGGCGTCGTTCATGATTGTGGTGACATTATCAAGTGTCATGACTCAATCCTTTTAGAAGGGAACTCGCTGAAGCACAAGGTTGGCCGGGTAAAAGGACCCCCCTTCAGGTGAAATTAAAATGGTAAAGGTTTGTTTGCTATGTGGGGCAAGAGAGATTGTATGCAGTAGCTCAGGATCCCTTACACTCAAATTAGTAGACGACTTGGTGACGAGTAACTTGTCATTCAGCAGGATCGTGGCTTTCGCATAGCCACTTATTCGGGAGAATAATAAATTAACATGCTCATAAGTACCGGAGCTATTTTCGAGGGCAACCTTTACAGTATAAAGAACGCCATAATTACCTTTTAGAACAATCTTGCTTCGATCATCTTTCAAGAACGGAGTATCACCAATGGGGATTTCCAAAATACGGTCTTTCGGATCGAACCGGACAGACTTACGGATTAAACCGGAGTCAAACTGAGCGACTTTAAAAGGTGTTCTCTCCTCACTCTCAGGGATTAGTCGAGTAAACTGTTGATGGCCAGATTCAACAGCCTGGAGTTCAACAGATAACGGTTCTTTAGACAAGTTATCCAACTTGATCATACCGCTACTAACCATACTTGGCTTAATTTGCTGATATACCAACTGAATAGAGTCTCCTGGGGGGATTGTTTTGGGCGAAAATGCCCCTTTTTGAAGATGCTTGATGAATTGGTTTGTCGCGCGGTGTCCAGCACTAAGGCCGTCTTTATCAGGGCCGCCAAGTCCCTTAAGAACTTGGATAGACGCTTCTTTTTTACCTTTGTTATGAACAATTAAATTGATCCACATTGACTTAGACGTATCGTTTTTATGGTAATACATCACACGAAGTGACGGCTTAGTCATTCGACGATTAAAGATGACTCCCGGGTGAGTTAGTCGTTCAGGATAATTACTGACGATAAGCGTTTCATCTTTGAAGAAACGATCCCATGACACGGGGTGTCGATCAGACGGGGTCGCCATCGCCATTGTGTTGGAGAGAATAAGAATGAGTGTTAAAAAGAAGGAGAATACGAGTTTCATAAATTGGCCCTTTTTATTGGAATCCAGTTAACAGACCTCGGGTGACTAAGTTCCACCCATCTGTCAAAACGAAGAGTAAGATTTTGAAAGGTAATGAAATCATTACCGGTGATAACATAAACATACCAAGCGAGAGTAAGATGTTGGAGACCACCAAATCAATCACTACGAAAGGAATAAATAGCAAAAATCCAATTTGAAAAGCTGTTTTAAGCTCAGAAATCAAGAAAGAGGGAATCAAGACGAACATTGGTACCTCCTGCAGATTCTGGACAGGGGGGATCTTAGAAAACTCTATGAATAAGGCAAGGTCCTTTTCACGAGTGTATTTCAACATAAACTCACGAAAGGGCTGGATTCCCAATTTAAAGGCTTGTCCCTGACTTATTGTCCCCTGGTTATAGGGTTGAATAGCTTCTTCGTATACACGAGTCCAAGTTGGTGACATGACATAGATAGTCATGAATATTGCCAAGGAAATAATAACCGGGTTTGGTGGTGATTGGTTGGTTCCAATTGCATTACGTATCATGCCAAGGACGATCGCAAAACGAACAAAAGATGTCGTGGAAATGAGAAAGAATGGGGCCAAGCTAATAGAGGAAAGTGATACCAATAACCCAATTGATGAGCTGAATTGAATTGGCTGAGTCAGTGCATCAAAATCAATGTTGATGGGGACTTCCTGGGCCCAAAGAGGCACCGACAGTGCAGCGAATCCCAATAATAGGCTAAGAAATCGTTTCATTATAAATGCTCGATAAGTTGAATATTTTTTCCAGAAAGACTCATAAAGTACTCCTTGCCGCGGACATCAATAATGAGAAGTGTCGAATGATTATCAACAGGCAGCCGGTCGATAATACGAATTTCCCCACTAAATCGCTTTCGTTGGATCGTTTTGGTGAACCGAAGCGTAACGTAGAGTATAACAGCCATTAAAGACAGCGTGAAAATGAGTTGGAGGTAATAGCTAGAGGACATTATTAACGAGAGGGTTTAGAGACTAATGTTTTAATCCGTAAACCATACTTGTTATCAATGGCGACAACTTCGCCTTGAGCAATGACTTGACCATTAATAACCAAATCAAGGGGTTCGCCTACGAGTCTCTCCAATTCAATGATCGAGCCTTCAGTTAATTCATAAACCTCTTTTAAGGAAAGTTTAGATCGTCCAAGTTCTACCGATACTTTGACGGGAATGTTACTGAAGATGTCATCCTCAAATCGTTTTCCACCAACTTGATCCGAACCTAGGTCAGGAAACTCTATTTGGGCAATATTAGGTATGCCATCATCCATCATCACGTTTTCCGCCTGAATAGACTCCGCCGGAGCGGGGTACGTCGGCGATATAGTTGGATCTACGCCTGTTGTTCCTGGATCAGGAAACGATACGTCATCCGTTCCACCATCTAAATCATTAACTGAAAAAGCCTGTTCCATAACAGGGTCTAAATCACTTAGTGGGTCTTGAAATTCTCTAGCCATTTAGCACCTCTTCCGCCAATTTATTATAATCTTCGGCCCCTTTTGATTGAGGCGCGTATTCAAAGATTGTTTGTCTTACACCAGCTGATTCCGAGAGGGCCACATTGGCGCGCACGGGGCTGGAGATAATAGGTTCAAAAACACGTCGAAGACTGGTCATCACCTTTTCGGACTTCGTGTTTCTGCGGTCATAAAATGTAGGGATTATTTTTTGAATCGTTAAGTTACGCTTAAAGATTTTGTTGATTATCTTTATGTTATTCAAAAGCTGTTTGATTCCAACCAAAGATAGATACTCCATTGAAACAGGTAAATACACTTCTTCAGAAAAGGTTAACGAGTTTTGGTTTAGTAAGTTAATAGAAGGGGCACAATCCACCAATATGAAATCATAATATTTATTTAAGCCGCTTAAGCGTTGATGCAAAATCATTTCACGGTTTTTCATTTTGCTCAAAGCCATCTCTGCTGGGAACAATCGTTCATTTGCTGTGATAATATCGAGATTGTCTCGTGCTCTGACGATACAATCTTTGTACCCAACATTGCCGACTAAAAGGTCATAGAGTGTATGGGATGAATCTATTCCTAAATGGTAGCCAGACGATCCCTGAGGGTCCGTATCGATGATAAGTACTTTTTTACCTTTCATGGCCAACGCATGCGCAAGATTAACTACGGTGCATGTTTTTCCAGTACCGCCTTTATAGTTGATTATACAAATTTTGCGAACGGCAGCAGGAGCGGGCTCGATTATAGATGCATCGATCGCGCTGTTGATTACAAAATTGGAGTGTTGTGTTGTTTGTTGCATGTTAATTGCTCATTATACCTTATGACTCGTTTGCATCTCTATGTTTATTATAGCAAATCTTCATTAATCTAAATCATCCCAAGAAAAATCATCGTCACTGCTTTCCTCATTGAGCGACACCGAATCGGATTCTGGCTGACTATCCGTTACAGGCGCATCTGGTATTAACGGCTCTTCTATAACTTCATTTAAGGGTTCTGCGTCTATTTCAGCATCAAATTCTTCATTTGTAATTTGATCACTCAAAGCTTCAATTTCATCGGTGCCCAAATCCACCAAGTCATCAAGTGCGTTTGGTTGTTCAGCAACCTCTTCTTGGGACTGTTCTTGCTCAGCGTTAGTCTCGTTGGTAGCCGGTGCCTCGTCAACGAATGAATCAATGTCTACGGATTCAAAAGGATCAATGTCATCATCATCAATCGTAGTTTCAGCGTCCAGGATAAGAGGTTCTTCTATTGCATCGTCCGTGATTATATCTTCGACTATGGGTGACATATTATCATTAGATATGTCATCCATCATTAAATCGTCAGTAGGAACGGTAGCGGCATCAAATGAGTTAGTAGTTAATTCTAAGGGCGACTCATCTAAGGTGTTTGATAGTAACTCCATGTCGTTAGCGTCGGCTGTTTCATTTGGTAGATCCAGGCTGTCCAACGCTGTCTCAGAAAGGTCCGTGATGTCCTGTGAATCGGAGTCAACAGGGTCGGCTTGTTCCACAGAGGACATGATCGCCTCTTCTATTGGAGGTGCTTCTTGAATAGACTCAACGACCCCGGACTCATGGTTTGTTTCTTCACTTAATTCAGGCTGAAGAGATGGGGTAGAAGCTTTTCTGTTTAATGCTTTTGGGACCGTGTAATCAATGAGAGGTTCACTCATAACAGCTGAGGTGTAAACCGCTTTTTGGGGCGTTTCAGAAGATAGTATTTTTAAGGATAACTTGGATTCCATATTGCCGGGTTGTGCAAACAACTTGACCTGATCCCCAATGCGAACTTCTACCGCATCGTAAATCCGTGTAGGCAAGGTGACAATATCCCCCACTTCTAGAGACCTAATATCGCTCATCGGAAGCGAGGTTTCTCCGATCACTCCTGAGACAGGGATGAAGATGCTTTGCAACGTTTTAGGGAATAAGAAGACACGCTTGTTAAGTGGGCGAGTAACTTTTTGTTCATAAATCATGAGCTTGCGAATAATTTGACTAGGATAGGCGAGGACAATTTTTTTGACGTCACTGTTGCCCACTGTGAAATAGGCTACAAAAAATACGTAAGAGGACCTGAGGGATGCACGGTTATCCAAATGAAAAGACCCCACATGAAGATCCTCTTGGAGGTGTTCAGGGTAGAAAATGTTAGACCATTCCTCGGATAATGGGGTGTATAGCTCACGAATTAATGTTTTTAGGGCAACCGTTTCGAAAGATGAAAACTCTTTTTGCGGTTTGCTATTCGCAGTGTTTCCAAGCATACGATCCAATAAAAGCGTTGCTAGATTGGGTGAGAATATAAGATGGATGGCGCCAACCGATTGTAAGTGGATGTCCGTTTGAATGAGATTTTTATCCAAGTATCCCAAAAAGTCTTCGCCAGAAATTTGAGTGGCAGTTATCGAGTGAAAATCAACTTTCTCATTTAATTGAGGCGACAGATAGGATAAGAATCGATCGGCCACTCGGTAGTGCAACATATGTAAGTGCTGTAGGTCACCCTGAGGAAGGCTATCAAAATTCGGATTTTTTATTTCGGAGATATTAACTTCATCGATGCCTGTATGGTCAGCGGGCATTGTCGTCCAATCCCCGATGGCAGGGCCAAGATTTAAAGTTCGACTAAAGATGGTTGTTTGATCTGGGGCCAAAGCGATTTTCCAGTGTGTATAAATTGGGGCAATAGACTACCCCCACTATAGCCAATAAAAAGGAAAAACCAAAGCAGATTAAACTAGAAATTCATCCTCGCCCTCAGGAGAAGATGACGATGTGTCCGAATCGCTATTGTTTTGCTCTTGGGGTGAGCCTTGGTCGCCTTGGTTGTTTAGCTCATGAATTTGAATAGCGGCGACATCGATAGACTGTTTTTTTAAGTGATCTATGAGCGCTTGAACGTTGCTTAGCAATAGTTCCTTGAGGTCGCCAGAAGCATATAGTCCAATGACGACCTTGCCTTCCTGTTTTTGAACGGACAGTTCCATAGGCATGTCCAACTGACCTGGAACCTTAAAAAGATATTTTTTCGCCGAGAAATGACTTTCTTTTTTGTCGACTAGCTGAACAAGATGTTGTTTCAGAAGTTGGATAGTTTGCTGGATGTTGGGTAGCGTAAATACGGCGTCAGGAATGAAGTTAGAGAGCATTTCAGATACCTGCTTAACAAAACCTTCTGATCCAGGTTGTTTCAACGAGTCGTCTTGGTGGGTGGGTTTGTCGACTGAACGAGAGGTGTCTGAGCTGTTTTGCAGTGTTTTTTCAGGGGGGTCATCAGGCGTGTCTACTTTCATCACAAACGTTTGTGATGCTACTTTTTTGAACTGACTGGGATCAGAGGTCCCCCCTAGAATAGACTTGAACAACGATTGAAACCCCGGTGAGGGAGCAATCGGTTTAGAAGTAGGTTGAGGAGATTTTTTCGATCTTAAGCCAGGTGCATCGGGGAGCGGCATAGATGGCTTGGTCACTTCTTGAGATCCTTTAGTTTTTCCTGGTCATGTTTTTTGATTTTATATTTATAAGAGTCAAAAACCTGGCCTAATTTTTTGGAGTAGTGCCCATCCTTAATATAAGGGAAGCGAAGTGGGAAGCGTTGGTGTAATCGAAATCCAGCCTTCTCCGTTTCAGAGACAAGGTCCTCAAAGTTGATAGGCTCAACATTAGGGAACACAGGAGATCGTCCAATTGGGATACTCCCAAAATCGCGAATCCCTGCCTTAATGAAATCAGAAATATTTTCGACCAAGTGAATCGGTACTGTAATCGAAACACTTTCAGGAAGAATCGACTTAGCCAGTTCTACCGTTTCTAGCATGGTTTTTTGAGTAGCTGCAGTTCGGCCACTAAAGGGTGTCCCTGGAATCGGAATGAAGTTTTGGAGTGAGACTTCATGAATATGTCCATATCGGTTATGGAGTTCCGCGAGTAGAGTGAGCTGTTCTTTTCGGTGAGATTTGGTCTCTTTTGCACCTACAAGAATGCTGGCAATGGTAGGAACGTTAAGTTTTCCAGTCCACTCAAGGCTTCTTAAACGAATCTCGAGTTGTTTGCCGGGTGAATTAGGGTAAACAGTATTGAAGTGTTTGTCGTCTACACTATCCAATGGGATTTTGATCAAAGCGGCAATTTCGGACATTTTTTTGAGCTCTGTAGGACTCAAAAAGCCCACTTCTATAATCGGAATTAGCCCTTCTAAAAAGCCGAGTTCAGCCATTGTATATAAATATTCTAAATAGGATCCAAATCCCCAGATATCCAATGATGATCGGATTTCAGGGAACTTATCCGGACGTTCGCCGGCCATATAAATGACTTCCCTGACGCCCAGCTGCCGAATGGCTTTGCAAGGTTTGATCGTCGAGTAAGGAACCGTTAGTTTGTTGTCTAGTCGATTAAAGACACAATATGGGCATTTATTACGACATCGACGTGTAATTATAATTGAGTGTGAGGGAGAGTATGTAATAACATCTGAGCCAACTTCTTCAAATATATGGTTGTCTTCTTCATCTTCTTCTAGTGTGGGAGTATTCGAATAACCGAGCAACGTAATTTTCTCCTTAGCAACAAAAAACATTAATATAAATACAAAATTTTATACTAACGCATTATATCATAACTATTACTTTACTCTAAACGGTTGAAACTCTATAATTCCCTACTATGTTCCAGAGGCAAAATTGGATCCATTGGGTCATGATTTCTATCCTAATAATTTCGTCACTCGTTAGCCTTAATGTAGCGTTGAAACGATTTTTTTACGAGGCGCAAAACCAAACAGTTGATTTGGTGTTGTCTCATAGGGAAGTGGGTCATTTAGCAAATTTAGGCGGTGTAAGCCAAGCCGAGTTGCTTGGTCGCCTTAGAAAAGAAGTGGGCATTACTTCGATTGCATTGGAAGAAGAAACCCTTCAAGACTTTATTGATAAGGGAAAGGTGACATTGTTACCTGGCTCAGAGATTATTAATATGCTTCGAGTAGGTAAGGTCTATCGAACCATTATTTCGCATCTTACAAAAAGGACGCGAGTTGACCCCAATAAAATTTATCTAGTGGCAGACGAAACAGTGCTTTATGAACGGATCAAAAACTATTTAAATGTAGGTCTTGATCCAGGCAGTGTGCGAGAGCTGGGTTGGAATATGTTTGAAGTGACGGCAAACGAGGAAGATTTGGTTAAAATGGGATTCGGAGTATCCACCAAACAAGCCACTAAGTTGGCCGGATATGGGTTTCGCGTAGTTCCGAGGTTCCGGAACAACATGCGGATAAGCACGCCCCTTATCAAACTTAAACTAAAGAGTATGAGCGATTTTGAACAAGGCAAAACAGTGGTGTTTGAAGGACCTAGTGTTTTAGGGTATCCCAGTAAGTTGCGTGTAATGGCTGAGCAGCTCAAAGAAAATGACTTTCAGATCGGTATCATTGAATTCAGAAATCAAAAAGGGGATCGTGACATTGCCAAACTCCTTCCCTTATCAGTTATCCGAGTTCACAGCGTAAGTGACACTGTCAGGCGCCGAATGACACAGGATCAGCTTATTACGAGATACCTAAGAGCTACAAAAGAAAGAGGCGTTCGCATGCTCTTCTTACACGCTGATTTTGGATACATAGGGGAAACCAATATCATTCAATACAACATCGACTATTTTCTTCGGCTTAAGAGTCAGTTGAATCGGTTCCAGTTCACAATTGGACCCGTTATTGATTCTCCTGGAAAACGATATATCCCTGCGACGCACTTAGAAATAGCGATGATGAGCGTTGGAGTCTTTGTCTGGATTGGACTGTTTTTGGGAATATTTATTAAAATACGGCCGCTGATTTTGGCAATCGGAAGCCTATTATTACTAATGTGTTATGGGACAATGTTTCTAACAGGAATGGAAGAGTTCTGGAATCGAGCATTGGCCATTTGTGTCGCCACAGTGTTTCCAATTCTGGCATTGGTAATTAACTTTCCCTCTCAAAATATGAACCGAATCCATTCCACAAAAACGAGATATCTGGACTGTGGAATTTACATTCTTAAATTGTTAGGAATCAGTAGTATTGGGGCCTTGTTTGTCATTGGGTTTTTATCTGATATCACTTACCTTTTAAGTGTTCGACAATTCTTTGGGGTAAAAATATCTATAATCGTTCCCCTTGTAGTTATCGGGTTGTATTACTATTTGAGACCGCACCGGATTCATTCTTTTTATTATGTTATGAAGCGGTTGTTTCATGCGCCGATTACAACGGGGTCGTTAGCCGCTACAATGCTTTGTTGCACACTGATTGTGCTGTATATCATGCGAAGTGGAAACTATGTTCAGATTCCTATGGTAGAAGCATGGGTTCGCAGCACACTAGAGTCACTGTTTTTTGTTCGCCCTCGAACCAAGGAGTTTTTGATAGGGTACCCATTTTTGATTACGGCCTTTCTTTACGTGGATAGTAAAATATCTCGTGACTGGCTCTGGTTCTTTAACATACTTGGATCGATCGCTTTGTTGTCATTTATTAATTCATTCTGTCATTTACATACACCGATAATGATATCGTTTTATCGCTCCGTTCTAGGGGTATTGTTGGGGATCTTATTCGCGGTGCTTTATACTGTGATATTCCG
>JABISL010000027.1 GCA_018700055.1 bacterium | reverse complement strand
GCAGGAATGGCATTCATTAACACAGTCGATGGATACGAAGCACGTCCACCAGGCACATACATCCCCACCGAATCTAGGGCTCGAAACTGAACACCAAACCGATTACCCGACGCATCTACGTTATCCCAATCTTGGGGTAACTGATTGCGATGATACGCCTCAATATTGACTTTGGCCGCTTGAATAGCTGACACAAACTCTGCAGGGACCTGCATCTTAGCCTCTTCTATTTCTTCTGGCGTCACTCTCATCTGAAAGTCAGGGTCCGTCACGCGATCAAACTGCCGGGTATAATCAATCACCGCTGCGTCATCCCGTTTAATGATCTCAACCTTCATATCCGCCAAACGCGACTGGATGTCCACCCCACCTGATACAGTATGAGCGTGAAACAACTGGGATAACTTATTCATCATCAACCGAACTTCATTAATAGTCTTTAATACAGGAAACATGTTACTCAGTATATCAAATTAAACGGCGCTGAACTTAGCCCCTAATTCTTCCAAAATCTCAAAAAAGTTTGGAAATGACGTTTTGATACAGTCACAGTTGGTTATTGTAGCTTCTACCCCACTTGCCAACGCAGCTACAATTGCAGACATTGCTAAGCGATGATCGCCCTGAGAATCATAGGTAAACGACTTGATGGGGGTGCTCCCAGTAATGCTAAATCCATTAGCTGTCTCTGTCACAGATACGCCCATAACGTCCATCAACTGAACGATTCCCTTGATCCGGTCTGATTCCTTAACACGTAGTTCCCCTGCACTTTCCACCGTAAATGTACCTGATCCAAATGCGGCAGCTACTGCCAAGACCGGAAACTCATCAATCACAATTGGGTTCATAACTGGATTAACAGGCATATTCCTAAGGTACGAAGACTCTACCTTGATATCCCCATAAGGCTCCATCGAGTCCATTTCATTGCTTACTTCAATCATTGCACCCATTTCCTTAAGAATCTGAATCGATGCATCTCGCGTTGGGTTCAAGCCAATATGAGTAATTTCCAGTTCACTCTCCGGCAATAATAGTCCCAAAACCATTAAAAACATAGCCGATGAAAAATCCCCTGGCACCCTTAACGTCGTATCTTCTGTCTTTAGATCAGCGCCATTGGGAATAAGATGGGTTGTTGTACTCAATCCATCGGACAAAACATCCCTATCAATATCAACACCAAAGGCGGTTAACATTCGCTCGGTATGATCCCGACAAACACCGGGCACAGTTACTGATACTTTTTCGGTACCAAATAAGCCTGCCAAAAGGATCGCGGACTTCACTTGAGCGCTCGCCATAGGCATTAAATAGTCAATTCCCTTGATCTTGCTACCACCCTTAATATTTAGTGGTGGGAATAACCGTGGCTTGGCACTTTCCGCAGCCCCCTCACCCTCTACACACGCAATCTCTGCACCCATTAAACAAAGCGGCGACACAATGCGACCCATAGGTCTTTTTTGAATTGACTCATCACCAGTAATCGTAGTGTCAAAGGGTTGTCCAGAAAGCACCCCGGCAATCAGGCGAATCCCCGTACCGGAATTACCAACATCCAAGGTGTCCTTAGGCGGCTTCAATCCATGCAACCCTACACCATTCACTGTCACTCCACGATGATCAATCTGAATAGGGACACCCATTTCCTGAAATATTTTAACGGTATTTAGACAATCTTCAGACTGCAAAAAACCAGGAAATATCAACGTTTGTTTCGTTAATGACCCCAAAATCACGCAGCGGTGCGAAATCGATTTATCACCGGGGATCGTATCAATCGTCTTCGACGAGATACGTAGGGTTTGAGCAGGAATGTGACAGGTATTCATATTGCCCGTCATTGTATCATATGAAAATGATATAATTCAGCTATGGGATACCCTTCGATACCACCTCATTTGATCTGGGAACTTATCGCCCTCGTAGGCGGATTAACCGGATTCATCATCTACTGTCTCCAAAAAACCAGTTCTAGACTCGCTCTAAAAGGGCTCGGGCTCATTATCCTTTGGCTCGGATTTACTGGGCTACTTGCTACAAAAGGATTTTTTCTAGCATTTGATAGCCTTCCGCCTCGATTCATCGTCGCGATGCTTCCTCCTACAATATTTCTAGTTTGGTGTATTAAATCCGACAGAATTACTCAATACTTCACCCCGCTTTCACCCGTTTATTTTGTTGGAATCCAAAGTTTTCGCGTCATGATGGAACTCATTCTAATGGCATTGAGTAGCATACTCCTTTTACCTTTAATTCTGACTTATCATGGATGGAACTACGACATCTTAATCGGTCTTTCTGCGCCACTAATCTCCTACCGATTATTTGCCCGTCAGAGCGTCTATCGCGTAGCAAGGGTTTGGAATAAGTTAGGAATACTCCAACTTCTAGTCATTATTGGCACCGCCCTTCTTTCCATCCCATCACCCTTTCAACAACTAGCATTTGATACCCCTACCATTTTTGCGGCTTACTTCCCTTTTATATGGGTACCCGCGTTTATTGTCCCTTGCGCACTTTTCTTTCATATTGTGTCCCTCAAACAGCTCAGCAACAAATAATCCTCACATGAAACGAATCAAAAAACTCCTAGAAAGCAGTCATGCCCGTTCCAAATCGGACCACTACATCTTGGAACATCCCAAATCGTTACTCCATCTTTGCCAAACACAACCCGATCAAGTCTCCAAAATCTACTATCGAGAAGATATTGATCCCACCATTCGAGATCAAATCCCCACATCCATTCGCCAAGAAGAAGTCTCTAAACAACATTTTCAAACCCTTAAAACAGTCAAAACCAGCCAAGGACTCATCGGGCTATGCAACAAAAACTGGACGACTATCACCACATCTCCTACGGGCTCAATCGCTCTCTTGGACGGCATTCAAGACCCTAGCAATGTAGGCGCCATCATTCGATCGGCCGTAGCCTTCAATGTTCAAGCTATTGTCCTCACAAGTACCTGCGCTGACCCCTATCATCCCGCAGCTATTCGCTCAGCGGCAGGGCTAACCACTCATATCGATTTAATTAAATGGACCGACGCCATTCCGACTTGGCTAGCAGCTATTCCTACTTATGCGCTCTCTCCACATGCCAAAAAAACCACTAACACACTCTCAAAAGAAGTCGCCTGCATCATTCTCGGCGGCGAAGGAAACGGCATATCCCAAGAGACGCTAACGTCACTCCAAGTCACCAATATCCGAATCCCCATGTCCGCCAAGGCGGAATCATTAAATGTAGCTGTCACTGCCGGCATAATATTCAGTCAACTAGTATCCTAAGCCAATGCTCCGTATAATAAACCCATGGCAATGATCGGAGCTGCAGGCGGCGCACAAGTCCCTCAACATTTACAAAACCTTCAAGAATCCAAGGCGGATGCCAAAGATATTATGACGGCAATGAAGAACTTGATGACCGACCTCAAGGAGCTTAGTGGCGAGCTTAAAGGCCAACAAAGTGTCAAATCACCACTTCAACAAGATGGAACAGCTACCCAAAACACGGCCAATCAAGTCCAACAACAAGACGTGCCACAAACCGGCCAACAAGCCCAAGCCAAACATGATCCTGATGCCTCGCAAGCGGCAGCAGCAGCTAGCGTTATGGATGATGCCGATGATCTGAAGGCCAAACAAAAGAAAAAACAACTCGACTTCAATCAAAAACTCGAACTGCTCGCCAGTATGGAAGGCCTCCTGGCCGATGTCGAAATCGACGACGCGCAGCAAAAAGAACAGCTCAAACAGTTCTTCGAAAACATGTCTCGAATCAAGAACCTCAATAGCCGACTCACACAATTAGAAACCCAAGAAGAACACCTCGAAGACCAGCTCGAGAGACAAGCGGCTGAAGAAGCACGAGACGCCAAAAACAAAGACAAAAAACCCGAAGAAAAAGAACCTCACACCCAAGCAACCTCAGTACCACAACACCAAATTCAGGCACAAGCAGTCCAAGACTATCTCAAAAAAAAGAAAGAAGGACAAGATACCGGTGGCTAAGAAAAAAATAAGCAAACGAGACGCCCAAGAAATCATGCCCGTTGTGGAAGAGTTTAACTCCATTGCGAAACAATTCATTAATCTCCTTGGATTCAAAGTCAAAAACAAAGAACGTAAAGTCAGCCTTATGGTCAGTCGAGTCAAAAGCCCCACATCCAAAACCAAACACATCGACGTATTAACAGTTGATGTCAGCACTGATTTCCTTAAGAAAAAACGCCGCGAAAAGAAAAAGGGCATCAGCGGATCTGGCGAATGGGACCCTTACTTTTCTAGTAAAAAAGGGACTATTATTTAAATTACGGGCTCCCGTAATTTAAATAGCGACCAGTAATGTAACGGCTTGAGCGGCGAGGCCTTCTTCACGACCCACAAACCCCATTGTCTCGGATGTGGTTGCCTTAACGGATACTTGGTCCGCGTCCAGTCCCATATGCTTAGCCAATGACTCTCTAATCGTTTGTGCATGTGGCTTAAGCTTAGGTTGCTCAGCAATAACAAGGCTATCCACGTTCGCAATGCTATAGCCCTTATCCGTAATCATATCGACTACGGCCCGCAACAATACCATACTATCTGCACCTTTATACTTAGGGTCAGTATCCGGAAAGTGATCGCCAATCGATCCCAATGCCAACGCACCTAACAATGCATCTGTAATCGCATGCGCCAACACATCCGCATCCGAGTGGCCCAACAAGCCCTTCTCAAACGGAATCTCAACACCACCCAATATCAAAGGTCGCCCTTCTACTAAACGGTGAACATCATAGCCTTGGCCAATACGAAATGCTTGGGTTGTCATAGAGCTAGTTTAGCATAAAAAAATGCCACCCCGGGAGAACCCAGAGTGGCATAATTTATCTGTTTCAGCCTTCAAATAAAGCCTGTGGGAATTGGGATGAGATGGGCCATTTCTAGTGCCAGTTTTTCCACAGGGCTATTTCCTATAGCTCGAGGACAAAAACTGGCGCTAAAATTGTTCAGCTCGCCCGATTCACCAGTCTTATCCTACGACTGCGATGTCTACAGAGGGACGCAATTCACCACAAACCTCAAGTGCTGCGTGAACCTTGTGATTCTCGAATGCAGTCATCAACTCTTGGTTGATTTCTTGACCAGCGATCAATGCTGAGTACGATTGCTGACGCAAGTTGTAATCGAAACGAGGGGCCCACTTACGTGATCCCAATCGAGCTGTTGTTGAACAGTTATCAACCATGAAGGCGATGCCTTTGTAGTCGATGTATGGGTTCAATGAATCAACAGACTCAATGACTGACTCATTCACAACTTCTGAATATGGGTGTCCATTTTCTAGAAGAAGATCGATTTGAGCCATCATTACAGCAACATAAACACCAGCCGTAGTTGGGTTTACTGGAATTGCATCTGGATTACGATTCGCACGAACAGTTTCACCAACGATCCACATTTCTGTAGCGTCGATCTTACCCATTGGGTAACGTTTGTGACGATCATCAGCCAATACCACTGAACGAATCTCATTTCCAGAAGCCACTTCTTGATAGATTTCCATCAAGATTTCGAATGCTGGGTGGTAAGAAGCTGAGTATGCTTTTGCAAATTCAACCTTATCCGCATCATTCATTTGCGTATAAACCGCTTTGATTCCTTCCTTAGAAATTGTCTTAGAAATCTTACCTGTAATAGACTCAGCTGTATTGATAAAAGCGTCTTCTTTCGTCATCCCTTGAGTCGTTTTGTAATGGTCATATAATCCTTCACAAATTCCGTGTACCGCACCCAAAAGAATGCTACGCTCACCGAAGATGTCAGACTTATACTCAGATTCCATTGTTGTTTCAAAGGTAAATGGTGCGCCTAGTGCCACAGCCCATCCCAATGCGATATCTGTCGCACGGCCATCAATGTTCTTTTCAACAGCGAAGCTACAGTTAATACCTGCACCGTTCACTTCTTTTCCTTGCTCATATAAGCGACGAACAGATGGCCCCATACCCTTAGGACATACCGCAACAACGTTAACGTTATCAGGGAAGTCGGCACCAACACTCTGCAAGTGACCTAGTAAGAATCCATGAGACAATCCTAGAGTTGATCCAGGCTTAAGTGCATCAAAAATCTTTTCGTAGTTCTTAACCTGAGCGGCGTCAGAAATCAAAAGAACAACTAAGTCAGACTCAGAAATCACCTTGTACATTTCGCCAAGTGTTCCCTCAGACTTTTTGAATCCAGCAGCCTCTGCGGAAGGAATAGAGCTAGAGTTGTCACGAAGACCTACTACTACCTTAATATCCGTTCCTTCTAATGAGTCACGTAGGTTCTGTGCTTGTGCTGGTCCTTGAGAAGACCATCCAATAACACCAATTTGCTTAATACCAGCAAATGCTTGAGGAAGCTTTTCTAATAAGTGTCGCCCGCCTCTAATAATCATTTCTTGGGTGTCGCCCAACTGAACTGTTTCTACATCAAATACTTTTGAATCAATTGCCATAATATTTTCTCCTTTTCCCTTTTATTTACTAACTATCGTGTTAGTATACGCCGACATTTCATTGCATCTTATTGAATAATTCATATTCATTCATTGCATTAAATGCAATAATAAACGCATGGACACTAATTTCGAGTACCTAGACACGTTTCGGCACGCCGCTAAAACGGGCCACTTTAGCCAAAGTGCCAAGGCACTACATATGACACCGTCTACCTTATCTAGGCAAATCCAACGCTTAGAAGAGTCTCTGGATGTTACCTTATTTGAACGAGATAGTCGTAATGTGACCCTCACACCTGAAGGAGAAAGGGTCCTAACACTAGCAGAGTCCACACTGACCAACTGGGAAACCTTAAGAGAAACATTCCAAAACCCAGACCGCCCCATGGAAGGACTCATTCGTATTGCATGCTCTGTTACAGCCAGCTACAGTATCTTGCCTGTGCTACTCACTCAATATCGGCAGGTTCATCCCAATATTCAATTCCATTTAGATACGATAGAAGCCCAACAAGTATTCGAAAAGATAGATCAGGGAACCGCCGACATCGGCATCACCGCACTGCCCGATGAGATTCCGGAATCAATTACCATTAAACCCCTCGTGAATATTCCTTTGATTCTTATCGCAACTAAAAACAGTCCTAAAAAAATAGATTGGAAAACAACACCCTTCATTATGCCCAACTTGGGACTTACGCGAACATTAATTGAACAATGGTTAGATACAAATGATATACCCCCACTTGATTACGGAGATGTAAATGGATTCGAAGGGATCGCCTCCTTAGTCAGCGTAGGCTGTGGGATCGGCATTATCCCCCAAATCGTATTGGATCAAAGCCAACTCAAAGACTCTATCCAAATCATCTGCCCACCAGCTCCACTTCCATCCCTTCCAGTAGGCTTATGTGTAAATACGTCACGCATCCAACTCAGACGCATTCAAGCGTTCATGGATATTAGTACCTACAAATAAAGGGGCTGTTAGTTAAACAGGCGTTCCGAGTGTTTGCTTATTCATCGTGTTCCAAGCTTCTTTTAGCTCTGAAACAGAAGTAGCAACCACTGACTCACTGCCATGAGACACCTGAATAGAATCGCCTTTAACACTTTGGCCCAATTGAGAGAACCAAACGCCGTTAGACTCTAAGATAGACTCCGCAGCAACAGATTGATCCGAAGAAACCGCAACAACATAACCACCATTCTCAGAGAACAATCCTGTAAATGCATCCACAGTATCTGGCAATGTGATCTGAACACCGGCCTTAGCCAATGCGCGCTCACCCAATACCATCTCTGCTATTGTCTGCCATAATCCACCGGGACCAATATCATGACACGCATCCACTAGACCTTTTTCGATCAAACTAAACACGGCCTTATTCGCAGCAGCTTCATCATCCAATCGAACCTGAGGCGCCACTACATTTAGGTCTATGCCTGATTGACGAATCTGAGTGCCGCCAAACTCTGCATAACGTTTCCCTACCAAGTAGAGAGATAATCCCGCTTGTTTCAACTGTAGTCTCACTGCTGTTTGATAGGATTCCATTTTTCCAACGGCCAAGATAACAGGGGATGGCACAATCGCCTTGCCTTGCTTGGACTCGTTATAAAGACTTACGTTACCAGACACAATCGGTAAGTCGCCATCAATCATGCTCAATGCACGACAGGCATCACCAATCCCACGAACGCCTTCAACAAAATCAAAGAACGCATC
>JABISL010000042.1 GCA_018700055.1 bacterium | reverse complement strand
CTCTGTCTCATTCTGTAGCTCAGATCTACTTACCCAACTCTCCAAAATCAATATTCTTAATGACTATCTCAGTCAAAAAGAAACCGAACTGGCGACACAATCATCTGAGCACCCTATAAATGGACGTAGACAAACCAATCTAGGTATCTTCCGTGCTTATATCGAAGCCTACCTCCGCCAAAACAATCAAATCAGCCAATCACTAACCTTTTTAGTACGTCATCTTCAACCCACAGAGAACGGACTTCCTATCGAGATCTATGTATTCAGCACCAACAAAGAATGGATCGCTTACGAAGGTATCCAAGCCGACATCATGGATCACCTACTTGCCGCACTACCTGAGTTTGATCTCCGCGTCTTCCAAAACCCAACTGGCGCTGACTTTAGAAAGCTAGGAAGTTAACGCTAACCCTTTAAACGGTAGTAGTTGATCGGTTTCATCTAGATTTAATCTATCACCCAGAACCTCTATCCCATTACCAGATCCAATAACTACCACACCTGGATCCATCTCTCTGTACTGAGCGATCATGCCATTAATCATCGCAATATAGCCATGATAGAGTCCGATTTCGACGGCTTCTTTGGTCGTCTTCCCTAATAAGGATTTTTGCTCCGCTACCCAGACCAATGGAATCTTGGCCGTATAGTCATTAAGCGCCTTCGAGGCGATTGCCATTCCAGGAAGAATTGCCCCCCCCTTATAAACGCCATTCGCAGCAACATAACAAAAGGTTACAGCCGTTCCCGCATCCACCACCAAAACACTCTGCTTATATTCACTATAGGCACCTGCTGCACTCACCAATCGATCCGCGCCAACCTCTTCTGGCTTATCCATCTCAATGGTAATCCCAGACACCGATTCATGATCAATCAATTGCACAGGAATACTTAGTCCTTTAAAAGAGTCATTCGAATCTGGCACCACAGACGCCACAACACACCGCGAATACAACGTCAGGTCTAACTCCGCCAATGCCTTCCCTAGTACACTCGTATCACACGAGAACACAGGCTTCATCGTCTGCGCATCCCACTCACAGGCTTTCGTCCTAGAGTTACCAATATCAATTAAAAGAATTTTTAACATGCTAAAAAAGTATACCTCAGCAAGTAAGTTAGCGCCCAAATGAAATTATATCCATTCCTGATACGATAAGTATTAACATGCCATCTAAACTCCCACCGACACCTCATTCCAATACTCTGAATAGCCCAGAAAACAGGTCCAATACGAATCTAAGGCCTGTTATAACTGCTAATGAAACTACTGAGCTATCTGTCGATGTCTCTATTACAGACGCAGCAATACAAACTCAAGCAGCAGAAAAAAACTCAAACCTACTAGAACATAGAATTGGTGGAATTCTTTCCGTAATGCCAGAAGAACTATTCATCGAAACAAGCACCTATTGGACTGGAAAAGAGTTAGTAGCAGTAGGTGCGGGAATTATGCATCTTACGCAAAAACTTCCTCATTCAGGAAAAACAGTTCCCCTTACAACAATATCTACTCACAAAAATTTTAACACTCTCAAATATGAGCACCGAAAGGTTTGGAAAAATCAAACAAGCACTGTCCGTAGGGCTAATATCAACGAGTTCATCGCCAAATATGACCTCACAAAAAAAGACATTACCCGACTTATAGATATAGTTTGTTCTCCCGACAATACATCAATCACTGAAGACGAAAAGCACCACATTCTAAGAGAATACGTCGACAGAGCCTCCGATGACATTCTGATTAACAATATTGAACAGCGTATTACTAAACCACATAATTATTGGCTATACATCCTTACCAAAAGACAATTAACGCTCCCTTTATTTAATGCAATTTCTGATATTTTTCCTGATAATTACTCCGCTAGTGACTTTCTAAATTTGATCAAGTTGTGCCCAGACAACCGATTAGCATGTTATATGTGTGAAAAAGAGTACAACAGACTCGTTGATACAGATGCCCCTAATCATAATATTATTCAGTTGATACAAAAATGTGACCCAGGCGAATTTAAAAACAACCTTATCTTACGACAATTTAATAGACTCCTTGATATTGGAACTAGCACGATTTATGTTATTCGATTGATACAAGAATGTGACCCAGGCGAATTTAAAAACAACCTTATCTTACGACAATTTAATAGACTCCTTGATATTGGGGATCATCATAAGCATTTCAATCAATTGGTAGAAGTATGCGACCCAGGCAAATTTAAAAACAACCTTATCTTACAACTCGAAAATAGGCTCGCTGAAAACAATATCTACTATCCATATCTTAAGAGAAGTACAACGACGACTTAGAACTAACCTGTGATCTAATCTTACGTGAGTTCGATAGTGTCCATAACCTGGATGAAAACACATGGAGAATTATTCAAATGTTTTCTGAAGGACCAATAGTGAACGAGCTAATCGCTAAATACGACTCCTACAATCAAAATCACTAACTAACTCGAATCAAAAAAACTTTTTCTTTTCCCTCATCTATTCTCACAACCTGCGCTCTAATTTTTCGAAGATCGAGGCATCTTTTATTTTTTCACCCGGAGGGCTATTCCAAATAGCTCGAGGACGGAAAAAATAAAAGTAACGATGAGATTCGAAAAATTAGAATGCAGCTAATTGGGTTGGACTAAACGGTAGAGTGGTTCAAATGCCTCCGCCACCATCGGACTATCCTCACTGATTATCTCTCTTCTCAAAAAAAAGAGCCCGTTCATTATTATAAAATCTTCTACTATGCCTAACGAGTTGGAATACTCATCAAAATTATCTTCTAAACTCATAAAATTGCTCCTAAGTGAGACCCCTTCAAAAAAGGGCTTAACACTATGTTCTTCACGTAAAATCGAAAAGCTATTCATCGAAAACTATTGATGCAAAGTTTGAGTATCCCTATACTGGATCCATGCTCGAAACGATTGTATTGATAGGCCCTACCTCCATTGGCAAATCCCAAAAGGCAATTGAGATGGCGAAGGCCCAATCCGGAGAGATTATTTCTGCGGATGCATTCCAGGTATATAAGGGAATGGATATTGGCACCGCCAAGGTCTCACAGGTCATTCGAGACGACATCCCACATCATTTTATTGATACCAAAGCCCCTGACGAACCTTACTCCGTAGCGGAGTTTGTAAAGGACACACTGAAGCTCATTCCCGAAATCAAAGCCCGAGGCAACACACCAATCATCTGTGGCGGCACACCGCTCTACTTACGCGCCTACCTTTATGACTATCAGTTTATTGAAAACACCAACGCCGACGATACAATCCGAAAAAAATGGACCCAGTTTGCAGAAAATAATGGCCAAGAAGCCCTATGGAACGAGCTCAACAAAATTGACCCTCCCCTTGCCAAAATGATCCCACCGCAAAACACCCAACGCATTATCCGGAGTCTTGAGATATTCGAAGTCACCAAAACACCCCCTTCCCAACTCCGTCGTCAACGCACAGAACCGATCCCTGGTGTCCAAATCATCGGATTAAACTGTCCTCGCGATATGCTGTATGAGGGCATTAACAAACGGGTAGATATAATGATCGAAAAAGGACTCGTTCAAGAAGTTGAGCAACTCATCGATAACTATCCCGATGATCTAATGGCCTTTCGCGCATTAGGCTATAAGGAAACGATCGCCTACTTGAAAGGTAGTATGAGTATGGAAGAAATGATAAACTTGATTAAACAAAAAACACGCCATTATGCCAAACACCAATTAACGTGGTTTAGAAAATTTGACAATGTTCAATGGATCGAAAACACATAAACACTTCCTACCTCTCTCTGTAATTAACACCCTGCTAGCCGCATTGGGCGTACTTGCTCTATCTTTTGTAGTGTTCTCTCCGAACATCCCTCACAACGTCAATCTCGATAAAGGGGAACTATCCCCTATTACCGTTGTCTCCCCACGATTTGTTGAATATGAATCCGAAAAAGACCAAGCAGAGACAGCCAAACTCCAAAAACAACGTGCCTCTTTAGTAGCACCTATTTACTCAATCGACGAAACGATTAACAAATCCATTAAGTCAAAAACGGTCGGCTTTTTCACTCAGGCTCGACTCTACAGAGCTCAAATACTTCAGGATTCTAACACCCCTATCCCTACGTCACTTAAGTTTATTCAGTCCAGCAAATGGGACGCCATTGTGCTTTTGGATGACAAAACATTTTCATCAATTGAATACTTTACACTTCAGATCACGGACAGCTTACTGGTAGCAGGAGTTAAGCGCGTCCGAAAAAAAACAATTCAACGAGCAGTCAAAAAAAACCTAACCAAGCTGGACCTAGAACAATCTGTTGAATCCTTTATTAGCGATGTCATCAGACAGTTTATCCGTCCCAACTTCGTCTATAGCGAAGCCAAAACAAAACAACTTATCGAAGAAGAGATGGCTGCCATCCAACCCTTCACTACTAGTTACAAAAAAGGGCAGCCCGTTATATATAAGGGTGAAACGGTAACAAATATTCATATTGAAGCCCTCAAACAACTTAACTTATATGGCGTTCGTGCCAACCTCATCAAATACTTCGGCATCTTTATTTATGGTTGCTTACTATTCATTTTGTTTGAACGATTCCTCTATTATTTCAGTCCTAAGCTCCACCAACGAACCGCTTATTATGTAGTCATCTTCATCATCATGAGTATCGTCATTGTCTCAGCCCGTCTGTTATTAGAGGTCCAAGAGATCAAGTATATTGGTAACTTACAATTCTTAATCCCAATCCCCATTGTCGCAATGATTATCTCACTACTGATTACCCCCAATATCGCCATGATCTCGGGAACTATCGTGAGCATCTTTATTGGCTTGATGTATATGGGTGACTTTTATCTCTTAGTTTATCTATTCTTTTCCAGCTGTGTCGCTACATTTGCTACTTATAAGATGTTCCGTAGAACCGATCTGGTAAAGGCCGGCTATGTGGTTGGCCTAGTTAATATCATTGTAATGATCGCTACAGGGCTTCTGTTGGAGGTAAATGACATCTGGTGGTACGGTGGAAATGCACTTGTAGCGTTCGGTAACGGACTACTCTCTTCGATGGTCTCTCTCGCATTACTTCCTTACTTAGAATCTACTTTTCAAATCACCACATCCTTAAGTCTGCTCGAACAAACAGGTCTCAATCACCCGCTTATTAAGCGCCTACTAATTACTGCACCAGGAACATATCAGCACAGTCTCATGGTAGCTAACCTAGCAGAAGCCGCTGCAGAAGCAATTGATGCTGACGTCATTCAGACCCGAATCGGCGCTTATTTTCATGATATTGGAAAAATGAAACGGCCTTCCTTCTTCACCGAAAACCAAATGTCTGGAGAAAACCCTCACGACGTTTTATCGCCAAGAATGAGCAAAATCATTATCTCTGCTCATGCCAAAGATGGGGTAGAACTCGCTCAAAAATACAAACTCCCCAAAGTCCTTCAAGACTTCATTCTCCAACATCATGGAACAACACTCGTCTCCTTTTTCTATTCACAAGCCAAAGCCGAAGAAAACTTGGATGATTCTGAATCCACCAAGGAAGAGTTTCGATATCCCGGTCCCAAACCTCAGTTCAAAGAGTCAGGAATCTTGATGCTAGCAGACTCTGTCGAGGCCGCTGTAAGATCCATGGACAAACCCACTCTCCCCAAAATTGAAAATCTGATCGATAAGATTTTCTATGACAAGATCAACGACAAGCAATTGTCTGAATGCAACCTCAGTCTCAAAGAAATTGAAACCATTCGTCAAACGTTTCTCAAACTATTTCATGGGATCTATCACACACGACTGGACTACCAAGAAGAGATTGCCGACATCATCAATCAAACGAAGGCCAAACAAAACCCCTCATGACCCAGAACCCCATTCAAATTCAGGTCAACACCCCTTACCCAATGATTGTCTCCTACGATGTTAAAGCATTCATTCTGCGAATGTTAACACTAAAAAACATTGCCTCTGGCGAGTTCGAGTTTACATTTACTGATAATGCAACGATCACCGAGATCCATGCAAAACACATGAACCTACCTACCCCTACCGACATTATTACGTTCAACCTCGGCACCCCACAAGCCATTGAGGGGGACATTTATATATCTGTTGAACAAGCCACACTTAATGCGGATACCTACAACAACACATTAGACCAAGAGATTAAGCTATTAATCACTCATGGCATTCTTCACCTTTTGGATTATAGAGATTATACAGACACCGAAAGAACCCAAATGGAAGCGGAACAAGATAGACTCCTGGCTTTGGAAGCGAAAATCCTATGAAACAACTAAAAAGTTTTGGATATGCGATCCGCGGAATTTACTTCTCAATCATTACTCAACGAAACATGAAAATCCATGTTGTTGCCACCTTCATTGCAATTACACTGGCAGCCATTTTTAACATTTCTAACTTGGAATGGATGCTTCTTAGTACAAGTATCTCTTTGGTATTAATGGCAGAAATGGTTAATACATCAATCGAAACAACAATCGATCTAGCAACCAAAAAAAGACAATTTCGAGCCATGGTTGGCAAAGATGTCGCGGCAGGAGCCGTGCTAATAACCTGTCTAAACGCACTCGTAACGGGATATTTGATTTTCTTTGAGCGATTGAGTAGTCTGATTATAGGTGGTATTTAGTTGGAACAATTACCTTTAGCTAATCTTTTTGCATTCATAATAGTCCTCTGTCTCTCCGCTTTTTTTAGTGCTGCAGAAACAGCCTTTACGGCAGCCAACCGGATACGCCTTCGTCACTTAATTGGCGAAAACACGAGTATCAGCAAACGATTAGAGGCCATCTATAAAAACCCCAAACAACTGATTACTGCCATTCTATTGGGAAACAACCTTGCTAATGTAGCCGCCTCCACATTGGCCACGGCAGTGCTACTTAACTTACTTCAGGGTCAAGGTATGTCTATGGCCGCCTCGATGACAATCATAACGATCTTCATGACCATCCTTCTCTTAATATTTGGCGAAATCACACCCAAAACATTCGCGATCAAACAGCCCGAAACACTGGCTATCTCGTTTTCCAAGTTCATCCTCCCTTTTATGCTATTTACCAAGCCCATTATCATTGTGTTTCAATGGATCAGTTATGGCATCGGACGAATATTTGGGATCTCCACAGAAGAAGACAAGCGTGTGATTACGGTAGAAGAAATCAAAACCATGTTGACCTTAGGAAGTGAAGAAGGTGTTCTTGAAAAAGAAAAAAAGGAAATGCTACACAGCGTTTTTGAATTCTCCGAAACCGTCGTTCGAGAAATCATGACCCCTAGAACTGACACCGTTTGTATCTCTGTAGAAGACACTGTTCGAGACGCCATTCACTTAATTATTGAGAAAGGTCATTCTCGAATCCCCGTCTATGAAGAACGCATTGATAATATTATTGGGATCATCTATGCCAAAGACCTTTTGAGTATCATCAAATCAGATCAACAAGACTCCATTCGAAAGTTCATGCGCCAAGCCGTATTTATCCCCGAATCCAAAAATGTAGAAGAACTGCTTCAACAAATGAAACGCGCGAAGTTCCACCTGGCTATCGTTGTTGATGAATACGGCGGCATGGCGGGAATCGTTACCCTAGAAGATATTATCGAAGAAATAATCGGAGAAATTCAGGACGAATACGATGTTAACGAAGAAACCCTCATTACCCAACTTAAAAATGGCGGCTACCTAGTAGATGCGGGAATGAATACCAAAGATCTAGGCGAAAAAATAAACTTTGAATTTCCCGAAGATGATGACTATGACACCATTGGGGGATTCGTTTTAAGTGCCCTCGGCAAGTTCCCCGCACAAGGCGAAAAGCTCACTTACAAAACGCTTCTCATCATTGTAAAAGAAATCAGCAAACGTAGAATCCACAAAGTAGAGATCCAAAAAAAAGGATTCCCACTCCAACAATAGTTCCCCCCGTTAAGAATTGACGGACAAATAGTAGCGTATTGCCTACAAACTTATTGGGGAATACTTGGCGTAGGTCAAACCCTCAATTATACTAACCACTATGCTAAAAGAGATGGCCATTAATACCCTCCAAAAACTGATCAAGGCAGAAGATGGAGCCTTTGCTATCTTGAAGGTCGCAAACACGCTCTTCTCCGAAAAAAAATTAAAAAAACTCGCCCACTATTTACCCGGGTACCAACGACATGTGGCCCTAGGGTTACTTAACCACGAAATCATTGGGTCTAATATCCAGAGTATCTGGCCACATTGGGTGTACAAACAACTATTACCTGACAGCCCTCACTTTAGTGGGTCTCAACTCCCTCCCATATTACTAAACAATACTAACCGAAACTGGACAGGACTTAGCTTTCCAGGCGTAAACGAAACCCCGATCGTGGACCCTTGTGGTCTCATTACACCCAATCCATTCGGATGGTCATTAGATCTTTGGGTTGCCAACTCTACAAAAATTACGTCTGCTGCAAAACTGCAACGTATTGGGCAAACAATAAACCCTAACTACCCGCTAATTAGCACGGATTTTCAAGTTCAAGACCTCGATATCAAATCCGAAACCTTTTACAAGCACTACAACCAGTCCGAAGACCTCCTATTTAATCGAGTGTCACTCACAAACAAAGGGGACAAAGCTCTTAAATTCTCAATTATCCTAGCTATTCGACCTTATAACCCCGAAGGATTGGCTCCAATAAGTGACATTGTTTATATGACAAACAATGCATTCATCGTTAACAACCGACTTGGATTACTACTCGACAAAAAACCCGACAATGTCATTTGTCTCAACCACGATGACGGCGATATTCTTAATTTTTATGGAAAATGGGAAATGATCTTTCAGACCAAGTGCCCCATGCACCAAGCCTCAGCCCTCGCTGAATACCAATTAACAATCCCTCCTGGAGAGACCCAAACCATCACAGCCAAACTCCCTATAGAAACCCCTGCTTCTCTCAAAAAAGTCTTTCAAAAAACACTCAACCCCAAACAGAAAAAAGGACTCCAAAAAAGGATTAATACTCTTCAAACCATTTCCTTAGAAAACGAATTAGACAAGTGTAAGCGCGACTGGAAGGCCTTGCGAAAATCAACGACTAAATTCACCTTTTCTAACCCTAAAACACAAGCATTCATAGACCAAACGATTTCACACATCTTCGGCCTCCAGGGGCAAACACAACTCGTTTCCGGATCGTTCACTTATAACACCGCGTCCTTTTTAAGTAGCATAATGACAGCTCGTCTGTGGACAGAGCTAAATGAGTTCCATTTTGCACGAACGTTGCTAAACACCTTATTGGCCGACGCTTGCCGCTCCCTCAAAAAACCTTTCCCCCAAACAAGTCTCGAAAACGCATCCCTTTTACTACAAGGTATCTATGATTATCTACGAATCACACAAGACTTTGATTGGGTAGAAAAAAGGCTAAGTAACATCGATCAATTGGAAAAAATAATTCTCGCTCATCCGATAAAAAAATCCGTTCAAACACGTGCTTTAAAGAGCTTGCTTCTCAAAAACATCCAGACTAAATCGCTTTATCTAGATAACGCAGATATCCAAAACCTACTATGGGCTTCCACAGGACTCGAATCACATATCCATATTCGAATCCTACTAGAAAAACCATCTAAGTCAGCCAAACCCAAACAACTACTGGCGCTCCTTCAAGACAAACTAAGCAACAAATTGGACGCCGTTAACCAACAATCTCAAGCACTAAAGGAAACTCATTCTGAGTTATCCAACACCTACATTTCAAGCTTAATTGGCTGTTACCCAATGACCGCAATCTCACCAAAACACCCATCCATTCAACGCTATCTACAAAGTATCTCCCCCAATCTCTTATCATCGACAATTCTTTACTCTTTTTCAGGCCATTCGGGAATCAGCCCAACCCAAAACTTTCATCTCGCTCAACTTTATATTCAAAACGACCCCGACAAGGCAAGTAGTATTCTCACTGAATTAATGTCACTTGCAACGGAAACAGGGTGCTGGCCAGAAACAATTCACCCCGTTAGCCATGGCGGCATGGTAGGTGATGGCCAATACACACTGGCGCATGTCGAAAGTCTCAGACTACTCCGAAACTGTCTGGTCAAAGAAGATAGCACAACGCTGTGGATCACCCCTGCTATTCCCAAAGAATGGCTTGGCAAACAAGGCGACACAATCGGCCTAGAAAAAGCACCTACCCGATTTGGCCCCATTGATTTCCAACTAAAACATAAGGGCTCTTCAATAGAGCTGCTGATCAAACATCAATTCCATACTAAGCCCAAAGATATTCGAATTCGACTCCCTTACACCATTTCAACACTGAAGCTTGCCCACACTGAGAAAAAGGTAAATAGCGATACAACAAGTATTCCTATCCAAGCCCAATCTATCGAATTCATTATCAAAAAATGAAGGCCCCACTAACCACCCCCATGGAAGTCACCGTTGAAAAAATGGTCTATAAAGGACTTGGACTCGCCCATACCCCAAGGGGCGTATTATTCATTCCAAATACATATCCAGGGGACAAACTCAGTATTTGCGACATCTATAAGAAAAAAGGCGTTCTGTATGGAGAAGTAAAAAAAGTCTTAACCCCCTCCCCATTTAGACATACCTCGCCATGCACACACTTCCCCAAATGTGGTGGTTGCCAAATGATTGATGTCCGGTATCCAGATCAACTGACACTAAAAACCAACATCGTTAAAGACTGCTTAGGGAAACTCCCTCACCTTATAGACATGATCCAACCTATTATTCCCTCACCTGACGTAGTCTATTACCGAAACAAAATGGATTATGCCTTTGGAACAGATACAGATGGACAACTCATTATAGGACTCAAAAAAAGAGGTCATTTCGACAAAGTCTGTCCTATCGAGCATTGTCATCTTCAATCAGAAGCGTCCAACACCATTCGCCAATTTACAGAAACTTTTTTTAGAGAAGCCGGAGAAACAGCACGCAACCCCGTCACCCATGAAGGTAACTGCCGACACCTCATTATTCGAGAATCCAAAAACAATGCCCAAGCCATGGTTATTCTTGTCACAGCAAAAGCCAATACAGCCCTTTACCAAAAATACGGAAAAGCGCTAAAACTCGCTTTTCCAGAAATCCAATCCATCTTTCATAGCTTAAATACAAGTCAGGGGGATCATACGTTCCCCGATAAACTGTCACTACTTGAAGGCGCCACCCATATCACCGAAACTTTAGGCGCCCTCCAATTTAATATCTCGCCCTACTCCTTTTTTCAAACCAATTCCCACGGTGCGGAAGTTCTATACAAAGAAATCTGTGAGGCTGCCCAAGTCACCAAAACTGACACTGTACTAGACCTCTACTGTGGAACCGGCACTATCGGCCTGTATTTGGCCCCTCACGTCAAATTTGTAACAGGGATAGAGGAAGTTGAAAGTGCGACGGAAGATGCCCACAGAAACGCACAGATGAATCAAATCCAAAACATTCGATTTATCACTGGGAATGTTAAAAACATCCTTAAGCAAACCCCAATCACTGCGAACATCATTATTATGGATCCCCCTCGTGCGGGCATCGCACCCAAAGCACTTCGCCGAATCATCGGGCTCCGAGCCAAAAAAATCGTCTATGTATCCTGCAACCCCAACACAATGGCTCGAGATCTAGAGCAACTCGAAGAAAGTGGTTACACGGTCCAATCCATGCGTCTGATGGATATGTTTCCGAATACATATCATGTCGAAACTATCACGGTATTAACCCACAACTTCGCCTAAGGCCTCCATCTTTGATATTCGTTTTTTGTATGTTAGTCTATGCCTAAGAGAGCTATCCTAGCGATATCGCCTCTCACCTTCACCCAAAAACATCTTCAACTATATCCCGACCCACCCCAAAAAGGACCTCCCTATGGAAGCCTCCAAAAACAAAAAACCTAGTAAAAAATCAAGTAAAAAAGAAGACGATTCACTGTCACTCAACGTCAATGAACAGGACAACAAAACCAAAGAAGAAAAAAAAGCAATCCAGCAAAACGATGACAAACTGGATATTGTTGAGCTGCAACAAAGTTCATTAGAAGAACTTCACAAACTCGCAAAAAAGTTAGACGTACCCAATGCGAAACAACTCCAAAAAAACGATTTAATTTTCAAAATGCTACAAGCTAAAACAGAGCAAAATGGCCTCATTTTTGGTCGCGGCTGCCTAGAAGTATTGCCAGATGGATACGGATTCTTACGCACAAACAACTGCCTCCCCAGCTCTGAAGACATTTATGTCTCCCAAACTCAAATTCGTCGTTTCGGGCTCCAAGTCGGCGACACTGTTTCCGGCCAAGTTCGTCCGCCCAAAGAGGGAGAACGTTATTTTTCATTATTACGTGTCGAAGCTATCAACTGGGAAGACCCTGACAAAATCAAAGACCGAACACTATTTAGCAACCTAACACCCGTTTACCCTTATGAGCGATTAAATCTAGAAACCACACCCGAAGCGGTCAGTGGCCGATTAATGAATATGCTCGTCCCAATCGGAAAAGGGCAGCGCGCGTTGTTAGTATCCCCTCCAAAAGCCGGAAAAACGAGCGTTATGCAAGAAATAGCCAATGCCATTTCGGAAAATCACCCCGAAGTTATTATCAAAATCCTTTTGATCGATGAACGCCCCGAGGAAGTCACCGATATGAAACGGTCCACCAAAGGCGAAGTCATCTATTCGACGTTTGATGAGCCACCGGAACAGCATGTTCGTGTAGCTGAGTTGGTCTTAGAAAGTGCCCGTCGCTTAGTCGAATGTGGCAAAGATGTAGTTGTCCTATTAGACAGCATTACACGTCTTGCTCGTGCCTACAATTTGGTCGTCCCTCCTTCCGGAAGAACACTATCTGGGGGACTCGATCCCAGTTCCTTGCACAAGCCCAAACGTTTCTTTGGGGGCGCCCGTAAGGTTGAAAACGGAGGCAGCTTAACAATCGTTGCTACCGCGTTAGTCGATACAGGATCCCGTATGGATGACATCATCTATGAAGAGTTCAAAGGCACCGGAAACATGGAGTTACACCTCGACCGAAAACTCGCCAATCGCCGAATCTTCCCGGCCATCGATATCGTTAATAGTGGGACCCGAAAAGAGGAGCTTCTGTTGAGTGAAGAAGATCTAAGAAAAGCCTATCTTCTCCGCAAAAACATTGACTCTGAAAGCGCAACCGAAGAACTGATTCGATTACTCAAACAAAGCAAAACAAACGAAGAGTTCCTCAACTCACCTATATTCTCAGCACCTTAACTGAAGGAAAGACTACTGCTTAGTCGATTTCGACACACGGATAAAGTTAATTTCTACCCGACGATTCGCGGAACGACCCGCCTGAGTCTTATTGGATGACATCGGCCGATTCCCTGCAAACCCATGCGCACTCAATCGAGACTCACGAATCCCACCGGCATCCCGAAAGTATTTTAGAACTTCATACGCCCGATAAAACGATAGGTCCCAATTGGAATCAAAGCTACTGGAATCCCCAACCTTCATATTGTCAGTATGCCCTTCAACAATTATCGGATTGTCCATTTTAGCCATAATCGTCGCAAATCCAGACAGAACCTGCTTGGCATGTGTCGTTAACTTAGACTGTCCAGGGGTAAACAATAAGGGGTCATTCATAACTAAGCGTATCTTTTGTTCATCCACCAGTATCAATACATACTGTGCCAACTTCTCGTCATTGATATAACCCTGTAACTTACTTACAAAAAGGTCTTCAGAGGTAAGAACCTTCTCTTGATGGACTTCTTTAGCCCCAAACTGGGCACTCATTTTTATAAAAAAAGTATCGTCCTGTTCTTTGTTATAAGACAGTGTAAACAAAAGAATAAACAATGCCGCCACAAATGACATCAAGTCACTATAGACTGCTGCTACATCGCCACTCCCGTCAGCACCTTCTTCCTCAAAGTCTTGCTGAATCATTAGGCCTTACCTTGTTTCTTTGAGTGTGAACTCAAATAGGCCCTCAACATCTTCTCTACTTTTAGAGGGATCTCACCATTCATAATCATGATCACCCCTTCCATCATTATTTCCTTGGTAAGTGCATCTTGATCATTAATGAATTTGAGTTTATTAGTAATGGGAGTAAATACCAGAGACGATAATATCAACCCATAGAGCGTCGTTAACAAGGCCAATGACATCCCTGAGACTACCGATTCAATATCCGTCACATTCTGCAATACCAAAACAACCCCCATAACGGTTCCCATCATGCCAAACATCGGCGCAAATGTCCCCATATTACGAATCATCCCAATAAGCTTGGCGTGCCTTCTTTTTTCTTCCAATATATCGATTTCCAACGATCGACGCACAAACTCTTCTTCCAACCCTGTTCCCATCAAGCTCAATGCACGATCTAGATAACCGTCATCAAACCCTTTTCCTAGATCTAAAACAGATGGCTTTCCTGTTCGACTTGCCGTTTCGGATATTTCTACAAGCTTATTTACCGCATTCAAATTGGATACTGACTTGCGACGCAGATACATCCAACCCGATAAAACCTTAAGAATCGCAACAAAGTCCTTCACTCGAGTACTAATCATCGTAGCACCTATCGTCCCTCCAAATACCAAGATAAAGGAATGAGGGTCGATATATGTCTGCCATGTATCTTCAAGAGAAGGCACTCCGTAATAAATACATCCAACGGAAAACAATAGCCCAAAAATCAACATAATATTCATAGTCTAGCTCGCCTCCTTCTTATCAGCAGGTGCCGGTTCCGGAGTCGCTTTAGGCGCCGGTTTTTTTAACTTTGATACCTTATCCTTCAAGACAATTTGTCCCGAATTATCCAACTGAATCATAATATTTAGGACATACGCTTTCGCTAAATCAATCTCACCTTTAGTGATACTCTCCGCTTTCAGATCCCTAAACTGTTTCACCATAGCATTCGCTGCTTTACTCAAGTTGCTTTCGACCTTCGTCCTTGTAGCCGTGTCCGATCGAATTAATGAAGCGGACAACATATCTAGATTAACTTCCCCGATAACTGTTTTGATATCATCGTCTGCTAAATATTGAATATCATCATATAGTGACACTGTCGGTCGAATTTTCTCAAAAGTAGCCGGATCCGATTTCAAGGTCTCAAAAATAGATTTTTTCTCTGAACTTTTTAATAAGCCAAACAGATCATTGATGATATTCGCACCACCCACCATACATTCCAATTTACCTTTGACCAACTCTTCTAACTTAGACAAACTATCTTTTCCTAAAACACGTTGATCTGCGAGTACCTTCATAATCCCAGCCTTCGCAGCGTCATCCACAGATTCCACCACTTTCACCCCAAGCTCTGGATTGAGGTAAGAAACGATAACGCCGATATGCTGCGCCCCCATCTGTTCCGTTTGAATAATGGATATCAAGCCCTCTATATTAGAATCTGTTACGAATCCGAAATAGTGTTTCATATCATCTTCTGAAGAAACAGGCGCGGACGGTTCTGATCTTGGTTTCTGGAACATTGGCATTGCCGCAGCAGCAGATGCCATTCCCTTACCAATATCCTTAGAAGCACTCTTTAGTATTTTCATCTGAACATAAAGATAAATACAAATATAGACCACAAAAAGAATCAACGCATAAACCAATAGTTTGGCAGTAGGCGTTTTCACAGTTTGTTTATCTTGATTCGCTAAAGCTCTCGCCTTATCCAAAGATTTAGTGATCGGAAATCGTTGAAAGGTATACTTGATTTTATCGCCTCGTTTGGCGTTCAGACCCAAGACCTGAGCTAATAGTTTACGTGTGTTTTTGGCCTCTCGTTTAGACACTTCACTACTCACAACAATATCCAAAACAATATTACTTACCTTAGGAGTCAATTTAGTAATCTGAGAATTAAACGGCACATCCGCAGATCCGTCCGGCGCCAAGTTTTTCAAAGCGTCATAGCCTGGCAATATCTGATAGCTGGTATCACTCTTTTTCGATTTACGCTTACCAGATGTTTTGACATTAGCTTTTCCCGTATACCGAACACGCCAACTAGAAGTCCCCATCTTGACGGTAGTCGCCACCGAAAAAAGGTGCTCACCAAACATACTATCTAATAAATGTTGGGCCTTATCTGTATATAATGTTTCCAAGGCTACGCGCTCTGCATAACTCGCATGCACGGTCGATGCAAAGAGCATTAAGCCCATCAAAACCCCCGTAGCTAGTCCTAAGAACCGTTTCATTTGTTATTCCCCTTATTCGCAATCAGTTCTTCACGTGAGACAAGAACCTTATATCGTCCTTTATCGGTCTCTTCTATTTTTACCTTAACCAATCCTTGAGACCGCAACTTCTGAGCCATCTCAAATGCTTTGGCCTGACGTTTAAACACCCCCATCATCTGAGGATCATCAATTATTACTTCAGCCAACTTAGAACTTGCTTTTAGAGGGTCTTTTTTAGCATCTTCCTCAATACTCCTCTTAGTCCGAGCAATAATCGTATCTAGCTTTTTGTTTTTGGGATTTAAAAATCTAGCAGTCGTCCAAGCATCTACTGCTTTTTGTTTTTCGTTCATCATATAATAGGAAGACCCCAGCTGCTCAAACACCATCGGGTTTCGGTTTTCAAGCACCGCTAGAACAGACAAATCTTTGACTGCAAATAAATAGTTCCCGCCATAAAAATAATTGGAACTCCGATTAAAATATTTTTTAGCGACATCAAACGGCTTATAGGTCCCTGGTTTTTGATCGAATACTAGGGTCATTAACCGCTCAGACTGGGGATGCCCTGGCCAAAGAAACATATTGTAAACCAAAATATCTTTGGCAATATCCATATCCCCATCAACAATACGCCACTGTGCCGCACGGTAATACCGCTTAACTTTTTTGACATCACTGGGATCTAGATCCTCTTCTAAGCTGACCAATGGACTAAACTTCGGCTTGTAGTCACTTACATCTTTAAAAGTCTGAAGATAAATAATCAACTTCTTCTGAGGAATAGTTAGAGACTCCGCATCTTTTTTTTCAAGAACAGTTAGTGCCAACTCATAATTACGATCTTTTAAATGGTCTTGATAGGTTTTTACATCCTCAAACCCACCACCCACCTGGGCATACGCCATAGGCGCCAACAGGCACATAACAAGAGCCAAACTATACATATAGTGTGTAATTTTAGGAATCATAACACTATGTTTATCGGTGAAACTATTAAACAGCTTTACCAAAAACTTCTAACGTCTTAGCAATCTCTATATCGCCATGCACGCTGGAGAGGAAACACGCCTCATATGCCGAAGGGGGACCATAAATCCCACCCGCCAACATTGTATGAAAGTAATGATTGAATCGAGCCATATCACCCAGACTAGCATCCGCTAAACAAGTCACTCTCTTATCGGTAAAGAACAACGTAAACATCGTTCCGCATTGGGTAATCGTAGCCGAAACCCCTTTTGACTGAATAATATCTCTCATCCCTGAGACTAATTCAGTCGTCAAAAGCTCCGCCCTTGAATAGGCTTCCGTCGTCTTTAATTGAGTTAACGTCTCCAATCCAGCGGCCATCGCCACGGGGTTTCCGGACAGCGTCCCCGCCTGATAAACCGGGCCAAGTGGGGATAATTGGTCCATAATATCCGCACGGCCACCGTAGGCGCCAACAGGCATACCACCACCGATAACCTTCCCTAAACAAGTAATATCAGGGCGAACTCCAAATCGTCCTTGGGCCCCATTTAGTGAGACACGAAACCCACACATCACTTCATCAAAAATTAACAATGCACCGGATTGATCACAACACCCACGCAATGTTTCTAGGAACCCAGGCTCTGGTAATACCACGCCCATATTCCCCGCCACTGGCTCACAAATTATTGCTGCTATTCGATCGCCTTCAACTGAGAAAAGAGCCTTAACTGCCTCAATATCGTTATAAGGTAATACACGTGTCGTTTCAGCAAATGCCTTGGGAACACCAGCACTATCTGGATGTCCCATTGTAAGTGCGCCACTACCAGCAGCCACCAATAATGAATCTACATGGCCGTGATAACACCCTTCAAACTTAACAATAATATCCCGGCCCGTAACACCTCTAGCTAAACGAACAGCACTCATCGTCGCTTCGGTCCCAGAGCTAACAAATCGTAGTTTTTCGCATGAGGGATAAAACCCCTGAATGGCTTTAGCTAGATCAATTTCTAATCGGTTTGAGGTCCCGAATGAGGTCCCCTTGGAAACGGTCGCCTGAATTGCAGCCGTTACATCATGATGGGCATGTCCCAGAATCATGGGCCCCCAAGACAAGACATAGTCCACATAGGATTCCCCATCTTCAGAAATCAAATAGGGCCCTTTTCCTTCTTTCATATAAATAGGCGATCCACCCACAGATTTGAAGGCTCTAACAGGACTGTTTACGCCCCCAACCAATACCTGTTGAGCATCATTAAACAAAGCTTCTGACTGCGGCACTTGTGTCATTATAACGACCTCGTATAACTAATAATCTTCGACACACCCGATCGCTTGAGTCCTAAATGAACCTCATCAAAGGCTTCGGTCTCATCCACAATCCCTTGAGCAGCGGCAGCCTTGATCATCGCATACTCACCTGACACGTGATACGCCACAACAGGCACATCCACAGTCTCTACAATATCTCGAATAATATCTTGATAAATCGACGCCGGCTTAACAATTAAAAAGTCAGCCCCCTCTAGGACATCCAACTCGGCTTCTCGAATCGCTTCCTGCCGTTGAGCCGGCTGCATTTGATGATGTTTACGATCACCATGAAACCCATCTCCTGATCCTGCCGCATCGCGAAATGGACCATAAAAAGCAGACGCATATTTAACTGCGTAACTCATGATACTTACTAAGCCATGATTAGACTCATCCAAGGCTGAGCGAATACCACTCACCATGCCGTCCATCATTCCCGATGGCGCAACAATATCCACGCCTGCGTCCGCATAAGATACGGCTATCCGCCCCAACAACACCACTGTGTCATCAGTCTGAAGCTCTCCGTCTTTCATAAGTCCACAATGGCCATGATCGGTATATTCACACAGACAACAGTCCGCAATCACAAGCATATCAGGACAGGCCTTCTTAATATTACGAATTGCTGTTTGAATCACGCCATTACTATCATAAGAAGCGCTACCCTCAGCATCTTTCGCTAGAGGAATACCAAACAATATAACCGCCTCAACCCCATTCGATTGAAGTGTCTTCGCTTGATCTGCAATCATCGCCACCGGCCACTGCGTCACACCTGGCAAACTACCAACAGGTTCGGGCGTATCTATCCCTTCTCGGACAAATAACGGCGCGATAAAGTCACTCTCGGTCACTTGTATCTCTTGTGAAAACCGTCTCATCGCTTCCGACCGTCTGTATCTCTGCATTCTTATATTAGTAGTCATAACGGATTCAAGTATATAAAGCTCTTCTCAAAAAAAGAAGGACTAATTTTACCAATGACACCCAGGTTCAAGACCACCAATCAATCCAATACTAATTCTATAAGTGAGTCGATAGTTGGCGACTTCGCCACTTTGCAATCAATCCCAGACACCCTCAACGTCTCTGCGGTAATCGGTCCCAGACACACCGCCTCTATCTTCTGCCCGGTATACAACCCGCTTTCGACGAAGTGCTTCACTGTTGAAGAACTGGTAAAGAACACGATATCGCCGTCTTCGATAGTTCCCAAGAACTGATCCGGTTTTGCGGGTGAGTAAAGCGGAACAGAAATAACATCTGCCCCTCGTGCCTTACACGTATCCGCTAACACTGGCCTCGCTTGAGCTGAAATAGGCAAAAGTACCGTTTGAGCGGTCATGGTCTCTGGCAAGCAGTCTAATACACCTTCTTGCTGAGCCGTTTGAGCAACATAATCTGCATTAAGCCCATGAGACATTAGTGTCTGTTTCGTCTTGGGACCTACGGCTACGATAACCTTCCCTGCCAATGTTCTCGCATCCCCGCCATTTGCTTGAATAGCCGCCATAAACAACCGAACACCTGCGGGGCTAGTAAATATAAAATGGGTAACCGGCGCCAGTAGATCAGCGTTGATCCGAGCCATCTGGGTCTCATCGGGAAGAATACGAATCATCGGAATTGGCATCACATCTGCACCAAGCCCACTCAATCGAGTGACTAGCTCTTGGGACTGTTCTACAGATCTCAAAACCACACACCGTCGTCCCGCTAACGGAAAGTCTGATCGCCAATCCAAATCCGGTGCCAAGCCTGCCACCCCGCCAATAACCAAAATACTAGGGGGCTTCATGTCATGCATATCTCTTAACTCAACTATAGTATCCAAGGTTCCTACCACCGTCTTTTGAGCAGCTGTTGTCCCTCGATAAATCAACGCCGCTGGCGTGTCAGAGGACATCGATGTTTCTTCCAACACACGAGCCACTATAGTCTCAAGTCCCGTGACCGCCATCAAAAACACCAATGTATCTGCATTCGGAATCGGTAACTCCGACACATTATCACCCGCCTTCAAGCTCCCCGTCACAACCGAAAAAGAGCGCGATAATTCTCTGTGCGTCAGAGGAATTCCGGCATATGCAGGAACCGCAATCGCTGAACTAATACCAGGTACCACACCATAGCGAATACCATTGGCTTTTAGTGCCTGCATTTCTTCTCCCAAACGACCAAACACACAGGGGTCACCCCCCTTTAGCCGAACCACTTTTTTGTCATTTTGGGCGTATTTAATCAATAACGTATTAATATCCCCCTGTTTCTGAGAGTGATACCCTTTGCGCTTACCCACACACACCCATTCCGCATTAGGGGCATATTGAAGTAATGATGGATGAACAAGGTAGTCATAAAGCACCACTTCCGATTGACCCAAGACTTGCGTCGCCTTAACAGATATTAATCCCGGATCTCCTGGACCAGCCCCTACAAACCAAACCATGCCGTTCATTTGGTTTGGATCCATTCCTTCATCGTCTGAGCCAACGCTTTAATACGAGCCTCGGCCAATTCAAGAGATACCTCAAACTGAGACTCAAACACCTCAGATCCATCACTATTCGACAAAAAGCCATCTACTTTCACTTTGTCATTTTCTAATCTAATCCAAAGCCCCATAGGCACTTGGCAATCAAACCCAACACGAGAGAGCACATCATACTCCCATCCAGAAACAATCATTTGATCTGGGTGACTTATTGTTGAAGCTATTTCAATGGCAGTAAGATCGTCTCGTCGAGATTCAATCGCTATAACCCCTTGCCCAGGTGCTGGAACAAATAATTGAGGGTCCATAGTCATAACGGTATCCGTCATTAAGCCCAATCGAATCAAGCCTGCCGCAGATAAGACTACGCCATCATAGCCCTTATCTTGAGAGATTTTGATCCGTGTCCCTACATTCCCCCGAATGGGAACCACTTTGATATCAGGTCGCCATCGATTGATTAGCGCTTCTCTACGACGACTACCAGTAGCCAAAGTCCCGCCTTCAGGAACATTCTGTTGGGGATTATCACCACATAACACTATCGCATCTGAGGGCGTTTCTGGGGGCAAAAAACCAACCAAAGCCAAAGACTTAGGTAGTGGTGACGTTAGATCTTTAAAAGAATGAACTGCTAAATCCACCTCTTCTTTCAACAAGGCCTTTTCTAGAGATTTAACAAATACACCCTTCCCACCAATTTGCCATAGTGGCGACTCGCGATCCAAATCCCCTTCAGTCTCTATAATAACGATTTCAGGGGTATATTCTGAATAGTTAGCGGTTATCAACTGCGCTATCTTATTGGCTTGCCACAAGGCCAATGCGGACCCTCTCGTCCCAATCCGAATCTTATCTGACATCAGATAGACAATGAATGGCGGTGATCATACCAATGATGAAAGTTATCAAATTCTTTTTCAATAATCGCCATCACACTACTTAACTTGTTCTTCCGATTCTCGATCGTTCGATTAGCAACCTCTTGCAGCGCTTCAATCGTAATCAATTGGATATGGGGAAAACTTTCAATGTCAGACGATACATTTCTCGGAAGGCCAACATCTACTAATAGAGTCGATTTAACCAACTTTCCTGAAAAATCACATTCTCTTAACAACGGCTCTTTACTAGAAGTAGCCAAATACACAACATCAAAATTAGGAACACTTTGTTGAAATTCAGCAAACGGAATAACAGACACCCCGTATTCCTGAGCCAATCGCTCCGCTTTCGAAAACGTGCGATTAACCACCGTTATAGACTCGACTTCAAGCAACGCCATCTTTCGAATAGCTCGTTCAGCCATAATACCCGCCCCTACAACTAAAACTGACTTAGACCGTAAATCAGGATAAACTTCTGCCATTGCATCAACTGCTATTGAGCTTACTGAGTATGCACCTTGACCTACCTTTGTTTCATCACGGACCCGCTTTCCTACAGATATCGCACTTTGAAACAATTTATTTAAATACGGTCCGGTTGTCCCCAACTGTTTCGCAAAGTAATAGGCATCTTTAACTTGTCCAAGAATTTCGTTTTCACCAAATACCATGGATTGAACCCCAGAACATACCTTATATAAATGAGTCACTGTTTCCTCACAATTCGCCCGATAAAGAATCGGTTCAAGAACCAAAAGATCTACTTGAAAAAATGAAGCTAACGTCTCTTTTAACCATTGATCTGCTACTAAATGGTCCTCACAGGAGTAGTACAGCTCTATTCGATTACATGTAGATAGTATAACTAGCTCTTTGACAGGCGCATCCTGAGGAAGACGATTCAAAAAAGAAGTCACTCTATCGCGATCAAAACTGATTTTTTCCAGAAGCTCAATCGAGGCATTTCTGAAGTCTGTACCAAGCAGTGCTGTATGCATACCCGTTATTGTATCAGGGGGCTACAGCCTCGCCAACCGACCCAATAGCCCCATAGAAACAGAGCCCACCACTACATTCGGTAACCAGCCGGCAATCATTGGGTGAACCAATCCAGATAACCCTAATCCCATACCCAGCGAATAAAGAACATAATAAGCGATAATAATGACCAAACTCATCCCAACACCCACAGCAGAAGAACTACGCCGATGGTGCGGTCGGACCCCCACACAAATCCCAACCAACGTAAAAATCAAACACGCAAAGGGCAGTGAAAACTTCATATAATAATGAACCTCATCTTGAGTCACACGCTCACCCGTACGATGCTTAAAAGCGATTCGCTCTTTTAGCTGACGAACCGTCAATTCCTCAACATCCTTCTCTCTATTTTTAACATCCAGAGGATTAATATTCATATCAATATACTCTTCAGCGAATTCAATAACCATTACATTTCTAGAATCTTCATTCGTAAAGTCATGCATAATTCCATCAAAAAAATACCATCCCCCCGACAGGTCCCATCGACCTTGCTTGGCACGAATAACACGGGCCAACGATCCACTTATATATTCAGCGATAGTGACATCCTGTAACTTTTCATCTTTCACTTCACGAACATTAATAATGCGTGTAGGACGACCATCAGGATCATACTCCGTAATATTAACGTTTTTTTCTAGCTTAGGACCTTGATCTTTAAGCGACAAATACAGTGTCTCCGCACTATTATTCGCCCGTGGCACTACCAATTCATTAAATACAATATTAACCAAACTGACCAATAATCCCAACGCCATCACTGGAACAACCAATCGGTACAAGCCAATTCCACTAGATCGAAATGCCGTAATCTCCAAATCAGAACTGAATCGACTAAAGACTACAATCGTACTAAGCAACATCGCCATCGGTAATGTGACAGACAAAATTCCAGGAATACGATAAATAAATATTTGAAACGTATCACCAAACGAAATGCCATATGTCATCGCACGTTTAACCAAAGGAAACAGAACCGAACTCCCCGCTATGATCGTCGTAAATGCAGACAATCCAAACAAGAATGGAGAAAGTAACTCTCGAATTATATAGCGATCAAATAGCTTCATTGGAGTGTGAAAGATTCCCCAAGATACAGCTTCTTAGCTATGGGGTCATTCGCCACAGTTTGAGAATCACCGGATAGAAGAAACTTACCTTCATGAATGATGTAAGCACGCTCGGTGATAGACAGCGTTTCACGAACATTATGATCCGTAATAAGTACTCCATAGTTTTTTTCTTTAAGACCACCAATGATCTCTTGAATTTCAGATACAGCAATCGGATCAATCCCTGCAAAGGGTTCATCCAACAAAATAAATGAAGGGTCCATAGCCAATGTTCTAGCAATTTCAACACGGCGTTTTTCGCCACCGGACAACTCTATTCCTTTAGACTTCCTTAAATGAGTAAGACCGAGCTCTTTAAGGAGTTTGGTAAGCCGTTTCTCATAATCAGACTTATGTACATTTTTTACTACTTCCCAAAGAATCAAAATATTTTCTTCAACGGTAAGCTTCTTAAAAATTGAAGGTTCCTGAGGTAGATACCCCAAACCCAATCGGGCTCGTTTAAACATCGCAGTAGTCGTTACACTTTGATTATCTAACAACACATCACCCTCATCTGGGCGAACCAAACCAACAATCATGTAAAAGGTTGTGGTCTTTCCGGCCCCATTGGGACCTAAAAGACCAACAACCTCGCCACGCTTAACAGTTAGGGAGACGTCCTTAACAACGCAACGCCCCCCATAACTCTTTTTTAGCTTCTTGGCTTCAATCATTTGGGTTAATGAGCAACACTCGTCGCTCGCGTCTCCCTAACAATACTGACTTTTACTTCGCCAGGGTAATCCAATTCATCTTCAATTCGCTTAGCAATATCCATTGCTACTTTATGAATACCTTCATCATCGATTTCATCCGGTCGAACCATAATTCGAACCTCACGACCCGCTTGGATAGCAAAGGCCTTATCAACACATTCATAGGAATTAACCAGCTTCTCTAGATTTTGTAAGCGCTTGATATACTTCTCAACAGATTCTTTACGAGCACCTGGTCGAGCCGAAGAAATCGCATCCGCAACCTTAACGATCACAGCTTCTACTGTATCTGGATCTTCATCCTCATGGTGAGCCATAATACAGTTGATAACTTCGTCAGATTCGCCATATTTCTTACACATTTCAGCACCAAGATCATCATGCGATCCTTCCATCTCAAAATCAATCGCCTTACCTACATCATGAAGCATACCACCACGCTTAGCTAGGTTAACATTTACACCCAACTCAGCAGCAATATTTCCCGCAATATGAGCCGTCTCAAGGGAATGGGACAGAATGTTCTGGCCATAACTCGTTCTGTAGAACAAGCGACCAAACAATTCAAGAAATTTGGGATGAAAATCAATCCCTAGTTCTTCAACAGCTTTTTCCCCTTTTCCTTTTATAATCACATCAAGGTCTTCACGTGCCTTATCAACCGCTTCTTCAACTCGAGCCGGGTTAATACGACCATCTTTGACGAGGGTATCCATAGCCATTCGTGCAATTTCACGACGAATCGGGTCAAAAGCAGAAAGAATCACACCATTTGGCGTATCATCGATAATCACATCTACACCAGTAGTGGATTCAAAAGAGCGAATATTACGCCCTTCACGACCAATAATCCGACCCTTCATTTCATCATCAGGCAAAGACACAACTGCCGTTGTAGACGACTGAACATGTTCAACTGCTGTTCTTTCAATCGCATCCAAAACAATTTCTTTGGACTTACGATCAGCAACTTTGCGAGCTTGAGCCTCGATTTCCTTAATCATTACTCCTGCTCGTTGGCGACAATTTTTCTCAACATTCGTTAATAAAAGTTGCTCAGCCTCTTCTTTTGACAATTGTGCGGCTTTTTCAAGGTGCGTATAGAGCTCCTTCAAGACTTCTTCTTGCTTACCACGCAAATCTTTTGCTTTTTCAATACGCTCCAACAATTCATTATCACGGTCTCTTAGAGACACTTCGCGTGCATCAACCAACTTTTCTTTCTCAAGAACTCTTCCCTCAATGCGATCGATCTCTCTGCGACGATTGCGCTCATCATCTTCTGCTTTTCGACGCGCATTTGTAACCGCTTCTCGCGCATCACGCTCTGCTCTTTCCTCGATTTGACGCACACGCTTCTCAGAGTCACGAACCAATCGATCGGCTTGTTTCTCTGCATTCTTGATTTTTGTATCTGAAAGAGAGCGTCGTACGAAATACAACGTACCCGCGCCTCCCAAACAACATATTAAACTAATAGAAATTATACTTATTAACGACATTGTTTTGTCACCTTACCTTATAAATTATTTGTTACTTACTACTTTACTTTTACTTTTTCTTTTGGGGCTTTTTCTTCTGCATTGGCACCCTTTATGATCTCAACAATTCTAGCACGAATTACTTCAGCATCCTTAGGATTAGACTTTAAATACGTCTTAGCTGCCTCACGCCCTTGTCCCATGCGAGACTCGCCGTAAGAGAACCATGTGCCACTCTTCTCTACTACACCAAACTCTGTCGCCAAATCCAGCAAATCACCTGTATGCGAAATACCTTCTCCAAAAACAATATCAAATTCTGTGGACTTAAATGGTGGGGCAACCTTGTTCTTAACAACCTTTACCCGAACCTTGTTTCCCACAATATCTACTCCAGATTTTACACTATCTATTCGTCTAATATCCATTCGGATAGAGGAATAAAACTTAAGTGCTCGTCCACCAGGTGTCGTTTCAGGGCTACCAAACATCACGCCAATTTTTTCACGAATTTGGTTCACAAAAATAACGACGCAATTGGATTTACTAACAATCCCTGTCAATTTACGTAAGGCTTGAGACATCAACCGAGCTTGAACACCCATTTGAGAGTCTCCCATATCGCCTTCAATCTCGCTCTTAGGAACCAATGCAGCTACTGAGTCAACGACGATCAAATCAACCGCTCCTGATCTCACTAACGTTTCGGTTATTTCTAACGCTTGCTCACCAAAATCAGGCTGAGAAACCAAAAGCGTATCTGTATTAACCCCGATATTCTTCGCATATTTGGGATCCAAAGCATGCTCTACGTCAACGAATGCACAGTTCCCGCCTGCTTTTTGAGCTTCGGCGATCGCATGAAGTGTTAATGTCGTTTTCCCTGATGATTCTGGTCCATATACCTCTACTATCCGTCCACGAGGATATCCGCCTATCCCCAAGGCTAAGTCTAAGGACAACGCCCCTGAAGATACTACATTCATAGCTACCTCAGGTGTTTCACCGAGACGCATAATCGCCCCTTTACCATAGTTTTTTTCAATCTGCGCTACCGCAACTTCCAATGCTTTTTGTTTATTAGATTCCATTTGTTAAACTCCTTTCCTTTTGTTTTAACTGATCTCGCACTAAGGTTAGTGCCGTCTGTACAATATCCTGAATAATCACATCGCGAGTCCCTTTAAACTGAAACAGTTTGACTCGCACCTTCTCTTTTATCGCTAATCCGATAAATACCTTACCAACATCCTTAACACCAAATTCATCCGTGGGAGGCCCGGCGATGCCTGTCGTAGACAAGGCCACTTCAGATCCTAACAACCGTTGAACACCAACCACCATTTCTTTTGCCACTTCTTCACTCACAACACCATGATCTCGTATCGTTTTGGGCTGTACACCAGTCAATTTAACCTTCGTGCCTGTGTCATAAGCCACAACACCACCCAAAAAATATTGAGAACTACCTGGACGAGACACCAATCGACTCGCAATTGCGCCCCCGGTCACCGATTCTGCTACAGCAATTTTAATTCGATCACTACGCAACAGACGACTAATGTCACTGTCCAATCGATTATTAAAATCGAGTAATTCCTCATCCAGAATGTTCTGAAACATTGTTACCAATCCTCTTCGTATTGAGGAATTGAGTCTCGCTCAAACGAATCCTATGAGGATACCGCTGTAGTTTCCCGAACGCGAGCCTGAATCGATGATACTCGATCCAAAACTTCCCAAGTCATTTGAACATCTGTTCGTCCAAAATGACCATAAGCTGCTGTCGGTGAAAAATGAGGTTGCTTCAATTCCAATGTTTGAATAATGCCTGCCGGTGTTAAGTCAAACTCCTCTCGTATAACAGTCAATAACTGTTCTTCTGATATAGTTGCTGTCCCAAAGGACTCCACGCGAATAGATACCGGTTCAGCCACGCCAATGGCGTAAGCCAACTGAATTTGCAATTCATCTGCTAACCCAGCCGCTACCAAGTTCTTCGCTACGTATCTCGTCATATAAGCTGCGCTGCGATCTACTTTACTCGCATCTTTTCCTGAAAACGCGCCGCCACCATGTGGCACCCAGCCCCCATAGGTATCCACTACAATCTTTCGTCCAGTCAATCCGGCATCCCCGTGAGGTCCACCAATTACAAACCGTCCCGTTGGATTAATAAAATACTGTGTATTTTCATCCAGATACTGAGCCGGTATTACCGATTGTATGATTTTGTTAATCATATCTTCTCGGATCGTTTCATGCGCCACATCAGGCGAATGCTGGGTAGAAATCACTACCGCTTGAACACGTTTAGGTTGACGTTGATCATCATACTCAACTGTCACTTGAGCCTTCGAATCTGGCCGCAAATAAGTAAGCTCACCTGATTTTCGTACGCGAGCCAACTCAGCCATCAACTGATGAGAAAGGTCGATTGGCAATGGCATATAAGACTCAGTCTGCTTACATGCATATCCAAACATAAGACCTTGGTCGCCAGCACCTTGTTCCTGATGAAGCCCGTCTCCCTCATCCACTCCTTGGGCAATATCAGCAGACTGCTCATGCAACGTCACAAGTACAGCGCATGTATCCGCATCAATTCCAAAATCGGGGTTAGTGTACCCAATTTTCTTCAAGGTATCCCGAGCTATTGTTTGAATATCTAATTGTGCCTTAGTACGCACCTCTCCACCGATCAAAACCATTCCGGTAGTGGTAAAACATTCACAGGCCACTCGACTATCTGGATCTTGACTTAGTGCTGCATCAAGTACAGCATCTGAAATTTGATCACAGATTTTATCCGGGTGTCCTTCAGAAACAGACTCAGAAGTAAATAAAAATGACATAACAATCACCTAAACCTAAATTATCTAACAATATGACAAAATAATAAGCAAATATTGTACAAAAGACCCCACCAAAAGGCCAGCACAATAAAAGCAAGCCTCGCTATTTTATAGAACTCCGACTAAACTATTTCCAGAATGAATGAAACACAAATTCTAGTGATCGACGATGATCCGTCCATCCACTCTGTATTTAAGATTATTCTTAACACAGAGCCCCACATCAATTTAATCACCACCCACTCCCCCAAAGATCTTCTCCAACGGGTAAAATCAACGGATATCGCTTTGATTTTTATAGATGTTACGATGCCCGAAATATCCGGCCTCGAACTCCTTAAACAAGTTAAATCGTTAAATACCCATAGCAAAGTCGTCATTATGACAGGCCAGTCTGAATCCATAAAAGAAGAGCAAACGCTAGCGGCCGGCGCATCAGCCATTCTCTATAAACCGTTTAGTGCAGATGAAGTTCACCACATCCTCGACAAACTACTCGCAGCCCATGACAGCTTTCAATCGTAAACACACGTTTACTAATCTCGAAGCCGCGGTTCTAATCCTACTCATTGGATTGGTTCTAATCGTCTTTCTTCCCCGACTTGTCATCAATAATTCAGAAGTCAAAAAAAGCACGCATCTTACAGAAAGAGAGCTAATCAATAGCCAAATAGATCTTTACTATCAAATGGCGGGATCTTGGCCACAAACTATGGCCGAAAAACACTGGTCCATCCCCAAATCTAATTTAAGACCCTCTGATTTTTTTCCAGGAAAAATGATGACCATCTGCAACAAAGGAACCCTTTGGACAATTAATCCAACGAGTCATCAAGTCGATTTACAACCCCATAAGCATCACGAATAAACATCGCAATCGCAGATCTCGCCCCTCGAGGAAACCCCTTTGACACATCCGCCTGATGGCCGTCAGCTAATATCGCCATTACCTTCTCAAAATCCAACCCATCTTGAGACATCAAGGTCCCCAACCCATAGGTTACGGCAGCCTTGGCATTCCAGTACTGATGATTATCCTTGGCATAAGGATAAGGTATATAAACACCACGCGTATCTGTCTCTGCACATTCAAAAAGGCTAGATGCCCCGGCACGACAAACAACCAAGTCTGCCTTTTCTATCAAAATATCCATTCGCTCAAAATAAGGAAACACCCATACACTGGGAACATCCGACGCATTCGTCAAAACAACATGCGATTGATCCCCATAGGTCGATTTAAAATAGGACTCTCCAGTAACATGAACCAAACGAAACGAATCGGATTGAAACCGATCATAATGGTCCGCTACCCACTTATTAATCGCCCACGCGCCCTGACTTCCACCAAACACTAACAACAACGGTCGTTGATCAGATGGGTCTGGAGCAAACATTGCTGACAAGGCATCATCCAAAAACACTTGCCGCAACGGCACGCCCAAACAATGAACCGAACGTCCAAAATGAACAGCGGCTTCAGGAAAAGAGGTTATGACTGCGTTCGCTCGATGCTGCAATAGTCGATTGGCTCGACCCGGAATCACGTTTTGCTCATGAAGCACCACCGGAATGCCTAATAACTTAGCTGCAAAAACAACAGGAATCGTCACAATCCCACCGGTAGCAATCACCATCCGAATCTTAAGCCTTCGAATTAACTGAATAGTTTTAAGCCATACATAAACCCATTGCCATGGCCTTTTTGATGAGATTCCAACCAGAGTTACCGGAAAGTTATATTGCTTAAACAAACGCGGCGCCATTTGATCCTTCGATACCAGAAAATGACAGGGCTCACCCATCTCTTGAGCAAGTGCTATGGCTGGATAAAGGTGCCCACCTGTAGAACTCGCTGCAAATAAAATCATGCTCGTGACCTAGAAATATTTAACAACACGCCTACTAAAAAAAGTGACATCACATAGGAGCTTCCTCCATAACTAATGAATGTCAGCGGAATTCCTGTAACTGGAAAAACCCCTATTACTACACCAATATTCAGGAGCGCCTGAAACACTAAGAAAAATGTAATGGCTAACGCCAAGAAATAGGCGTATTGCGTGGGAGCTTTCACCGCTATAAAACAGCCCCTGTAGAGTAACGCGCCAAATAACCCCAGAACAATAACGGCAAAAATCCAGCCCCCCTCTTCACATAAAATCGAAAACACAAAATCCGAATAATGCAGTGGCAAATAAAAATATTTAAGCTTACTTTGACCAATCCCATGCCCCAAAAAACCACCTGATCCAATGGCAATAAACGATTGAATAATATGATAATTCTGCCCCAAAGGATCCTTCCAGGGGTCTAAAAAAGACTTGATCCGACGCAGCTGATAGGGATAGAGCATAATGCTAGTTGCGATAAGTACTAACCCAGAAGATAACAATGCGAACATATGCGACAGAGGGGTTTCCGCCAAAAACAAAAGTGAAAATGTAACTAATAGAATCAAGATAATATTTCCCAAATCTGGTTGTTTGGCCAAGATCATTATAGGAACCATAAGCATCAACAAAATCGGCCCTACACTCTTCATAAAGTCTTTAATTTCGGTCTGCTTATTCGCCAATGACACACTCAAAAACACCGCAATAAAAAATTTCATTATTTCGACAGGCTGCAAGTAAAAAGCCCCGAGATTCAACCAACGCTGCGCACCACCAACCTTCACCCCAAGTACAGGAAACAAGGTTAGCAATAATAAAAAAACACCAAAAAAGAACCCCTGAAACGCATACTCTTTATACACTTGATGCGGAATCCGTATTCCTAAGACAAATAGTCCCAACCCCACCAAAAGAAATATGCCATGCTTTTTAACGAAATAATAAGCATCCCCATATTGGGAAAGCCCTGTAACAGAGGTCGTCGAGAACATCATAATCATGCCAATAACCATCAAAAACAAAACAACAATGCCAAGTGACCAATCTGGAGAGGTTAACTTGGGCGATTTCACACCGACACCTCACTGCTTTCCAGGTCCCGCACCACTGCTCGAAATTGATCCCCTCTGGATTCAAAATTAGCAAACTGATCAAAACTGGAACAGGCGGGAGAAAACAAAATAACATCACCTGTAGAAGACGCACTATAGGCCGCTTTCAAAGCATCCCTTAGATGCAATACCTCTGTAACTGGAACCGATACATTCTGGGATTTTACGGTCGTCATAAATCGACCAGCAATATCGCCAAACACGGTTACAGACACTACACGATCATTCAAATAATCCACTAACCCCACTAAATCCAAGCCCTTATCCACACCACAAATAATCACATGAACTTGATTCTCTTCAAACGATGATACTGCCTTTTCTGTCGCATCAGGGTTGGTTGATTTGGAGTCATTAAAAAAACTTCGTCCGCCCACAGAAGCCACCCATTCTATTCGATGAGGCAACCCCCGAAACGTTTTGAGTTTGGACTGCGCTGTTGCAGTTGGTAACCCCATGCGTTCAGATAGTTGAGTCGCAATCCACACATTAACTCTGTTATGCCCGCCTACCATTTTGGCAGGCAAATCTATACTAGAAAAATCATCTTGATCCGAAAAGAAAACAACCTGCCCTTTCGATTCATCTGCTAACGGGCGAATCAAAGTAATATCACGATTAAAAAAGAGCACATCTTCCGCCAATTGGGACTGAAATATTTTGGCCTTCTCTGTAGCATATCCAAGCATAGAGTCATGTCTTGAGAAATGATCAGGAGCCAAATTTAATATCACTGCTATATCAGGTCGAAAATCAAAGCATCGCTCCAATTGATAACTACTCAGCTCAACAACTAACCATTCTGGAGCCGTTGGACTATCTACAAGTGTCACTAAAGGGGTTCCAAAGTTGCCTAAGGCAGGGATATCCATCATATGCGCTAACAACGCCGTCACTGTAGACTTGCCATTGGTTCCCGTGATCCCCACTAACTTGGGACGATACGAGCTATCTGGACGATGCATTAGACGATAAGCAAATTCAATCTCCGAAATAATCGGAATGGTTGTTTCAGGATAGTCTTTAGGGGGAATCCCCGGACTGGCCACTGCCAAGTCAGCTTGATCCAATGCCACCAGCTCATACCCATCCACTCTCGCTAAAGTTTCCCGAACAGCTTTGCCAGTAACCCCTTCACCCAAAACAGCTATGCGATTCATACCACTACCATCCCACCATCACAAACCCAATGGCAAGACCCCACATAACTAAGGTCACCTGCCACTCTTTAAGACCTAAGAGTTCAAAATGATGATGCAAAGGCGCCATCAAAAACACTCTTTTTCCGGTTCGCTTAAACCAAGCTACCTGAATAATAACGGATAACGTTTCTAATATATAAATGGCTCCGAAAGGAAGTAATATCCACACATTTCCAACTAAAATCGCCATTCCTGCAAATAGCGCCCCGAGAGCCAATGAACCTGTATCTCCCATAAATAATTTGGCGGGATAGCGATTAAACAACAAAAACACCGCGATTGAGATACCCACAACCATCACCAATTCGATACCCAGGTCCAATTCGGCTCGCCAAAACAACCCCAAAAAACCAGCCAATGTAATTAACGAAAGCCCACCCAATAAACCATCCAACCCATCTGTAAGATTGGTCGCATTTGCTGAGCCTACAAGTACAAATAGATAAAACAAAAACGTCCCTATGGTAAGAGGCGTTAACAAAGCATGAAATACCAATAATGCTCCACCCCCAACAAATACTTCTAAAACAAACTTCTCTCGAACCCCAAACCCTTTGTTTTTTTGACTTCGAAGCGCCAAGTAATCATCCCAAGACCCAATCAATCCAAACCCAAAAAGCAAGCCATAGAGCCACAAAACCTCCACCTGCCACAACCCTGCTACCCAAAATCCAAACCCGATTGAAATAATAATACCAAGCCCCCCCATTGTGGGCGTCCCTTGCTTGGATTGATGCGCTGATGGACTTAAATCATAAATAGGCTGATAGGCTTTGGTCCGCTTAATCAATCTATACAATCCATATTGAATCAATAATGATCCCACGACTATTGTTGCTAATCCCATACTATGAGTCTAACTCCGCTTTCAAAAAAGACACACATTTTTCCAATGCCAACCCGCGAGACCCTTTAACCAAAATAACGTCACCCGACTTTACTTCTGCCTTTAACCGTTGGTTTAAAACCGAAATATCTTCAAAAAACTCAATCGATAACCGATCAGAAGGAATATGACGCACTGCTTTTCCCAGCGCAAACACATGGGCAATGCCAGCATCTAGTATAGGGTCTACCAAATCACTGTGCGCTTGGGTCTCAAACCGACCCAATTCCAACATGTCACCCAATACCAACAAACGACGTCCCCGTAATGTCTTGATGGATTCTAAGGCAAAACGAACGCCATCTGGATTGGCATTATAACTGTCATCAACGATTGTCACTCCCCCCACCTTAATTCGATTCAATCGATGATCTGAGGGAGAATACCCTTTGAGTCCTTTTTCAATCTCGTTATCCGACACCCCTAACTGTCTACCAAGCAAATAACACAAGTTCACGTTTTGATCTGGACCTGTTTGACCCGTATAAGGAAATACCCGATAGCCTTTACTTTCGGCCTTTTTCGCCAACATCGCATAATGAGACGATTCATGAGAAATAGCCGCCATACGCTGCCCTTTCTCCCATGTTAGCGCTTGCCGAAAGATCTCACCTTTGGCTCTAGCAATATCTCTAGGCTGTTTAAACTGCGCCATGTGAGTCAGGCCTATCCCCGTAACAACCACATGTGTTGGGCGAACAATCTGGGTCAAAAGGGCCATATCCCCAGGGTTCCGCATCCCCATTTCTACAATCAGTATATCCGTTCCATAATCGGCCTTAAGCACTGTTAAAGGAACGCCGATTTCATTGTTTTGATTTTGCTCTGTACGTACCACTTTAAACCGGTCCTTAAGCATGTAATACAACATGTCTTTAACGGTCGTCTTTCCAAATGAGCCCGTCACTGCAATTACCTTACAGTTAAGCTTTTGCCGATACCGTTTAGCATACTTAATCAGATCCACATCCAAGATCTGACTCGCCCCTTTAGTCAAGGCATCTTCGATATAGTCATGACCATCAAAATTAGGGCCTTTTATAGGAATAAATACATCGCCAGCCTCTAATGTTCGGGTATCAATGGAGACCTTAATTGGAACACTCCTTAATCACCTGTCTAGCCACAGCTCTGTCATCAAAATCTATCGTCCCCGTCGCCAATATCTGATAGGTTTCATGCCCTTTTCCGGCGATAACAACAACATCCTTGGGCTCTGCTTGATCAATCGCTCGCTCAATTGCCGCGGCTCGATCCTGAACAATAGCTAAAGGCTGCGTAGTATCCATCCCCTCTAATATATCCGTCATAATCTGAGTCGGATTCTCAGAGCGAGGATTATCCTGAGTGACAACAACAACATCGCTATGGTCTTGAGCAATACGTCCCATTTGAGGTCGTTTCCCGCGATCCCTATCCCCACCACAACCAAATACGACTATGAGACGACCGTCTCTATCCTCAGCAATCTGACGCGCAGTAATTAGTACATTATCTAGACTATCGGGCGTATGGGCATAATCCACAATCACCAAATAGGGCTGCCCCACATCCACTTGTTCGAATCGTCCAGGAGGTGCTTTGATTGTAGACAAAACCTTAATTGTCACCTCATCTGGCACATCACACGCCCTACATATGGCTAAACAAGCGCGTATATTATCTCTATTAAAAGCGCCCAATAATGGGGACTGAAACGTGCGAGGCAATGTCGGATACTTATCAGGGTAAATAGACTGCCCTGGATACTCTTTCATAAAGGATTGCTTGGTCTTTGAATAGGCCTCAAAAGTCTTATGATAATCCAAGTGATCTTGCGTAATATTCGTCAAACACTTCACATCAAAGTCCATATTCAGAACCCGTCCTTGATCGATTCCATGCGATGAGACCTCCATAACAAAATGAGTCCCACCTTCCTTCAGGTGCGCCGCCATCTTGGATTGAACATCCAACGATTCAGGTGTTGTAAGGGCGGAATTAAGAGTCCCTATCACAGCCGGTTTAAACCCTGCTGCCTTTAATACTTCGGACACAAAATACGTCACCGTCGTTTTGCCATTTGTCCCGGTAACACCGATTAATGTTAAGTCCTTTGAAGGGTGGTCATAATAATCATCTGCAAAAGCAGCCATCTCAACCCGAGTCATTGATCGAACATCCGTTGCACCACGACGTCGCGCATCTTCTATAAAGCCATCCCCTTTGGGCAAACAAATAAAAGTGTCTCCGGGTTGAATGAGGCGAGAATCATAATGAACAGTGGCCATGTGCAAATTATCCGAGATTTTCAGTAACGAAACAAGTTATAATGTTAGAAACTCAAGTTGGGGGCATTTACTTTAGTTTTTCGAGCATTGATCGATATACTCAAGAGAGGAAACTGATTTGAATCCTACACCCACAATTATGAGCAACAAACCAAACACCGAGAAACCGAATCGCAAGCTGTCCAATCAAGAAAAGGAAGTATTTGTACTCGATTACGTACGAACTAATTCCCCTTCTTCTCGACGACAAGCCATTCATGTCTATACTCCCCTAGTGGAGTACATTGCTCGTAAGCTTGCCTTTAACAAGGACGATGTCCCCGATCTTTCTCAAGTCGGGGCGATTGGATTACTGAAGTCCTTAGAAAACTTTGACCCCAGCAAAGAAATTGCATTTTCGACCTTTGCTAGCTCCAACATCATAGGCGAAATCAAACATTACTTAAGAGACAAATGCCGAATCGTTAAACTCCCTCGAAAACTCCAAGAAACCTACTCCAAAATCCGCCAACTTATCAAAGTCGAAACCCAAAAAAATAATAAACCCCCTACTGTTAAAGACATTGCCTTCAAATTGGATGTTAGCGAAGATATCGTCATTCAATCCATGGAAGCCGGCCAAAGCCATCGCGTCCTTTCACTAGACAAGCCACTCGGCAGCTCTGGCGATTTTGATGATTCATTTACACTAATGGACAGCTTGGGGGTTGAATCGAAAGATGATCACCTACTTAACAAAGAAGTTCTTAAACAAGCATTGCTCTCACTGCCAGATCGCGGACAGCGTATTATCTATTTACGCTACTATGAAGGGCTCACTCAAAAGGAGATTGCCACTCGAATGCGGCTTTCCCAAATGCACATCTCTAGACTTTTGAACGATTCTATTAAAAAATTAAAACGAAAACTGAAATAAAAAGGCGGAATGCTCAGTGACTAGTTTAGATCGAAATGGCATAGAAGGTCGTATCCCTCATCGATACGAAAATCTCTTATTGGACTCTTGTACACCGGAACCAGACAACCCCGGAAACGGCGTATTTGCGGTCACTATCACCAAAGACGATCCAATCGGACGGTCTTTATTTACCCAAACCCTTCCAGAAGGAACACGTTTACTAACCTCCATATCAATGGAAGTACTCGCGCTTGGTGCCATTGCCTCTACCGCTGAAATACCAGAAGGGTATGTCGCATACTTCGCCGCAATCTCTAACTTTTCACGAAACGGGGAGGCTCTGAACGCCGCCTCTGGACTATCAGGTCAAATCAACAAAATCAGTGACAAAGGCGGATTCTACCGTTATAAAGGCACACTGAAAGATACTCAAGGAAATGAGACTACTGGGGATGTTTTGGCCTTTTACACCAAAGTATCTGATGCCGCCGACGCTGAAACAGAAGGTAAAAAGGTAGAAGTCCCGGGACAACAGAACCCAGTCGCTGTTCCAGCGCCACCTTGGAAAACCGAATCTATGCGAGTCGTTGACTCACTCTCATGGCACAACGATGACTATAGCGAATGGACATGCCAATACACTTATCCGGCATCCCACCCCCTTACCAAAGGGCATTTTCCTGACAATCCCGTCATGATGGGTGTCATGCAATGGATGATGGCAGAAGACGCGGTATGGGGATTACATCAGTCCAATCCCGTCGCACCTGGAATACAAACAATTAACGTCAACATCCTCAAACTGGATGGCACTGTGATCTGTGAAATGAAAAAGGTCCAAGTCGAATGGACAAAAGACAACATCCCTCAAATCATTGCTACCAAAAAGGTCACCTTTCGCGGCATTGTTCGCCCCGAAGAAACCTTAGTTATTCACTGTCGTACAGTGGAATAGACTGGGTCCTTTTCAAACTCTACTGAAATCAAACACGTTATCCATTCGATAAAACACTATGCAATTCCTAACCCATGCGGCTAAACCAGCCCAATCCATTTTACGAAGAGTTCCCACAACGGTAACTGCTATCCGCACCCAACCTCTACGATCAATCAGTTACGCAGACCAAAAAAAACTTCAAGGCATGCAAAACGCAGCCCCATTCAAAAAGCTATCCTTACCCAACACCACTTGGATTACCTTATTCCCGTTTGTAACCGAGCTTCGTAGCAGCGCTATCATTGCCAATTCTCAAGAAAACAGAGCCCTTCAAGTCACTGTTCTTGGCCCTGGAAAACTTAAATTCAACCATGACAACAGTGCTAAAATCCTATCCCCTCAATTGTGTGAGATAGCTCTATTTTTTTATCATCAAGAAGTCCATATCACAGCCATTGATTCCGACCCAGACGTCACTCAAGTGGCAAAACGTCCCACCCAATACTTTCAGCCATCATTTACCGATAGCAGCCAAGATCCCGATGTTGCAGATAATCTCTACCACATTAGAGACAGTCTAAAAAAACCAATCCCTGGGATTGTCGAATCAGAAAACACCCCCCTTGGCCCACTACATCAAGTTAATGACAAAACACTAGAGCAAGTAACGATGGCCCCCGTTCATCATCAACTGGAAACATACTCCTTTCCGCCCTTCTCCCAAGACCTAATTGTTGCGACAAGAGTTCTGGGTTATGTCGCCCTCGACTTATCCGTTCAACATAAAGACAATTACTCAGAGAAAAAAATGGACTTCATATTTAATCTGTTAAATGCCCTAAAGATTGACGGCGCATTCATATGTCGCCTAGACGATTTTACTCACCTCTCCCCAGGAACAAACTATATCCAAGAGTATGAAATCAACAAAAAAGGGCTGGATGAAACAACCCTACCTACCCTAATTCAAGCATTAGGCCCCTGGATGCAAACAAAAAACCTTTTATTTCAAATAGAAATTGAACTCGGCAGCAAGAGTGTAAAGCTAACCCGCACCCGCTAACTGATAGACAATCCCAGCAACTAGCGAAAAGCCAATCCACCAAACGGTATAGAATGTCGCAGCCTTCTGCCCCAACATCTTGCGAAACATCATGATGGTCGGAATACAGGTCCCCACAGAGACCAGCAGAAAGGTCATAGCAGGCCCTTTAGCCAATCCGAGACCTAAGAGTGAGTTAGTCACTACAATTTCCTCACCAGCGCTCATATACACCGGCAATCCAATTCCAAGTGACAACAAGTACGATAACACCCCATCGCCTTTGATTAAGGATTGAAGCGTATTCGCAGGAACCAAGGTATCTAGTAACGCCGATATCATTAGCCCGAGAAATAAATAAAACGAAAACCGTTTAATCATGCTCCACGACTCCGTCCCGATCTCTTTGATCTTATCGACCCAAGAGCTTCCATTCTGATTACTTGAACATGAGTCATCCCCAGCGCAACATGATTTGGTCGGTTTATCTGTACCACCCAATAGAGCAGCCACATCCACATCAACGAACACTCGATCCAGAACCAATCCGAATAATACGGCCCCAACCAATCCAGCAATCACGCGAGCAATCAAGAATTCTTGACCCAAGACCACATAGGTCAACACAATCGTGTGCGGCCCCAACACAGGCGAAACAAACAAAAACGAGCCCAAGGCACCGATAGACGCACCCCGTTTCCCCATACTCTCCGCAATTGGAATTGAGGAACACGAACAGGAAGGTGTAATTCCCCCAAATATCGCGGCTCTAAGTATCGATTGCCATCCTTTTCCCATCACTCTCAATACTGTTTCGGGATGAACAACCACCTGCAGCACGGCACCAAACACCACGCCCACAATAAATGTCGGATAGACATGCATTGTTAGATGTACAAATCGTAAGGCTGCCTGAATTAGTAGTTGATCCATAGACTAATTATAGCCTATCCCTAATCTACGTCGGCTTAGTAACCGGCTTGGATGTCTGAGTAGCAGTAGCAATTGCAGAAAGAATCATTCTCACAGGGTGTTTAATACCATCCCGAGGGGTTCCAACTCCAGTATATGTCGGATGATTTTCTACAGAAGGAACTCTCGAAACATCAGACTCAATTACCATAGGTGGCAGGTCCCCAATAGGCACTGGTGATGGCGTAACCCCCATAGTTGTCCTTGGCGTAGAATAAATATTTGTCATCACTGGATACGTAGACGTATCTACAGAGGACCCATCATAGGCCCATTGACTCTCTGAAGAACCCGGATACACAACATCCTCATCAGAATCAGACTTTAAAAAATTAACTAATGGAAATCGTTCTTTCATAGAACGTTTATCAAGATAAGCATCGCTTGGCTTATCACCACGATGTGTTAGATATCCGGTAAGCGGTTCAGAAACATCACCGCGAGGGGCTTGTTCCCCGTAGTTTAGATGATTATAGCCACCATTAGTAGCATCAGAGATAGAATGTTCCGACTCCCTATTCTCGTTAACAGAATGATGAGGGTTACGCACCTGTTGCACAGGTTGCCGCTGAGGAATAACCGGCTGGGTAACTTTAGATCCAAATATAGCTTTCAACATATAACACTCCATTCAATTTAAATTAAAATAAATCGATCCGTAATCCGGACCTGATACCTTACTTATCGAACGGGACCCCACTGCAATTTCAATAAATTTTATAAATTAACTATTTACTGTCAAATCTACCTACTGAATCCTCAGCATTTCGATAACTACGACCACTTTCAAGTGCACTCGTAGTATCCAGTTGTTTGAAAGCATCAGAAGATCTATAGCGCCCAAAAACAGGATCTTCATTACTCGGCTTCACAACATTGGCTGTAGTGCCAGTCGTAGCAACCACACTTGGGTCGCCCGCATCATGAGTCTCTTCTGGGCGAAAAGGATTATTATTTCCGGATCTATCCGTCACAGCTGGTATAGGAGCATTAGAATCTAACTGTTGCCCAAGGCCACTATCACCATCATCAGAATATGATTCATGATTCACATAACTCACATTCCCTATATTTTCACTGTAGACATTCTCACGTCCAGGCACAACAACTTGGGCAACACTACTTCCACAACACCACATATAATTCTCCATTTAATTTCGATAAATAATATAACGGATCTCTTAAACAGACCCTATACTTATTTATCGACTAGAGACTCATTAATATTTCAGTAAATTTAACAGCCCAAGTAATTTCTAACGGAAGCAAAAGCACTCGGACTCTGACTAGAGTCATAAACAAGACGTTCAAATTGATACTTGCTACGGACGCCTTCTTGTCGCTCTGACGATAATACCTTATACAAATTAGCTACAACATTATTTACTTTAAGCAAATCATCCAAGTCTTCCCTTTTCGAAACAATCGATTCTAAATAAGAAGACAAAGTGGTTTCTATAATTTTGGCGGCTTCAGACCTTTCTTTGATAGGAAGTCCCTCTGACAGCTCATTCAAAATCACCACATCAGCCTTCGTAGTCTCCTTATGAACATCTCTTAAATAATCGGTCAAAACACCTTTCTGCTGAGGGATTGATAATGACTCTCGTAGTCTAACTATTGTTTTCACATTAGTCCCGCCATCTTTAACGTACATAGATAGTACCTTTTGAATATCTTCCTGAGACGCGCCCTCTGTTGCCAAAAAATGCCACCCATCATTCAAAAAAGCGTCATTCGCCTTAGGCAGAAACCCTACTCTGGACGCAACCGAAAATGCCCCAAAAAACTGCATCCCTTTACGAACCAGTAGTTCTCGATTGGAATCTTTCATATCAAACCTTACTGATTTTTTAGAAAAATCGGCAGACCTAATAGCCCCATCTTGCTTCAAACAACTCTTTTTAGGAAATCGAACCTTTTCAAGATCCATCCCAATCACCTTAAACATCATCTATCTCCAAAGGGCACACTTATTGCGCCAACTATTTGCTTATAGATGTATTATCGAGTTGAGCAACCTAGAGATTTCAAAAAAGTCTATTTAACTGAATGCAAACTCGATACCAATACGGGATCAACTCCATCGCTCATCCCGTTCAGTAATGAAGTATTATTTTTAACCGATATAGGACCACACTTTTGAGTAAAATAGTCGGCCAAAAAACCATTCTTCCCCTTAATAGACAACAAAGAAAACAATACTTTCTTTATAGATTTATGATAATCCTCAACCAAAGCCTTCACCAATAGGGGGCGGGTAAATGAGTCAACGCTCTCTCGCTCAGCCATTCCTATCACTTCATCAAATGTGGAGAGTACCTTACCGTGAAAAACATAAAGACGATCCTCTTTTGCAAGAAGCTCTAAATACTTACTAGCAACGCTGGTCATAGCCCCCTTACTCAACACAGGCACTAAAACAAAATTCAAAAGAGAAGTGTAAGAAGGATTTTTCTCTAGATATGAAACACTCCAGGGGACAAGTATTATCGATTGGTCATCATCTATAGTGCCGTTTAACTGACCCAAAAAAGAAAGAATAACCTCTGGTTTCGCAGCAATTCTCACATCACTCAAACCAATATTTAAGGCAATAACCTGTCTATCAAAAGGAAGAAAACCAAACAATTCCTCAATAGCATCATGACTAATTAAATCAGGCTCAGAAAGATGCTCTATCAGCGTCTTAAAAACAAAATTAAGCCAGTCATCTCCCAGCACCCTTTGAAGCGCCTCTGCCATAAGACAAAATTCAGGTTCAGATGAAATAGAAATCAAGACCTCAGACAGTTGCTCTGAACCACAGTCCTTAACACAACGAGCCAGATTTTCCTCAACAACAGGATTACTTTTGAAACACTCTAAAAGAACTAGCTTCGCCACTTCCAATTCAAATTGCCTTGCACTGATTTCATAAGACGCGACTACCTTAAACATGCCCCCAAGTATAATTTTTACCTAAATTTAAGTAAAGGATCCAGCACCAATAACTGAAAAAACACCGACCTTATATATCCACTCCACAGTACCTAGTCAGAATATATCTCGTTACCACTCCTGCTAAAAAAATCCCAATATATACACCCTCGTCTGGTTCGCGTTCCCTTGGGTCATAATTACGATTAAATGCCCTCAAATCAGGTTCTCTATCAGTACTAGTAATTGAAATAACTTTAAACACAAATTCCTCCCCATTTTATTTTTTATTCAAACTCTTCCTGACTTCTAATTTTTCGGAGATCAAGGCAGCTTTTGAGCTTTTACCGCAGGGCTATTACTATAGCTCGAGGACGAAAAGATCAGAAGTAACGCAGATATCCGAAAAATTAGAAATCAGCTACGAAATACTAATTTTTCTGGCTAACTCTCTACCAAATGGCGTTAAGCTCAACAATTTTTCTTCCCGCTGAATATACCCTTGTTGAACCGCATAACGAGTAATCCGACGCGCATCCCGTTCACGCCACCCCATGTGATCCACCATGTTATCAATAGTATTCTCTGAGGACTCTATATCTGTCCCTTCATGAGATAGTAACTGTACGGCCAACATCTGTGCCGAAAACTGAACCTGCTGCTCTTTCCAAGTCAGAAACTTGGTCACAAGACCTTGTGATGGAGAGAACAAAAGCGCCAATGTAAAAAACAAGCCGGTCATCGTTGCCATAGAGCCCGCAATGGACGCATCCAATGCATGAGCGAATCCATAACCTGCAACAGCAGACAGCACACCAAACAACACACTCAGACCAATCATCCGAGGAAGTCGTTCTGTCAAAAGAAAGGCTGTAGCAGGCGGCGTAATCATCAATGCCACCACCAAAATAGACCCTACTGCATCAAATGCGCCCACCGCGGTCACACTCGTCACCGTCATCAATCCATAGTGAACCAACACAGGAGAAAACCCCAAACTAGCTGCCAAACCCGAATCAAACGTCGAGAGCTTGAGCTCCTTGTAGAATCCGATCAATAGAGCCACGTTCAATACTAAAATAACACCCATTACCCATAACGCATGAGGGCCCACATCGATACCAAACATAATCATTCGGTGAAACGGAGCAAAGGCTAATTCTCCTAATAAAACGGCATCCGTATCAATATGAACATTCGATGCCTTGAGACAAATTAATATCACCCCGATCGAAAAGAACACGGGAAAAACCAGCCCAATAGCCGCATCCTTCTTAATCCGCTTGGTACGGATCAGCATTTCAGTCAAACTCACGGTCAACACTCCCGCTAAAGACGCCCCAATAATTAATAGAGGAGAGTCTAATGTACGCACCACTAAAAAGGACAAAATAATCCCTAATAAAATCGAATGACTAATCGCGTCACTCATTAACGCCACGCCTCTTAAAACCAAAAATACACCTGGCAATACGCAGGCCACCGCTACAACACTACCAATTAACATAATTTCTAACTGAGGCATGATCATGAGTCGATATCCTTAGCCACCGATTGCGCCTTCTCAATCCCTTTATCCGTTAATCCCCAAAGGTCTTCACCATGATGCAGCACCATAGACTCCGACTCCAACTGACGCATCGCTTGCGAAAAGGCTGCATGACCAATCGCTCTAAGCGCAGCAATGTCGTGAGGGTAATGCGGATCATCATGGTTCTGCGCCAAACTAAATAAGTTAGCCAATACAGTCTGTGCCCTAAGATGTTTTCGGTTTTGATACTGATGATAAGCCGCCCATAACAACCCGCGATTGGGTGCAAATAACAACGACCCCATCACAAATGCACTCACGACCAACACAATCGTTGGTCCCGTTGGCAACTTGGGAACAGAGCTACTAATCAAAGCCCCGATTACCCCCGAAAAAGCACCAATAATCGCGGCGACAACAACCATCAACCCCAATCGATCTGTCCACTGCCGAGCGGCAGCTGCCGGAGCAATGACCATCGCACTCATTAAGACTACGCCAACTGTTTGCAAGCCCAATACAATCGCCACCACAATTAATGTAGTTAACGTCACATCCAACGCCGTTACACGAAAGCCGGACACATGCGCAAAATCAGGATCAAACGACAAAATCTTAAACTCTTTCCACATTGCAATCAGAATCACCAACACAATAACACCAAGAACAGCCATCATCGTTACATCTTCTACTAGTAATGTAGACGCATTTCCAAACAAAAACGTATTCAAACCACTCTGACTAGCATTGGGCATCCGTTGAATCCAAGTCAGCAACACCAACCCAAATCCAAAAAACACTGATAGAACAATTCCTAGAATCGCATCTTGCTTAAGTCGCGTATGCTTGGTTACCAGCATCATCATGATTGTCCCCAACCATCCTGCCCCCACAGCACCCAAGAATAATAAAAAAGGGGACTTGGTCATAAACACTAAGAACGCCAAACAGATCCCTGGCAAGGCCGCATGAGAGATAGCATCCCCCAATAGACTCTGCTTACGGAGTACCGCAAACGATCCCAAAGCCCCCGAAACGATACCCAACAATGCTGTCCCCATAATTACAGTACGAAGCGTATAATCCGTAAAGGCCAACAATATCAAATCCATTTTTACAGAACGCCTATAGCAGTACGTCCGCCATAAGCTACCTTGAGATTGTCTTCCGTAATTACCTCAGACACAGGTCCCAGAGCAATCTTACGTACGTTAAGTAATAACGCCCAATCATAATACTCTGTTAAGGTTTGGAGATCATGATGTACGACGACTACTGTCTTACCTTGCTCACGAAGCGCTTTTAATAGATCAACAATCGCCGTCTCTGTCTTGGCATCTACCCCAACAAACGGTTCATCCATTAAATAGATTGGCGCGTCTTGGACCAACGCTCTCGCTAAGAAAACACGCTGCTGTTGTCCCCCAGATAATTGATTGATTTGTCGTTGCGCGAACTCCGCCATCCCCACTTGCTCCAAAGCCGCCATTGCCAGTTCCACATCACGTGATCCCGGCCGACGAAACCAGCCCAAGTGGCCATACCGGCCCATTAATACAACATCCAATGCATTGGTTGGAAAATCCCAATCCACACTCCCACGTTGAGGCACATACCCCACCATACGATTGTGTCTAGAATACGGCTTACCAAGTACTCTAACCTGACCAGCCGCCGGTTTAATAAGCCCTAATATCGCCTTAATCAAAGTTGTCTTGCCCGCTCCATTAGGACCAACTACTGCCAACAACACCCCTTGAGGAATTGAGACGTCGATGTCCCATAGAACGGGCTTCTCTCGGTACGCGACCGTTAAGTCACGTACCTCGATTGCGGGAATATTCCCTTTACCGGAACTAGAAGCTGACATTCGCTCCAACTACTATCGCCGATACATCTGTGTCTTCTCCAGATGATTCTTGTGCATAGTCATCCATGATGTAGCTTCCTACAAGCGTTACATTTTCATCCAACTCATACCCAAGGCCTACCTCATAACGAATAACTGTTTGGTCAGTAACCACTGCTACACCACCTTGAGTTGTTGCTAACCCAGGGCTAGGTAATACAGACGATTGTCCTGACCCACCACCGTTACTATCATCAGGCGTCCAAGAAGACACACGAAGTGCTTTTTGGATCATTCCTTTGTTACAAGTTAACTCAACCATCCAAGTCGTTACTTGGTCATCAGTTGCTGCAGTGTTGTCACCAAAACTCAATACTGAGTAATAGCTACGGAAAGCAGATGTCGCGTTGATGTCATAGTGTAAGTCAAAGATCACACCCGTTAGATCAGCGTTCAAGCCAGTTCCACCGTTCGTTGTGTCGTTAGACGCAATGTAAGTTAGACCTGTTGTAGCCTTTCCATGGTCCTTAGACATACTAACAACATATCCTAGAGATCCGTCACCATTAGCCGCCGACTCATCTGTACCGTTAGTAAGAGCAATTGTTACGTCATGATCCATGATCTTACGATCGTACTTAGCACCAATCGTATTCAATGTGCCAACTTTTCCACCCAATGCACTAAACATTAATGGATTAACAACTAACGGAGACGAAAGCGCCGCATTGTTAGTTAAACGACTTGTATAGAGTCCCAATGGCATATCAAATGATCCCATTGTGATCGATCCTTTTTTGTCTAATTTATATGTAAAGTTAGCGTCTGTAATTGTCGCTGTATTCGTAGCATCAAACAATCCGCCGCCGCCAGCGCCAGCTTGCAATTGAATCGTTCCAGACAATTTGTCGGACACTTTGTAATTCAAATCAATGTTAGCTACTGAATCAAACTGAGAAAGATTCCCAGCAGCGCCAGCCGCGTTCTTTTGAGTTACGTCATTGTATCCACCAAAATAGTTTCCACCAACTGAGAGAGAACCCGCCATAGCAGTACTTGTCAAAGCCACTACCATTCCAAGTCCTAATAATCCTTTTCCTACTTTCATATACTTCCTCCTAATTTATTTTCCGCTAAGTGCGGTAACTATTACATTTACATTATGACGGATCATACCAACAAAAGTCCCCTCTTTTGTGTCAGGGCTCCCCATCGCGTCTGAAAAAAGCTCCCCACCGATAGCCACGTTCCAGCCTCGGGCTTGTACTGCACGCTGAACCGCTTTGATATGCCTTACAGGAATCGAGGACTCTACAAATATAGCCGGGATTTTTCGAGTTGCAATCAATTCGGCCACTCGCTGCACATCCTGAGTCCCTGCTTCTGACTCTGTACTGATCCCTTGTAAGCCAACTACTTCGAACCCATACTGACGGCCAAAATAACTAAAGGCATCGTGAGCAGTCACTACCACTCGCTGCGATTTAGGCACCTGCTTCACAATCTCAATAGTCTCTTGATGAAGCGCGTTTAACTGCTTCAAATAATCTGCTGCGTTTTTCGTATAACTCACCTTATTCTTAGGATCTACTTTAATATAGGTATCTCGAATCACCGGAATAATCTGTCGCCAAAGCGTTAGATCAAACCAAATATGCGGATCAGGCACACCTTCGAATTCAAGAGGCGTCATCAAATTAGACTTGGAAATATTGGCAGCTACCGCAACAACAGTTCGCGTCCGGCCCATCTGTGCCAAGACCTCACCCATTTTCGCTTCTAGATGAAGTCCGTTATAAAAAATAACATCGGCACTAGATAGCACCGTCACATCCCCTGCACTTGCGCGATACAAATGAGGGTCTACACCAGGCCCCATCAATCCATTTACAACAACATGCTTGCCACCGATATTTTGAGCCACATCTGCAATCATTCCAATTGTAGTTACAACAGTGAGTTGATCGGCTGTCGCCACCTTCTTATCCGACTGACACCCTGCTGTAATAAGCAATAATCCTATACATAACAATCCCAATACGTTTTTCATATTAACTCTCTTCCTTCGTTACAAATATGTTCTGAGCAGCAAAATGGGACAACGTAACTTCTTTGCCACTAATACTGACTTTTAACGATTGATCAAAATCTCGTTTTTCTTTCACTTCGATTTGTCCTTGAATATGAACACCTATTTCATCTAGGTATCTGAGAAACCCATCATCATGATCGTTAACTCTTAACACCGTCACACACGTTCCTGGCGCCACTGCTGACAACATTATGAAGTCTCTTTGCGGCGGAAGCTGTCCTGTTTTCGATGGAATCGGGTCCCCATGCGGATCATATAAAGGGTACTGCAAGACTTCTTCTAACTTATTAATTAAGGTGTCTGTTGAAGCATGCTCAAGCATCTCTGCTTCTTCGTGTACTTGATCCCATGAATAGCCCAATACTTTATGGAGATACAACTCCCAAATGCGGTGCCGGCGTATCATCGTTAGTCCTTTCATCTGACCTTTTACTGTAAGACGAACACCTTGATAGGGAACATAGTCCACATGCCCATCCTTCTGAAGAGTCTTAGCCATGTCCGTCACAGCTGACGGGGTAACGCCCAAAGCTTCCGCAATCAAGGTAGGTTTAACGTGCTCACCACCTTTCTGTAGCTTCACAATCGTTTTTAAATAGTTTTCTTTGGGGTCTTCCATCTTATAGGGTCCTTTAAATATAAATTAAACATCCTTCAACTAAAATATTAAGCGCGCTTAAGTTTTTAGTCAAGAACTGAATAGTGTCCAACAACTAAACACTATCCATGGCACAAAACTTGCACATTACCCTTCACTAACAGGGCTGGCTGATACTTTCTTAATGTAAAGAAAATCAGTCAGTCTACACAAAGGAGAAATCTCATGACTTATTTAACTTATAACCAAAGCGGATCAGATCAGGTTTGGAATACACTACTCAATTGGGAACCATTTAACACGACCGTTTCTACCGATTTTCAGGCGCCAGTAGACATCAAAGAAAGTGACGCCACAATCACCATCACAACGGACCTCCCTGGAATCAATAAGGACGACATCACTATTGAATACCATGATGAGCTACTGACTATCTCTGCGAAAAAAAGCGAAGATGACACCTCAAAAAATGAAACCATAACCCATAGTGAGATTCGTCGCGGAGCAATCAGTCGAACACTTTCTATCGGGGATATCGAATTCGACAATGCAAAAGCCGATTATTTAAACGGACAACTCAGACTCACCATTCCCAAATCAGAAAAGGACAAACCACGACGACTAAAAATCACGTAAAAATCGCAAGCGCCCTCTTAACCGAGGGCGCTTCCTCGTTTATACTACTTTCATGCTTAACACAGCCCCAATTATCGATGCCAATATCAACCGTGTCGCTGAAGGACTTAGAGTCATCGAAGAATATTGCAGGTTCATAGCAGGAAACAAGTCTCTTACTGATCAACTCGCAACACTCCGAAAAACAGTGGCTCAAACCGAATCCGCCGAAACTCGCATCTCTCATTTAAACGCAAGAGAAACCGCTTCTGATATGCGTGCTAAGGAAACACCACCTCAACGAAAAAACCTCCACGACCTTCTCACAGCCAACTTTAAACGTGTAAATGAAGGACTACGAGTTCTTGAGGAATATACCGGAAACGCCATCTACAATCAGTGTCGATACGATTGCTACGATCTCGAAAAAACAATTCTACTTACGCTATTAAAACCCATTATCAAACCCGGCATTTATCTTATATCTCACGATCCAGAGATCCTAATAAAGGGCCTAAAATGGGGCGTCTCTCTCATCCAACTCCGCGCTAAGGATGAGACGAAAGAAACCATCTACAACAAAGCCCAATCACTCATCCAACCAGCGAAAGACGCAGGCATTCCGTTTATCATCAATGACTACTTAGATATTGCCAAGTCACTCAATGCGGATGGCCTTCACACCGGACAAGACGACATTCCTATATCAGACCAACGCCAATTACTCGGTCCCCACAAGCTAATTGGACGCACCACACACGATCTAGAGCAAGGCCTCATCGCTCAATCCGACGGTGCCGATTACGTTAGTGTCGGTCCGATTTGGGACACCCCGTCCAAACCCAATCGACCGGGCATTGGCATGGACTATCTGCAAGCCGCATCCACCGAACTCCACATCCCTTACGTCGCTATTGGCGGTATTAACCACTCAACAATTGACCAAGTCATCCCTCTCTCCCCACCACTAATCGGACTCATACGCGACTATGATCGTATTCCTGAGATGCAGACAAAGCTAACTACTCAGAACTAAAACTCGATTACCTCATCCTCTTTTCCCGAACCTACTGGCAAAGGCAAACATTTCTCCCTTAACACCTTCATTTCACAGTCAGAAGCCCTGCCATATTGCCCAGCAACAATCATCGCTTCCACAGTAAAATCATCCCGTAGATGCTCTGCTTTTCCGTTTTGATAAGCATATAAAACAGTCCAAGCCTCCGAATAACTCAAGTGTTTAGCTAATTCAAAAACATCTCCCAGCCTCTCATAATTCCGATCCTTCAAAAAATATTTTAAAAACTCCATCCTTTGTATACTTGTGAGATCCATTTTTGGCTTTCCACCGCCAAAAACCATCGCCGCTCTTGGAGTAATACTCCCCTCACTAACACTGTCCTCCTCAAAATCTTTCTGCACAGACTTCAGTCTCTCAGGCCCCACCTTTCTACTAAGTCTATAAATGCGGCCCAAATCATCCGAACTATCATCCAGAACCCCCTTCAAAGTTTGCTTAAGACGATCCTGATATTTTTCCTTATCATTTATCGCCTTTTCAATTCGTTTAAAGTCCGATTTAGTACCCCGCCTCAAAAACACTCTCTCATCCGAGACAAATGAAAAATCATCCGCACCAAAATCAACAATAGAACGAAGAACAGCAAAATCAATATTTCGACCAAAATCAGTTACATAAGTCTCTATCAGCATCTCAACAGTCGCAACGCTAAGCCCCTTCAAAATAAACCTCAATCCCGTAATATTAGTCGGCGCAACTTTCATATACGCCAACACCAAACCGGCTTTTTTAGAATCATCAGAAAACTCAGGCCGAGCAGCTAACGATCGAATCATCAATCGAACACTCTTAATACCATCCAAAGACTCACTCGTTGGATCCTTAGCATAAGTCAACAACAACGACTTAAGGTCATCTGCAGAAACAGATGCCACTGCCACTTCTATAAGCTCAACCTTAGGAAAAGGAGTATACGACAATGCAAATTCTAGCATCGCCTTAGCAACTCGATTGACAACGACAATCGAAACATTTCGCTTATAGGTCACAGCCTGTCTCTGAGCATCCCCATTTAACGCATTCTCAAATGCGGATTTAATTATAGGGTCCGTCCACTCTTCCAATAAGTTACAATACTGACCCAATACAATCTGACGCGTTTCAGGCTTAAGCGCCCCTGCCATTTGCGCAATGTGAGGAAGAGATACTGAGTCATTCCTCACCACCCTACGCACCCAGTACTTAGTTAACATCAACTTGATCGAGGCGTTATCAAACCGTTTCAAACATATCTCAGAAACCTCTAGCGGAAGAGGTGGTGTTTGCACCAAACCCGATTCATACGTCTCTTTAAGTGTCTCGTCATCCATGGCAGAAGTCAAAATAGCGACTCGTTTATGATTAATCACCTTAGATCTAAACAAATAATCTAAAAACAACGCCTTAACTTCTTTTATCTTCAACAAAGGAATCTTTTCATTCATCCATCCCAACTCATCGTCATTCGCCAACCGAAAGTAAATCCTAAATACCTCACCACCATCCGCATATCCATGAGATAAATATGATTTCAAAACACCCTTAAACTCGTTAGGAGAAAGGGCCCGACCAAACATCTCTACAATTTGAGCGTCAGGGCTTCGATTCTCAGACAAGTACCCTCTTAGCCCTTCGCCTATATCGTCTCTATCCATTTTTTCAAAATAGACGTCTAAAACAAACGGATCTGTTTTAGGGGCCTTAGTCATTCAGTGACTTAACATTTGATTAATCAATACCCGATCTGATTTTGTTGTTTCATCAAATGCGCCCAGACAGATCTCTACTACATCTCTATCAAGCCCACTCTTGGCATGTGATACATAGTAATTGTGCATTTCTTTTATCTCAGCTTTTTCTAAGCCAAGTACACACTCTTGAGCAATAGAAGCACCCAAGTCATTATGCCAATGAAGAAACACGCCTAACAATTTAGGGTTACGCAAGGGCTTACTATCTAAATAACTTGCCATCATTTCCCTCCCATTGTCACCAAAGTCATTGGGAACAAGTAAATCCAAATGCTCAAGACACAACCTGGTTACCTTGGGACAAGGTGATTCCACTTGCCTCAGATAAGTTGACAATGACTCTTTAACGGATTTTACATTTAATCGACCTAACGTCCCTCGCCAAGACAAATACCTACCTACAACACAAGCAGAAGGCCGAGTTGATACCAATAAATACTTAGAAAGTGCGGCGTTTACATGATCTACATCAAAAGAAAGAAGAACCTCTCTTGAAGAGCTATACTTCGACTCAGCGCCCTCCATAAGCGAACGAACCACAGCTACTCTATGTTCAGGAGCACTTACAGAAACCTTCTCTAGCGCTCTTGGCGCCAACCTTCCAAACACCGACTCTGGTGAACTAGAAAGAACATAGGTCCGAAAAGGACGTATCAACCGATTCCCTGCTGATTCCAAAAAAGATGTCTGAGCACCCGTTTTCAAGGGATCGCTCAATCGTAATGACATAAAAGATGAATCAAAGACACTTGAACTAGAAAACATAGAAAACTGTGAGGCGGTTCTAGAAGAAACACCCCAATGACTACTCTTACTACCCAAAACACTTGTTTGAATTGAGTTTTCGGGACTCGTATTTTGAGAAATAGGGTTAGCCTCAACTACTTGAGGCGATATCACGGTATTAGCCCCTCTCAAACAATTCCAATCAAATTTCATAATCTAACAAACCTATCAATATCAAATGAGTTATCTTGTGTTGTGTATTCCGAATCATCGCCCACACCTGCAGACTTAAGCCCTGGGTTTCGGGGCTTTCTTTTTATACCAAAGTCTTCGTCACTATCATCCACATCTAAATCCCTACGAAAACCATTTCTTCTAAGGCCTGAATGATCAAGCGATACCGATTGAATTAACAATCCTCGGCAATCCTCATCGGAAGTAGTCGCCATCAACATTGCAATCACAGCAAGGTTAACGGAATCCCCCTCTATCTCTCTATACATAGTTATAACGCTTTCAGATTCCTGAGAATTCAAACACGCACTAACCTGATACACATCTCTGTAACGCTGACAGGATTTTGAGGTTATAAATGCCAAACAAAACGACACTTTGTCTTCACTAGTAAGAAGGCCCTTCTCCTTTATAGACCCTGCAAAAACCATCGCAGCCAAGGCGTTCGCGTCTTTTTTATCATCCCCAGAATAAGCGGCCACCACCGCAACCAAATCCCCATGATCCATCATCCGACTCTCCCAGTAGATCGCGCCTAGATCAATATGCGACGCCTTTAATTTTTCCTCTACCCCTACTTTAACGGCCTTCTGAATCTTCTTTTTATTAGCAATACTTCTACTTCTTGAATTACCTATTGTGACATTATTTTCTGCACCAAACGTAACCGATTCCAAACCAAAACCAACCACTGCCCGAAGCACACCAAAATTAATATCCTGCTGTTTCGACACCCTTAATTCTATATACTCATTAACAACATCATCTACAAACGCAGCATCGAGACCTATTAAAAGATGTCGAGTAAGATCCGGGCGAAAACGCCAATTACTCATTTCAGATAAAATCATCGGCTTCCTTGATACATCTGGAGTCTTCTCTATCATCAAATCAACTAGCATCCTTACCTCTTTTGCATCCCTTTCATTATTCTCTTCTAAATACTCGATTAACAAGTCGCCAACCGCCAACGGTGACATCCACTCTAAACACTTTTTAAAAAAGCTAAAATAAAAAACAGGACCTTCCAGCAAAGTATAACGAGCCATATTCTTAGCAGACTCGCATCCCCATTCTGTATGACTATAGTTATGACCATCTTCTCCAATTAAAATCTGACCCTCCAACGCTTGGATAACATTGGGATCATTATCACTCCCCATAAGCACCATGTACTGATTCAAAACACAACTACGCCTCTCAGAAGACATGTTTGAGGACATATCACTAAGTGCCATTAACGACAAAGGCTCTCCATTCCCCACCTTTTGCACCCAATAATCGGTTACAACCGCTCCGAGAACACCTTCCTCTCTCCCTAATTTAAGTTGAAAAGGCCTCAAAATATCAGGACTTGGAAAAGAAGTGCCTGACAGATATTTTGATAATCTTTCAGCCGCACCATCAATACCCTCCCTAGCCAAAAAACAAGATAATATTGGGGCATATTTAACACGATTATTCACCAACACGTCATCCACCAAAGACGTCATTTCATCCCTTGTCAAAAACAAAAAAAACAACATAACAGTCGATGTACTCGGCTTTGGCGCCCGCGTCATATAATCAACTAACATCTTATTTACAAGACCAGGGGACTGAACCTTCTCAAAAAGGGTCATCATCAGTTCATCATCAGGAGACAAATGAGTCGAAACGCACGTTGTTATCACCTCGCAAATCCCTTCCTGAGTATCCACTCTATCTATATATTCTTTGGAGTTCGGGGCATAAATATTTCCAAATTTCTGTAAGTAAACCCCCAGCATCTTAAAGTCTGGGCTACCCATACTATTCGGATCAAATGACCTGTCTAAATAGGCTTCCATCCCCCCATCCACTACATTCAACATCGAACACTCATTCAATCGATCTAATAGGAGGCGAACTACATCAGCGTCTGGGCGAGAGGAGTCTCCTAAATACTGATCCAAAACACCTTTCAACTCAGCCCCATCCAAACGATCAAAAAAGAACTTTAAGACATTATCATCTGGTTTATTTGGCGCCCTCATAACCGAGATCATAAGCGCTTTTCGGCAAGTAGAATCAGTCTTATCTATTTTAGCCATCGCACCCTCTGCATAACGGTAAAAAAACGATTCCTTAGGACTAGACAAAACTACCCTACGAAAAGGAAACATTATTTGGTTTGTCGTTCTTCCCACAAAATGGCTCTGAGCCCCCCCAACATCCGAGACTACGGCTCTAAGGGAAAACGAGGGAGATCCCTTTACAGGAACATTGGTTGTCAGTGACGGAGCCTCTTCTCTAGAACCCCGCGGATTCCCAGAGGGTTCATATCTTTCTAAAGGGGCAACTTTAGCACCTCGACTAACATCCAAATGATAATTCATAACAATCCCTTATTAAGGTACTAAAACTAGTCCATTTCTATTATTCGACACACATACTCAATTAGTTACACTTTTTATTAATGGCCTTCACAATATCCGGGTCAGCCGTATCCCGATCAGAAACTTTCACATCCATAGACTGAACACTCCACTCATCCTTTTCATCTACAACATCTGTCACGTTTGACAAATACTCAATCACACGAAAACGTGTCTTATCCTGATCTTGAGTCAATCGACAAGCAACAAGGTCATCATATAACCTTGTAATATTGGAACCGTCAGAATCTAACGCGGTTCGATCAACGGGGACTTGAACATTGGTTTTTAAAAAAGCCAAGTGACTGGGGGTAGCACCAACCACAACTCTTTTACTTAACCTACCCTTGGGAGTCTCAGATACAATTATATTCACCATATCCAGGTCAATCGCAGCCCCCTTATCTTTAATATACGCATCCAATACGTCAGCACGGTCTACATTATTAAACCCTTTCAACAACTGAGTAACACTACTATGAAACGGCTGAGGCAATTTAAGGTACCCTTTCACAATACCCATCACCTCATTTCTCAGATGAGGAGTTTTATAGAGCCTATCTTGATCTACTTTAAACACATAATCACCTAGCACCGCATCTATTAGGTCTGTATTTGGACTATCTTCTTTCAAGAAAGCGTCTAACACAGCGCCAATCCCCCCTATCGGCAAAGCAGAAATCAAAGCCCTATCACCATGCTTATTCGCATATTTTGAATTCGAATCAGACACCAATCCCTCCCAAACAAGAACCCTATCGTCCGAGGTCATTCTTGATACTAATGCAGTAAAGACTTTATCCACCGCATTCTTATCATCCTCCGACAAATTCGTCTCCTTCGGTAGAAGCGTTCTAAATGTGACATCTTGCCAAATATTGTCCCGATAGTAATCCTTAAACAGTGTCACCGCTTGGGACGAAGCAATTACTTTAAACCACGACTCGTCTAACTGAGGGGTTACCTTGGATCGACCCGCCCCCACCAAAGCAGAAAGATAGCCTGCACTCTTACTCAACAATGAGCGAGCAATTGATTTTTGAGTAACCATATCCTGAGGAGTGGGGCCAAATGCATCGGGATCGCCTTTAACAATTCGACCATGACGAAAAACGATCTCATCATCCTCATCTCGACGTACACTTACATTTTGACGAATAGAATTAGACCTTAATGAATCCGTCAGATCATCTGTGTAGTAACCGTCAGACTTGCCCTCCTGAACAGAAGGCGTATAAAAAGAACGTAGCGTCATTAGTGGTTTAGTACCAACAGCCCCCCCCGGAAATTGAGTCCCCATTGATAATTTAGTCATTACAATCCTCTATTATGCAGACCGGGCGGACACAGATTCTAACAATGTTGTTTTAAGACTGTCAGAAATCTCGAAAAGGTCACAATAAGACTGAATTGTATCTTCACTCGGAGTCGCAAGAAACCCTACTACATGAGTGGCAATCGCTAAGAATTGATCCTCTCGTGACATCTTGTGTCCCAATACACCAAAGAGACTTTTATCAAAAAGGGCCTCTCCTAGATCAATAACACCCAATGCCCCTGCCATATAATCAAATCGTTCTCGCCGTCCCATCAAACTCAAATATTCTTCAAGTATACCATCCCCTTTTTTATAATCTAAAACAACATTTTTCCAGTCCTGCTCGGAACTTACTTCATGCCCATTCGCTCTAGCATCTTTATTCAAAACACTAAGGGAGTCATGAATAAATTCTCTCAAACCCTGAGCATCAATATCTGAAAGGAAATCTTCACCAGCAAAATCAAATTGCACAGCCTTTGTTGTAACTGGAGACCGTTGAGCCGACACCCATCCATTCGATGTGGCGGGCGACATAGTCATACCAACATCACGCATAGTGATCTCCGAACTAACTCGAGGTCTGAAACCTCCATCGGCTGGACCATCTGGCTTTTTTGTATCTGAAGGTCGATTAGTCTGCAGAGAAACTGAGGGAGACTCGTTTAAATCACCGCAGTCGGCAACTCTCGAACTAACCGGCCTTGGGCTTTGAAAAGACGTTTGATTTACGTCTGCCGTACTATATCCCATACATTGTCGAAAACCATCTATAAAACCCATAACAACCAACCTCTAATTTATATTTCTCCCCCCCCACTTTGTATATTATCGTTCTTACCAATCGCTAAATTTCATTAAATTGCGTTAATAAATAAAAATAAAGCTATGATGCCTGTACTCTTAAATCGGAATTTGACATCCCTAACTCTTTCAACACATTAATATCCATACGCTTTCTGCCTTCTCTATAGGCTAACAATAGTCCTTTATTTGAATTATCTGGAATTTGTTTTTTGACAAACTGAATCATCGGAATATTAGGATTAGGATCAACACTCAAATGCTCAATCAAAAAGTCACTTGCGTCTGAAGGGTCTAGACGTTGCATCATCCTCGCCAACAATGAATCATCAGCATTTCCAACGCCTTCTAACCAATTCATTAATATTGGCTTAACTTCTTTGGAGCTCAACCCATCTACTAGAAAAGCAAATCCCTCATGTTTAATTTTAAAAAGAGAGTGAATATAGGTCGCACAATCATCTTGATCCTCTGGCTTAAGCCCATGCCACAGACCAATCACAACCCTTTGATCAATACCCTCAGAAAGAGGCAGTTCATTCTGATATCTAATATAGGCCTCTTGAAATGAGGGCAACGGCCCATTTTTTTCAAATTGATCAATCACCCAATCAACTACTTCATTAAAATCATTAACATCATTAACATCACCATGTGAAACCGACCCGTCTACCGTCAGCGGAGTGTTTTTCATATACTCAATACGAGCTTCTTCATTCTCAAAAATATTATGAGAATCCGAACTACCTTGGCTCGAAACATCACTATCTTCATCAGAATCGCCAATGATATATATTCTGCCATCATCACCATAAACAACTTCTAAACCGCTCTGTACAACTGGCATAACCTTTGGTTTTGCTGGCTCTGTTGCTGAAACTGCTACTTGAGCAAACGCCTCTTGAACCTTCGAAGCAACTACAGTCTCCCCTGAATACACAGATATTGCATCATCATACGAGGCCCATAAGAGTCCTCCCTCTCCAAAATCGAAACTACGCAACGAATCATCCCCACCACTCTGACTTGAAGAAACAACTCCGTTATTTGTACCATTCGTATCTTGCAAGTATCTTTCTCGTGCTTGATTGTCGCCAAAAATATCATGAACGCAGTCACTATCTTCAGATCCATGTGCATCCACCACCACTTGAGCAGTAGTTCTACAGGTCAAAACATTATAAGCATTCGTTAAAATCATATATACAGAATTCATAATCAATCCTCGTTAAGAGTTCGTCTCTACTTCTATTAACGAAATCTACCGAGCATTAATTTCACTTAAATTTATCAACATGCGCTTTAATGATGTTCTGCGATATTCAATTTTGCTACAATATCCAGACAATGGAAAAAAACTACGACCCCAAACTAATAGAAGAAACCCTATATGCCTGGTGGGAAAAATCCGGCTATTTTCAGCCACGTGGTAATGGAGAGCCTTTCTCTGTAGTTATTCCCCCACCGAATGTTACCGGTGTCCTTCATATCGGACATGCCCTCAACCACACCCTGCAAGACATCATCGTGCGTCAAAAGCGTATGCAGGGCTACAAAGTCTGCTGGATGCCTGGCTCCGACCATGCGGGTATCGCTACCCAAAACGTTGTAGAAAAACAACTCAAAAAAGACAAAGTATCTCGTCATGACCTTGGCCGCGAAGGATTCCTCGAAAAGGTCTGGGACTGGAAGTCTCAATATGGATCACGAATCACCGAACAAATTCGAAAAATGGGTCAATCTGTAGACTGGTCCCGAGAACGATTCACTATGGACGAAGGCTGCCAAGAAGCAGTCCTCGATCATTTCATTGGTCTGTATGAAGCCGGTCATATTTATCGTGGCAAACGCATCATCAATTGGTGCCCCCGTTGCCACACAGCGCTCTCTGATATCGAGGTTAACCACAAAGACATTAACGGACACTTATGGCACATCGCATACAAGGCTGAAGATGGCACTGAGATTGTAGTCGCTACGACACGACCAGAGACAATGTTCGGCGATACAGCTGTTGCAGTTCATCCCGAAGATGAGCGTTACCAGCACCTCATTGGCAAAACGGTTCGTCTCCCATTAACCGGACGAGACATTCCAATCGTTGCTGACGAACATGTCGAAAAGGACTTTGGAACTGGGGCCGTAAAGGTCACGCCTGCTCATGATCCCAATGACTTTGAGATTGGCCAGCGCCACGACCTAGAACGCATCTTAGTGATGGACGAATCTGGCATCATGAACGAAAACGCTCCTGCGGATTATCAAGGACTGGATCGATTTAAGTGTCGTAAGGTTTTGATTGCGCAACTCGAAACAGACGGAAACCTAGTCAAAATCGACGATCACGCCATCTCTCGTGGCGAATGTTATCGCTGCAACACAGTAGTCGAACCCTATCTCTCCAATCAATGGTTCGTTGCGATGAAAGAACTCGCCGGCCCTGCAATTGAAGCCGTTCAATCCGGACAGATTAACTTCCACCCCAAAGGCCGCTGGGAAAAACTCTACTTCGAATGGATGAACAACATCCGCGACTGGTGTATTTCTCGTCAAATCTGGTGGGGCCATCGCATTCCCGTCTATTACCGTAAAGATAACCCCGACGAGTATATCGTCTCTAAAACCCCTCCCGCAGACATCGAAAACTATATTCAAGACGAAGACGTACTCGATACATGGTTCTCGTCTTCGCTTTGGCCCTTCTCTACATTCGGTTGGCCCAAAGAGACAGATGACCTCAAGGACTTCTATCCTACAGCTCTCCTTATAACCGGCTACGACATCATTACATTCTGGGTCTCCCGCATGATCACAATGGGCATTCACGAAATGAAAGAGATTCCCTTTAAAGATGTCTACATCCACGGTCTCGTCCGTGATATTGATGGCCGTAAGATGAGTAAGTCTATCGGCAACGCCATTGATCCGCTCGACTTAGTAGAACAATACGGTGCAGATGCCATGCGATTTGGTCTATCTTCATTGGCTACATTGGGCGGACAGGACATGAAGCTCGCTGAAGATAAGATTGAAAGTAGTCGTAACTTCGCTAACAAAATCTGGAACGTCACACGTTATTTATTCATGGTCTTGGATGATGTATCCGCGCCGATCAAACCCTCAGATGCACTAAAGAGCGAGAACCCCATCGACCAATGGGTCATCAGCAAACTTCATGGCACTATCCAAGAGGTAAACGCCAGTTACCTAGAATTCAATTACGCCAAGTCGTCCGATCTTCTTTGGGACTTCGTCTGGAATCAATTCTGCGATTGGTATATCGAAGCCAGCAAAATCAGAAAAGAAGAAGCGGCATCAACGCTAGCCTACGGACTTGTAACGGCACTCAAACTACTTCATCCTTCTATGCCTTTTGTAACCGATCATATTTGGCAGGAACTCCAAAAACACCCCAAGATTACCTTAGACGAAACGGTCGATAGCATCTCTATTTCGCAATGGCCTGAACTCGATACGAAAAGAATCAACCCAGACCTAGAAGAAACGATCGACACACTAATCGATATCATCCGAGAGACACGTAAGCTACGAAAAGAATCCAATATCGCACTAAGCAAAACATGTAATCTCATCCTCATTCCGGATTCAGAAAGCAAAAAACTAGCCCTCGAATCCGATATTCCGTTAATCCAAAAACTAGCCAAGGTAGACCAAGTCACGTTCCTATCCGCCACTGATGAAACACCTTCACAGTGTGCCGCATCGGTCACCAATCAAACCCAACTCTTAATCCCGCTTGAAGGACTCATTGATCTGGGAGAAGAAAAGGCGAGACTCGAAAAACAACTCACAGCACTTGAGAACGACTATATGATTCAATCCAAAAAACTAAGTAACCCCGGCTTCGTCGACAAAGCCCCAGAGGCGGTTGTTGCTAAGGTAAAAGAAAAGGCTGACCAAACCCAAACGGAAATCAACTTACTGAAACAACAAATTGAACAGTTAAGCACCGCCGCTTAATGGAACCCTTCAAGAACCTATTCAACAAGAAGTCTATTGGTGATCTCGGCAAACAAATCACTATCGTTGAGTCCACTTTTGATTTTAAAAAATTCATGTCACTCGTGTTTGATTCCGAATGGAAAAATCGGGAGCTCAAGGAACGATTACGCCACATCACTCTCTGTCTTGGAAAAACACTTCCATCAGACTTCAAAAAAGCGACAGACACCCTAATCGCCGTATCCAAGGCTAGTCTTGAGAACCGGTTCGAGTACCTCGTCTTACCCGATTACATCGAGGTCTTCGGACTAGATCATTGGGATATAGCTGTTCCCGCTCTAAAAGAACTTACCAAGTCCTCCACATCTGAAGGGGCAGTACGTCCTTTTATTATAAAAGACCAAGCCCGAATGTTAGCCACCATGCTGGAATGGACTCAGGATAAAGATGTTCATGTTAGGCGTCTGGCAAGTGAGGGATGTCGCCCCCGCCTCCCTTGGATGATCGCTCTCCCCGCACTTAAAAAAGACCCCACCCCGATTCTTCCAATTCTAGAAGCCTTAAAAAACGATCCTGAACGTTATGTCCAACTCAGTGTCGCAAACAACCTTAACGACATTGCCAAAGATCATCCCGACCTCACATTATCCACCGCTCAAAAATGGAAAGGAACTAGTAAATCCACCGATTGGGTTGTAAAACATGCCTGTCGAACACTCCTTAAAAAAGGGATTCCAGGCGCCTTAAGACTCTTTGGATTCGACGACCCCAAGGACATTGTCATCTCAAACTTAAACCTATCCACATCATCCCTCAAAATCGGAGACAAGTTACTTTTTAAATTCAACTTAAATTGCAAAAAACCAGGTCGTCTCCGACTCGAATATGTTATCGACTATGTCAAAGCCAGCGGCAAAACATCTCCCAAGGTATTCCAAATCGGCGAACGTACCCAGACCAAACTCAACGACACCGTCAAAAGCACGCAGTCCTTTGCGGACGTCAGTATTCGTAAACACTACCCCGGCACTCACCACATTACGATACGAGTAAATGGGGAAGAAAAAGCCAGTACATCGTTTGAGCTAAAATAAAGCAAGCCCTCTCAAAACAAGCTATAGTGTTTCTATGCCACAGACGCAAAATCCCGATATAACTATCACAATTAAGGCCCTTCAAAAAAGAGTCTATCGCCGCGGCATCAATTATTCATTGGATCGTATCACCGACTGTCTAGCCAAATGTGATAATCCACACCTGAATCTACCACCGGTTATCCATGTAGCAGGCACCAATGGAAAGGGGTCAACTGTCACATATATCAAAACAGGACTTATGGGTCTTGGGCAAACAGTCGGAACATTTACGTCTCCACACCTCATCCGATATAACGAACGTATCCAACTAAACGGAGCCCCTATATCCAACGAAGACTTCATATCTCTATTCAATACGGTCGACCAAGTTGACCCCGATCACCAACTCACAGAGTTCGAAGTCCTTACCGTAATGGCACTCGTACACTTCGCCAAACTACCCAAGACCAACACCTTCATCATCCTCGAAACAGGCCTTGGTGGGCGTTTAGACACGACGAATGTAGTCACTCCGGTATGCTCCGTCATTACCCGAATCGGAATGGACCATGAAGCTATTCTCGGAAATACCATCGAAAAAATAGCCCATGAAAAGGCTGGAATTATCAAAAAAAATATACCAGTTTTTTCGGTAGATAGTCAGCTCAACACTGTTAAGGAAGTATTAAAAGAGACTGCAGAAAAACAAGATTGTATATACACTGAGACCAAACCCCTACCGGCTATCCCTAAAAAAGCCGCTTTGAGAGGCAATTTTCAGTGTGAGAACAGAGCGTTGGCCGAAACCGTGCTCAAGACTATTATACGCAGGTTCGCTATACCAAAAGCAAGCACTAGTTTAAACGACATCCTAGACCAAGCATTCATCTGGGGACGCTACACTCAAACAACAGTCAACAATAATCCCGTAATCATAGACGGAGCACATAACCCTGAAGCCACCCGTGCCCTATACAATCAAATCCAACTCGACTATCCCAATAGCCCCATTAACTCTATTATCGGTTTTTCCAAGGACAAGAACACCTCGGACATGCTCCCTATCATTCAAGATCACTCCACACACATTCACTACTGTGAGTTCGATGACTTCTTAAGCAAGCCTCAATCACTTGTATCAGACACGTTAGCCCCCATCTCTATAGACGCCATCATCCCAACCGTCACAAATGCACCTGACAACACTATCTGGGTCCTTACAGGGTCACTATATTTTATTGGGACGTTGGCGGAGCATACTGAGCTACTGACCAAACACTAATACAAATCAATTATTTAGTAACCGGAGTGTCGATACGAGAACTAACCTTCAGAAGAAGATCCCTTTGATCAAAAAGAAACTCACTTTGATATAATTCTAAAGGAATTTTAAGATGAATTTTCTCTAATAAATAGGCACAATTCATCAGCTTCTGAACATCGAGTTCATACTTATCAATAACAGTAGACAGAACACTATCCTGATTTGCCTGTTCCTTCAGAAAATCTTTTTCCCATTGATCTAGATCCTCAACTTGCGACATTTTTAGCTTTAACAAGTCCACAAGAACAGTCGTTTCAGTTGGTGACAAACAAACACTCGATCTGTATCAGACAAACGAGCATTCGTCTTACACCCCTTCACCAAATAATTAAGAAGACTAAAGGACTCGCTGTCACTAAACCCCTTATTAAGCACACCGGGAGAATTTAAAACACGTCTTAGATCACTTAAAGGTCTATTTATCTGAGGTGTAGCCCCCTCATCAGAACGCGCATTTTTGAGCGTATAATCTGTAGAAAATCCAGTTCCTAATACCATATAAGTACCTCCATCCATGTCTTACTAGCGAAGACTGTTAACACTTATCGTAAAAAAGAAAGCCTCGATTTCAATTATTTAGTAACCGGCTCACTCATAATAGCAACCATCTGATCAACAAACTTTTGTTGAACGGAAGTCAAACTTTTGGAGGGCTTCTCAATTAATTCAAAATATAAAAAAGCCTTCTCTTTAGCTGTAAGTTCTTGACCATCACTCAATCTACTATTTAAAACCGAGGAAACATTCCAACATTCTCGTTCATCAAGCGGATTAGATTCACTAGCATGATCTAATAAATCACGACATATCATCCTATCTGCATCCTTCAAGTTAGAGGCGTACTGATCAACAAGTTCTTGCAGGTTATTATCGCCTTTCGTCTGGTCATCTATAAACACTTTCTCAGCAGGACTTAGCAGTTTATTCGTCTCAAGCTTCGGCTTTAACAAATCAACAAGAAAAGTCTTTTCCTGAGAAGACAACAACCCTTGCTTAGTCATAGGGCTTTTCAATTGATCATAAACAAATTGAGTCTCATGATGCGTTAGCGACTTTCCCAATGAATAATTCATCACTAAGTGCACATAAAGTCTTCTTGAGTTATCTGTACCAAGTAGTCCTCTATCATTCACTCTAAGTCTAAGAACCTCTATTGGCGTTTCTTCCAAATATTTAGCCCCATACTCTTGAAGACCTTTCCAATCCGACTTGATCAAATTGGGTTCACGCTCCACAACAATGCGACCTGACCCATTACTAAATCCACCTGTTCCTAGTGCCATATGTTTATCTCCATCCAAGTCCTACCAAATGAAGACTGTTAACACTTTATCGAAACAATACGCACTCCAATTTCATTTAATTCATCCATAGAATCAGTCTATCTGCGATTAGTGCTGTCCTCCGAAGCACTCATACCCCGGCCATCATACTAATCCCAGACATCAAACATTATCTAAAAACGTCTGTTCTGCAGGAGACAATAGCCCACCTTTTTCTTGGATCGGCGTTAACAAATCCTTAATAAACTTTTTTTCATCAAACGATAAAACCTCAAATTTATTCATCTCATCCTTAACTTGCTCATAAACAAACTGTTGTTCAAAGTGACTCAATCCGCCCTTTGACGAATGCTCTTGAACCAAGTGATTATGAAGTTTAAGCCCATCAGAGCTATTCAACATCTCACGTTTATTAACTCTTGTTCTAAGAGCATCAAAGTTTGTATCAGAAGATGATTGTGAATCCGATCCCCTAGGACTAGGTTGAGCACCCGCGCCACTTATTCCACTATTATGTATTCCTCCAGCCATAACATCCTCCTCCTAAAAACTATATCTTAGGTCTTATCGATCATACAGATGAAAAGCTTATATCACCCTATTCAAAACCTTCATCACCACTTGATCTGAGGGCATCGAGTGAGTTTTTAGAACTTTATAATATCTATCGATTTCAGGAATTGATCCAAATAATACATCTCTCAGCGGCGTCTGTTTTGTGGGAACAAATGGACGTTCCCCACAGATCTTAACCTCTCGATTATGCCGACCTTCCAAATAAGATCCTCTAACCAAATCCCGGTCCTTTTGAGATAAACGCCCTACAATTACTTTAAGGCTGTCCATATCTGATTTTTTAAGATCTTGGAGACGATTATCAGTAACATCAAACGTGTCATACCGCACTTTTATCAATCGGCTAATTAACACATCTAAAACAGCTCGCTTAACAACTTCCATCGGAGCTAAGTCACCTAAACCCGCCAAAACAGTATCCAGTTTCACTAAAAAACGAGCCCCTTTCTGGCTACTCACACCTTTAAATAAAGCTGACGAGGCCTGCTCTGAAGAAAGGCCCTCCATTAACTGACTCAGGAGATGCTTATTAGGCGCTTCATCAACACCCATATACTTAACAATCGCTTCCATTTTCATCCGAAGGGTTCTGTCATGATTACTTTCAAAAAACAGATCATGTACGCCTTCATAGAAAGCAACCATCACACGGCCAATACTCGTATCCTTTGAACTTGATGCAGATACACTGTTAGATGATCTTAATTCAACCACCTTATCCATTTCATCCTGATTAGTCACATTCCCTTTTAAAGAAATCTCCGACTCAATCGGTTTAACAGAAATGATAGTTTGTTTACTGGCTCGCTGATCTGTTGCCTTAGCGCCTGAAGTATCTACTTGAGCAACACCGCTCTCTTCAGAATCTAAATATGCCCCCTGCCTTGGCGAGAGCGTCTCAGCAATCCCTGCTTCTTCATCCACCTCAACCGCGCCGTCTAATGAACTAAACTCTCCGAGCACCACATCAGCAGATTCAGATAACGGTTTGTCCAACACTTTATGCTCATTATCACCAGGTTTCTCAGCTTGCTTATAAGTACCCTTTGAATACCGGCCAACAGAAGAAATGTCAGCCGTATAGTGTCCGCTACCCTCATTTTTAGAACGAACGACCATATCCGCAACTCGGCGAGACACGGTAGAGGGAGGTATCGATTGAGTCGTCAATGACGACCCTGCTCCCGCAACTGCATCACGACGCAACACAATCTCTTTATATCCGGATACAGCAACCTGATTTAAAAATTCCATGATTTATTCCTCCAAAAGGTAATCGCAACTTGCTCAAAAACCAGTTGCTAATAATCTTTTATCGAAGTACTTCCACAACTAATTTCATTTATTTAACAACGCGTTAAATTAACTCTATTTAAACAACCAAGAAAAAAAACCTTTCCGACTCGGTTTTGACACTTCAATTGGGTCCTTACTGACACCTAGCAAATTCCATCCACGATCAAGCAAGTCACTATTGGGACTATCAACTTGGGTTTGATAACAAGTCATCCACTGAACAAGACAATCCTTATGCGATTGCTCTGATATGGACTCAATACCATTCAATAGCGTCATCGCCACTTTTTCATCAACCACGTTCCAAGAGCCTTGGCCTTGCTTTTCATCCAAGTATTCCAACAAACAGTCCTTTTTTTGATCTTGAGACATCTCACTATAGAGCGAGTTAACAACCTCTTGATTCGGAACATCTGCAGTCAACAAATACTCTCTTAACAACTGAACCTTATGATTAGGAATCAACAACTTAGACAAAACCGACACCATATGAGTATCCGGAGTATCCAAATAAAAATGTGCAGACATCATAATCTCCACTGAATTCGATATCGATTCAAATTGAGAAGAAGCAAGGTCATCAACTGTCATATGTTTCGTTAACTCAAGTACAACGTCATCGTTAGACATTCCCTTGGCGCTATTTAAGTATGCCAACAAACATTTTTTTGTTTGTTGGGGAGACATTTTTTCTTGGATAAGTCGAACAACATTAGTATCAGGAACCCCTTCCCAACACAAATAATTAAGATACGGCCCACAACAATTTTGGGGCAATGATCCGGATATTGGCTCTAACAACTGATTTAGAACATCTAGATCAACCGGTCCATTTCCTGAAAGAGACCCCAAGTAACGTGCCAAATCTTTTCCATCAGACTGAACGATTGTCTCTGGCGACGAAACCTCACTCTGAGGGGCAGGGCTTGGAGTAGGAGGAATTGGAGACTCACTATAATCAGTCAAAGCCGCTGTATTCCTGCCATTATTACCTTTCAAAACTTCTACCCTGACAACATGATCTCTAAGTCGAGAGTCCCCATCACTATAAATAGGTATAATTAGTGCTTCTCTTTTAATTGTGGGAGTTACTTCTCTCAGTTCAATCCCACCAGACTCACAAGAACTAAACGCGCTACTACTACGTTCCATTCGACCTATCGCTACATTATTTCCTACTGACATAGTCCACTCCTCAAATTCAAGTCTTACTCCACTTATCGAATCCAATTCAAGTCCGATTTCATTTATTTATCCCAGTGGCCCCGACACCCCGTTTTTGATATAATTTGCTCACTATGTTAATTACCGTAATGAAGTCCAAAATTTCCTATGCCAAAATCACTCAAACCGAGCTCTACTATGTCGGGAGTATCACCATCGACGAAGACGTCATGGACGCATCGAATATTATTGAAAACGAACGCGTCCAAGTCGTTAACCTCAACAATGGGGCACGACTCGAAACCTACGTCATTAAAGGCAAGCGCGGATCCAAGGTTATTGGTCTAAACGGCCCAGCAGCTCGACTCGGCGCAGTCAGTGACGACCTTTTTATTATTTCTTATGCTCAAATAGACCCCAAAACAGAATCCCTCGATCCAATCGTAGTGGATATGAGGACCACATAATTATGACTACACCAGTAACAGTACGACCCGTAACGGCTCAAATAGAAAACAGTATTCGCACCATTGGTGGCATATCGACCACAGACCTCGCTAAGCAATTCGATACACCACTCTATATTATGGATGTGGCTACAGTTCGCAATAATTGCCGGCACTACACCGATAGCCTCAAGGCACTTAACGTAGATTATACCGTTGCTTATGCTGGAAAAGCGGGCATGTGTTTCAAACTATTAAATCTACTTGCCGAAGAAGGCCTTGGCACTGATGTCGTATCGGGTGGCGAAATCCATACGGTACTTCAAACCAACATTGACCGCGACAAAATCTATTTTCACGGTAATAACAAATCTAAAAAAGAACTCGAAATGGCGATTGAAGCCGGCATTCGCATCGTCATCGACAATGCTTATGAGCTCCAACTCATCGACTCTATTACTAAGGAAACAGGCAAACAAGCCCAGTTATTAATTCGCCTCAAACCCGAGATCGAAGCACATACTCATGAACATATTCAAACGGGACAAATCGAATCCAAGTTCGGCGTCAGCAAAGCAGAACTCATCCCCATGATCCAGACGATTTTAGACGCACCTAACCTCCAGTTCCTAGGTATACATGGCCACATTGGTTCTCAAATATTTGATCCTATTCCATATGAAAAACTAGCTCATTTAATGATGGACTACTTAATCAAAATTAAACAAGACACCCAAGCCCCTGTTTTGGAATTGAATCTCGGTGGCGGTATTGGTATTCCTTATATAGAGGCAGACAAGCCACCAGTAGTGAGTGACGTAATCACTCAAATGGTTACGATCCTCAAAGATGGGTGTGCTCAAGCTAACATCCCTCTGCCTCGTATAATAGTTGAACCCGGTCGATCCATCGTAGCGACTGCCGGAGCAACGCTTTACAGTGCTGGCGCGCTCAAATCTATTCCCGTTAAATCTGGAACACTTAATTATGTATTCGTTGATGGCGGTATGGCAGACAATTTACGCTATGCACTCTACAAATCTGAGTACACGTTCGAAGTAGCAAACAAAGCAGATCACCCCGCAACCACTCAGTACACCATCGCAGGCAAGTTCTGCGAGTCGGGCGACAAGCTTGGCGAAAACATTCCGCTGCCTCAAGTAGAGAGTGGCGACTTAGTCTTAGTCTATGGCACTGGCGCTTACAATTACGCTATGGCATCTCACTATAATCTCTTCCCCTACCTAGCAATGGTTGGTATCGAAGACGGGGTCGCAGACTTATGGATTGAACGCGAAACATACGAGGACTTAAACACCCACTTCAAAAAATGAATACTTCTACCCTAATGGATTTTTTTACATGGACTGCAGCACTCGACATTCTCATTGTCGCGATTCTAATTTTGGGTGGTATTTTCTTAATCAAAACAACTCGCTCACAACCACTTATTAGAAGTGTCATTGCCATTAGTGGCCTGTATCTACTCAGTCAGTTCCTTGAACTCCAGGCATTAAAATGGGTATTAGAACAATTTGTAACGGTAGTATTACTATCCGTTATCGTCCTATTTCAGCCTGAATTGCGACGCGCTACCGAAAAGATCCGAAAAGGAGGGATCTTTGGCCATTCTCAGAACAGTATCAAAAACCCAACCTTAATTAAACATATTCTTACGGCAGTCGACACATTATCAAAACACAAAGTAGGAGCTCTCATCGCCTTAGAATTTCAAGACCACCTAGATGACTATACTGAGTCTGGTGTTCCTATCGATGGCCAGCTTACCTCTGACCTTCTCGTCAGTCTGTTTTGGCCTGGATCCCCAACTCATGACGGCGCTGTAGTTATCCATGACAACAAGGTAGTTGCCGCTGGTTGTCTATTACCACTCACTGAGTCCAAATTAGTGGACCGTAGATTGGGAACACGCCACATGGCCGCTATGGGACTTTCCGAAAACTCCGATGCGCTAGTCATTGCGATCTCAGAAGAAACCGGCACCATTTCTATTGTAGAAAACGGAAACATGACACGCTACCTCAACAGAGAAGCACTAGAAACTCGCTTATTTAATCTCTACAAAGAACCCGAGAAAAAATCGTAATGAATACCATCAGCCACATCCAAAAAAAATTTACTGCCCATGAAAAGCTAACAATGCTCACCGCCTACGACTACACAATGGCGCGTTTAGTTGATGGTGCGGACATCGATATGATTTTGGTTGGGGACTCACTAGGCAATGTATTTGCCGGGCACGACTCCACATTACCCGTAACCGTAGAGGATATGATTTATCATGGTCGTGCCGTTGTCCGAGGCACTCAAAACGCACTTGTTGTTATAGACATGCCATTCTTGAGTTATCAAACGTCAACGCTTTCGGCCAAAGAAAATGCCGGACGTCTAATCAAAGAAACAGGGGCAGGCGCAGTCAAACTCGAGGTCAATCCATCTCAATTAGATAGTGTAAAAGGCATCATCGATATGGGAATCCCCGTCATGGGACACATTGGATTTACACCTCAAGCAGTACATCAGATTGGTGGCTATAAGATTCAAGGGAAAACTGAAGAAGCAGCCCAAGAACTGCTCACGCTTGCTCAAGAACTAGAGAAAATTGGATGCTTTGCCGTGCTCATGGAAATGGTACCTAGCAGTGTAAGCAAAACCATCACCGACTCATTATCCATCCCTACCATTGGCATTGGTGCTGGCCCACACTGCAGCGGCCAAGTCTTAGTAACTAATGACCTCTTAGGACTGACACTCGGCAAAACAGCCAAATTCGTTAAAGCTTATGCCCAAGTCGCAGAAACAAGCACAACTGCCATCCAAGCTTATAAAGCCGATGTCGATTCAGGACAGTTTCCTACCGACGCTCACAGTTACTAGAGTCTAATATGCGACCTATTCATATCACCAACTCTCTTAGCCAAAAAAAAGAACTTCTCCAACCTTTGGAAAAAGGAAAGGTCAGTCTCTATATTTGTGGCGTCACCGTCTACGATCATTGCCATATTGGGCATGCCCGCGCTTATGTCGCTTTTGACACCATTAAGCGCGTTCTAACTCACTTCGGGTATAACGTGAACCATGTCCAAAACTTCACCGATATCGATGACAAGATTATCAATCGCGCTAACGAAACCAATACCCCCTGGAAAACCCTCACAGAAACATTTATCGGCAGCTACTTCGAGGATATGGATGCATTGGGAGTAATACGTGCCAATCAATACCCACTAGCCACTGCGTTTATCCCCCAAATGATTGCATTAATCCAAGACCTAATCGACAAGAACATTGCTTATGTTGGCAGCGATTCAAACGTCTATTTTTCGATCGACAATTGCCCCAATTATGGCAAACTGTCTCACCGCAATCTGGATGACCAAGAATCCGGAGCTCGCGTAAATGTCGTCTCCGCTAAAAAAAATCCGATGGACTTCGTCTTATGGAAACCTGCCAAACCAGACGAACCCGCTTGGGACAGCCCTTGGGGCTCAGGCCGACCCGGATGGCATACCGAATGTGCCGTCATGGTTCATGATGTTATGGGCCATACTATTGATATTCATGGCGGTGGCGAAGACCTTAAGTTTCCCCATCACGAAAACGAAATTGCCCAAGCTGAATGTTGTAGTAACAACGCGTTAGCCAATATCTGGATGCATAATGGCTTTGTCCAAATCGACAGCGAAAAAATGTCCAAGTCTACCGGCAACTTTTTTACCATCAAAGATGTCCTCCAAGAAGTAGAGGGCGAAACCCTCCGGTTTTTCTTACAAAAAGTACATTATCGTTCCCCTATCCATTTCTCCAAAGAAGGAATTCAAGAAGCCGGTCAAGCATTGGAGCGCTTATATAACACGCTACGCAATGTACCAATGAATCAACAAATACCTAAAAATCAGATCCCCGAATTTAATGCCTTAGAAGAAGCATTTTTAACAGCACTTGCTGACGACTTCAATATTTCAGGAGCACTGGGACACCTTTTTGATATGTCTCGCCTAATCAATACCCATCAAGCAGGATCCGAAAGACTTTTTAACTTAGGACAAATTCTAGGCTTGTTCACCAAGCCAATCCAGTCCACCGTATCGATCCCAAAAAACGTTACTCAAATGGCCCAAGACAGACAATCCGCTCGAGCCGCCAAAGACTTTGCCAAATCCGACGAACTAAGAGACCAAATTCTGGCTTCAGGGTTTCAGATAAAAGATACTCCCGATGGATTTAAACTAACCCCCAGCTAGGCCATTCCGCGGGGCACTGGTTATCTTACCTAATGCCCCCCCTACTTTTACCGATAAATGGGTTATGACTCGAATCTTAATCTTAGGTGGTGGGTTTGCCGCTATGAGTGTTGCAAAGGAACTCAGAAAACGCAGCAAGCGAAATCCAGACATCCAAATCACTCTAGTCAGTGAGAATAACTACTTTCTATTTCAACCTATGCTCCCTGGAGTAGCCGCTGGAACGGTTGAGGCAACGCATATTGTAAAACCGATTAGACGGCTTTGTAAGGGGATTCAGTTTCACCGCGCCAAAGTGGACGAAATCAATACCAGCACCAAACAAGTTCGCATAGTAGGTAAAGACTACACCCGACAAAAGTGGATTGAATACGATCATTTGGTATTGGCATTAGGGTCATCCACTGACTTAACTTGCACCCCAGGAATGAGCGAACACTCACTCCCCATCAAAACACTTGGAGATGCTTTCTTTCTGAGGAACGAGCTCATTAACAAACTTGAAATGGCCGCTATTGAACCCGATTTAAACTACCGAAAAAAACTACTCACTTTCCTAGTTGTAGGCGGCGGATTTAGTGGGGTCGAAACAATCGGCGAAGTAGGTGATATGCTCAGAGAAGCTGTCAAACAGTATCCCAGTATCCCCAAAGACGAGATTAGACTCATTTTAATCCACTCGAGAGATACTATTCTAAATGAACTAAGCAAAAAACTAGGGTCATATGCCCAAAACAAGCTTAGAAAACGGGGCACCGAGCTCTATCTATCCGCGAGAGTAACCGAAGTGACGCCAGATAAGGTCATCCTGGATTCTGGACAAGAATTTGACTGTAAAACAGTGATTTGCACAACAGGAAGTGCGCCCCAAAGAGTCATCAGCGAACTCCCCTTTACCAATACAAAAGGACGCGTAGATACCAATGCAATGTGCCAAGCCGTTCAAAGAGGATCAGAAGGCGAAATCACCGGCATCTGTCCCAACATTTGGGCCCTAGGGGACTGCGCATTCATACCCAACATCGCGGTCAAACCAACAGAAAAAAACCCTCATCCACTCTGCCCCCCTACAGCTCAATTTGCCATTCGAATGGGAAAGGTTTGTGGTCGAAACATCTTAGCTAGTATTAAATCCAAACGGCTCAAAGAATTTAAATACAAAGCATTGGGGCAACTAGCAACCATCGGACATCACACCGGGGTTGCCAAAATTTTCGGATTTAGATTCAGTGGCTTTATCGCTTTTTTCCTTTGGCGATTTATTTATTGGACCAAGCTCCCAGGAATTTACAGCAAATGTCGGGTCGCTATTGATTGGGCAATGCACCTAATATTCCCCATTGATATTACACAGTTAAACGTTTATCGAACCGAAAAAGTAGATCGATCCCATTATCAAAAAGGCGCCTATATCTTTCGGCAAGGAGATATAGCTGACACCTTCTATATTATTGAAAAGGGCAAAATTCAAATTATAAAAGAACATGGCGATGGCACTGAGACAATATTAGCCGTCCAAAAGGAAGGGGATACATTTGGAGAAATGGGATTGATGAAAAAAGCCCCACGAACCGCCTCCGTCCGATGCCTCACCCCAGTGGGAGTACTAAAAGTAAACCGCCATGATTTCAAGGCTTTAACCAGTTCATACTCCACATTAAATGAACAACTCAATGACCGTGTTAATTCAATCACTAGAGAAAACGCAAATATTGTTGGCAACTTTGTGGAAAAAGCCATCATCCCGGTACATGATCATTTCCCCGAACTTTCCGAGTCGGTGCTCACTGAAGAATCCTCCTCTGAAGAAACTCCAGAAAAAGAATTAAATTTAGGCAACCCTAACCTAACTAATGATCAACAAAGCACAAACACAGATGTCGAAAACAAAGCAGATATCCAACCAGACTACCCTGACCATCCTGATCTAGATACCCAGACAGAACATGAACATAAAACTGAGCAAGTAGAGAAAACGGAATCAAACGAGCCGGCCAAACCTGAGCAGGATGCCAACGCACAAGAAAAAAACATAACCGCCAGCGACTTAATGCAGCAACTTGAAGACGACCCTACAAACCCAGCATTGTTAATTCAGGTAGGTGACACTTATGTCCATAGCGGAAGATTCAACGAAGCACTGGATTATTTTCACAAGGCAAACAAACTTAGACCCCTTCATGTCAGCATATTGGCACGAATAGGGCACACTTATCGCAAGCAAGGCGAATATATAAAAGCCATCGATACCCTAAAAATAGCAATCGAAAAAGATATTAATAATATTTTCGTTATCGCAAACCTGGCAGCTTGTTATATGGCACTAAAGCATTTTGATGCCGCAGAAAAACTATATCGATATGCACTACACAAAACCCCTAACGATTTAGCTTTACTAAGTTCATTTGGTGAGTGTCTACGACTACAGGGTCAATATTTAAAAGCCGAGGAAGTATTAAGGTTTGCACTTCAAACCAATCCGTCACAAGTCCATCTTTTAAATAGCCTTGGCGACTGCCTTTTGAAACAAAACAAAGTCATAGAGGCCGAAAGTATTTTTGCCATCGCACACGATCTAAGCTCCGAACAATAAAATAGAGCTTAGGTTAAGAGCAGGAGGATGGATCTAATATAGGAGATCTACTATACTGTTCGGCATGGCACTAACTATCGGAATCGTTGGACTACCCAATGTGGGCAAATCCACTCTATTTAATGCAATTACAAACGCTCAAAATGCAGAAGCGGCCAACTTTCCCTTTTGCACGATTGAGCCCAATGTGGGAATCGTTTCCATTCCAGATGACAGACTCCAACAGCTCGCAGGTATCTCAGGGTCGACTAAAATCCTACCTGCCACAATCGAATTCAATGATATCGCCGGTCTCGTTAAAGGCGCGTCTAAAGGCGAAGGTCTTGGAAACAAGTTCCTAACTCACATCCGAGAAACGTCAGCAATCGCCCATGTGGTTAGATGTTTCGAAGACGAAAACATTATTCATGTCGAAGGTCGCATTAACCCGATCGAAGATATCGAAATCATCAATACTGAATTGGTATTAGCCGACCTTGAGATGGCAGAAAAAATGCTCAATAACCAACGCAAACGCGCCAAGTCTCAATCCCCTGATGAGAAGGCCCTTCTAGCTATACTAGAAAAACTCGTCCCTCATCTCGGCGAAGGAAACCCCATTCGTCAGATGGATCTAAACGAGGATGAACAGCAAACCCTAAAAGGCGTTCACTTCCTCACTAGCAAAAAGTCCATTTATGTATGTAACGTCGCTGAAGATGAAGCGGCTGAAGGAAACACCCATACCAAAACCGTTCAAGACTATGCAGCACAATTTGGCGATGAATGCATAATTGTATCCGCCAAAATAGAAGAAGAGCTCTCCGGACTCACAGAAGAAGAATCCGCTGAATTCCTAGAAGAACTAGGTCTAAAAGAATCTGGACTAGGACGCTTAGCCAAATCTTGCTTCAAGCTATTGGCACTACATACCTATCTAACAACAGGCCCTAAGGAAACACGGGCATGGACAATTCCAGAAGGCGCCAAAGCCCCTCAAGCGGCTGGCGTTATTCATACTGATTTCGAAGCCGGTTTTATTCGCGCCAACATCGTCAAATTCACCGACTTCATTACCTGCAAAGGGCTCCTAGGCGCCAAAGAAAAAGGGCTCCTTAACCAAGAAGGCAAAGACTACGTCATGCAAGATGGCGACGTCGTCGAGTTTTTATTTAACAATTAATATTTATATTTGGAGCACATCCACCTTCGGTGTAGATGCTCCCCGTTCGGCAAAATAAATTTACCTCTCTACAGCTCAGGGCTATTTCACCACACCCAAGCAAATTCTCTCAGCCGCAGGCGCGTTAACAATAAATCTTATATAATATAAATATGAACAAAACTCTTAAGTTATTTTTGTCGGGCGCTGCCATCGGTATTGCCAACCTCATTCCTGGTGTAAGTGGCGGAACATTCGCCGTAATTCTTGGTGTATATGACGATATCATTGAGGCCGTCAGCAACTATTTAACAGCCCCCGAAAAACGCAAACAATACACCATATTCTTAGCTCGCCTTGGATTGGGATCAATTCTAGCAATCGGCCTTTTCTCTCACCTAATCAATTGGCTACTGGAATCCGCATATCCAATGACAATGTCACTATTCATTGGATTAATTCTGGGTAGCATCCCTACCCTACTCAAAGCCCACTCTGATATGACACCAACAAGATCAAAAATCATCATGGGAATATTTGGCTTCTTAGCACTGGTTGCCATGACACTAGTTCCTGAAAGACTCCCCGAAAGCGCTCAAGTATTTAGCTCTACAGGGTGGACTTATATATTTTTATTCATTTCCGGATTCATAGCAGCTGCAACCATGATCATCCCTGGTATAAGTGGCTCACTCGTCCTTCTAATAATGGGTAGTTACTTCGTTATTCTCGAAGCTATTCGCAGTATGAATCTAACCATTATCGGAATCGTAGGCATTGGAGCAATAGTTGGTATTATCAGCACCGCAAAAGGAATCAACTGGACCCTCAAACGGTGGCCAGGACACACTTACTATCTCATCATCGGCCTATTACTTGGGTCCGTCATTCATTTATGGCCAGGTCTTAACCTTGATATCACAGGTCTAATCAGCGTTGCACTAGGCTTCATTGGATTTGGAATACCTCTATGGCTCAGTCGCTAAAAAAAGACACTCTCTTTCAAACAAAAAAAACCACGGACTCATTTAAATTCAATGAAGAAGTGACTGAGGTCTTTGATGACATGATCGATCGAAGCACTCCTTTTTATCACCCGCTTCAAGACACCCTCGTCCAACTCGCAACTTACATGGCCCAACCCAACACCGCAATCATCGATTTGGGCTGCTCCACTGGAACCACCTTAGAAAAGCTCATTCCCATAGCCAAATCCAAAAACTGTTCATTAATCGGCGTCGACTATAGTGAATCGATGCTCACTGCGGCTCAAAGCAAACTAAATAACGACACCGTACAACTGATCAATCACGACCTAAATACCCCTATCAAACTCCCCAAGTCCAGTTTAGTGATTCTAAATCTCACTCTACAATTTGTTCTACCAAAACACAGAGATACATTAATCCAATCTGTTTATTCCGCATTGGCACCCGAAGGCTGCTTAGCCGTTATCGAAAAAACAAAAAGTGCCAATCCCGTGTTCAACCAACACTTTATTAACATTCATCACGATACCAAGCGATCCAACGGATATAGTGACCTAGAAATCGCCCAAAAACGCGATGCGATAGAAGACGTGCTTATTCCTTATCAAGCGGCAGAAACCATCAACATGCTCACTCTAAATGGCTTCCAGGACGTCACATCATTCTTCCAATGGTTTAACTTTTCAGGATTCCTCGCGATCAAAGGTAACTCATGAAGAATCAAAACCAACAAATGGGTGAAATGGGCAAGTATTTCTCTCTACTCATTCAATGCGGCCTCATCATGGTCCTCAGCATTATCATTGGTCTCGGACTAGGAGTTTGGATCCAAAAAACATGGTCACTCCCTACAGGGATAATAATCCCCTTTATTCTCTTAGGAGTAGGGGCTGGTTTTTATAATTTATTTAAACAGTTTAGCAAGTTAGAATAGCCGCCCCTCCCTATTTACGCCCTCTAACCCGTACCATATACTATCCGCATGGCAGCAAAAATTAACGTTAAATCCGATAGCATGGACTTTTTAATCGCTAAAACTGTCCCTTGGATTGTTCGTATTGTGATGACGATTAGTATTATCGCTTTTCTATTAGAACAGTACACAATCATTTTATCCGTAATTCTCGGTGTATTTTTTAGCTATTGGGGCTTCAAAAACCTGGTCAAAACACAGGTTACAGTATTGACTCAACAAAGCAAAAGCGTTACTTTTATCGGCTATATCGCACGCATGGGTATTTATGCTATTCCGATGATACTCGGAATTAGGCTCAATCAGTATTTCAATCTGTGGGTAATTCTGTTAAGCTTATTCACCTTCCAGTACGCAGCTATTGTAGCTGTGTTTATGAGAAGTAAAAAAAGACTAAAATCCAAGGATATTTAAACAAACATTATGGAAAATTTAGGCCAAGTCACACTTATAACTCTTAATCTCTTCGGACGCAGCATCGAAGTTAACCCAACTACGTTTATTATGACGTGGATTGTCATGGGTCTTATTTTAGGATTTGGATTAATCGCTGGTCGTCAGTTAAAAACGATCCCTGGCAAACTCCAAAACATCTTTGAATTATTATTCGAGTTCATCGAAGACATTACACTCAACTCTTTAGGACACAAAGACGGCAAACGTTATGTTCCATTTATCTTTACTCTATTTATATTTGTACTCGTATCTAACTGGATCGGTGTATTTCCTAATATTGGCAAATTCATCGGCAGCATCATCGCACTAGTACATTCTTTAATAGGTAGTGACGGCGTAGAGTTCGCGTTCAAAGGACTTACCAACCTACAATTCACTGTAGACCCTAACGTTTGGTATGCCTTCCTATTAAACACACCAGACCTTTCAGAGCCAACACGCTCAGTAAATACAGATATGGCGTTAGCGTTAATGGTATTTATAATCGCTCACTTACATGGCATCTTCAAAAACGGCCCTTTAGAGTATCTAAAGGGATATTGGGGTGACATCATTCCTTGTAGAGGATGGTACCTATTATTAGCCCCTATCAATATCATGCTCCCTCTTAATATTATCGGTGAAATCTCCAGTGTGGTATCTCACTCCTTCCGTCTCTTCGGCAACATCTTCGGTGGGTTCATGATTATCACTATTGTATCTTCACTAGTTAAATTCATCTTTCTACCCGTCGGGCTACTGGCCTTCTTTGGTCTCTTCGCCGGCGTTGTTCAAGCCTTTGTATTTACCATGTTGGCAATCACATATATAGGACAGAAAAACTAATGGAATTCGTCACAATTTGCGCAATGCTTGGAGCTGGATTAGCTATCGGACTTGGATCCATCGGATCTGCCGTTGGAGAAGGTTATATTGCCATGAAGGCAGCTGAATCTCTAGGCCGTCAGCCTGGTGCCTCACAAAAAACACTCCGTATTATGATTATCGGGCAAGCGGTTACAGAAACAGCCGCTATTTTCGCATTGGTAATTGCACTAATCTTAATCTTCGGCGCCGGTGGAACAACCTTTATGAAGGGCATCACTTATATAGCAGCCGGAATTGCGATTGGATGCGGAACTATTGGTTCTGGATTTGGTGCAGGTCTGCCTGGTGGGTCATGCATGGAAGGCATTGGTCGCAACCCTGAAAATGCGGATGCATTAACCGTTCAGATGATTATCGGACAAGCTGTAACTCAGACCTCTACTATTTTTGCTCTTACAGTGGCACTGATATTGATTACACTTAACCCTGAATACTCTTTCATTAAGATCTTCGCCATACTTGGCGGTGGAATCGCAATGGGATTCGGAGCGATTGGGCCAGGAATTGGTGACGGCCTTGTTGCCAAGAATGCCAATCTCGCAGTAGGACGTGACCCCCAAAACATGGGGTTATTAACCAGAACTATGATTATCGGACAAGCGATTACGGAGACCACTGATATCTATGCATTGGTCGTCGCGCTTATCTTGATATTTGTAGTGTAACTGATATAATTTTGAACTTAAATTCTTAGGAGGATTTCACATGGAAACAATTAGCGGAGCAGAACTTATAAAAGCATTAGCATTACTAGCAGCAGGTATTGCTATGGGATTCGGAGCAATCGGACCTGGAATCGGAGAAGGATTTGTTGGCGGAAAAGCTTGTGAAGCAATCGGTAACCGTCCAGACGAAGCTAACTTAATTACAAAAACAATGATTATTGGTCAGGCTATTTCTGAAACTACTGGCATTTATGCTCTAGTAGTTGCCTTGATCTTAATCTTCGTAGTCTAAAGGGTTAAGGAGTCAAACAGTGATTTCCATCAATCTCTACGAAATATTATTCCAAATCATCAACTTTGCAGTATTGTTCTGGTTGTTGAAGCGTTTTTTATCGAAGCCCCTTTCGGACTTCCTTAAAAACCGTGCGGATTCAATCAAGAATAATATCGCAGAATCAGAGTCGAGTCGCAATGAATCTGAACGAATCTTAACTGAGCACAAAGAACTGCTTAAAAAAGCACATCTTGAAGCGAAGGACATAAGATCCAAAGCAGAAGACTCTGCTAAAGCGGAACGCGATATCGCAATCAGCAAAAGCAGAGAAGAGTCCAAGCAATTGGTTCAGAACGCTAAGAAAGAGATCGACCAAGACATTCAGCGCGCGAAGCAAACTTTAACAAGTGAAGCCGCTACTCTAACGATTCAACTTACAGAAAAAGTCCTAAAAGAAACCCTTGATAAAGACAAACAAACCGGATTAATCCAAGATTATTTGGAACGGATAAAAAACTAATGAGTGATAGCACCCTAGCAGAACGATATACCAACGCATTAATCGCTAACCTCGACAACAAGACTACCGATAAGGTGGTTTCTGCTTTAGGTGATGCTAGCCAAGCAATAATGAATAATGAAAACGTTTGGGCGACTTTGCAAAGCCCAATGACATCTGAAAAGGATCGTTTATCTATTCTTATTTCTGCTGTAGAAAAGTTCAGCAAAAACAAACACCTGAATAATTTCTTCCGTGTGCTAATTCAAAAGAAACGATTACATTTGTTACCGCAAATACAAACAACTGCTAAACGTGCATTACTTAACTTCCATAATACAGCGGAAACGACCATTCTAACCGCTTCTGAAGTGAGTGAAACTACACAGCAAAAGATTGTTCAAGAACTTCAGCTTAGAAGTGATAAAAAACTACGTGTATCATTTGGAATTGACGCCGACTTAATCGGTGGATTCAAGGCCACAATAGACAATACCGTATACGATGGGTCTGTTCAGCAGTCCCTTCGTCAATTTAAAGCCCGTCTATCTACTAAGAATTAAGGAGACCTACCATGAGTATTAAACCCGAAGAAATCACAGCAATATTAGAAAAAGAAATCGAAAACATCGACTGGAAAGTAGATGTTAAAGAAGTCGGTACCGTCCTTCAAGTTGGTGACAGTATTGCCCGTGTATTCGGACTAGAAAATGTCATGGCCGGGGAAATGGTCTCTTTCCCTAAAAACGTTATTGGTATGGTATTCAACTTGGAAGAAGACAACGTTGGAGTAGTAATCCTTGGTAACGCCGAATTAGTAAAAGAAGGCGATACTGTAGAGCGTACAGGAAAAGTAATGAGTATCCCTGTTGGGGAAGCTATGATCGGACGCGTAGTTGATCCTTTAGGACAAGGCATCGATGGTGCTGGCCCAATCAAAACAACAGCGACTCGCCAAATTGAAAAGGTAGCCGCTGGCGTATGTGACAGACAGCCTGTTACTGAGCCAATGCAAACAGGAATTAAAGCGATCGATATGATGATTCCTATCGGACGTGGTCAACGTGAGTTGATTATTGGCGACCGTAAGACTGGTAAGTCTGCGATTGCGATCGACACTATTATTAATCAAAAAGGCAGTGACGTTATTTGTGTATACGTTGCAATTGGCCAAAAGAAATCATCTACAGCTCAGGTTGTAGAAACATTAAAAGAATACGGCGCAATGGACTTCACAGTAGTTGTCTCTGCATCCGCATCTGATTCTGCAACATTGCAGTACATGGCACCTTACTCCGCATGTGCAATTGCAGAAGAATTTGCAGAAGCCGGCAAACATGTATTGGTCGTTTATGATGACCTTTCCAAGCACGCTGTTGCTTACCGTCAATTATCACTACTAATGAAGCGTCCTCCTGGACGTGAAGCATTCCCTGGAGATGTATTCTATCTCCACTCCAGACTTCTTGAGCGTGCGCTTAAGTATTCTGATGAAAAAGGTGGCGGATCTATTACAGCGCTTCCAATCATTGAAACACAAGCCGGTGATGTATCTGCTTACATCCCTACTAACGTTATCTCTATTACAGATGGACAAATCTACTTAGAATCAGATCTATATAACTCTGGTATTAAACCAGCGGTTAACCCTGGTATTTCAGTATCTCGTGTAGGTGGCAACGCTCAGATCAAAGCGACGAAACAAGTCGCTGGTAGTTTGAGACTTGATCTATCTCAGTACTGGGAAATTGAAGCCTTTGCTCAATTTGGATCAGATTTAGACAAGAGTACATTAAGCCAATTGGAACGTGGAAAGCGTCTCATTGAGATTCTGAAACAAAACCAATATACACCGCTTCGTATTTCACTTCAGATCGCAATTGTATATGCAACAGTTAAAGGCCTTCTTGATGAAGTCCCTGTTAACAAGGTTCGCGAGTTCGAAAAAGAGCTACACTCTGTACTAAACATGGAACACAGTGCCCTTCTAGACCAAATTGAATCTGAAAAGAAACTATCCGACGACATATCAGCCACACTGGAAAAGGTCATCAAAGACATCCAGAAACTGTTTGTAGACTAAGGATTATAGATACCAATGGCTAACTTACGCGAAGTTAAACAACGCATCGTATCCGTTAAAAAAACCAAAAAAATCACTTCGGCGATGAAAATGGTAGCGGCTTCGAAGTTCAGACGTGCTCAAGAGCGCGTTACAAAAGCGAAGTTATACGGAGATGCACTCGGAAATATGATCAATGATTTATCAGCGCGATTATCTCCGAACAACTTACCTTCTTTACTTGAGCCGGGACGAGGCACCAAAGAAGCGATTATTTTGATTACTGGTGACCGCGGTCTTTGTGGTGGATTTAATAGCAACATCATCAAAAAAGCCAAACGGGTCATTGCTGATAAAAAAGACACCGATATTGACTTGATTCTGATTGGAAACAAAGGGAACCAGCAACTCAAAAATGAGAATGCAACAATCAGAGACTCTATTATCGGACTTGCAGGTGATCTAATTACTGAATCCGCTATTGAAAAAATTGTTGCCCCATTAGTCACTGATTACATTAATGGCGCATATGGAAAGATTACACTGATTTATAGTGAATTTGTGTCAGTACTTACTACTCAAGAAGTAGAAAAACAATTACTGCCCTTTGAACTAAAAGATTGGCCTTCAGAAACCGTTACCGATGCAGACTTTATTTATGAACCTAGTAAAGAAGCAGTATTAGAAGCGGTTATTACTAAGTTAATTTTTCAAATCGTGTTACAAGCACAACTAGAAAGTAAGGCCGCAGAAGAAGGTGCTCGAATGACAGCAATGGATTCTGCAACAGATAACGCTTCAGAAATGATTAAAGATTTAACCCTACTGTTTAACCGGTCCAGGCAAGCGGCGATTACAACAGAATTAACAGAAATTGTAGCCGGCGCAGCATCGCTTAACTAGAAAAGAAGAGGAGTAGATATCATGAGTACAAAAACAAAAGGTGAAATTGTTCAGATTATTGGTCCAGTTGTGGATTTCAAGTTTCCTAGAGGCAAACTACCTGAGCAAGGAAATGCAATTAATATTACTAAAGAAGACGGCACTATGTTGGTATTAGAAACAATGCAACATATGGGTGACGATGTTATTAGAACTATTTCTATGTCTAGCACAGATGGACTAGTACGTGGAACGGAAGCAGAAGATACTGGTGCACCAATTACTGTCCCCGTTGGCGTAAAGACACTGGGGCGTATCATGAATGTAACGGGTGACGTTATTGACTATGGTGAAGAAATCACAGACGCACCAACACGTGCCATCCTTCAACCTACTCCAGGCTTTGATGAGCTTAGTGGAAAAACAGAAATGTTCGAAACAGGAATCAAAGTTATCGATCTTCTTGCGCCTTACCCAACAGGTGGAAAAGTCGGACTATTTGGTGGAGCGGGTGTAGGCAAAACCGTTCTAATCATGGAGTTAATCCGTAACATTGCAATGGAACATGGTGGATACTCAGTATTTGCTGGTGTTGGTGAACGTACTCGTGAAGGAAATGACCTTTGGCTTGAAATGAAAGAGTCTGGTGTTCTAGACAAAACCTCATTGGTTTACGGTCAAATGAACGAACCTCCTGGAGCACGTTTCCGTGTAGCACTTACAGGACTTACTCAAGCGGAGTACTTCCGTGACAATGAAGGAAAAGATGTTCTTCTATTCATCGATAACATCTTCCGATTTGTTCAAGCCGGCTCTGAAGTATCAGCACTTCTAGGACGTATGCCCTCAGCCGTAGGGTACCAGCCTACATTGGGTACTGATCTTGGAGAACTACAAGATCGTATTACTTCTACGAAAAAAGGATCTATCACCTCTGTTCAGGCTATTTATGTCCCTGCGGATGATTTGACTGACCCTGCACCAGCTACAACTTTCTCTCACTTAGATGCGACAACAGTACTATCTCGTAACATCGCTGCAATGGGGATATACCCTGCGGTTGATCCATTGGATTCAACATCTAGTATCATGGAGCCTCGTATCGTTGGACAAGAACACTATGACGTTGCAGAACGTGTTAAGTTAATTCTTCAAAAATACAAAGAACTTCAAGACATCATCAAAATTCTTGGAATGGATGAGCTATCTGAGGAAGATCGCTTAACTGTAACTAGAGCACGTAAGATACAGAAATTCTTCTCACAGCCATTCTTCGTTGCTGAGCAGTTTACTGGGTTCTCTGGTAAGTATGTTAAGAAGTCTGACACAATCAGATCATTCAAGGCTATCATTGATGGGGAATGTGATGATCTTCCTGAGCAAGCATTTGCTTATGTAGGTAACATTGAAGACGTTCGGGAAAAGGCCAAAGAAATGGCTAAAAAAGAGTCTAAATAATGTCCGGTCAGATTGGGTTCAAAGTAGTAACGCCTGAAGGAACGGCTGTTGAAAAAACAGTTAGCTTCACTAAGTTAATGAGTATTACCGGTGAGATTGGGGTAACCCCTTCTCACACCCCAATGCTTGTCATTCTTAAGCCTGGCAAGTTAATGACTCGTGACATCAATGCCACAGAGACAACTTACTTTGTCCCTGAAGGTGTCGCACATATCACAAAAAAGACCATCACAATCATGGCCCCTTTTGTGGAAGAGAAAAAAACAATTGATCAAAAACGCGCTGAAGCCGCTAAGCAACGCGCGGAAGATCGCATTAAGAAACCTAAAAAAGAAACGGATACGGCTCGTGCAAAAGCATCCTTGATCCGTGCAGAAAACCGTCTAAAGGTACTTCTTAAAGACTAATACAGTTTTCAAGATGATGAGTGACCTCTCCGTCTTGGATAACTACACAATCAAATCTACTAGCCACTTCTTTATAAATACGAGTGGCTATGTAGACTTGTGCAGTCCGAATGATACGCCGTTGCTTAAGTGGGGTTATTGCCTCTAAAGGGTGAATTGGTGAATTGGACTTATATGATTTGACCTCTACAAACACCCAAACCCCATCATTAGTCTTTGCAATAATATCAAGTTCTCCACCCTTGGCATAAAAGTTCCGATCTATAATTCGATACCCTTTCCCCTCAAGATACTTGGCTGCAAATGCCTCACCCAAGTTTCCTTTCTGCTTTCGGGATAGCGCTGTCACGTAAAAAGCGTCTCCTGTCGACTTATCGTGAATGTTCGCCGATGTATTAACGACAACCCATGCTCGAATACCGCATCGTAATGCTGCTGAGTACCATAACCCTTATGCGTTGAAAAAGCATAACCAGGATATTTTTCATCATAACGGCACATAATTCGATCTCGAGTAACTTTGGCTATAATCGATGCAGCTGATATACAAGGCTCGGTTGCATCCCCTTTAACAATCGTCTCTACCTTACAATCTCTAATATCAGGTGCTTTATTCCCATCTATCAGTACCAGCTCTGGGTGTACCTTCAATCTAGCGACAGACTTAGCCATCCCAGATAAAGTTGCTTGAAGTACGTTCCGCGCATCCACTACGTTGCGTGGGACTATCGATACCCCAATATAGGAGTCTGATGCATAAATTAGATCAAACAACTTATCTCGCTTAGCTGCTGTCAGCACCTTAGAATCGCCTAACAGCGTATAATCAAGATCATCCCCCAGTATCACCGCGGCTGCTACTAATGGACCTGCTAAGGCCCCCCTTCCTGCTTCATCCACACCTGCAATCAACATAAAATTAGTATAGCAGAAAAAAAGGGCTATTAAATAACGCCCTCATTAGAACATTCCATAAACTGGATTATTCTAATCTTATTTAAACAAGACTAATTTTATTGTGATGGGCGACTTTTAGATTCTGGATATTTAAATATCCGAAAAACTAAGTCTGTCTAGACTTTTTTGATAGCGATTACTGCGTTGTGCCCACCAAATCCAAAGGAGTTGGAAACCATCACATCAATGTTCTTATCAACGGCCTCATTTGGCGTATAGTTAAGATCACAATCAGGATCAACCGTATTATAGTTAATCGTTGGCGGAACAAAGCTATCACGAATAGCGAGACATCCAGCTACAATCTCAATTGCACCAGCAGCACCCAATAAATGGCCTGTCATAGATTTCGTTGAGCTAATTGCAACCTTATATGCATCGTCGCCCATAATCTTCTTAATCGCTGCCGTTTCATTTTTATCATTCAAGATGGTAGATGTTCCATGCGCATTAATATAATCAATATCACTTGGGTTAATCCCAGCATCTTTAAGTGCCTTAGCAAATGCTCTAGATCCGCCCTCACCTTCTGGTGCGGGTGCAGTAATATGATAAGAATCGCCTGATGAACCAAACCCAATTACTTCAGCATAAATAGTCGCGCCACGTGCCTTAGCATGCTCATATTCTTCGAATACCAACACACCTGCACCTTCACCCATTACGAATCCATCCCTAGCACCATCAAATGGACGGCAAGCTGTTAAGGGGTCTTCGTTTTGAGATAACGATCTCGCCGCACAAAAACTCGCTAATCCAACAGGTGTTACACAAGCTTCAGATCCACCGGCAATCATCGCAACCGCATCACCACGTTGGATAATACGATATGCATTACCCATTGAATGAGTACCAGATGCACAAGCTGTAACAGAAGCACTATTAGGTCCTTTGGCTCCTGTTCGAATAGATACTAACCCTGCGGCCATATCGGGAATCATCATTGGCACTGTAAAAGGACCCACTCTAGATGGCCCACTCTCAGCTAACGTTTTACACGTTTGCTCAAGTATTTCGATACCACCAATACCCGATCCAATTTCAACACCAATCTGATCCGCTTCTTTCTCAACATCAAGACCGGAGTCTTTGACGGCTTCTGTTGCAGCAACAACCGCTAACATTACAAATCGAGAATAGCGTCTAAGTTCTTTTTTATCAAAATGGAGAGATAAGTCCACATCATCTTTAAGTGTCGCTGCAATTTTGGTCGTATAGTCAGATACATCAAACTTGGTGATCTTCGTAATCCCACACTTCCCTAATTTTAATGCCGCTTCATAGTCAGGCACATTACTACCAATAGGATTTACGGTTCCTAACCCTGTAATTACAACTCGCTTTTCAGACAATTGACTCTCCTTTTTTTTCTTAACTAATACTCCCCCTTGAAGGGGCTCCCAATCAAAAGGTGCCCACCCTTCTTAAATAGACAGTATCTAAATAAAAAGAACCCCCGGACATCCTTTCAATACGAAAGGCTTAAGCTAAGCTTTTCTCAATGTGATTTACTGTTAATGCTACAGTCGTAAGCTTTTCAGCTTCATCGTCTGCAATCTCGGTAGAGAACTCTTCTTCAAGAGCCATTACCAATTCTACTGTATCCAAAGAATCAGCACCTAGGTCTTCAGTAAATGATGCTTCCTCAGTTACTTCTTCCTCTGATACTCCTAATTGCTCTATTACTACTGTCTTAACTTTTGCAAGAATGTCTTCGCGTGATAATGCCATTATTAATTCCTCCTGATTTTAGTTCATAACCATTCCGCCATCGATATTGAATACTTGTCCTGTCATATACCCGGATAAATCCGAAGCTAAAAACAAAACAAGGTTGGCTATTTCCTCAGCCTTACCCAATCGCTTAAGCGGAATGTTACTTATTATATTATTAAGATAATCGTCCGGCAACGATTCAATCATCTCTGTCTCTACAAATCCAGGTGCCACTGTATTAGCAAGGATCCCTTTTGCGCCATATTCTCGCGCAATCGACTTCGTAAATGCAATCATTCCGCCCTTAGAAGCCGCATAATTGGATTGCCCCGCATTTCCCATAACGCCCACAACTGAGGCGATATTAACAATCCGTCCCCCTTTTTGTTTGAGCATCGGACGAATGACAGACTTGGTTGTATAGAAAACAGAATTCAAATTAGTATCCAATACCGCTTGCCATTCTTCTTCACTCATTCGCATTAATAAGTTATCACGAGTAATCCCGGCATTGTTAATCAATACATCTACACGTCCAAACGTTTTTACGACTTCTTCTATAAACGATTTAACAGACGCCATATCAGATACATCTACGCCCCACCCTTGGGCTTGTATTGAATATGTATCAGCCAAGTCTTTCGCAACACTCTGAGCCACTTCTGACTTAGTAGAACAAATCGCTAATGTGGCACCATTTGCAGCCAAGGCCGTAGCGATATCTTTTCCGATTCCTCGGCTAGCACCAGTAACAATAATCACTTTATCTTTTACTAACATTCCTGCACCCACCTTCGTTTTTTCTTCTGTTGTTGTTGTCATATTAATTGGCCTACTCTACAGCGCTAGTCAGTTCTGGCAACACTGTATTAAGGCTTTCCAAGTTAAAAATACTAAAAATAGTAAGGTCTGGACTAGTTTTCTTAAGCAAGCCTGATAACACGCGCCCAGGACCACACTCAATCACAACATCGACATTCTTACCCAAAAACTGGGAAATAGATGTCCACTGAACGGAACTACGAATTTGCTCCGGCAAATTACTTCGAAGTAACTCAGCATCTGATTCAGGTTGAGCCGTCCGATCCAGAATTACTGGAACAGATGCATTATTAAATGACTTATCAGATAAAAACTCAGTAAAAGGCACCACTGCTGATTCCATTAATGGCGAATGAAATGCACCGCCTACTTTTAAAGGAATCACACGTTTAGCACCCGCTTCTTTTAGGGATTCTGAGACCGCTTCAATCGCAACACGTTCACCAGAGATAACTACTTGAGCAGCGGAATTATAATTAGCTACCACAGCTACACCCGCGTCATGAGCTGTCACTACCGCTTCGAGAGCCACAATATCCATTCCCATCACAGCCGCCATCGCACTCTCTGCCTTAGGGTGCGCTTGAGACATCAACTGACCTCTTCTAATCACCGCCGCAAGAGCCGTCTCTAGATCCAAAACACCGGCCGCATAATAAGCCGTTAACTCACCCAAACTATGACCTGTTACAAAACTAGGCGTTATCCCACTTAATTTTAATTGTTGGTACAGCGCCACAGATACAAGAAAAATAGCCACTTGGGTATTTTCGGTTTGCATCAACTCTTCTTCAGGACCTTCAAAACAAATTTTCTTAATATCTTTGCCTAGAATAGTGCCTGCTTCATCAAATAAAGTCTTAACGGAATCAAACTCATTATAGAGATCTTGTCCCATTCCTACTGCCTGAGACCCTTGCCCAGGAAAACAAATTGCTAAACGTGTCATATTAGGACTCCTTTCCGCCGTATCTTACTAATGTTGTTGCCCAAGTAAATCCGCCGCCAAACCCAACCATTAAGATCAAGTCACCTTCTTTTACATGGCCCGACTCAATATGCTCAGACAAGGTAATCGGAATTGAAGCCGCTGACGTATTGCCATATTTTTCGATCGTCGTTAAAACCTTTTCTTCAGATAATCCCAGTCGATCACGAACCGCATTCATAATTCTAAGATTCGCTTGATGAAATATCACCGCATCCAATGACTCTGGATTGACATTTGCATCGGCAAGAATTTGTTCAACTGATTTCTGAACAGACGCCACAGCCACTTTATAAACAGAAGGCCCCTTCATTACTATATATGGGCTTTTTTCGAGTCTATCGTCACTATGAAAAGGTTTACGAGGCACACCCGGCTCAATTTTAAGAATGTCGGAATGCGTGCCATCAGAATATAAGGTCGACTTAATAATGCCATATCCAGAGGCTACATTACTCAAGACAACAGCTCCCGCTCCATCTCCGAATAATACACAAGTCGATCGATCATCCCAATTAATCACCTTACTCAAGCAATCCCCAGCAATCACCAAAGCGGCCTTGGCCTTTCCACTTGATACAAATAATTCACCGCACTCCAGGGCATAATTGAACCCAGTGCAAGCCGCCGCAATATCAAAAGCAGGAACTTGTCCTAAGCCTAATGCACGCTGAACCAAACAAGCTGTCGAAGGAAATCCACCAAAATCTGGGGTAGATGTGGCACATATAACCACACCAATATCATCCGGGTTAATTCCCGACCGATCAATCGCTTGTTGCGCTGCCTTTATCGCTAAATCAGACGTATTGGTATCCGCATCCGCAATGCGTCTAGCACTAATACCTGTTCGCTCACGAATCCACTCATCTGTGGTCTCCACCCCCATAGCCACCAAATCAACATTCTTAACGTCATTATCTGGCACCGCGTGTCCAACACCAATAATTCCTATTGGGGTCATACTACCGGCTCCTCAACCACAGCACTTGCGATCTTATGAGCTTCATTCTCAGCCTCAATCCCAGCAGCTATCTTTGAAATCATCTGGCTTTCAATCGCATCAAAGGCTGTTCGAATCGCGTTCATAATCGCCTTCGCATGGGAACTCCCATGAGCAATAATAGTCACCCCATTAACGCCCAACAAAGGCGCACCACCAAATTCTTCATGATCGGTAGACTTCTTAAATCGTTTTAATGCTGGATACAAGAACACCAATCCAATCTTGGATAATAAAGATGTCTTAGCCGCTTGTTTAAAAAAGGCTATAAAGAATTTGGTTATTCCCTCACCAAACTTCAGTATATTATTCCCAACAAATCCATCGCAAACAATCACATCTGCTTCATCAAACATAATCTGTTTACTCTCAATATTTCCTATAAAATTAACTGGAGCCTCCGAAAACATCGGGTAAGCCGCTTGTGTCACCTCATTACCCTTTTCAGCTTCTTCTCCAATATTCAACAAAGCGACTCGAGGGGTCTCAACCCCCATACAAACCTGAGAAAAAGAACTTCCCATTACACCAAATTGAACCAAATGATGCGGCTTACAATCCACATTTGAGCCCATATCCAAAAGTAGTATTTGTCCCTTCATTGACGGAAAAACAGTCGCAATTGCAGGTCGTTCTACACCCGATATTCGTCCAAGAACCAAGGTCGCCGCGGTCATCACAGCGCCTGTATTTCCCGCTGAGACAAACGCCTCTACATTACCCTGTTTAAGGGCATTTATACCCACTCGAATAGACGAATCTTTTTTCCGTTTAAATGACTGAGTTGGAGACTCTGACATCTCAACAATTTCGGTCGCGTTTTTAACTGTAATACGCGCCAATTGATCTGGAGTTGCCTTTAAACGAGTCAACTCAGACTGCACCGCAAGTTCCGGCCCAACTAATACTAGTTTAACCGGAAACAAATCCAATGCCTGAAGCGCGCCTTTTACGATTTCTCCAGGTGCATGGTCTCCCCCCATGACATCTACCGCAATGGATACCAACTGATTAGTCCTCAGTTTTAGGTGTTTTCGTTTTGATCTGAAGGACTTGTCGTCCTTTGTACTGACCACATTCAGGACAAGCTCTATGAGATACTGTCTTAATGCCACAACTTGGGCACGCTCTCAAGTTAGGGAGCTCTACTGTCCAGTTAGCTTTTTTTGTTCGTGTCCGTGATTTGGACCGTTTTTTCTTAGGTACTGCCATGTTTAACCTCTGTATAAATTGAATAAAGAATTACGCAAGGGTTGAGTATAAGATCGGCCATAGGTTTTGTCAATCCAATCACACATATCCTCACGACTAATTTAAAAATAGTTAAAAAACATAAAAATAGAGCGAGATTTTGCCTACAACAAACTGTTATACTGGCAAAATAATCCTAATTTCCCCCGTAAGGAGCCCCTCATGGAACGTAACACCCCCCCTCGTCTCAGACTAATCAATCCCAACCAACTAAAAATCCCTCCTCAGCCTCCCATTAAACGGTCAAATAGCCCCTACCTAGATGAAAACATAAAAAAAGACCCCATTGGCCGTTCGAGCCTCACCGGAAGAGTCAATCCAAGCCGAGTTAAACCATCACAAAATAACCAATCAAATTCACCCACTTCTGTTATGGATCCAGGCGCCTATTCTCCAGATGAACATAATAAGGATAAACTGATTCAGCTTATTGATGAGCAACGCATCGCTCATACATCAGACGATGACTCGTTACCCAATCCTCCAGATGACAACGTCCAAAAACAATTATTTAGTGAAGAGGATACTTCAATTACCGCCAAAACAAGTCTCTCCCACAGACTTCTAAGCCTTTCAGAAAGCTTTCCTCCGCCGCCATCTGAGGTCGTTTTGACAGACAAAACCATGACAATCACCCAAAAGGAAGCTCGACGACAAAAAGATACCCACTACCTGTCATTAAGCGAGCCATATTCAAGCAAGTCCAGTCTCGTTTCAATCAAAAGAGTATCCTTTGCAGGAACAAAACCTTCTACGCGATACGCAAACATAAGCTAGCTAGTTCCCTCTATTCGTCCAACCTCTTATACTGAAGGTTATGACACGGCTATTTATCACTTCGGATATGTTATCGAATAATGTGCTCACGCTTCCTAAAGAAGTGCATCATCACGTCCGTCGTGTCCTCCGAGCGCAACCAAAGGATCCATTAACACTCATTAAAGATGGCACTCACCTTCTCCAAACCGCTATCGTTGAAATTGAGTCCAGCTCAATCACGATTTCCATTCAAGAGCAGCTCCCTATACCCAAACGAACCCAACCCAAGGTCATTCTGGTCCAAGCCCTCCCTAAGCAAGACAAGATGAGTGACATTCTCAGAGCCTGTTCGGAGCTTGGCGTCGATCAATTCATTCCACTTATCACCGAACGAGTCGTCCGAATTATGGATGACAAAAAAACACTCAAGAACAAAACCCGCTGGGAAAGCATTTTATGGAGTGCCGCAATGCAAGCCCAATCCAATACAATTCCTACGATTGATGAGCCCCGTACCCTATCCGAGCTTTTTGCCCATCCTGATATCAAGTCAGCCGATCTCAAACTCGTACCTTGGGAAGACGAACCAACGCTCCTAAAAGGAATATTATCTAGTCAAAAAAAACCTGAGAGCATAGTGATTCTCATTGGTCCCGAAGGGGGATTGTCCGCCAAAGAAGTTACAACACTAACCGACAACGGATTCCACAGCGTCTCCCTCGGCAAAACGATATTAAGAACTGAACATGCAGGGTTAGTTACTGTGGCACAGGTTCTATATCAGTTTAGTTAGCCCTTATCCAACCATAAGCGTTTGAGATCGCCCCAACCCTTAACGGCAACAACGCTAACCATGACTGTAAATCCTATCAGTCCTCCAATGAGAACGATCTTCCATATCCAGATCCAAATCATAATGCAGACTCCTTCAAGTCAGGCCAAACTAGCGAACCAATGATCATCGCTAATATAGAAAGACACACCGTTACTAGTCCTACCTTGGCACTACCCCAACTCACACCCAACAAATGCTGAGCAGGTGCTAAGCCTACGATCGCTACTAAGCCCGATACTAATGCTGCATTGGCACCCACACGACTCGCCCGTTTCCAATACAGTCCACCAACCAATACCGAAAAAGCCCCTGTAAAATAGATCGCCCCTGTTACCGCCATATAGTCCCAAATGGCATCGCCTCCCGGATAGACCAATCCCCAATACAAGATCCACACACCGATTCCCAGAATTCCCCACCTCGTATATTGAATCCGCTTAGCATCATCCAATCCCCCCTTTTTTAAGGGAGCAATAATATCCTGCACGATCACAGCACTCCAACACAATAAGTAACTATCATGTGTAGACATAAACGCCGCAATCATCGCTGCCATTAACAATCCCGTTAATCCGATAGGCAGCAACTGAGACAAATACGCTGGCAATGCCATAATCGGTGTTAATGATTGAGTCCAAAGCCCCTGTCCAATCGTCTTAAAGAATACAAATGCACAGATCCCCCAAAAATAAGGCACCATAAATCTAACCAAAAAGGACAATGAGGCCCATCTATATTGTTTCTTAGTCGTCTCAGGGGAATCCGTTGTTAACGCTCGAGCCACTGCTGTTGGCCAAATTGCACAACTTACCAATCCAGCGGTAAAAATCATCCAAACCACATAGGACAAGCCAAACTCACCGGTACTAATAAAAGGATTAAAGCCGGCCTCCCCCATTTCTATCGATATCGTAGAAAAAATCCGACCCAGCCCCAATTGCCATATCGCCAACCCTGTTGTGACCAAGAACCCCAATGACAACAAAACAAACTGAAGATAATCCGTAATAATCACCGACATCATTCCACCCATCATCGTATACCCCAGAACCAATACCAATAGAATAACCATAATAATGGCTACCCCAATACTGGAAGCCGGAACACCAATCATTCCTGCAATAAACATCGCCCCTACTTTGAGAAACAATCCCATATTTAATACACCGGCCAAAACCAAAACTACCCCACCCAGTACCCGAGTACTTTTTCCAAACCGTAGATTGTAATACTCAGGTATCGTTAAGACCCCAGTCTCTCGGAGGCGAGCCACGATAAACCCTGTCATCCCCACTATTAAGGGAACCGCCGCACCCACGACTGCTATATGAAACGCCGCAAATCCCCCCAAATACCCTTTTTCAGCACTATACATAATTGTAATCAGACCGGTCTCAGTCCCTGCCATCGTCGCAATACTTAGCCAAGGACCTACGCGTTGGCCTGCACCAATGAAATCCTTCATCGAATGAATATGTGACTTAAGCGAATACCCTAGTCCGAAGGTAATCGTCAGATAAGCAACTATTATTGTCCAATCAATCGCGTGTAACATTTACCCTCATCATAACGCAGACAATGACCATCCCCAAAAGCCAAATGGTGAGATTGACCAGTACATTTGGTACCATAACCTATAGCAATGGCAATATTACCTAAGGGCTTGTTAGATTCATGTTAAATTATTTATTTGGTAGCAAACATACGGAAGTCATTTTATTTGTCATCCATAAGAAAAAACGCTGTTACGCTAACGATCTTGCTGATCGGTTACAAGTAGCGGTTAACGGGGTCCAGTATACCCTAGAGAAGCTAGAAAAGGGAGGCCTTTTGGTCAGTGAAAAGATCGGAAAAACCCGCGTCTTCACTCTAAATGAGGAGTATCCCCTTCACAAAGAATTAAAGACCCTCGCCAGAAAGGCATATGACCTCATGCCTGAGAGTGAAAAAATTAAATTTGAAAATAAATTACTCAAAAAACGAAGAAAAACCAAACCTCCTACTCAAGTATCCAACCAAGTAGAAAAACTATGGAGTCAGCTCAAAGGCTTCAAAACAATTCTTGATCGATTTTAACTCTGGTTCTTGACTGTTATTGAGCCTAAGAATACGATAACTGTTGAACGGTGGGGTAGGCAATCGCTAGTCCCTTAAAAGATTAGAGGAAAGTCCGGACACCACAGGGCAGGATGCCTCCTAACAGGAGGGCGGGGTAACCCGACGGCAAGTGCAGCAGAGAGTATACCGCCAATCTTAACTTGTTAAGGTCGGTAAGGGTGAAAGGGTGCGGTAAGAGCGCACCGGGCGTCTGGTAACAGAGGTCGCAAGGTAAACCCCCTCCGGTGCAAGTGCAAATAGGGAATGAGAGACGGCCCGTCTCAGTGAATTCCGGGTAGCATGCTCGAGGCATATCGCGAGGTATGTCCTAGTCAAATGATTGCCCACGACAGAATCCGGCTTATCGCCCCACCGTTTGTAAGATAAGTTCATCTCCCAGTCAGGGCCAACTACCCCCCTCTATTTTGTTATAGACGGCCAATCTTTGTATCCTCTTTCCGTTCTATACTTGTGACCTTTCGATATAACAAAATAGAGGGCGGCAGGTTGACCTAAAGAAACTCACCCTTCGTCTTTTTTGTCGAAGGAAAAAGATGAGCTGGCTCTGCCAGTCCGAACGATCAATGAGTGCCTACAGCTGAGTGCCGATCGGATTTACTCCGATCTAACGTGATTCATCTCAGCCCTTAAAGGCGGATGTGAATCTTATAAAATTAAAATGGTGGGCCCAGAAGGACTTGAACCTTCGACAAACCGGTTATGAGCCGGGTGCTCTAACCAACTGAGCTATGGGCCCGATCGTGCCTTTAAATGTAACAGAAAATAGGCCCATACGGAATATCCCATGCATTTTTAAAACGAAAAAACCAGCGCAAAAAAGAACTTGTACATCAATTTATATGTATGATAATATACGCAAAACTTTTACGGATTAGCACAAAATATTACTCGTTGATTTGCTCAAATTATAAATATAGACTTTGTATTAAAGACTGTATTTTTTTCAACAAATTTATATGGTCTAATAGACATATAGATCACTGTATAAAGGATTTGACTTGGCTAACGCAGAAAAAATATTAGAGCTAGTACGAAACAAAAGTAAGCGGGTCAATCTCGCGTTCAATCCACAACTGTGGAAGTTACTTGAAGGGTGTGCGCTGAAAGAGGGAATAAGCGCCACTCAAAAAATCGAAAATCTCATAATTCAATATTTAGAAAAAAAAGGAAAGCTGTAGTGAAACGTATCCACACGGAAACAGTAGATGCCGTAAAAGCATACGACGATATCGTCGGTGTTATTAGCGACTATATGCCTCTTAAAAAGAGAGGCAGGAACCATGTTGGACTCTGCCCATTTCACTCTGAAAAAAGCCCTTCTTTTTATGTAAGCCCCGAAAAAAAGCTCTACCACTGCTTCGGCTGTCAGGAATCAGGAGACATTATTAGTTTTGTCATGAAAATGGACAATTTAGATTTCATAGAGTCTATTCGAGTAATTGCTCAAAAAGCGGGAATCGAAATCCAAGAAATGGAAGTTACGGAGAAAGACAAAGAAAAAACAGAAGAACGCAGCCAGCTGCTGGATCTTCTATTTGAAACAAGAGAATATTTCAAAGGCGCACTGAAACAACATCCCAAGGCTTTTGAGTATCTAATCGCTAGAGGTGTCTCCGAAGCAAGCATTGATGCCTTCCACCTAGGTTACTCTCCTGCGGAAACCAATCCACTAAAAGATCATTTGGCCAACAAAGGGTTTTCCCCTGACCAATTGATTCAAAGTGGCCTATTCAGCGAACAAGACTCTGGACGGATTAGCACCCCCTTTTATGATCGCGTCATGTTCCCCATCATTGATCATCATGGTCGCACACTTGGATTTGGTGGAAGAATACTTGTAGCCAAAAACAATAGTCCCAAATATATCAATTCGCCAGATTCTCCTACATTTAATAAAAGTCGTACTCTATACGCCTTGGATCTAGCTAAGTCCCCCATTCGTAAGAATAAGGTGGCGCTAGTTATGGAAGGTTATATGGACGTCATCATGGCGCACCAATATGGGTTTAAAAATGCAGTGGCCTCTATGGGAACCGCACTAACATCATCTCAAGCAAATCTACTTAAACGACATGCCCCAGCAGTCATACTGGCAATGGATGCTGATGAAGCCGGCCAAACAGCCATCGAACGTAGTTATGAAGTACTCCAACAAGCAGAGATGAAGGTAAGTGTTCTTAACTTAGAGTCCAAAGACCCCGCCGATGAACTCATCGAAAACGGCGAAATCAATTTTCAGGATAAATTGGATAATGCCTTGCATATGATTCCATTTAAATTTCAACGACTCAAATCCAAAACAGATACATCAAAAATCGAAAATGTATCTGCGTTAATGGAATCGCTACTCCCAATAATCAAGGCTGAGTCAGACGGAATCGTACAAGATCATTATATAAGCGAAATCGCAAAAGAGCTTCAGATCGACAAAGATCAAATTTTTGCAAAACTCAACCGTGCGCCTAAGACAAAACGACGACCTGTGTTTGCAAAACCTATTCAGCAAACAGAAAAAATCAAAAAACTAGAAGACTTACTCCTATACATAATGGCGACAGACAAAGCCTCTAGAAAAAAAATCCTTGAAGCACTCACTATTGATGACTGGACACAAGAAAACTCAAAAGTTCTAGTCCAGTCCATGCAGAACACAGACGCGATTGATCAAGACTTATTGGCAGTCATAGACATACCAGAACACAAATCTAAACTAACGCGAGTTTTAGTCGAAGGGTCCGCGTTATTTGGGTCGATACGGTCGATATCGGAAGAGTGTCAGAAAAGTATTTTAGCCCTGAAAAAATATCACACCGGCCAACAAATTGGCGAGATCAAACAACAGCTAAAAGAACAAGGGTTGGACGAAGCGAAGCAGCATGAACTACTGCATCAACTCAACAACCTAATGAATATTAACCAGAATTAAATCAAAAGAAAGAGGTGCTTATGTCAAACGAAAATACGTCCAGTGAATTTGAAGAATTTAGAAATGCCAGTAAAGCAGCAAAACCTGCCAATCAGGAGCTAGAAGCAGACGACCGTGACGAAAAGAATACCGGTACAGAGTTAGAAACCTTAGCCAATTTAGAAAAAATCTTAAGTATGAAAGGCAGCGTTGGAACCGATGACGCCGTCAAAATGTACCTTAAAGAGATTGGGCGGGTAAAACTGCTTAAAAAAGAAGAAGAAACCACTCTAGCAAAAGGAATGGATGAAGGCTGCTTGATCAGCAAATACAAGCTAACTGTCGCCAATCTACGACTAGTAGTGAGTATCGCAAAAAAATACACCGGCCGAGGAATTTTATTCCTAGACCTAATTCAAGAAGGTAACTTGGGACTTATTAGAGCAGTAGAAAAGTTCGACTACTCAAAAGGGTTCAAGTTCAGCACATACGCTACTTGGTGGATTCGACAAGCCATCACTAGAGCAATCGCAGACCAAGCACGAACAATTCGAATCCCTGTTCACATGGTAGAAACCATCAACAAACTTCGAAAAGTATCCCGCCAATTACTTCAAGAACTAGGACGAAAACCCAAAGAAATCGAAATTTCGGAAGCGTCTGGATTCTCAATTGAGAAGGTAAAAGAGATCATCAAGATTTCACAAGTACCACTATCACTTGAAACACCAATCGGAGACGAAGAAGGACATACTTTAGGTGACTTCGTAGAAGATGCAAACTCAGGCGCACCAGAGACCAAGGTCTTACAAGAAGCCCTAAAACAAGGCATCAACCATGTTTTGGATGAACTTACTGAAAGAGAGTCTCATGTACTCCGCCTTCGATTCGGTCTCGAAGATGGCAAGGCAAGAACACTTGAAGAAGTGGGTAAAATATATGATGTAACTAGAGAGCGCATTCGACAAATCGAAGCCAAAGCACTCAAAAAACTACGTCACCCAAAAAGAATGGAAAAACTAAAAGAGTATACAACCTAAATAGATCCAAACAGTTCATCAGCGTGGCATAAGCACCCACTTTAAACGGCTCTTCCTACTCGATAGGAAGGGCCGTTTTTATTTATAGAAGTTCACTACAGCTCATGGCTGTTATCCCCAAAAAATATCCACCATTAAATTTTGGTCAATGTGCAGAAAAAATGGTGGAGCTACAGGGATTTGAACCCTGGACCTCTTGCATGCCATGCAAGCGCTCTCCCAACTGAGCTATAGCCCCAAATTAATGAGTTGGTGATGCCACCACTTTTTTCTCAAAGTGGGCATCCAATTCATAGAACTGACGAAGGTCCTCTAGAATAACGTGGATAATTATAGAATTCAAATCCAAGACTACCCATCCGCTTTCGGCTTTTCCAGAGATCCGTAAATGATCATATAAATCTTCATCAGCCCCTAACTCATGAGAGACTTCATCTACAGCGTTCTGCAATGCTCTGACATGAATGTTATTACTCGCGCCTACAACCATCACAAAGTCCGTTACACTTGAACGCTCTGACACTTCAAAAAACCGAATATCTAAGGCTTTTTTGTCTTCTAACGCAACTACTATTTGATCAATATACTGTTTTAATTTACTCATTTTTAGGGTTACTCTCTTCTACTATTTGAAAGGGGCGCATTAACTGATCCCAATCATGCCCAATAACGATGGTCATATCGAGCGACTTGTTGGGCCTATCATAAACAATAATATTTTTGGGGTCAATTCCAAGGAATTGCGCGATAACAAGCGCATTTTCAACATTGTTTTTCCAATCTACAATAAGCGTCTTGTCATAAGTGAACTTTTTAGAGTTATCAAACCGCACCACCTTATAGCCATGGTCTTTCATAAATCGAGCCCCAATTTGAGCCAATCCTTTGGCCCCATCCCCATTCAAAACCTCAAGTTTTAATTCTGACTTAACCTTAGATTGAAAAGACGGTGATGCAGGATCAACTTGCTCCACTATATGATGCACCTCAGCAGTCGTTACGGTTCTCCTATCAGAAGACACTGCCTTAGCGACAACAGGCTCAACGACAGCCTTCTTAGATATTATTTCAGAACTATTTAAGGTTGGAACAATGGCTTTTACAGTTACCTTTTTAGGAATTGGAATCGTCGAAGAAGAAGCAATAATCTTCACAACGACTTCGTCTTGGACAGATAATTTAGGAGACGCCTCAGAGAGTTCTTTTTTCTGTGGAATACTATCCAACGCGGCTAATAACCCACCCTTGCTCAATTGTGTCTTAGTAGCAATAACTATCGGCTTGGCTATAGACTCAAGTTCAGGGAACTTCGTAATCAAAACCGCTTTCTTCTCCACAATGACAACGGGTGCAGGATCGGGTTCTAGTTTTGGTTTTAGCTCGGGGTCAAGAATAATCGACGCTTTTGCCGCCCTTTCAGCCGCAACCGCATTAGATACATTTCCAAATCCAAACAATACGTCATTTACAGTACGCTCAAGTGACGAAAAATCAGGGCGCCAATAACTAATCCCACCAATCAAGGTAACCGCCCCAGGAACAGACCCTACATTCAAGTTCCCTTGTTTAAGAGCCTTTGAAAACAAAGAAGCCATCCCCATCATCTCAGTTAATGAAACATCCGTTTCTAATGACTTACTTACCCGTCTCAACATCAAAGGGGATTTAAACACATCCCCAGACGACAACAATTGCTTGGTCAGTGCTTTAAGAAATCGTTGCTGCCGCTGAATCCGACCGATATCGCCTTTAACATCATGACGAAACCTCAGGTACCCGATCACATCCTCACCCTTTAAAACTTGATCCCCTGAAGGAATATCAATGTGCAAATTAGCCGCTCTATCTTCATAAACCAACGGTTTATCTACTTTGATGGGAATCCCTCCCAACTCATCAACAATAGTCTCTACCCCACTCAAACTAACCCGAACATAATGATCGATTGGAACGGCCAAAAACCGAGACACTGTATCTTTTAGTAAACGAACACCACCATGAGCATAGGCATGATTAACCTTCGATATCCCAACACCTGGAATATACGCTCTGGAATCTCGAGGAATCGACAGAACACCGATCCGCTTAGACTCCTCATCCAAATGAACCAACATAATAGTATCGGCCCGTTGCACAATTTTGGTTTCATCAATTCCAAAAACCAAAATATTGACGCCTTGTAACCGCTGTTGGGGAATCATTCCTAAAAACGTTTCTAAAAAAACAGCCTTACTGACTGTCAAAAGAAAAATAAAGACCAGCAAAGTCGCGGTAAACATGCCTAAAAATGCCCATAAGGCATAAACAAAACCGCTGCGTTTAGATTGGGTAGTATAGTGCAACATACATTAGCTCAAGTTTATTAAAATCCTTACGATATCTTTTGCATCTTCCTGTCCTACAATCGACTGATAATAGTCGCGACACCGTAACGTATGGGCGTGTATTGTACCACGACGCTTTTCTAGACTTAATATACTCCTACTTGCTACAGCAAATGTTGCTAAGTCCAAACTCTCCTTGGCCAAACCTTGAATATAGTCTCGGTCATCAAAAGACCTTCCGGGCTCAATGTAATCGGCAACGAATATAATTTGTTCGAAAGAGCTCATCTTAGCTCGCCCAGTCGTATGCCACCTTACACAACTCAAAAACTCTGAGTCCGTCCACCCCAGACACTTTTCTATCATTAAAGGGCCAACAAAGGCATGCCAAATTGCAGGATAGTCGTCATACAACGAGTCAAACTGCGGCCATCCATCCCAATCCAACCTCAAGACTTTTTTAGGGGATAAGGCTTTCGCAATATCATGACCCCATCCCGCACGTTGAACAATATCCGTAGGCATTTTCCAATGCTCAGCCATCCCCACCGCTGTCTCTGACACACGGTCAGAGTGAGCAATACGTTCTTCAGGCAAATAGAGCGCTAACTGATCCCGAACTAACTGGGGAATCAAAGGGTCAAAGACTCACCTTCACGACGCGCTACAATCACAGATCCTACCAAATCTGACAGAACGTTAACTGACGTTCTAACCATATCCAGAATTCGATCCACTGCCAAAATCAAGCCAATTCCTTCAATAGGAAGCCCAACAGCATTCAAAATTATTGCCATTGTTACCAACCCAGCACTTGGGATAGCAGCGGCACCTATGGATGCCAATGTTGCTGTGACAACAATAATCGCAAGCTGCCCCATAGAGAGATGAATACCGTAAACCTGAGCGATAAAAATCGACGCAACAACCTGGTACAACGCGGTTCCATCCATGTTAATCGTGGCACCTAATGGACAAACAAAACTAGCCACTCGATTGGATATCCCAACCTTTTTCTTAAGAAAGTCCATCGTAATCGGCAACGTAGCCATACTACTACTCGTAGAAAAGGCCATCGCCAATGCAGGAGATGCATGTCGAATTAGTACAAATGGGGAGAACCCACCAAATACAATCAAAATAATTGGCAAGAAAATAAGACCATGAATAAAAAGACCCAATAACACAGTCAAAATATATAAAGCTAAAGGAACAAATGCCTCCAATCCAGTATCCCCTACTAAGGCTGCCATAAGTGCAAAAACACCAATCGGTGCCAAACGCATAACCCAATCTACCAACTTAAGAATGACTTCATTAAAACTATCCATCCACTGAATAATTTTTTCTCCTTTAGGACCGATAGAAATTAGCGCCGCACCAAATATAAGAGCAAAGAAAATAGTAGGCAACATTTGTCCTTGAGCCATTGACCCAACAATATTACTAGGCACAATCTGCGTAAATATCGTTCCCCAAGACATCGTCTCATTCGTCAAAGCTTCCCCTGAAAAGTTAGCTACCGTTAACCCTGATCCAATTCCAGGTTTCAACATCGTCGCAATAAACGCCCCTAAGGTACACGACAAAAGAGTCGTACCAAGAAAATAAAACCCAGTCCGGCCACCCAATTTACCTAAATGGTGCACATCTCCCAAGCTCACAATCCCCATAACAATGGAGGACAAAATAAGCGGGATAATAAGCATCTTCAATAATCTTAAAAAGACTTCCCCTACCGTTTCAAACAAAACAGCCGCATCACCTAAGACTAAGCCAACGACTACACCGAGAATTAAACCGAGAAAAATTTGGGTATTTAGTTTCATAGAAAAGCACTCCAAAAAAAGAATATTTATAATTTATTAATCCAGTCTAACATATCAATTCCAACGAAATCTCTAACACTAATAGACTGCCTATTGTCAGGCTGCCCACTTTCCGTTAAGTTTATACAACTATTGATCCGGTAGCTCAGTTGGTAGAGCACCTGACTTTTAATCAGGTGGTCGTGGGTTCGACCCCCACCCGGGTCACCACTATAAATAAATGAAGGGATTTAGATATGAAAAAAACGTTTCTGTCCTTATCCTTCATTTTATTATCGCTGCCACTTAGTGCGCAAAACATTATTGTCAAAGCCAATACGTTTATATTGGATGGTGTCAGTAATCAAATCATTGCCGATGGCAACGTTTCGGTCACTCGAAAAAAAATGACTATTAGTGGCTCGTCCGTAAACTATGACCAAGACACCCGCACAATCCAAATCAAAAAAGCCCTCTTCGATTACCCCCCTTATAAAGGAAAGTCCCACGAAGCCGACTATAATATTCCGGCTCAAATCGTCACGCTTACTGGGGAATCACAAATAAAAGATGAGTCAGACATTCTCAAATCTGAGTCAATCGTCTTTAATCTAAAAACAAACAAACTCATTACTCGGGGAAAAACTAAGGTAACATTTTCAAAATCGTTATAAAATAGTACAACTATAGGGGTTATTATGATCGACAACACACAAACAGAAACAGAATTAGAACGCCAAGCACCCAAAGAAACAGAACGCTTTGACGTTGCTATAATTGGAGCCGGACCTGCAGGAATGTCCGCAGCCCTGGGTGCTGCGCGAGCCAATTTAAATGTCCTACTCATCGAAAAGGCATTGCCCGGCGGCGAAACATCTACCGCATGCAAAATCAGCAACTACATTGGCTTTCCAAAAGGGATATTAGGAGAAGACCTGGGCAAACGAATGGAAGATCAGCTCAATGATTACCCTACGATTACCCATGTTTGCGAATCCGTAACAGATATCTTAAATATTTCCGACAAAGAAAAAATCATCAAAACCAGTTTAGATAGCGAATATAAATGTCAGGCCATTATCTTTGCTTTGGGGTTAGAACCCAAACGATTGGACACCAACTTTGAACGTCAGTTCCTAGGTCGCGGCGTCTCTTATTATGCTCGAGGCGATGTAGAATTTCATCATGAAGAAGACGTCATGGTCATCGGTGGTGGAAACTGTGCATGTTACGCAGCGGACTATCTCTCCAACTTTGTTAACAAGGTCTATATGGTGCATTCCAAGGACCATCTACGGGCCGTAAAAAGCATCAAACAAAGCGTTGAAACAAATCCTAAAATTGATATCTTCTGGGACTCCAAAGTATCCGAAGTATTTGGAATTGATCGGGTTGAAAAAGCCAAGGTTGAAAACACTGTAAACAGCCAACATACTTGGTTGGATGTAAAAGGCATATTTGTTTATGTCGGCCGCATCCCTCCCGAAGATATTATCAGTGTAGAGATCGACACTGACGAAGATGGATTTATCATTACTGACGAATTTATGAGAACCAATATTCCAGGCATCTATGCAGCAGGCGATATTCGCAGCAAACAAGTTCGCCAAATAGCTACAGCTGTATCGGATGGCATGATCGCATCCATCAACGTAGAGCGAGATTTTTTCCGATAATGACTCCATCCGTTGCCGTTATTCAATTCCCCGGAAGTAATTGTGAACGCGAAACCGTTCGCGCTTGCACTAACCAAGGCATAAGTGCTCAAATCATCCGATGGAATTGCTCCGAAGAAGAGTTTAATAGCTACTCTGCGTACATCCTACCTGGCGGGTTTTCTTATCAAGATCGTGTACGTTGTGGCGTAATTGCTGCTAACCTTCCGATTATTGATTACCTTCGAAAAGCAGATCAAGCCAACAAACTAATCTTAGGGATTTGTAATGGCTGCCAAATTCTTGCTGAAACAGGACTCATTCCCAATGCAAAAGGAAGCGACTCTCGCGAAGTAGCACTGACCCCTAATCAACTCAACAATGAGCAAATCGGACACATCTGTGATTGGATCTATGTCAAAGCAACACAGCCTCAGGCGAATCGATTTTTAGCAGCGTTTGACACTACCACGCCGTTACCTATCCCCGTAAACCACGGAATGGGACGGTTTATTTTTGCAGATGAAACAGTCATTAAAAACTACCCTACACTGGTCTATTGCACATCAGAAGGAACCATCGAAACAGACTTCCCAACAAATCCCAATGGCACCCAATCCAACATCGCTGGAATCGGCAATCAAAAGGGAAATGTCTTTGCAATGATGCCTCACCCTGAGCGCGCCGTAGAGACTAAGCAAATCCCAAGTTGGATTGAATCAAACACCACTTCTACAGGTCCTTGGGCCCCATTATTTGCTGCATTAAAGGACCTATCATGAGCCAAATCACCGTTTGGATATCCCAAAAAAACACTGATCTAACTTGCTTATCAGCGAAAGAAGCTTTGGTAAATTTAAAAGGGTTGAGTCAACTAAAAAGCCTTCGACGGACTATTCAATGGGACATAACAACTGACCTATCTGAAGAAGCGGCCACAGCATTGGTAACTCAAATTTTGAATGACAGCTATTATATCGCCAATCCCAACAAAGAAAGTCATCGGTTTAGCAGCCCTTTTACCTCTGGGTCCGATAGCGTTCAGTTCCAGGTTACGGCGAATGACTACACGGGGGAACATCGTCTCATTGATCAAATCGAGGCCAAGTTTAACTCAAAAATAAACCAATTATCGAAATCTACGATCTGGGATATTCAACTGGATGCCTCTGAGGAAGAATCCAACACATTACTAAAAACAGTTGCTCTTCCCTTTTTAGCAAACCCCATTTCTGAAACCGCACAACGGGTATCACAAAAAGCAGCTACAACAGCACTATAACCGTGACCCCTTTACTCAGTATCATTATCGTCAACTACAATAGTGCCGGTTTTATTGCCGATTGCCTGGACTCTGTTTTGGCATCCGTTACATCCGATCCATTTGAGGTAATTGTCATTGATAATGCCTCCACAGATAATTCACCGGAAATAATCAAAACATACAAAACCAAAATTACCTTTATCCAAAACCCCGAAAATAGTGGATTCGCCAGAGGAAACAACCTCTGCTTACCCCATTGTAAGGGCGATTACTTATTACTTCTCAATAACGATACCCTGGTCCCCCCAACAGCTCTTCAAGGCATGCTAAACTACTTCAAATCAAATCCTAAAACGGGCGCTCTATCACCCAAACTACTTAACAGGGATGGCAGCCTCCAACCTCAAGGCAGTGGCCTTGGATCATGGCGATTCAAAAGCAAAACTCCACTACCTGTTTCATTTATTTCCGGCGCGTGTTTAATGACACCAAAACCCCTTTATGAAAGTATCGGAGGCTTGGATGAAAACTTATTTTTCTACAATGAAGACACCGACTTTTGTAACCAACTCAAAAAATTAAAACGACCCATAATATATTTACCCACTGTTGAAATTACACATTTCGGGGGACTAGCTACTAGTACGCGAAAACCCCAATCCATGGTCGCAGGTTATCGTGGCAGCTTATATTTATGTCGCAAATATTACCCCTGGTTTTGCTACCCCTTATTCCGCGTTTTAATTTGGGTCGACGTTCTCCCTAGACTCCTCATATATACGCTATTAAGCCCCTTTATGAAAAGCAAACGCCCCTACCGAAATGCTATGATAGAAATAGCCAAAATTGTCTTAACTGGAGATGTTCCAAGACCCTCATGAAACGATATGTTGCTCTACTATCCTGCATAGTCTTCCTTACTGGATTCGCTCACGGAGCCATTTTTCATATTCCCGAAGATCTTGTAAAAGAACAACGGGCACTGGAAGCCAAAGTACATGCACTATCCAATGCCGAAACGCGATTCGAATTAGCTATGAACTATGCCTATACCGGATGGATCGAAATCGCTTGGGAGCAGTTATCAATGGTCCCCGACTATGACAAAAACTATGCGGACAAGGTACTCACAAACTATACAGCCAAGCTTCAGCTAGAACCCAACAATTGGAAACATCATTTCAAAATAGCTTTTGCCTATTACTTTCAAGACAAAAAAGAAGCGGCTATTCGCTCATTCAAAAAAGTCGTCACCCTGAACCCCAAACAAGTGTGGGCCATGGGTCTAATTGCGTTGCTCTATGGGGAGCAAAAAAATTACGCCACTTGCATATCCTGGTGTAAAAAAGCGCTAGCGATCGAACCCAATGCGACTGCGGTACACTTTCTCTATGCCAAAGCCCAACTCGACTCCGGAGACTATTTTGGATTCTTGGGAGAGTCCATGCACGTTGTTCGACTTAAATCGGCAGAAGCCAAATACACCCCAACGCCTCCGGAATAACACATGCTAAAAAAACTATGGCACTATCAATATTGGTTTTTACTCGGATTTGTCATTTGGGTCATCTCTTACACACTAACTCCCCCGCAATTACCCCAAACACATATCAATGAAACCAAAGCCGATTACATATTCACTAATGTCACCATCTCGCTATTAAGAAACGGTAATGTCGACATGAAACTCACCGCAGAAACAGCCTCTACCTTCAAAGACAAAGGGATCACTCTCGTAGAAGATGTCAGTAGCAACTTTTATAACAACGGTGTTAAAACCGCTCATATTAGTGCGCCCGTCGCCCATATTTACACCAAAAAAAACCAGTTCAGTCTCCGTCAAGCCGAGGCGACATTTTACACTATGGCATATCCGATCCACTTGAGTAGTGATACTATGACTTGGAACGATAAACGGAATCAAATTTATGGGGACGGCAGAATCATTATTACCACCAAGGGGATTCAGCTGACCAGCAATCAATTTATCAGTGATTTATCCAAAAAAACGGTACAGATTACCGGACAACCAAAAGCCATTATCCAAGACTCAATATGAAACAATCCATCGAACAATTTATAGCATCCCAAACCCCGCTTTCTAGACGAAAGATAACAGACGCAATCAAACAAGGACGTGTCACAGTAAATAACAAAGTAATTAGCAAGTTCACTCACTTAATCAACCCTGAAAAAGACAGGGTAAAGATGGACGGAACGGGAATCAAATCCGAAATGGAATTACTCTATTTCAAGCTTAATAAACCGCGAAATATTATTTGCACCTTAGAGGACCCAAAAGGCAGAGATGATCTCAGAAAATGCCTCAAAGGATTACCCGAACAGTTATTTCCAATCGGGCGTCTGGACCGCAACACCAATGGACTTCTATTACTGACCAATGACGGCAACTTCGCCCATATGATCCTACATCCGACATTTGAAGTACCCAAAACGTACCAAATAAAAGTCAATTCCCCGCTCCCCCTTAATATAGAACAACGCCTTAAGGCAGGAATATTCTTAAGCGACGGCCCTGTTCAAGCGGAATCCGTAACTCGCGTCTCTGACAATGAAGTCGTTATCACCATTACTGAAGGACGAAACCGAATTATTCGCCGCATTTTTGAACTCTTTGGTTACAACAATATTAGTCTAAAGCGCTTGTCTATAGGCCCTATAGAGTTAGAAGGTCTAAAAGAAGGGCAGGTCGCCCAACTCACCAAAAAAGAGCTCGCTCAAATTAACAAGCTAGGCTCGAATCAATAATTCGAAGCCAACTTTCTTAGCGCCGACTTTCCAGCTCCTTAGGTTTTCTGTATAATTTCTGAGATCTAATAAGTGGCGGCGTAGCTCAGTTGGTAAGAGCGCACGGCTCATAATCGTGAGGTCAGTGGTTCAAATCCACTCGCCGCTACCACTTACTCCTTTACGCAAGCGGTGAGTCCCACATATAATAGGCCAAATGAAACGTTCAAAAACGCTAGTGTTAATGACACTATTCCCCGTTTTGATTCTATTTGGAATCCCTTTTACCCGATTCATTCTCAACCTATACCCAGAGTTACTCTGGTTCAGATCGTTTAACGCTGAGCCCGTATGGTGGTTTACCCTTCACGCACAACTCCGTGTATTTGGAGTCGCATTGGCCGTATTTTCCACCTTTATTGGACTCAATGTCTGGATCGCTCGACGTATAAGCGCTTCGACGAAGTCCAAATTATCTACACCCCACTTCAACCCACCTTTTGAATTTATGAATGACCTTTACCGATCGTTCCAATCATACAAATCAACGAGTAGTTTTGCCGCACTTTCTAGCAAGGCTTATCGGACATTATTGATCCTTGGGGTCCTTGGACTAGCTAGTTTTTTTGCATTAATCACTAAGTCCTGGTGGCAAGAATGGTATTTATACATCCATCAAACTCCTTTTAACATCATTGAACCTATCTTCAATCGAGACATGGGCTTTTATGTATTTACGCTCCCGTTATTCCAAAAACTTCAAAACCTCATATCCACACTAATAATCTTTACCCTAGGGTTCGTGGGATGGGTCTATTTTTCACAAAACATTCTCGCATATGTATTTTCTAGCCAGCGTAGCTCTGGCATCAAAATCCATATTGCTTTCATACTGGCAATTCTTTGCTTTAACAGTTCCGCTGATTCGTTTCTTAATATGGCGGAGCTCCTCTATTCTACTGACGGCAGTGTATTTGGTGCCGGATACACAGACATCCATGTTCGCTTATTTAGTCAACGCATTCAGGCCTTCTTACTTTTATTTGAGGGTGTCATATTATTAATATGGGCCTTTCGATCGTCCCTAAGGATTCCTGCTTTGGGATTTGGACTGATTATTATCTCTAGTCTATTCGTAGGAAATGTCATTCCTTCTATTGTTCAAAACTTCATTGTTTCCCCTAACGAAATTCAAAAAGAACTCCCCTACATCAAACATAACATCAATTACACACGCATTGCTTACGGGTTAGATAAAGTAAAAGTCTCTGAACTAGACCTGCAAAACACCTTGTCTGACAAAACACTACAAGACAATCGGGTAACCCTTAACAATATTCGATTATGGAACCGCGAGCCCTTAAAACAGACTTTTAAACAACTTCAAGAAATCCGACTCTACTATGAATTTGGACAAGTGGATGTTGATCGCTACATGATTGACGGGACACTTAGGCAAGTCATGTTATCAGCTCGTGAGATGGTCATCGATCAACTTAGCCCCCAAGCACAAACCTGGCTAAACAGACACTTGGTCTATACGCATGGTTATGGGCTATGCCTCTCGCCTGTCAATCAAGTTAGTCCCGAAGGCCTCCCAGTATTTTTCATCAAAGACCTTCCCCCAGTTAGCCACGTTGGACTTCCCATTACACGCCCTGAAATTTACTTTGGTGAAAAACCCAACAACTACATCATTGCGAACACCTCGTTAAAGGAGTTCGATTACCCCAAAGGGTCCAAGAACCAGCTCACTCACTATCAAGGATCGGGTGGAATCCAACTCTCTAGCATCTTCCATCGACTAATCTATGCAATCAAGTTCTCAGATATCAAAATATTAATCAGTAACTACATCCGCCCCGAAAGTCGTCTCTTATATGATCGAAACATTGCGACAATTGTGAAAAAAATCACACCTTATATTGCCTATGACAATGATCCTTATCTTGTATTAAGCGATTCTGGACGGATGGTATGGATGATGGATGGCTACACACATTCCAACAAGTTCCCCTATTCCGAACCTTACCGCAATACACTTAACTATATCCGCAACTCTGTCAGTGTAACGATTGATGCCTATGATGGAATGCCCCACTTCTACATCAAAGATCCTAAGGATCCCATTATCTTAACACTCGCTAAACTCTATCCTACGCTTTTCAAACCGTTTGCTGAGATGCCAATCGACCTCCAGCGTCATATTCGATATCCAAAGGACCTATTTAGTATACAAGCCGACTTATATCGCACCTATCATATGACCGACCCACAAGTATTCTATAACCGCGAAGACCTTTGGGATATCCCATCCGAAACTTACGGCGAAACAGAAGTCAAAATGGAGCCATATCATGCGATCGTCAAACTCCCAGGCGAGACCAAAGAATCCTTTATTTTAATGCGCCCATTTACCCCAACCAACAAGAACAACATGATTGCCTGGATGAGTGCTAAAGGGGACCTAGAGAACTATGGCCAACTCAACGTCGTTCAGTTCTCCAAAAAACGAACCATCTTTGGGCCAATGCAAATCGAATCACGTATCGATCAAGATACCGATATCTCCCAAAATTTAACGCTATGGGGACAGGTTGGCTCTCGAGTCATTCGTGGAAATCTGATGGTCATTCCATTTGAAAACAGCCTTGTGTATGCAGAACCTATCTATCTGCAAGCTACCCAAAGTAAGATGCCTGAGCTTAAACGGGTAATCCTCGCTTACGGTGATAAGATTGTTATGGAAAAATCACTAGAAACGGCCATTGATGCCATCGTTGGAAATACCTCCCCAATGAAACCCATCGTCGACAAAAAGCTTTTAAAATCACAATCCCCGACATCGAAGTCTATCCTCAATGAACTCTTACAGATTCGAAAAACCATTGACTCCCTGATCAAGACAGTAAAAAATAAACCCACTAAATAAACTGGATCCACCACCTATGATCAACATTTGTATATTCGAAGATGACGTCTACCAAGAGTTACACCCGTTAACTGTATTGCGTCCTGCCTATGATCTCCTATTGGGAATCAGCACCATACTTGAGAAAATTCGCTTCTACTTCGATTATGCCAATTTAACGATCCATTGCCGCGATTACCTCACGCCGTTGGTCAAACACAAACACAGAGACCTCTCAGTCAACCGAATCAATACGGGATCACCCTGCCTTTTCTTGAATGGGCGCGTCATCATGGATCAACCTCTATTTGATACCCTTACAAATCATACCAATTCCCATGATCTATTATTTACCTATAAAGGCCAAGTTATTGCGCTTTATTTACGAAGCGCTCAAATGGAAGCCATGAAAAATTTATTAACGGATATTCCATCTAACGAAGACATCATCAGAACATTTCGAAGCAACTGTGTTACAAAAGAATTGGATCAGGTCAAAATCGTATCCAAGCTATGGGACCTCTTAACATTAAACGAATCGGTTCTCCGAGATGACTTCGTTAAGTTTAATCAGCCAGGGATCATCAAGGGCGACTTACAACCACTAACCTCTATTTATAATGAAAACAATGTATTCATTGACAAGAATACAGTTATCGAAGACTTCGTTGTCTTAAATGCTACTAAGGGACCTATCTTTATTGAAAATGGGGTCCATATTGAAGCCCATTCACGACTTGAGGGACCCTTATTCATTGGAAAGCACACCCGCATTAATGGCGCACGCATCTCTGCGTCATCGATTGGACCACATTGTAAGGTAGGTGGCGAATTCAAAAACTCAATCATGCTTGGATATACAAACAAAGGCCATGATGGTTTTATTGGACACTCCTATATCGGAGAATGGGTAAACATGGGCGCAATGACTACCAATTCTAATCTCAAAAACAACTACCAGCCCGTTCGTATCGAAATCGGCGAAAAGAAAACATCTACCCAACAACAGTTCTTCGGATCCATTGTTGGTGACCATGTCAAAATGGGAATCGGTACACTACTGAACACCGGGTCTATTATTGGCTTTGGGGCCAGTATCTTTGGCAGTACAATTCATCCCAAATATGTCCCTTCTTTCGCTTGGGGAAATGCTAAACAATACAAAAAACATGACAGTGATAAGTTCTTTCAAACGGCACATGAGATGATGAAGCGACGTCACTACGAGCTCTCTTCTGCAGAACAAGATGTTATCAAACTTCTCTATGACAAGGGCCAATTCAAGTCTAGCTAGCCTTCCGCCAACTTGACTTGATAGCCCACCCCATCGATAATCAACCTGCCCATTGCGGCATTTGATCATTGGTAATTTGGTTTAAACACCAAATAGTTGAAATAACGAATCTCTTTCTTCTTCTCTTGTATTTCTTTGCCTCAGGTAAATGATAGAAATAAGGCGAAGATCAAGGCATTTTTTCGATTTATTTCATCATTTGGGGGTGATTTGGTTTCGACGGGAAAGATTCCTTAGAAGTTGAACGCGAGTCGTGGAGATGCCAGGCCACGTAAAAAGGCATAAAAAACATAACTGCAGAAACTACTTCTAACGTTAGCTATGTGAACTTCGGTTCATTTAGCGACTCAATCGCTGCTTAATTAAGCAACGATGCCTCTCTAGCTGTCCGCCAGTATAGTTAGAAGAGTTATTTACTGGATAGTGTAATGATGGGATACCAGTTCATTATGCGAAACTTTTTGGTATCTCGTGGTGCTACACCCTGTTCTTGGGGTCCAGTATTACTAAATTAATCAAGAACTACACTCGTAGTGCTCACTTTTGAGCTTTTTCGGACAGCGGTTCAACTCCGCTCACCTCCACCAATACCAAAAGACCGAATTGGCGGATTGAACCGCTAAGCGCCAACGGCGCGCTCGGGCTTTGGCCCGTAATATAAATATGATGGACACAAATATAATTGTAACCAAACCCCACTCTCCAATGAACTGAAGTATAATTATCATATTGTTTTATCATCTTAGTCATACAAAGGAACTTATTAATGTCATTATTCAAGAACAAAGAAAACCGTCTCTCATTAGCTGTATTTGCAGTTGTATTATTAGTTGTCGGATACGGCCTCGGCAAGGCTTGTGACCTAGGAAAGTGTAGTAGCAGCCGTGGAAACGGATATAGCAAAAGCTGTCCAATCAAATCCGGATCCAATTGCCATAGCAAGTATCAAGAAAAAAAGGTTAAGCGCCTCACCAAAAAACTTAATCTAACGCCTGAACAACAAGTTCAAGTCACTACTATTTTAGAAAAACATACTCCTGCTTACAAACAAGCAAAAAGTGATTTTCATGACGAAATCATGGTAATTAAATCACTAAAAAAATCCGATATCCGTGCCATCTTAACACCTGAACAACAGGCCAAATTTGATACGATGAAGAAAAAATGTAAATCATGCACGATCGAGAAGAAGTGTGATAGCTGTAGCATTGACAAAAACGCAGACAAAAAATGTAGCTCTTGCACCATCGAAAAAAAGTGCGCTAAGTGCAGCATCAAAAAGTAAAAAAGATAACGTCTAACTGATTATTTAAAGCCCCCTTGTCTAACGGCAAGGGGGCTTTTTTATTCCCCCGAACTAGTCCAAGTCCCGATACATAATCAATGTAGCTACTTTTTTCCCAATCCTTGATGACAATACCCGTTGGAAATTCATCCAACAGTATCAATGACTCATTAGCACTCACCACAATATATCCATGTTTTAATTCCAAAAAAACTGGGCAAATACGTGATGCACACACGAGAAAGGGAGATATTTATGATGAATGCCGCACAACCGTTTATTTTGCCATTTCAAGGACCACAGGGTTCAATGATCCCCCCAGTCGCTACACGAGAAGGACCTTCATCCAATTCAAATACTCCTGTACGCCAAATCACAGACAGTGTCTGGCAACAAGTTAAAACTCCTTTTATTAACTTAGCGGCAGGTGAACAAGCGTTATTATACTTCTCAAACAATACCAGTAACACTGACAATACACAGAAACATATCGCTGAAAAAGGCGCCGCTATGGTCGAGAAAGCCATCGAAACAAACCCTGCTATTCAACGATTAAACCCAAATGATCGAAATGGCATTATCAAAACCGTGCAAAGCGAACTACAACAAATGATGGCACGTGAATCCTCGAATATTTATAACGAAGAATACTCTCACAATTTAAAACTGGGGCAATATCGCAACAAAGCGCAAAGAGATAGAAATGACCTAAATAATGATAAGGACTATGAAATTGAACTCAATAGCACCTCAGCAACGCACATCCGATCTATCATAGACTCAAGTGCCAAATGGGCTAACAACTATGCCGAAGTCGGACTTACTAGATTACGAAAAATTGCAAAATTAGACACGGCCATTCAAACCGATATCTATGCCAAAAGCACCTCTCTTAACAGATTATTAAGTGTCTCTAAGATCAATTTAAAAGATCCGAATATAAAAGCGATTGTCTTTAGCAATCTCAAGAACAGTAAAAACCTAAAAAGCTTCTTTCTAGATGCCAATATGCCAGAGACAGCCAACTTCCATAACATATCAGGTAACCTCGTCCATTCTTTTGACAAAAAAGAAGCATCAACTACCGAAGAGTCACAACCAATCACACAAAAAGTTAGTGCCGATTCATTAACAGATAATATGGGAGCACTAATGGTGGGACATTCTTATTATGACTCTGTCCTAAATAATCAGCCCGCGATCCCTTTTGCACAACAAGTCGGTGAAGCGTTCGAAAAAAGCCCAACCGCAATCGCGATTGCAGTCCCTGTTGGGGGAGAGGCCGTTTTCGATCTCACTATAGATGATCAAAACGCATCCCAACGAAAGCTCCAATTAGAAGAATCCCGGCTAGAAGAACAGCGAAAAGAAAACAAACGCTTGGAATTGAAACATCTTGAAATGGCGGAGACGGGATCGGAATTTAGTGATGATAGTGATTTAAGCTTTCTTCACGATAGCGAGCCTCACAAATCAGTTAAAGAATCCGATGATTCTGATTCAAATCTAGATTTCTTAAGCTAACAGAAACGCTTGAAAAATAACCAGAGATCTCATAATAATAGAGAGACACTCCCTCTTTTATTATAAAATAAAGCATCTGCTCTATTTAGGAGGATCACATGGACGGATTAGGCACAGCAGCACCCAGTAGTTATCAACAACGTACAAGTTCACATAGTGAACTCCGTGCAGCAGAACCTGTTACCCAACCAATAACCGGCAACGGTACTGCCATCAAACTAGGCAAAACCCCCGAAGCATTCGAGCCATACCCTGTCCTTGGATATGCCTGTCCTTCTAACAACGTTATTGCCCAAAATGTTACCCCAGAGACTGGACTCCCATCATCTGAAAATGTATCCAAACACGTTCACCAATCACTCCCCCAACGCGACGATATAAATAATATTGATCTAAATGCCCAATTCATTTCAATAACCTTATTAGACCCTTTTCAATCAGACCCATGGCTACAAAAAGGGTGGATCACCGAAACTGATCAGGGGTTAGCACTCAACACTCTTTCAGACATTGCTAATGACCCAAACCTTTCAGAAGAGGAAAAAGAAGCCAAAATAGGAAAAGTCGCTTTTGACTTATGTACACCTATTGAAAAAGGGAAAAAAGTTCCTTTAGACCGCTTAAGACTAGGAATGCTCCTCTATAGAGAGTTGTTAACACACCACATAAAACGCCATGAAGGCTCGCAAGAACCAAAGAGACTGTACCTGGCAAATTATTTTATCGCTGTTGGTCTCCACGAAACGACAACCAATGGTGATACCAAAGCGCTTAAAAAAGCAGGCGAACACTTTTTAGTGGCTGACAATGTCTGGAAAACATCACCCTTATCAATACATACGATCATGGATATTCGCAGTCGACCTAGCTATCAAAAGTTTCATAATTCCCATGTAGCCGAACAAGGCCCCCTTGCTAAGCTATTCTCACAACTCCCAAAACCCATAAAAACCTAATCTCAACCCTATCCACAGGCTCATATATCAACCTAACCCTCCCCTAGCTCCCATGCTATAATTACCTCATGATTACACTCGAAAAAAATGATATCTTTTCCCCGATGGCATATGACATGGCTCTTTGGGTACAAGAACTCCAAACCCGTATTTGTCATGGACTAGAATCATTTGAAACGGACACCAAGTTTCATGCTGATCGATGGGATCGTCAAAACGGTGGTGGCGGCGTCACTCAAGTAATTCAAGATGGCGCTACATTTGAGAAAGGGGGCGTAAATACCTCTGTCGTTTATGGCCCCGTCAAAGAAAACGAGTGGCCCATGTTTCGAAAGATGATTTCTCAACAAGGCGTTGATGCACCCGAATCCCCTTCGGACGTTCATTTTTTTGCGACAGGACTCAGCCTAGTAATCCATCCAAAAAACCCTAATGCCCCAACAACACATGCCAACTATCGGTACTTCGAAATCCAATTTGATGGCCAAGAAATGTGGTGGTTTGGTGGAGGTGCTGATCTAACACCTCATTACCTTTTCGAGGAAGATGCCAAACATTTTCATATGGTTCATAAGACTGCCTGTGACAAGCACGATCCTGACTATTATGTCCGGTTCAAAAAATGGTGCGACACTTATTTTACTATCCCCCACAGAAATGAAACCCGTGGCATCGGCGGACTCTTTTTTGATTATCAAAACGATCGTTCTAAAGAAGACATTTTTGCATTTGTAAAAGACTGTGGCGATACATTTCTAGACGCCTATACTCCAATTATTGAGAAACGCCATCGTATGGCCTATGACCAGCCCGAACGCACATGGCAAGAAATACGACGGGGTCGCTATGTCGAATTCAATTTAGTTTATGATCGAGGAACTCAGTTCGGACTCCAAACAGGCGGACGAATCGAAAGCATCCTTATGTCACTCCCAGCTCATGTGCAATGGCAGTATGATCATCACCCCGAACCAGGGTCCCCCGAAGCGGATCTTGTAGAGGTTCTCCAAAATCCCCGAGATTGGGTGTAAATTAGTCCCTTTCGTGCTACCATAGCCCCTTCAATTACTCTTCAAAAAAGGAAGGTCACTCATGGCACAACTAGGCATACGCGAAGCAGACGCAAAAGCACTTTTAACAACCCATTGGGATAGCTATTTTGGAGATACACTTCAATCCGCTACTCAATCCGTATTAGTAACAAACGGAACCGATTTACAAACAGCTAGTGACGATCAGTCATGGCTAAAAGACACCGCACTTGTCGCCAAACCCGACATGCTTTTTGGCAAACGTGGTAAAAACGACTTAGTATTCTACAAGCAGTCCAAGCCGGGAGACGTCACGTTAGATGCCGCCGCGAACTGGATTGACGAAAAAGCCAAGCAAGACATTACGCTTCATGACGGCAACACCGGACGACTCCGATATTTCGTTGTAGAGCCCTTTGTGGCTCACGAAGCTTCGGAAGAATACTACGTCGCAATACAAGCAGAAAACGACCATGATGTAATTCACTTCTCTACACAAGGTGGCGTTGAGATTGAAGAAAACTGGGACAGCGTAACAAGTATAAAAATCCCTCTTGGCGATTCCGACAAAAAAATAAACGCACAGATTACAAACGGACTTCCAAATACAGTAGATAACCACGATAACCTCGTTACTTTTATCTCGGGACTGTACCGTTTCTTCCGCGACTTGCATTTCACTTATCTAGAAATCAACCCATTTATTATTCGTAACCAAACTGTTCACCTTCTCGACTTAGTTGGCAAAGTAGATGATACAGCTGGATTCTTAATGCATGAGAAATGGGGCCAATTGGAGTTCCCCAATTCATTTGGACGAGACGCCCAAACCCCTGAAGAAAAACTAATCAAACAAATCGATGAAAAATCAGGTGCTAGTCTCAAACTCACGATTCTTAATCCCAAAGGTCAAGTATGGACACTTGTAGCGGGTGGCGGTGCTTCAGTGGTTTATGCAGATACCATTGCAGATACATGGGACGTTAAAGAGCTAGCTAACTATGGCGAGTACTCTGGAAACCCAAGCATGCAAGAGACTTATCAATATGCCAGCACAGTCATTGATTTGATGACACGTGAAAAAGACCCTCAGGGACGAGACAAAGTACTCCTTATTGGCGGTGCTATCGCCAACTTCACAGATGTAGCGAAGACCTTCAATGGCATTATCAAAGCTTTTGAAGAACATGCCGACAAGCTCAAATCCATAGGCGTCAAAATCTATGTCCGTCGGGGCGGTCCTAACTACGAGATTGGTCTAAAAAACATTCGTAACGCAGCCCGAAAAAAACTCGGTTTACCTATCGAAGTCTACGGTCCAGAAACCCATATTACTGACATTGTTCGTATTTCGTACGAAGACACTCATAACTAGGAGATTCCAATGACAGCACAATTATTTACAAACGATACCCAAGCTATATTCTGGAACAACAACACCAAAGCCATTCAACAAATGTTGGACTACGGTTATATCTGTCGTAGAGAAACACCTTCTGTCGCAGCGATTGTTCACCCAACAACTCAAACCTCTGTCCAAAAGTTCTTTTTTGGCCCGAGAGAAGTCGTTATTCCCGTTGTAAAAACAACTGAAGAGGCGGTTCGTCGTTTCCCTGAAGCCGATGTATTCTTAAACTTCGCATCATTTAGAACCGCTTATGATGTCACAATGGATTCACTTAAATACAAATCACTCAAAACCATTATGGTTACTGCTGAAGGAATCCCAGAACGCTTGGCACGAACGATGGTTATCAAAGCAAAAGAAGCCGGCAAACTATTAATTGGACCGTCATCTGTTGGAGCCATCACACCTGGCTCATTCAAAATCGCAAATATTGGTGGAACAATGGATAACATTGTAAAAACCAAACTACACCGCCCAGGATCTGCAGGACTCGTGACGCGATCCGGCGGATTGTTCAATGAGCTAGCTAATATAGTATCCATCAACGCTAACGGATTGGCCGAAGGCGTGGCTGTAGGTGGCGATCGTTACCCAGGCTCCACATTTATCGATTACATCCGTATGATGGAGAAAAACGACAAAGTCCGCTATATCATCCTATTGGGTGAAGTTGGTGGTACCGATGAGTATGATGTGATCGAAGCAGTTAAGAACGGCGAAATCACCAAGCCCATTATCGGATGGAGCCTTGGGACTGTTGCGGCACACTTTGCTTCTGAGGTTCAGTTCGGACACGCTGGGGCCAAAGCTAACAGCAACTCTGAAACCGCTGTAGCCAAAAACAAAGCGATGCGGAACGCTGGCATTCAAGTACCAGACACATTCAATGAGCTCCCTAAGCTCATTAATGAAGTTTATAATCAAATCAAAGATCAAATTTCAGAAGACGTGACTACAAAAACAACTAAATCAGAAACTGACGCAGTCACAACAGACGAGCAACTTCCTGAAATCCCTGAAGACTATACCGCAGCTAAGAAAAGTGGCAAAATCAGAAAACAAACCAACTTTATTTGTACGATCTCCGATGATCGTGGCGAAGAAGCGGTTTATGCCGGATTCCCTATTAGCTCAGTAGCCACACCTGATACTGGGTTCAGCATTGGGGATGTCTTAGCACTCCTTTGGTTCAAAAAACGCTACCCAAAATGGGCCAGCGACTTCATCGAAACAGTAATCAAAACGGTTGCCGATCATGGTCCAGCTGTTAGTGGTGCACACAATGCGCGTGTAACTGCTAGAGCAGGAAAAGACCTCATTTCCTCACTAGTAAGTGGAATCCTAACCATTGGACCACGTTTTGGTGGTGCTATTGATGGTGCAGCGAAACACTTCAAACATGGCAAAGACGAGAATATGTCCCCACATGCATTTGTGGATTACATGAAACAAGAAGGCCTCGCCATTCCTGGGATTGGACATCGAATTAAATCCACCAAAAATCCTGACTTACGAGTGGAAAGCTTGAAAAAATTCGCTAAGGACAATTTCCCAGATACCCTTACACTAAACTTTGCCCTTGAGGTAGAAAAGGTAACGACATCTAAGAAACCCAACCTCATCTTAAACGTAGATGGCGCAGTGGGCGTTCTTTTAGTCGACATGTGGAAAAACCTTAATTATTCGGACAAAGAAATTGAGCAACTCATCGACTCTGGCGCTCTAAATGCATTCTTCGTTCTGGGACGAACCATTGGATTCATCGGCCATGTCCTTGATGAAAAACGACTCAACATGCCGCTATACAGACATGAATTAGACGACATTCTTTATGATGTTGAGTTGGCTGAATAGCTACTAGAGTCTTCAGTTAAGGGTGCTTCGAATTTACTTCGAGCACCCGAAAGCTCCTTCCCTACAGAAAAAAAAAGTCTTTCCTAATTTTTAACTGCCTTTATGTTTACCGAAGGACAAGGCTTTTTCAATACTTATTCCGCAGGCGTATTATTATACGTCGAGGACAGAAGTATTGAAAAAAAACGCCGTCATTCGGAAAATTTATGGCAGAAAGTTAGCTTTATACCAATTTGCCGTTGGCACCATACCTTCTTCTAGTGTCACAAACGCCTCAGGAGCTAGATACTTCTTAGCTAATTCCATACTCGCCAAGCTGTCTCTCACATCACCTGCTCGAGAGTCCGTATAAATAGGATCTACTGTGGCACCAGCAGAAACTTTGATTGATTCTGCCAAACGATTCACTGATATTCGACTTCCACACCCTACATTATAGACACGTCCACAAGCTTCTTTCGGTGCAAAACAAGCTTTTAGATTGAGCGCCACAACATTTTTAACATAAGTGAAGTCACGGGTTTGTTCCCCATCACCATGTATAACTGGCGACTCATTTGCTAAATATTTGGTTAAAAAAGCGGGAATAACCGCAGCATACTGAGAGTTGGGATCTTGTCTGGATCCAAAGACATTAAAGTATCGAAACGCGACTGTTTCCAATCCGTACGATTCGTTAAACATTTTGCAATAATGCTCCCCCATTAACTTACTAATCGCGTATGGTGACTTAGGTGTAGGGGTTATCGTTTCTACTTTTGGAAGCTGAACAGTATCACCATACACAGATGAAGATGACGCAAAACAGAATCGTTTAACGCCAGCATCACGAGCCGCGATTAGCATGTTCAATGTTCCAGTCCCATTATTCGTATGATACAAAAGGGGCTCTTCCATCGATCTTGGCACCGAACCAAGAGCTGCTTGATGAAGCACATAATCCACACCTTCACAGGCTTTATGACAATCTTCAAGAGTACGGATATCCCCTTTTATAAAGGTATATTGTCCTTGCTTAGCCGCTTCTTCAGTAAATGTCAGGTTATCCAATGTGCCATGTTCTAAGTTATCAAACGCAACAACAGAATCGCCTTGCTCAAGAATCGTCTCAACCATATGCGAGCCAATAAACCCGGCCGCACCTGTTACTAAGTATTTAGCCATTACGCCTCTCCCAATCCCACGTGAATTTTGGATAAAATCTCACGCACTTCAGAGAGCCCTTCCAATTCGGCCAATGCTTTTGTCATAATCCCTTCTTGAACACGTTGTGTCACAACAACTACTTCAGACCAATCCTCTACATTTTCTTTTTGAATAACGGTTAGTACATTTACACCACACTCACTGAAGGTATCCCCTACCTTGCCAAGTGCCCCCGGAACATTCGCCAACTTCATCCGTAAATAAAACTGACTATATGACTCACTGATCGGTTGAACATCAACTGAATCAAATCGATACTCCAAATTACGGCGACTGTTTTTTTGTTGCGTATCAAAGGCGATATCAATAATATCCGATACAACTGCTGACCCCGTAGGTGCCCCACCTGCTCCTTTTCCATAAATCATGGATTCGCCCATTGCATCGCCTTTAGAAAAGACGGCATTAAACTCATTTCTGACGGATGCCAATGGATGCTCCTTAAGCACCAATGTGGGATGAACCTTAAAACTCATCTGGTCTGCCCCTGACTTTTGGCCAATCGCTAATAATTTAATTACATAGCCTAATTCATCTGCATATTTAATATCTTTTAAGGTGATAGATTCAATCCCTTCATAGGTCACATCTTCCAATTGAATATCTACCTTGAAGGCCACTGCTGCCAATATGACGAGCTTATATGCCGCATCCAATCCAGAGACATCCATATGAGGATCTGCTTCTGCAAATCCCAACTCTTGGGCCTTTTTAAGAATCACTTCAAACGGTTCTTGCTTCTCTTGAATCTGAGTCAAAATATAATTGGTAGTTCCATTGAGGATGCCATAAATCGATTCCATTTGATTGGCGGCATACCCAACTTTGTAGGATCGAATAACCGGAATCCCTCCACCTACAGCTGCTTCAAAGTAAATATCCACATCATTTGCTTTGGCTAATTCAAAAAAGGTCGTCTTATGCTTGGCGATTACTTCCTTATTGGCCGTCACGACATATTTCTTAGACTTAAGTGCGCGACAAATATAATCTAGTGCAGGCTCTTCTCCACCCATGACCTCGACAACAACATCGATTGAGTCATCTTCAAGAACATCGGCAACATCGGTAGTCAGCTTTGCGCCACCTAGATCAGAATCAGCATATTTACTCGGATCTCTAACCACTACAGCCTTCACATCAATCCCATAACCTACGCGAGATCGAATCATTTCAGCGTTATCAGCCAGAATCCGAAGCACGCCATAACCTACATTTCCAAGACCAATTAGCCCAACATTCAAAACTTCTTTTTTATCCATATTCATAGTCAAAAGTGTAGCTTATTTTAAGGCTGATGAGTAGGACAAAAGTGGCAATAATTCAGAAAGTACCTATAATCACCGATAACCTAGAACGAAGGAGCATTTTTATGGGCACCGGCGCATCAATACCTAATGGACAGCCACCACCAACATCTCCCACTGGAGTAGCTGGTCTAGGATCCCCTACCATCACTCATACTATGGACGAGCCACTATCTGTCATTCTTAGGATCCAAGGGAAAGGCGGAATTAATAAAATCTCCAGACCCAAAGACAACGATCCCCGAGCGCTCAAAGACTCCTTACAGGACCGTCTAGACTTTTCCATCGCCACTCTAGAAGTATTAGAGGTACTCTACGATGCCCTGCCAAATACACCTCAATTACAACCTGATCATCTAGGACAACCCATTATCGATAATCTGGCATCTCTAATGACAAACTATCAACAACTATCTCCCGAAGACAAAAAAACGTTCACCATAGCTGTTATGGACAACAATAGACCAGAAGCTTATTCAAATCTAATCGACATTTTTACCGCTAAGCAAGACCATGCTCTACATCCCCACTCAGTAGTTGAAGGTGTAAGTTCAAGACAATCATCTCCTAGTGAAGAACGCAAAAGTGATGTCAGTACCAGTACGGCCGCCTTCTGCCGATTCATCAAAAACTATGTAGATACCAAGGAAAAACATTCTGCATCTGCAACCCCTTTTACAGTAGACAAATTATTTGTATCGGAATTAAAAAATAAAAGAATGACCGCTCAAATCAGGAACCTAGACCAATTCAGAGAACAACTTACCGTATTTCCTCTAGAGCTATGTTTTGCCGTTGAACCTGTAGCATCTGATCATGGCCAAGACTTGGGAAAACTACAACCCGAATTCACCATTGACACCAGTACCCACACCAAAGCCCCTCCTTTTGAGAAAAATCTAAGAGGACGAGTTGTATTGATAAAAAAGCCAAAGAAATTCAAGCCGTGACACTCAACAAAACTTATCGTGCTGAAATCATTAACACCCCAAATATTCCACATGAAAATTTAACACAAAGAGTGGGCCAATTGCTTATTCGGATTGAAGACCATCCTGATATCAAAGATTATCTTGGGGATGGAGTCGAACTTGATACAGAATATACACCACTGGAAATAAGGGAGTCCTGCCTACACTTTCTAGAAAGAGCTGAGATCATCTGCTTCCATGGCACATGCAAAGAATTCCCTGAACACTATGTTTCAAGATTCAACTTATTGAAGCAACCCATCTAAGCCCAAATCGTAAAGTTTATTTTTTGGAGTAACTCCCTGGGTATCTGCCGCATCTAAATTTGCTCCTGACTTAATAAATAACATTGCAACCTTCCTTGTCTCATCCGTCACTCTTTTTATTGTCAGTGGCAAAGCCGAATGAAAGGGGGTTCTACCAAACTTATCTTCTTTGTTCATATCCGCCCCGAAATTAATCAATAGCTGACAAATTTTAAAATTACTAGCGGCTATATGGAGTGTCGTTTTTTTTGAATATACCCCCATCTCCTCATTTTCATATACACACATCTGAATCAAAGACCTAAAGTTCTCATCTCCCATTTCACCTCTTATCCTCTCAATCCCGTTCAAAAGTCCACCTTCACAATACTCCCTCATATACTCACGATCCATCTCTTGGATCCCTCTCACTTTTGGATTAACAAAAATTTGATTCGTTGAAGACTGTTTATACGCCTTTTTATCAACTGGATTCGGCTTTTCCCGAAGATCCCCAACCACATCAGAGTCTTCATCACCACTATCCTCGTTCGATGGGCGGCCTGTCACTCCAGATCCAGATGCATTAGACGCATCAGAGTCTCGTTTCTCAGTCACTACAGGAGCATCTTCAATTGAAACTGGCTTTACACCTACCTGAGCACGTAAATGAGCATCCGTTGTTGGAGCATGTCCTTCAATCACAACTGTTAAAGGCGCTTTTTCAGTTCCCGCTTGAGTATTACCAGCAGAGACATCACTCACCTTGGCAGCATTCGTTGATCCAAATCCAAACGGATTCCAACTACTCGGCCAACATTTCGTTTGTGATACTACATGTCCACTTTCATTCATTTAATCGCTCCTATTACTTATCGTATTCCTTCCCCCAGGAATTTCATAGATTTCGGTTATTAATCATGTAAAAGAATCAACTTAGCGATAATACTATTAAGGAGATAAATATGGGAACAGGCGCATCAATATCCAGTGGACAACCACAATCAGCACATCCCGCAGGAGACCTAAATCCAGGACAACCTTCTGTCACTCATACTATGGACGAGCCACTATCTATCATTCTTGCCATCCAAGCCAAAGGGGGAATCAATAAGATATCCAACCCTAAAGACCCTGGATTCGAAGAATCACAGCAAGATCGATTAGACTTTTCCATCGCCGTTCTAGAAGTCTTAGAGGTAATATACCAGAGTCTCCCTGACACTCCTCAATTAAGACTAAATCACCCTGGACAAGATATCGTTGATTGCATTTCATCTCTAATGACAATGTATACTCAACTCCTTCCAGCAGAAAAAGATGGATTTAGAGCAACACTAGAACAAAACAGACCCGAAGCGTTTCTCGCTGTAATCGACGCTCTCTCCACAGAGCAGGATCAAGACCTTCACCCTCATGCCGTTATTGAAGGAAAAATATCTAGACAATCAAGCTCAAGCAGCAAAGATCGAGCTGAAATAATTAGCACGAGCACTGCTATGCTTTGTCGATTCATCAAAAACTACTGTGATGCAAAAGACAAACCATCCGTAATGGGAGGAACTTTTACAGTAGACAAATCGCTATTAACTGAATTCAAAAACAAAACCATGGATCCTAAAATTAGAAATCTGGATCAATTCAGAGAACAATTAACCGTATTTCCATTAGAGTTATGTTTTGTGGTAGATCCCGTCAACTCTTCCCTTGGGCAAGATCTAGGAGTCCTCCAACCAAAATTTAATATTGGAACCAGCACACACGTAAAGGTACCTCCGTTCAAAAACGAGTTAAAAGAAAAAGCTGTAATTATTCATAATCACCCGAGACAAGGCCCCCTATCTCACAAAGATCTAACCCGTTGCATTGACAAAAAAGCCAAAGAGATTCAAGCCGTCACTCTTAATAAAACATATCGTGCAGAGATTATTAACACCCCAAATATTCCATACCAAGACTTGGCCAAATCAGTAAACCAACTACTTGTTCAGGTTCATGATAATCAAAATGTTAAGCAAGCTTTTGAAGATAAGCTAGACCTAATACACGAATATTCTCTAATAGAAATCAGAGAATCTCATCTACACCTTCTAGAAATAGCAGGCCTAATCAATTTCCATGGCACCTGCAAAGAATTCCCCGAACCCTATATTTCAAGGTTTAACTTATTGAAGTAAATCCTCTAAACCCAACAGTACAAGCCTTTCTCCAGGAGTAGTTCCCAAACAACTCTTAACATCCAAATCAGCCTTGTTTTGGATAAACAATTTTACCGTTTCTCTTTGAGAATCTGTCACCCGATCCTTATTTCCCGACAATGCATTATGAAAAGGGGTTCCCTGACCAGAATTTTGTCTATTCACATCCGCCCCAAACTTAATCAACAACTTACAAACCTCAAAATGTTTCCCTCCAGCAGCTACGTGAAGTAACGTTCTTTTACCATCATACACACATAACTGAATCAAACTCCGAAAGTTATCATCTCCCATTTCATTTTTTAGTGTATTTATCGCCTTCAAACACCCCTTTTCACAAAAATCCTGCATATAGTTTTTATCTTCTCTTTCTATACCACGCACTGTACGGAGTACTGGAATTTTCCCCGTTGAAGTCTTCTTATACGCCTTTTTATCAACTGGATTCGACTTTTCCCGAAGATCCCCAACCTGATCAGAACCTTCTTCCTCACCACTTCCTCCACTATCCTCATTTGATGGACGGCCTGTCACTCCAGACCCAGATACGGTAGAGGCATCCGAAGGGCGTTGATCTGTGACTTGTGTAACTCCCACTTGAGCTAAGAGAAGAGCATCCGTTTTTTGAACATTTTCCTCATGAACGACAGGCTGGTTCTCACCTCCAGCAGTAGTCGCTTGAGTATTACCAGCAGAGACATCACTCACCTTGGCAGCATTCGTTGATCCAAATCCAAACGGATTCCAACTTCTCGGCCAACATTTCGTTTGTGATACTACATGTCCACTTTCATTCATTTAATCGCTCCTATTACTTATCGTATTCCTTCCTCCAGGAATTTCAATTTCTCCAGTTTTAATAAAATGACTTAAGGTCAAAGCATCTTTGGGCTTTTCACCCGCAGGGCTATTACTATAGCTCGAGGACAAAGTTGAAATTTATAACGCCGAAATCAAGAAATTTTACAGGACAGTTCTTTTGCCTTCTGTCATTGGGGAGACGACCTCTTTCTCTTCCAACTCATCCATCAAACGAGCCGCTCGGTTATACCCTATTCGCAGCTTGCGTTGGAGATAGGAAGTAGACGCATATTGAGTCCCTTGAATAATCTCTTTGGCTTGATCAAATAATGCATCTGTTTTTTCTTCAGCGGCGGGTTCTATGTCTGGCAAAATCGGTTGCACATCAATAATCTCGTGAACATACGTTGGCTTGGCTTGCGCCTTCACCCAATCCACAACACTCTTCACTTCTTTTTCATCAACATAAACACCTTGGACTCGAAGCGGTTTATGAGACTGTCCTACTGGGGCATAGAGCATGTCGCCTTTACCCAAAAGCTTCTCCGCACCACCCATATCCAGAATAGTCCTCGAGTCAATTTGAGACTGTACAAAGAACGAGATCCGAGATGGAATATTGGCCTTAATTAATCCGGTTACAACGTTCACACTTGGTCGCTGTGTGGCTACTACCAAATGAATCCCTGTTGCCCGAGCCATCTGTGCCAATCGACAAATCGTATGCTCTACATCTTGAGATGCCACCATCATCAAATCAGCCAATTCATCAATAATTACAACAATATAAGGTAACTTAATCTCAGATTCCGCATTGTATTGAGAAATATGCTTAACGCCCATTTGTGAGAACGTCTCATAACGTCGTTCCATCTCTTGAAGCGGCCATTGCTTGAGTGTAGCAGCCGCTTTATTGGAATTCGTCACCACAGGCGCTAACAAATGCGGAATATCGTTGTACAAGCTCAACTCCACCTTCTTGGGGTCAATCATCAAGAACTTGACCTCATCCGGTCTTGCTCTCAACAAAATAGACATAATAATACTATTCACACAGACACTTTTTCCGGACCCTGTAGCCCCTGCAATCAATAAGTGAGGCATCTCTTCCAATTTCATCACAATCGGCTCGCCTGTAATTGTTAACCCAACTGTAACTGGTAGTTTGGCTGGATCTTTCATAAAGTCTGTTTCATCAATAATAGACCGCATCGTTACCATTTCAACACTGGGGTTTGCCACCTCAATTCCGACTAATGCCTTCCCAGGTATCGGTGCTTCGATCCGAATATCCGCCGCCTCTAGTTTCAATGCAATATCTTGAGCCAAGTTCGTAATTTTGCTAATTTTGACGCCATCTCCCGGCTTCAATTCATAGCGAGTAACCGATGGCCCCGCTGTAATATTCACTACTTTGGCCTCTACATTAAAACTAGATAATGCCATTTCAAGCACTGCCGCTTTGTCTTGCGCCGACTTTAGCCGTTGTTTTTTCTTAGTCGCGTTTCCTTTTACTGTCTGTAATAAGGACAATGAGGGCAATTCATAACCCGCCAATTCATCATCATGATCACTATTACTGAACACTGTATCGGTTGTTGGAACGATGGCATCGTCATTCGCCCCAGGAATTTCAACCGATCGAGATTCAGCAAACACATCTTCTTCCGTATCATCGTCTTCTGTATCGTCACTATCATCGTCATCATCCACTTCCATCTCACTGAGACGGTCTTCAAAAGACTTAACCTCTATCTTAGGCTTATCAATTGCTTGTAGAGAGCGAACGTCACTTCCCTTAAATTCTATTTCTTGGACACGTGTATAAAAAAGAACGTCCTTTAAGCGAGCCCATCGTTCTTTCCATGTAGAAGCAGGTACTGATGCCTTCGTAGTGCCATTCTGAGCCTGGTACCGAGTTTCAACCGCACTATACATCCATCGAAAAGCCGACCCAATTCCCCGAAAAACAGACCTAAGCGACAAGTTAAATACCAATACCAACGAGATCATTCCCGCACTCGCCAACAAGACTAAGCTGCCATAGATACCCACTGTCTTAAACAGAACATAGGAGCCCACTAAGCCAATTAACCCTCCCCCGTTCGTGGGAATAGGAAACGATACTGAAAGCGGTGGTCCATTGATCTTAAATTCCAAATAAACAACAAAGGCACTAAAACAGGTCGCCAACCCAATTAATACTTGCTTAGCATTCTTATGCGTCGCCAAGAACAAGGAAATGGAAGACGCCCAAAAGAAAACAGGTAAATATAAAATCCCCTGCCCAACTAAATTTTTAGAAAAATACTCAACAAACCAATATCCCACAAATCCAGTAGACTCGGGATAATGATTAGAGATGAATACAAAAACACCTAAGAAAAAAAGAATAAATGCCCACACCTCTGCCATCTGATTACTCAGCGCAACTGTCGCCTCTTCTGCGGAAGGAGATATTTTATTGACGTTTTTTTCCGTTTTTTTCCTAGCCATACCCTACCAGTGTACTCAATCTAAGTCACAAAAGGCAAAGTTATTAGTCAGTTTCTAGGTTAACCGTTCCGACATTGGCAACTCATAGGTAACGCGTTCCCCTGTTTTAGGGTGATCAAAAGCCAAATATGCCGCTTGCAACAACTGCCCTTCTTCTTGTCTACGCGACCTAGGACCATAGAGTGGGTCGCCCACAACTGGATGGCCGATATCACTTAAATGAACTCGAATTTGATGTGTTCGACCGGTTTTGGGACGGCACTCCACTAAAGTTTTTGTAATATACCGTTTGATAACAGTAACTTGAGTAAAGGCTTCTTTGAGTGTCGATGGATCAGACTGACCACAAGCCCGACGTAACCGCATCTTACTATGACGCCCAATTGGCCTATCGATATCAAGACCATCATCTTCAATGTTCCCTTGAACTACGGCATAATACATTTTATCTACAGTACGTTCTCTAAACTGGCTCACCAAACTCTCATACGCCGCTTTTGTCTTAGCCACGACCATCAGTCCTTCAGTATGTTTATCCAATCGATGAACAATCCCTGGTCGGCCTGACTGTCCGATTTTGGCAATACCCTTATTATGGTCCACAAGCGCTTCGGTAAGAATTCCCAATTCCGCTCGTGTCCCGGGATGACATATCATCCCTGAAGGTTTGTTAATAACCAAAATCTGACGATCTTCATGAACAATCGTAAGATCTGCCTTAGTTAAGGCTCTCACTGGCTCAGCACCTTCTTCAGTATCCACCTCTAAGATCGGCTCAAGCGGAATATCGCCTGATACAGTATCGTCCTTAGACAATCGATACGCGACTTTTAATACTTTTCCATTAACAGTCACACTACCAGACTTGATGGCTATTTGGACCTTTCCACGGGCAACACCTGACACCTGACTTACCGCCACGTCCAATCGCAATCCTACTTGGTCTTCGTCTACTATAAATTCCATAACGCACATTGTAGCAGTAATAACACCTGCAGCCGAGCCTAGCTCTGCCCCCTAGTGCCTGACCCCTAATTTTGATATAATTATGCACTCAAATGGACACTACGATGACTACACCTCTTATAGACAAATTAACAATTCGAGACCTTCCTGATTCAACTTGGGACGGTAAACGTGTTTTTGTTCGAGCAGATCTAAATGTTCCCCTACAAGATGGAATTATTACTGACGATTCTCGAATCCAAGCATCAATCCCAACAATCCAGTATCTAAGTAGTCGTGGCGCGAAGGTTATTTTGGCTTCTCATTTAGGTCGCCCAAATGGAACCATTGATGACTCATTAAGACTAACGCCTGTTGCCCAACGTCTCAGTGAATTATTGGGTCACCCCGTTCAATCCACTTCAGATGTTGTTGGCCCCGCTGTTACAGAAGCTGTAAACAATCTCAATCCAGGTAATGTAATCCTTCTAGAAAATGTTCGGTTTGAATCAGACGAAACCAATAATGGCACTGAATTAACCAAATCCTTCGCTGCTTTGGCAGACATCTTTGTTCAAGATGCATTCGGAACCGCACATCGCGCCCATTCCTCTACACAAGGTATCGGCACATTGATCCCGGCTTATGCAGGACTATTAGTAGAAAAAGAACTCCATTACCTTGGCGCGGCACTTGAATCACCTAAGCGACCGTTCTTAGCCATCATTGGCGGATCTAAGATCTCTAGTAAATTTGCTGTCCTTCGCCAATTAATTGGCAAGGTAGATACACTCTTTGTAGGTGGCGCTATGAGCTTCACCTTATTAAAAGCTCAAGGCAACGAAGTGGGAACCTCTATGGTAGAAGATTCCTTCTTAAATGAAGCCAAGCTTTTCTTAGACACTATTGCTCAATCATCGACTACACTTATTCTTCCTGAGGACCAAGTCCTAGTCAAAAAATTCGCCGCAGATGCGGAGACACGTTTGGCACCTTCAACTGATATTCAATCGGATGAAATGGGGCTCGATGCAGGACCTCAAGCTGTCAAAGCACTTTGCCAAGTCATTGAGGCTGCAGGGACAGTCATCTGGAACGGGCCTTTGGGCGTATTTGAAATGGACGCATTTGCAAAAGGAACTATCGCAGTCGCCAAGGCACTCGAAGCATCCAATGCCATTAGCATTGTAGGTGGTGGTGATTCTGTAGCCGCAGTTAACAAGGCCGGTGTAGCTGACGGAATGAGTCATATATCTACTGGCGGCGGTGCTTCGTTATCTTATTTAGAAGGCCAAGAGCTCCCCGGCGTGGCCGTACTCAAGGATCGATAATGACAGACGATCTCCAAGCCAAAATAGAAGCGATTTCTTCTCAAACCCATATGCTTACCGATGAAGCATTAGCGGCAAAAGAACGTTATGATCACCAAGTACTTGGTGATTTTCGTCCCGAAGATATCGAAGATCAACTGGCCAGAAACATGAGCGAAATCGATCTTTTTAATGACAACGTCAAAGTCCTTTTATCGGTATTCCAAAAATCTCAATTCGACGAGTTTTTGGTACTATTAGCTCACCCGCAACGTCTCCTTACGGTTAACTTTGTAATTGGATTCTTCCGAGGCGCAGGGTTCTTCTTAGGATTTCTCTTCATCCTCTTCTTACTAACTTACTTCCTAAGAGATACTGTATTCTTAGGCGCTTTGGTTCGGTTATTACTTAATGCCTAATTGGCTCCGACCAATTGCCTTAATATCTACTGGCGTTGGCTTTGATCAACTGACTAAATGGATCGCACGGAGTGTCCTATACAACTCTCCTGGGATACCTTTCACCCCACTACTCAAGTTCCAGTTAGTCTTTAACCCTGGTGCTGCGTACGGCATATTCGCCGGGCAACAGTTCCCACTCTTAATCATCAGTCTAACCGTCCTATTCGCCATCGCCTTCTTCTGGGAGTATCTCACCGAAACCGAGTGGCAAACATATGGCACGATCTTCTTAATCATTGGCGCACTTGGCAACTTCATCGACCGGTTCCAATACGGAGTCGTAACCGACTTCATCAACATCCATATATTCCCCGTCTTCAACATTGCTGACATCGCCATCAACATCGCCGTAGCTTGTTACCTTGTTGATACGATCCAATCACTGAAACAGAACAAATAAAAACCGCACCCAAAACACTAAGTTCTAGGCGCGGTTATATTTTTCTCGTTATATTCTTAATTTCCCCCTCCCCCTACCTGCCTTTAAATTTTGAGTAGCTGGACTATTTCTAGCTGCCGTTTTTCCGCAGGGCTATTACTATAGCTCGAGGACAAAAACGGTGACTAAAATAGATCAGATGCCAAAATTTATGGCAGCCTTACTTAAGAAATCTTTTTAATAAGATCTACTACTCGGTTGGAGTATCCATATTCATTATCGTACCAAGACACTACCTTCACCAAGTTGCCAATGACACTGGTGCTGAGTCCATCAATGATAGAACTATGAGAGTTACCAACGATGTCGATAGAAACGAGGGGTTCTTCAGAATACTCAAGGACACCTTTCATAGGACCTTCAGCGGCAGCTTTAAATGCAGCATTTATGTCTTCTTTAGTGACTTCTTTATCAAGAGTCGCAACAAGATCAACAATTGATCCGTCTGGAGTAGGAACACGCATTGCCATACCATCTAGCTTACCTTTTAGTTCTGGTAGTACCAATCCAACCGCACGTGCCGCACCAGTTGATGTTGGAATAATAGAAACAGCCGCCGCTCTCGCTCTTCTTAGGTCACTGTGAGGAAGATCCAAAATACTTTGGTCATTCGTATACGCATGAACCGTTGTCATCAATCCCTTTTCAAGACCAAATGAATCATTCAATACCTTAGCCAATGGGGCCAAGCAGTTTGTTGTACAACTCGCGTTTGACCAAGCTTTAATGGACGGATCGTAACTTTCTTCATTCACACCCAATACCATTGTTGCGATGTCATCTTTTGCAGGAACAGTTAAGATTACTTTTTTAGCACCGGCTTCTACATGGTCCATATAGCCACCACGCTCAGACGTTGCGCTAGCAAATACACCTGTCGCTTCGATCGCGACATCTATTCCAAGCTCAGCCCAAGGAAGGTTTTTAGGATTACGCTCAGCGATAATCTTTACCGCTTTGCCATTTACAACAATAGAATCGCCATCAACAGCGATCGTCCCAGGAAACTTCCCATGAACCGAATCATACTTAAGCAAATGCGCTAATGTTTTGGCATCCGTTAAGTCATTGATCGCAACAACTTCGATGTCACCTTTTTTTTCTTCAATAATTTTAAATACATTACGGCCAATTCGACCAAATCCATTAATTGCTACTTTAATACTCATGTTAATAACTTCTCCTTGGTTTATGGTTCTAACAACACCGCTTCATTTACGTTGTCGCGATAGATCACATTAATTTCTTCTGATGAAGCATTACGAAACATAACGAATTGTAATCCTTCCATACCCAAGATACTCGCCGCATCTTCAGGGTGCATTGGCTTAGGCACATAACGTCCAGGCTCTTTTATAGTCTTACTTGACGTTTCTTTCTCTTCTTTATTGGGTTGAATCGAAAAACTTCGACGCCCTTCGCTACCGCGATGACTCTTCATTTTACTGGTGTGTTTTTTTAACTGACGCTCTAAGTTATCGAACATTAGATCAACACTGGCATAAATATCACGATTGGATACCTCTGCTCTAAGCGTTTCACCCCGTACCAAAACGGTAGCCTTAACAACCTGACTTTCGTTCGGATCTGATGTATCCAAAACGTCCAACTCAATGGCTAGTTCAGTGATGTCATCTGCAAAACGGTCCAACTTAACCATCTTTTTCTCGACATATTCTTTAATAGCCGGAGTTAAACTAACATGATGGGTTCTAACTATAATACGGTCCATGAAGGCCTCCATAATTTTGGTCTAAAAACGTATTTATTTTATCATTTCTACCTCGAATAAACAAGAAATAATATGATATACTCACGATCATGACTCTTTCATTTGACGCAATTATTCTCGCAGCAGGAAAAGGGACTCGGATGAAGTCCGATATTGTAAAAGTGGCCCATAATGTCGCAGGAAAACCTGTTGTACATTACGTCATTGAAGCAGTTCAACGACTCCAAGCAACTAAAACCTATCTCATTGTTGGTCATCAAGCCGATCGACTCCAAGCCATGACGCCTCACGCCAACATCACTTATGTTTCACAATTGGAACAGTTGGGGACAGGTCACGCCGTGATGCAGGTCATTCCGCATATCAACGACCAATCTGCTGACCATATCATTATCTTGGCTGGCGACTGTCCACTAATAGAAGATGACACTCTCAAAACCCTTCTTACTGCTCATAGTGACTCTGGTGCAGCAGGCACTATTCTTACCACCTGCTTAAATGAACCTGCCAGTTACGGAAGAATTCTTCATGACAAAGCAAAAAATGTAACCGCTATTCGAGAAGCCAAAGACTGCTCAGAAAAAGAACTCCTCATTAAAGAAATCAACTCCGGCGTCTATTGCTTCAAACGTGATTTGCTAATCAGTGCGCTATCCAAAATTACTACCAACAATAAGCAAAAAGAATATTACCTAACAGACGTAATCCAAATCCTAAAAGATGAAGGCGAATTCATTCGGTCTTATTGCACCCCAAATCCCGACGAAGTCATTGGAATCAATACCCGAATGGACCTCGCCAAATGCAATCAGGTCCTCTATCAAAAAAACAATCACATACACATGGTAAATGGCGTATCAATTATTGATCCTACTAATACTTATATTGAATCCGATGTAACAATTGGCCAAGATACGATCATCAATCCCGGCACCATAATCACTGGCACGACTACCATTGGATCTGGGTGCACCATTGGCGCCAATTCCGTAATCACAAACGCAACGGTTGCGGATAATACGGACGTTTCTCCACTAAGTAATCTGACTAAATAACGTCGATCTGGATTCCTGGAAATTGAGCTAATAGTCGCTCTTTAATGACCGGAAGAACCGGATCCTCAGATTCCTTGTGTCCTAGTAATATCAAGACAATCCCATTCAATTCACAGAACACTTCGTCGTGATATCCCACTTCACCAGTGATAAAGACGTTAATTCCTTTGTTTGGTAACTCTTGAATAATCGACTTCCCGCTTCCCCCACAAAACCCGACTCGGTTTATATTATCAATCGTCTTAGCACCTGCCACACGACACGGCATAATAGACTCCAAATCAGACAACCGTCGTTCTGAACACTCAAACCACTTACCGAATCCTTTATCAAAGGCCTCGCCAGTCTTGGGTTCAAATCCATAAGCCTTGCACAATGTATCGTTCACGCCATCAGGCACAACATCTAGATTAGTATGTGCCGAAAACAATGCTGTATTCGACTTAATAAATGTCCAAACAATCCGTCCGATATCAGTCCGAAGATCAATCGAACGAATCGAGTTAAAAAACAACGGATGATGGGTAATCACTAAGTCATATTTGTTCGAAGCCACCTGTTCCAAACAAGCCGCATCCACGTCCAAAGCTACCAAAACAGACTTAACCGGCCACTCAACATCCCCGATCTGCAAGCCCACATTATCCCAAGCCGCCGCCAACTCTTGCGGCGCCCACTCATCCATCTGCTTAATGATATCTCGTACTTGGATTTCCATAGTGTGCATTATATCACTCAACCAACAGGCAGCTACGGCAGTCTCAATTCATCTGGTGGAATATTATGAGTTTCTATTATTGTCTTCGCAATTTGCCGCACTACTGGCGCAGCCACAGTCGATCCCCAAATAGATTTGCGAGGGGTATCAATAGCCACAACAATAACCACTTGTGGGTCATGCAAGGGAAAAACACTAATAAAAGAGGCCACATAGTCATTCTTTAGATACCCCAGCCCACCGGGTGCTGCCTTTTGAGCCGTCCCCGTTTTTCCACCTAGTGAATAGCCTCTAATACGTGCGGGGGTCCCTGTTCCATGCGTCACGACATCACCCATCATTTCACGGACCTGACGGGCTGTTTTTTCACTAATAACACGCCGCACAGACGTCTTCGGCGTTGCCTTTACAGTCACGCTCTCATGATCGGTTAGATACTGAACAATCCGGGGACGAACTAGCATCCCACCATTGGCAACTACTGACACTGCAGTTGCCAACTGCAGCGTGGTTACAGCCACACCCTGACCAAACGACATCATCCCAATATCCACGGCAGACCAATCTCTGGGATGACGTAACAAGCCCTGAGATTCACCCGGTAAGGCAATCCCAGTCCGCTGACCAAACCCAAACCCTCTGAGATATTTATAATACTTAGCCTCTCCCAATTGGGTAGCAATCATCGTTGTCCCAACATTTAAGGATTCAACTAATATATCTGTCGCCGTCTTGCGATCTGACTCCCCTGGCTTACGTCGATGTGCTTCACTAATCGTTCGATTAAAAAGCTGTAGCTCTTCCGGCACACGAATGACTGTTCCTGGCGTAACGATCCCTTCTTCCAAAGCGGAAGCCATCAAAAAAACCTTGAATACCGATCCCGGCTCAAACACATCTACCACTGCTGAGTTTTTACGAACTTTATCCTTGGCTTTATAAAACCGATTGGGATCAAATTGAGGATAATCCGCCATCGCCAATATTTCGCCTGAATGCGGATCCATAACTATCGCAACCCCACTCTGAGCCTCCATCCGCTCAACACCTTCCCTAAGGGCCTTCTCAGCCGCATATTGAATGCGCTCATCAAGAGTGACATAGACATGTCCCCCATCAAAGGACATCGGCTCAAACCGTTTAATCCCCAATCGAAACCCCGTCGGCGTTCCTTGAACATCACGAGACCCAGATATAATCGGGTAACCTCTCGGGTCACCCTCTACAATAATCTTGGCAGAAGACCCTTTCAAAAAAGTATCATACTGATACTCCAAACCGCCCAATCCCCCATCCATTCCCACAAACCCCAAGACATCGCCCCCCAATGAGACTTTGGGATAGACCCGTTTCTCCTCGTTAATCACATGGAGCCCTTCCAATTCCAACTCAGTTACGGCCTCCATCATTTCTCGATCCACTTTGCGTCTTAACCAAACAAAGGGATAACTAGTATTGATACTCTTAAACATCTTACCCTTAGGCAACTTCAGTACCGAAGACACTGCCTTAGCAAACTGCTTAGCATCTTCAATTTTAGGCGGAACCGCATAAATAGAATACGCTTTCTTACTTAGCGCTAATGGACGTTTATTTCTATCATAAATAACGCCTCTGTGGGATTGAATTTTGATGATTTTTTGAACCTGTCTCTCCGACTTCTGTACAAAAAAATCATGTCGTAGCACCTGCAAATAAAAAAGCCTGACCGCAAACAACCCCACCACTAAATAACAGGTTAATAAAATAATAAAAAACCGGGGGGATAGCCGCTTAGTCATTGGATTCATCCGGCACAAAGTACATCACTCGTCTCGGGGCCTTCATTCCCAAAGTCGAGATTGCCTTTTCCTCAATTTTTTCCAAACGTGTTTGAGATAACAGGCTCAGCTCTAACTCTCTATTCAATTCTTCCAAGACCTGCAGTTTTTCTACAGTACTCTGAAGCTGTTTATTGATTTCTACCATTCGAATATTATAAAAAAGACCAAGTATTGAAAAAGTAGTCACCCATATCGCCATTACAGCATATCGAAATAAGAATCGATTCTGGGTCTTTTTCATCGCCTATAGCGCTGCGATTTGATCCATAATAAGCTGTTTAACCAAATCAGGTTTGGCACGTCCTCGCGTTTCTTTCATCACTTGTCCCATCAAAAAGTCCGCGGATTTAGTCTTACCACCTTGTACCTTGGCCACGACATCCATATTGGCACTGAGAATCTGAGCAACAATACCGTCCAGTTCAGAAGTATCCGATATCTGCCCACCGCCACTGGATTCAAGCAATGCCTTAGGAGTCTTACCCGTTTGGTACATTTTCTCCAGAATCCCTTTGGCCATTTTTCCAGAAAGCGTCCCGTCTTTTAGTAATACAATTAGTTCTAAAAAGGCATCTTGCTTAATAACAGGCGTATCAAAACTCCCGCCAGCGGCATTTACTAAGGCGGAAAAGTCCCCTACCAACCACTTCGCCATCTCTTTTATCGACTCCGCATTTGGAACGGCTTTAACACAATTTTCAAAATACGCGTTCAAGTCTAAATCAGCCAACAAGACCTTAATCTCTTGGTCATTCAGCCCATAGTCAACGTATCGCGCTTCTTTGGCGCGAGGCAGTTCTGGTAATGTGTCTCGGATCGCAGAAATCTGCTCTTGAGTAACCATTAAGGGCTTCAAGTCCGGATCAGGAAAATACCGATAGTCATGCGCATCTTCTTTGTCTCTGAGGACCGATGTTTTGCCAGTAGAATCATCATAATTCAATGTTTGCTGACGAATAGTACCACCCGATTCAAGCACATGTGTCTGCCTTTGAATCTCATACAAGATAGCCCGTTCGAGACTTCTAAATGAATTTAAGTTTTTGGTTTCTGTTCGGGTACCAAACTCCTCTTGGCCAACGGGTCGAAGAGAAACATTAGCATCCGCTCGCAAGTTACCTTTTTCCATATTGGCATCGCAAACACCCGAATATTTGACGATCATCGCCAAGGTTTCCATATAGGCCCGCGCTTCTGCTGCCGAGCGAATATCTGGCTCAGATACAATCTCAATCAGCGGCGTACAGGCCCGATTCAAATCTGCTAATGAACTATCTGATCCTGCAATAGCATCTGCCCCTTGATGAATTAACTTACCCGCATCTTCTTCCATATGAATGCGTGTAATCCCAATTGTTTTTTCATAACTCCCATCCGCATTGGGCACAGTAATCGCGAGTGAACCACCCAAACAAATCGGTAATTCAAACTGACTGATTTGATAACCTTTTGGCAAATCCGGGTAAAAGTAGTTTTTTCTAGCAAAAACTGACATCTCTTGAATATCACAATTCATTGCCAAACCAGACCGAATCGCCAACTCTACGGAGTCTTCATTTAGAACCGGTAATGCACCTGGCATTCCCAAACAAACCGGACATACATTGGTATTGGGCTTAGAACCAAACGCGGTTGAACAACCACAAAACAACTTGGTCTTCGTACTAAGTTGCGCGTGAACCTCAATCCCGATCACTACTTCATATTGAGTAGCCATTAGAGAGTCTCCTTCACGTGAATCGCATCAGCCACGGACAATACAGTCATCTCATCGAATGCTTTTCCGGTAATCTGAACCCCAATTGGGAGCCCTTCTGAACTCGTTCCACAAGGGACTGATATTGCCGGAAGCCCAGCCAAATTAGCCGGAATCGTCGCAATATCTTGCAAATACATCGCAATAGGATCTTCCAAATTTTCGCCCAGTTTAAAGGGAAGAGAAGGGACAGTAGGAGACAAAATCACATCCACCGACTCAAATGCTTTTTGATAAGCCTTAATAACCAAACTTCTTACCTTCTGAGCTTTCAAATAGTAAGCATCGTAGTAGCCAGAGCTAAGGACATATGTCCCCAAAATAATCCGGCGTTTCACTTCCGGACCAAAGCCTTCACCACGCGTCCGCGTATACATATCATTAAGATTAGCCGCATCCGGTTTACGATGCCCGTAACGCACGCCATCATAACGTTCTAGGTTAGAAGACGCCTCGGCAGGAGCCAAAATATAATAGACTGAAAGTGCTTCATCCATACATCCAAAATCAACCACTTCCCATGTAGCCCCTTTAGCAACTAAGTCAGCTAAGGTAGCGTCTATGGCCTTACGAATTTGAGGATCGACGGCATCGCCCATAAGCACTTTTGGAACGCCAATGCGCTTGCCTGAAACAGACTGACCTATGGCTTGTGTGAAGTCTGGCACCTCAACTTGTTCAGAAGTAGAGTCCTTCGAGTCAAATCCTGAAATCACATTTAAAAGAGCTGCTGCCCCACCCACTGTCGTGGCCATCGGACCGATTTGATCCAATGAAGAAGCAAATGACACCAATCCGTATCGAGAGACACGTCCATAAGTGGGTTTGAGTCCCACAATCCCACAAAAAGAAGCCGGCTGACGGATAGATCCACCAGTATCAGAACCTAAGCTCAATGGCACTTGATTCGCCGATACAGTTGCCGCAGAGCCACCAGACGACCCACCGGGAACATAATCCAAATTCCGAGGATTACGTGTCACTTGAAACGCCGAAAACTGCGTTGATGACCCCATAGCGAACTCATCCATATTCAATTTCCCTACAGGAATTAACCCTTGGGCATTTATTTTTTCAATCACTGTCGCATCATATGGCGCCACAAAGTTTTCTAGCATCTTGGAGGCACAGGTCGTCTTAAACCCTTTTAGTAAAATATTATCTTTAATTCCAATGGGAATTCCAGCCAAAAGCGGTAATTCTTCACCTTGATCCAGTCGTTTGTCGATGGACTGGGCTTGGGCCATAGCCGACTCTTTCGTTAATGTTAGATACGCTTTGATATCCCCATCAGTTTCGGCAATCGCTTGATACGCTTGCTCCACTAATGACACGGATGTCACTTCTCTATTTTTTAATGATTTCGCTAAGCTTAATGCATCCGCCATTTAAGTCTCTTTTCCGAGGATACTCGGCACTCTAAATGAATGGTCTACCCATTCAGGCGCATTGGTCTCTAAGTCCAACTCAGCTTTTACAACAACATCTTTTCGCGCTGGGGTAGCGGTCGCATTTGCCCAAGCCGAAGGCTCAAGATCATCCAAGTTAAGTTGATTGATATTATCCATATGCCCCAACACTTTATCTAACTGGGCGACATAGTCTGCTTTTTCCGAGTCCGGAATATGCAGGTGAGATAACTTTAATACGCGGTCTAAATCCGATTCGCTAATGCTCATTCGAGTATTATAGCGTTACTTGCTCGGAATTTTAATCACTTGTCCCGGAACGATGGTACAAATCTTAATAATTCGGCCTCTATGTTCTTTTTTTCGGATGCGATGATCGTTAAACCCAGCCAATCGCTCCCATTCCTTAGAACTCCCCATATACCGCCTAGCAATAATCGGTAACGTATCTCCTCTTTGAATACGATATTCCGTGTATTTTGGATCTTTAGCCCGGTTTATTTTTGGCAAACGATCGGTCATTTTTTGAATAGAACCAGTCATTCCAGCCCATGTTTTCGTAATATCAAAGGACGCCTTGGGGATTTCACGACTTACTACTTTTGGAATCACCCGCTGATGAGCAACCACCCGTCGCTTGGGACTCGATACCACCTTGGCAATACGATCCGGGCGAAAAACCTTCGCTAATCGAAATTGAACACTCGGTAACTGAGCCAATATCTCAAACGCTTCCCTACGCGTTACCGGTCGATATGGATAAACCATATTGGTCTCTAGCCACTTAGACGGTATCAAATGCGATCTAGACGCCCACCCCAAATACCGGTTCCCCCAGAATGTTCGGGATAAGTCTGGCGTAATTGGCTTACTATTTGGCAATGACGTTACGCCTTCAAAACGGGACAGTATCCGAAAAAACACGGCCCGACTAACCAATCCATCTGGCGCAAAATCAACACTGTTTTCACCCCGAATCCCATGGCGCTTCACAGCTGTTTCAATAAACGAATAATGCCAATCAGAAGGTAATACATCCTTAAACGATGGGGTACGAGGCGTTACAAGTCGCTCATTACCCAACTTAACCAAGGTCCACATCAACTCCGCCTTAGTGATCCATCGATCCGGCTGAAAATACGCCGACGACACAGCTCCCGCACTACCCAAAACTGTGGTTAGCTTAAGCACTGGAAGCGACGCAACATCCTTATAACTTGATACACAAAACACCGTTATCGATGTCTCTTCAATGCGTTCAGTCTTGAAGTTAACTGCCATCACTGGAATCCGTTGCTTACCCTTCAAACAAGGCACCTCAACTCGAAACTTATGATTACTAACAGCCACCGATTGCCCCTGCACATAAACATGCGAAGCACCTTCAAGGCGACCTTCTATAGTGACTCTTTCGCCTATAACAATCGCATTATGAGAAGGTGCGCTAAGACGCAATCCTTGTCCAAATACGTCCGCCCCGCCAAGAAGGCTTAAAAAGAAAAAAAGCGTTAATAGCCTTCTACTGATGCCGTTGTTCCAAGTTCGCAGATACATCAGTTAGAGACAATCCCTGATTGTGCAACAGCACCATTAAATGAAAGAGCAAATCCGATACTTCATCAGTTAACTCTTTGGGGTCATTGTTTTTGGCAGCAACAATTACTTCGCCTGCTTCTTCGCCCACTTTTCTACAAATCCGGTCTACACCCTGCTGAAATAAGGTCGTCGTATAGGAATCTGTTGGCAAACTTTCTTTGCGCTCTGCGATTATGTCGTCCAATTTACTCAAAAAATTCATTACTAACTCCTAGTTCAAGCCCGCCAAACGCGTCCGTCACCCACCATCGGGGAGAAAACTCGCTCAGCATCTTGCTTAACCCAATATTTTTTACTGACCAAAATACTCTTATCTTGATAATGCAAAACCACCGGCATATCGCCTCGATGCTTCACACATGCATTCCTAATATCTTCCAAAACCTTAAAATCCTCAAGCATTTCTATCTCTACGTGTAGCTGTTTAGCACGAAACGCATCACTGATTATATCAACGCTCTGAACCGTCAGAGACATCTTGTCATTACTGGCTCGCAACCTACCTCTAAGTGCCACAATCGAGTCCTCTAGAAAAAGCTCCGCCATTTCGACATTCTTTTCATTAAGAAAGAACAAAGCGTCCATTGTCCCGTTCAAATCCTCTAAAGCGGCCACCATCATCTCACGGTTGGTTTTGGTAATAATTCTTCGAACCCCAGTCAGCAACCCAATCAATACGATTTGAGAGCCATCATCTTTTTCCCCAAAAGTCTGGGTATTCGTAGGCGATGCTTCCAACTGTTCTCGTAATCCATCCAAGGGGTGCCCGGAAATATAGAGCCCTGTCATTTCTTTTTCTAATTTCAAAATCTCTTGTTTCCCTAAAGGCGTATACTCAATGTCCCCATGAAATCCTTTGGCCATATCCGCTTCCATGCCGCCAAACAAACCGAACTGTCCAGTCGCCAACTCCTTAGCTTTTACCTGAGCCTTTTCCAAAACTTCCTCAAAAACAGTTAATAACCGGCCTCGTTCCGGATCGATCCGATCCAATGCTCCGGTCTTGATCAAACATTCTAAGACGCGTTTATTAACACTTTTGGTATCTACATCCATCAAAAAATCCATTAAGGTCTCGTAAGCACCTTCTTTTTTTCGTCCCGCCACAATGGCTTCGATCGGTGCTTCACCGACGTTCTTAATCCCGCCCAGTCCAAACCGAATCCCTTTACCAGAAATCACAAAATCATACTCACTCTCGTGCACATCCGGCGGTAATACCGGCAGTTCCATCGCACGGCATTCCGTAATGTACTGCCCCGTTTTATCGGTATTCCCCAATACAGATGACAACAATGCCGTCATATATTCTTGGGGATAGTTGGCTTTAAGATAAGCCGTTTGATAACTAATTAACGCGTACGCCGCACTATGCGATTTATTAAATCCGTACTCCGCAAATTTATAACATAATTCGAATATCTTTTCGGCCTTGGTGACATCAAATTCTTTTTCCTTAGCACCTTCAATAAACTCGTCTCTTAAACGGTCCATCTCAGACTTCTTCTTCTTACCCATGGCACGTCGGAGCATATCCGCTTGTCCTAGACTGAACCCACCAATCACACTGGCGATTTGCATTACCTGCTCCTGATAAACAATCATTCCATAGGTATCTTTTAGAATTGGCTCCAGCTCTGGCAAATCATATTGAACCGTTGTCTCACCTAGCTTATTGGACACGAAGTCCTTTACCATTCCGGATCCCAATGGACCCGGTCGATATAGTGCTAATAACGCGATGATATCCTCAAATGTCCCCGGCCGCATATCCTTAATGAGCTGGCGCATCCCATCACTCTCACACTGGAATACCCCCATTGTTTGCCCTTTACATAGCAACGCATAAGTAGGGCCATCATCTAAGGGCAGCTTATCTAAGTCCATCCACTCCCCGGTTTTCTTGTGGATGAGTACCCGAGCATTTTCCAATACTGTCAGGTTCCTAAGTCCCAAAATATCCATTTTGAGCAATCCAATATTCTCCAGCGCATTCATTGTGTATTGAGTCGCGGAGTTCCCATCGTTCATTAACAACGGCACCACAGACGACAATGGCTCATACGAAATCACAACCCCAGCCGCGTGAGTCGAGTTGTGTCGCGCAAACCCTTCCAATCGTTTCCCATAATCAAATAATCGTCGATAAATCGAATTCGATCCGAGCAGCTTAGCCAATTCCTTAACAGTCTCTTCCGCTTCACTCAAAGAAGTGGGCTGCCCCGGAACCGCCGGAATTAATTTAGCGATCTTATCCACTTCATTTAATGGAATATCCAGAACCCGCCCCACATCTCTCAATACCGCTCTGGACGCCATCGTTCCGAAGGTACTAATTTGAGCTACGTGAGCAGAACCATAATGCTCGGTCAGGTATTCAATAACCTCACCCCGTCGTTTGATACAAAAATCCAAATCCACATCTGGCATCGATACCCGTTCCGGATTCAAGAACCGCTCAAATAGCAGGTTGTATTCCATTGGGTCGATCCGCGTAATATTAAGGGCATAGGACACAATTGATCCCGCTGCCGATCCCCTTCCCGGTCCCACAGGAATATTTTGTTTAAAACAATAATCCAAGAAATCATAAATAATTAAAAAGTAAACGGGATATCCCATTTTTTCGATAATCCCCAGCTCAAAAGCTACGCGCTCTTTGATCTCATCTGTAATCTCTGAATAAAGTCGATTAATGCCTTCCCAAACCAACTTTTCCAAGTACGCTTCGCTGCTTAATCCATCTGGACAGTCAAACTTAGGCAACTGAACCCGATCCATTTCAATCTCGATCTTGCAGGCATCGGCAATCCGAGCCGAATTCGCAATTGCCTCAGGCCAATCCTTGAATCGCGCTGCCATTTCTTGAGCGGGCATTAGGTATTGGGCTTGGTCTTCTAACTGAGACTTCTGATCCCCATCCAATACACGCCCCATTTGAATACAGTTCAAAATACTCCTTAATACGGCATCATCAGGACGTAGGTAGTACGCATCCCCAGTCGCAACAACCTGAATACCCAATTCCTCTGAATAGGCCTTGGTTGTCTCATTAATAGCATCCTCGAACGGCATACCCAATCGCTGAACACCTAGATAAAAGTTCTCGCCAAATACTTCTTGAAACGCCTTAGCTTGTGCTTTGGCCTCATCCATATGATTCCCTTGAATCCGAAACGCAACTGGGCCTCGCATTCCTGGGGAGATACATATCAAGTCATCTTTGTATTTCGCTAACGTTTCCAGATCAATCCGAGGCTTATAATAAAAACCATCGACATGCGATATTGTTACCAATTGCGAGAGGTTCTGATATCCCGCATAGTTTTTACAAAGCAAAATAATACGATCGAATCCCCGTTTCTTAACGGTAATATCATCTGTTAGATACATTTCACAGCCAATAATCGGCTGAATCCCTTTGGACTTGGCGTACTGATAAAAATCAATCGCCCCGAACATCACCCCGTTATCTGTAAGCGCTACGGACTTCCCACCTTGCTCAGCAGTATGATCCACCAATTGCTTAAGACGAATCGCCCCATCCAGAAGGGAAAACTCTGTGTGGGCATGTAAATGAACGAATTGGGATGAGTTACTCATTAGACTCTTAGGGTATCGGAATTTAGTGGAATCGTCATGAGACTACTTTCCGAACGACATCAAAGGTTTCCATGAGATTTGAGACCTTTTTTCCTCTTTCTTTTCAGGTTTAACTTCTTGCATAGGAACAACTACCTCTTGTTTGGCGATTGCGGAACGGATCGCCTTAAGTGCATCAGCAACATTTTCTTTCAATTCTTCTCCCACACCTTCTTTATTAAAGATAGTTTCTAAAGCCGTAATCCCGCCAGCTTCCATAATTGCCATTCTAGCCTCTTTGTTATCAAAAATATAAGTAACCACTACAGCCGCATTTGCTTTCGCGTCTTCTGTCGCTGTCTTACTATTCAACAACCTAATTAATGCTATATGCACTCCAGTTTCCATAATCCCCAATATATGATCTTCATTCCAAGCAAGATGAACAAACACCCCAGCCGCATTTACTTTCGCGTCATCTGTTGCTGTCTCGCTATTCAACAGCTGGGTTAAAGCAATATGCCCTCCAGCTTCCATAATTGCTAATTTATTTTCGTCGTCGTCATAAGCAAGACGTTCAAGGACCCCAGCTGCAAGTTCTTTCATGCCTTCTGTCACTGTCTCGCTATTCAACAACCTAATTAATGCTATATGCCCACCTACCTTTACTATATGTTCAGAACTACAAAAAGAAAGACGCCAAAGACCCCTAACCGCATGTTTTCTAGCATCTTCTGTCACATTCTCATCATTTAGCAAATTCACAAAGACTATATGAGCACCATCTTTTATTAATTGATTTTCATTTACTTTAACTACAGAAAACTCCGCAAGCACTTCAACAAGGTTTTCCTGAATCTGTGAATTAAGTTCACCTAAATCTATTTCTTTCGCTAGCACCTTAATAATAAACTTATGAACACCCACACTTAGACGTCTAACATCGTTCTGTCTAGATTTAGAAAGGAGATAAATAGACCTAAAAGCCAAGATTCTTATTTTTCCTGTTACAGTCTCATCATTACACAACTGAGCTAATGCAACATACCCCCCCGCTTCCATGATTGCTTCTCTATTACCTTCATTATTAAAAGCAAGATTCGCAAGCGCCCGAGCCGCATGTTCCTTCGCCTGCTCTGTAGCGGTGTCACTACGCAACAACTGGATTAAACCCACATGCCCCCCCGCCTCGACTATCGCAACACTATTACCTTCATTATTAAAAGCAAGATTCGCAAGCGCCCGAGCCGCATTTACCTTCGCCTGCTCTG
>JABISL010000055.1 GCA_018700055.1 bacterium | reverse complement strand
TCTAGTGCTAAAAAGACGCCGTAGACTTCATAAATTATTGTTTCGAAATCCTCGTTATTAGCCGCTAATTTAGAGGCGGTTAACTTGTGAATAGCTGTCTTAACGAAGTCATATAAATTAAAGTCCTGCCCAAAAGCCTTAGCTTTTTCCTCTTCGAGATTCGCCATTGCTATAGCGAAGATGGCCAAGTGTTTGGCGTCCTTGGGGAAGTTGTCTGTCATGGTGATTTCGAAAAGGGATGTGTTCTCTGCTACTTGTGAGAGTTTAATATATTTTTTGATACGATTTAGTATTTGATTGTTCGTAAAATAAGTTAATGTAATTTTGTTTTGATCCGCATTGGCGGGTTGTGGTGGGTCAACTGGTACTGCGGCCTCAACAGGCGCTTCAACGGTGAAGTTTTTATTCCCCAAAGGAAGAGCCTCAACGAATTGTTGTGCGGCAGCTTTGGTTGGGGTTGGTGGTTCTTCTTCTGCAGGGGCAAAGGCGTCGCTCCAGGCAACAGCAGCCTGTATGGGAGGGGTTGCTTTGACGTTGTCTGTTGGACTAGGTCTATTATTGCCGCCCTCGGTCCCTGGTCTAGCAGCTACGTCGTTATTTTGTTGTTGTCGTGTTTGGGCCGGGGTGGTTTGGGCACGTGGGCCAGAAGGTACTTGTACAGGCTCTCCCATTATTTGGTTATATAGAGCGCGTTCATTTTTTGACAACGCGCGGTCTGATCCTTCGGGTTCATTAAGACGTGGGGTTAGATATTGGATATATAGACTATCGCGTTGTAGGAGGGGTTCGCCCTTGATGAATGGGTGAATCTCCGGATCTGATAGCATGGCTAGGGCAACTTCTTCAAAGCTGCCGGCTACGACTAATTGCAACTCTTCATTGAAATCATCGTCATCGTTGTATTGTGCACGTAAGGTAGCAAATAAGTCGTTGTCGCTATGTCCTCGTAGTAATGTGAAGAAGTAGTCATAAACATTTTCAATGATTTCTTTGGTAAATATTTTGGCTTTTTTAAAGTTGGAAACAGAGTGTTCTGTAAATGTGTTTAAGTTAGGTTGCTTCCCGTTTGAAGTTGCTATAGATTCCTCGATCGCCGCCATACCCATTGCGTAGAGGGCCAAGTACTTAGACTCTTTTGGCATTCGGTCGGTAATGATAATTTGTCTTATGGGAGCCGCGTTTGTGGGGTTGGTTAGTTGAATGTACTCGTAGGTGGCTAGATATTTGAGCATAGGACTCTCTGCGTATTGTTGTGCAGTGATGTCATTTCTTTTGGTGATTTGGGCGGCTTTTTTCGCTTGAGTCTCAGCTGCGTTCTGTAGCTCTAGGGCTTCGGCTTTTTTCGCTTGGGTCTTAGCGGCTTTCTGGAGTTCTAGGGCTTCGGCTTCTAATGCTGCGGTTTCTTCGCCCGGGCTATCAAACGCTTGGCCATTTCCGGGTTGAGCAAAAAATGAGCTGAACGCACCGCCCAATGGTTGGGTTGGGTGGGCCTCTGCTGCGAGAGCAGCGTTCAGATTAGCGCCAACAACACTGGGTTGAGGCTTACTGTTGTGCTGTGCCATAAATTGGTTGAAATCGAGTTGGAAAATGGAAGTCATGGGTGTATTGCCTGAAGGGAGTGGCGTGAGGGCATTTGGGTCGGTAGATTTTGCCCCTTTTGTCATCCATAAAAAGGTGAATCCTTCGGGGGTATATTGTTCTATCATGCCGTCCGCGAGGGTAATCTGGTAATTGGGGGTTACATAAATGGTTTGGGGATAATCGTCTCGATTTATGGTGAAGTTATTATTCTGTTCGAGTATACGTAGTTGTTCGACAAAGAGACCTGCCTTGCTTAACGCTTCATGTTGGAAGGTTGCTGAGCCAACTTGAAATTGAACTTGGCCATTTGTTTCTTTTGCTAGTGTTTGGATGGCGGCGAAGATATGGTCTTGGGTAACCAATGTTTGTGTAAGACGATCGTGTTCGTCACTATGAAGATACATGCCGAGTAGGTTGTCGGGTAATGTTACTAGTTTTGGTATAGGATTCTCAAGACGACCAAGAGTTGGTTGGGTATTGCTGAGTCGAATCGTTATAAGTTCATTTTGTTTTAAATTCGTTATAGTTAGGAGACCTTGTCTGGCGACAGACCTTAAGACGTTCAGTGCGTTTCTTAGTTGTTGATGTGGCTTGAATTCGGGGGTTGGTTGTTCCGCTAAATATGTTAATGCGTTTATTTTGAGTCGGTTGAGGGCGACTTTAGGATCTTTCTGTTTGTGAGATGTTCCTCCGATCGGTGCGAGGCCATTGCCTCTTTGTTGATTGAGAGCGTTCGCGTTTAGTGAGGCTGCTGCGTTTTTTTCACTACTACTGGGTCTAGACGCTGCTCTAGGAGTAGTTGTTGGTGTTGATGTACCGCTTCGTCTTCCATTCGCACTGACTGGGCGTGATCCTGGAGTACTTGTTGGGGTTGATGCGCCACTTCGTCTTCCATTTGCGCTGCCTGGGCGAGACCCTGGTGGCGTTGGTTTAGCTGTAGCGCTGACTGGTGGCGTTGGTCTTTTGAGACTACCAGGTAGTGATCCTGAGCTAGGATCAGATGGAAATTGAGCGTTAGCAAGAGGGTTGTTCAGAGCACCGGTTGGGGCTGTTATATTGAAACTACCTCTGCCTAGAGCACTACCAGGACGAGACCCACTGGGTGTTCCGGGACGAGAATTACCTGGGGTTGAGCTGGGAGTGGTGGCGTGTGATCCAGGGGGGACTCTTAGTGGATTATTTTTTCGGTTTTTGAGAGCTAGTGCCATCGCATCTAGAGTGGGAGTGGGTTTTTCTGTGGGGTGGATTTGATGAGCGGTTGGATTTTTCTTGTCAAACGTTAGGGGGCTAAATCCAGCACCAGTTCCACTGGGTGCTACGGCTGTTACTGGTCGAGTTTGTGGTTGAATAGGGTGTCCTGTCGCGGGGACGTTTGAGCCAGCTGAATGGGGACGTGAATTCCTTTTTATATTGTCGATGGCCGCTTGGGTCGCAATATACATTGGAGCGGCTTTGTTATGAGCGGCTTTGAATGTCATAAAGTCGTCATAAACTTTGGGGTTGGTTGTTCCCCCGTAGTGAACACTGTCTGTTCTGGTTCTCCAATTAAATGTGAATGGGTTTGGATTATCAGTGGGTCTAGAGTCCTCTATATCATCATAGGTGTCTGGAATATTATAGTCGGCGTCTGCAAAAATAGTTTGGGGATAGTTTATTGGTGCCACAGTCATTTTTTTGTCTTGTTCCAGAGCCATGAGATGCTCTATGAAGGGACTCGCCTTAGCTAGCTCTTTGTGAGTAAATTTGGCAGTTCCTACGTTGAATTCTGTGGTTGCACCAGTATACTTTGCGATGGTGCTGATGGCTGCCATAAGTTCCGGTAGAGAGAATGGTGTGGCAAATAGTCCTACATTTTTGGCCTTTTTTGTCATTATTTGTGGGGTTTGATTCTCGTTGTTTTGAGGAGGCAGAGAAATTTGTAGGACGGCTTTTTTCCCTGGCAGAGGCTCGTTAAATTGGTTGAGAGTGATGATGGGGGGGACATTGGAGCGTTCTTGTCTTGACGCGATTATTAGCCTTCTTAGGGCTTGTTGTAGGTCCTGGTTATATTTATATAGATCTTTGGTTTGATTTTTAATATGGCCCAATAGCGTGCTTAAATTTAACTGACTAGCACTGTGTGGTTGTACGTGTGTGACGGCTTGTGTTACTAATGCAGGTGGTGGGGTAGATCTTGGGCTTGTAAACGCTGATGGGGCGGAGGATTTCCGTAGCGGAGTGCCATGTGCACCAGATCCTGTAGGGAGATTTTTCTTTCTTTTAAGTAGAGGTGCATTGTCTTCTGAGGATTCATCGTGATCGGACTCGTCTTCTGGAATAAATTCATCATAATCATTTTTTTTTGCAAGTAAGATGAGGTGGTCTTGGATAAGCGTGCTCTGCGGGTTAGTTTTTTTGGTCTTTAATTTGGGCTGGGTTTTCATTCTTTGGAGCAGGGCATTTGCGACAGTTGCTTCTTCGTCAGTTAAGCCGTGACCATTTGTAAGGGTGGCTTCAAAAGCGTTTAGCATTGTTGCGAGATGTTGGTCAGTCTCTAGTAGGCCTAAGGGGATAGCCTGGGTAAGTAGGCTGGTTTCATACGCACTAAGAGGGGATCTGACGGTATGAGACAGACGCTCTGTTAGTTCGGTGAGGATCTCTGATGATGCCTGAAGATTTAGTTTGGCTTGGTCCAATGTCTCTCTATGCTCAAGCCAACGGCCCATTGCCTGTAGTCTCGATCGGTTAAGTACATTGGAGGATGTTCCACTAAGCGAGTCCGCGACATACCTTCCGCCATGTTGATTAATGTAACGGATCATGAGAGCGCCATCTTCTTCGGAGAATCCAAAGTCTAGTCCCATATTGGGATCATCAAAACGGTCCGCTAATTTTCGGGCTTGTATACGATCAGAATCCGAGAGGGGGGGCTTTTCTGGGATTTCAAGTAGTGCCTCTAGGTTAGCATTCAAGCTGTCTAAGGCTGCTTCGGTCTTGCGACGTTCGCCGTTTTCATAGGGAAAGGCTAGTGTGGAGAGCCCGGCGTTTAACATAGGCTCGGTTCCGTTTTTTCTTTTGATGAAGTAATCTTGGATGAACGTTCCATTTGCGTTTTTTTTGTTTAAGAACCTTCGGATCAGATTCTCTCTATCGGGATGACTGGGGGTGCTCAAAATGGCGACATATTTTTTGGCAAGTAAGTAGATTTCTTCTAAATCTTTGTCCTCTTTAGGGAGATTTAGACGCCCCCCTAGGCGATACATGACCACTTCGGCGGTGTCTAGAATACCTTCCATAATAATTAAGATGTCTTTGCCATCATCGGCTGTTTTTCTGAACGCTGAAGTCCCTTTGTTGGAGACGGCCATGGCTTTTGTGAAGGCACTATGAATTTTGGTGTTGTCCGATTGAATACGATCTAGGCCTAATTGAGCGTTAAGGGCAATTTGTTTGTCTAGAGGGGATGATCCAGGGGTTTTAGTTGATTTGATAGCATCACGAATGGTCTCTTGGGTCCTCTCGATAGATGCATGGGTTGCTTCGGAATCGAGTAGTTGTTTATTAAGGCTTTGGATTGAATCGGGTTGGTTTTGTTGTTGTCTCACCGTATCGATTTTGGAGTTGTGGTTGGTTTTTTTTGCTTTAGTTTCTATGCCTTCGAGGAAGGTGGCATCGGTCATCTTTCGCGCTAGTTCGACTCTGACTTGTTCCAGTTGTTGGATTTCTTTGGGTTCATCAGAGGCTTGAATTCGTAGGGTGATCGCCTCTAGCTCGGTTTCGGTCAATGACGCTATTTTGGACAGGTTACCGTCACTTAATATTCTGACATAGTCTGTAATGGCGTTGTTGATTTCAGCCGTTAGGGTATTTACTGGCGCTTCGTTTGTTGAATTTAGATGACTCATCATAATCGCGCCAATGAAGTTGAGTCTAGAAGGATCACGCATTAATTCTTCAGTATAGCGGGCGATATGAGTCATGGTGGTGAAGTCGGTCGGATCATAATCAGGGGTGCTACGGTTGGAGCTGGCGGCACCCTGAATAGGCGGGGCTTTAATTTTATCGATGATCTCTTCTGCGACTGGGGTTACGGGGATGGTTTCTGCGCTACGCCCGATTTCTGAAATAGTCTTGCGAACATGGTTTTTTTGACCTTGAGTCAACAGTGTTGGGTCATTGATACTGAGTAGATAGCTAGTGTATCTAGAAAGAGCGTATTTTGTTGCGTCATATCTTTTTTCATTGGTTGCGGCTTTGGTTTGTAGCTCTGCGAATACGGCCTCGTCTTTCATCCAATGGCGTAAGGTTTCATTTACCATATCGTTAAGGATATCGGGCATTGTGCCGTTGGCGTTGTATCGCCCTAATACATGGTCCATAAATGCTTTTGTTACTTGATTAGCAGTGACATTTAGTTGGGTTGACGAGGGTTCTGAATTAAAAAATGTGAGGAAGGTAGTAGCAATCTTTTCTAAATCCTCTATTTTGATTCGGGTTTGGTCCGGGTCGTTGAGATGTTGAATGAGTGCTCTTCCGCTAGAGTCTGCGATTGATGGTTTTTCGGCTGTTGGGGAAAGAGCTTCGGTAAATTGGGTTAGTGCGATACTAAAACGGAGTCTAGGGGTTGTTTCGACAACAATATCAGTTGGTTTGATTCGCCCTGAGGCTATAGTTGATGGGGGTGCTTTGGCGGCTGCAACGGGTAGGAACGCCGCGTCTTCTGCGTTAATTCCTGTTAGACGTCCATCGGAGATAACTGGTCCTTGTATTTGTACTGCCATTGCTACTCTTTTTTGGATTGAGGTTCGGAGATATTAGATTTTTTGTGACGCCGAAACGTCTCCCCCAATATCTCCCCAATCCACCCCCTAGATACTCGGCCCCCCAACAGAGACTAATTATACATGGTTTGGGAGGTGAAAATAAAGCGTATTATATGGAAGGAATTAATCGATTAATTTAGTGACAATAGCGTTCTGTTTGGTTTGATCAATGATGTGGGTGCTAAGTAGGGTATCTTGTTGGAGTTGATCGCTTAGTAATGTGCTGTCTAAATCGGTCTCTAATTGTGTGTCGAGCGCCTCAAATGTATCCGCTACAGAAGTCATATAAGTGTCGGAAGGCGTGGATACAATCTCGGCACTTGGATCGCCGAGAGATCTATTGGTGGGAAGCGTTTCCGTTGGGTCGGATGTAACAGACTGTTGGCTGGGTTGCGTCTTGGTCTCTAGCTGGAGCTGTTCGGGTGTGGCGTCCTTTTGATGGGCGATGCGGTGCTGAACATTAATGTTGCTTGGATTGATTGAACTGGACATAATTGGCTCCTGAGATTGTTATTCCCAGGAATGGGGGCGGCTAAACGTTTTTAATCTATTACCAATAGTATTGGTAATAGATTGGAGGAAGGGTTTTTATTTTTTCCCAAAGAGGCCGCCTATAAATTTTTTCACAGACCCTTGTTTTTTGAGTTTTTTATCTTCAGTAGGCTTTGGTTTAGATGGAACCTCTGCTAGATAATCATCCTCTGCCTCAAGGTCAATAGCCATATGATTGGAGTTGGGGTTTATCTTAGGAGACATAAATAATTTTTTGCCAGTATGGGGCCTGCCACCGTTTTCTCCACTGCGTGAGTCAGGTCTATTGGAGCTAGCTGAGCCGGGTTCGTCTATAGCTGTGGGTGCTGGGGATTTCATTGAGCTACCTCCAAAAGTTGGGATGTTATCTATCTCATCATCAGCTCCTGCAAAATGGGCTCCTTCCTGAGTGGGTAGGCCATCGGTAGGAAGCGGGACGGTTTCGCTAAAGAGTTGGTTCTGAGTTGGGTTTGGTTTGTTGGGATTCTTACCTTGGTTTGCTCTTTGTTGTCGAAAAAGTAGTGCTTGGTTATCTTGAGCCTTAGAATCACTAACCGGTGCAACGCGTCTTCCGTTTTGACCAGCAGTGCCTATCCGCTTTGGAGTAACTGTTGGAATGAGATGGTTTACGTGCATGTTTGCCATGGACGCAGCATGGCCATTACGACTTAATGCATTTTGATGAGCGACTTGTGGATCGGTTGGTTCTCCTGGGAAATCTCGGTCTGCCTGATCTTGTCTTTTTATAGCTGATTGAGATGGTGCCGCTAAACGATTAACTGAGTCTCTTTGTTCACTACGTGTTGGCGCACCAAATTCTTGAACGTCATCCTCACCAACTGTTCCAACAGCGGTCCTATGTTTGATAGCGGATGCGGGACGTTTTTTTGCAGAGGCGGGGGTGCCGCCAGGTTGTCTACCTGTATCCTGGTGGACGAAGACATCGTTGTTCCTATTAGCTGTTCCTCTGTTATACACATTCTGAGGGGCAGGTGTAGGTGTTGACGCCACCTCCTTCATTTGATCAAGCAGTGTAGTGGGTAGAGCCGTATTGATGTCGATCCCACGTAAGGCTTCGAGTTCTTGTTCCATCTGACTCAGTTTTGTTTTTTGTGTTTTTTTGGTTATGGTTGAACTAGCTAGTACTGACGCTATTTCGCGCTCTAGTTGGGCGATTAGTTTTTGGTGCTCGACTTTAAATAATCTGGAGTAACTGTCTGGATGTTTATTTTTTAGATTATAAATATTAGGGTCACGTTGGTTTGATTTGTTTTGATCTTTGAAGAACACTTGTTCAGTGGCGTCTCCAGTGACATTGAATCGTTTCTGTAATTTGGGATCAATTGCAGGGAGAGCTTGTTTCTTTGGTGTGCGATTTCGCCCGTTTGCAGCAGGAGTAGGTGGTGCTTGGATAGCTTGGTTTGCCATTAGTACCGCTTCATAGGCACGGTGTCTTACCTCAAAATAGGTCGCTAGGACAAGGTCCTCAGGGTCGTTTTGATCCTTAAAGATACTTCGCTCAATTGGATTGTCTAATAATGCTTGGGTCAACCTATCGGCAACATCAGTAGGTAACTTTCCTTTTTTATATAGTATGAGCAAACTGGTTCTGGCTTGTTGGTCCTTAACCCACGTTTTAAGGGCGGCATCTTTTTTATGGATGTCTGCGTGGTTATCGTCATTAGTTAATTGGTCATTGTATATAAGAAGTGGACCAACAACGTAGTTTAGATATAAGTTTACAGAGGGACTATCTATGCTGGTATATGGAGAGACATGTAAATGGTTAACAAATTCTATGGGGAGATTATTGAGTATTTGTTCGATTAGTGGGCGTAATGTTTTGTTGTTCTGCATTTGTAATGCGAAGTAGGCAAAGGTATCGGATTGAGTGCTCATATGATTTTTAGGAAGCTCGCCTTTTTTCTCTAGGGCTAGATAGAGTGGCAAAAAATTGGCGTAAGCATTATCTATTTCTGCTTCTTTGAAACCTTTGGGGGGCATGTGGCGCAGTTCTGTTTTTTCAGTTTCCATAAATTGATTAAGATCAAATGTGGTGTTTGTTTCACCGGCACGTGCCTGTTCTAATTCGGCGGTTCCTATGGCATAGGCGGCCAGGTGTACATTATGAGTCGTCTCAGTTTGAGTGGCAGGTAACCCCGGGGTTAATTGTAATTTGTAGGTTGTACTGGATAATAGACCTCTTCCTTTTCTCTGTATTATCGTTGGGGTGATCAACTCTTTATTTATGAGCATGCCCAATGAGGGGGTCTGGGTAGCTAATCTTAATGTTTGTGCCATGGATGGTAGGCCGCTGTCCTTTTTTGCGGCAAGTGACTCCATGTTGGCCTGAATAGGGACAAGCATATTGATGTAAGCATACAAGGGGTCTGCTAAATGAACTGAAGTAGCCTTTGATACGGTTATGGGATCGCCAAAGTTATTGAGTTGAAGAGTTGTGCTTGGGATCGCCGTTTGTAGTTCGTTTAGTGATATATAAAGGGCTTTTTTTGTGTCGCCATCAAGCCTAGCTAACTGTCCTGCTTGGGCATCTGATATAGAGAGCTCGACAACGCCTTGGTCATTGACGGTATAGCTAAGCATTTTTTTGTTAATACAGTTTTGTAGTGCTTGTTTATGACTAACGTTTCGATCATTTCTATTGGGTGTGATCTTGAGCCATTCGTCAGCTTTTTGTGTTGGGGAGGTGTTTTGGAAACAAGGAGCGGTCTTCGTTAAGGCTTCTTGGTTTGCTACAACATACGTGTTCTTCTTATTAGCGGCTATCCATTGGATTTTGTTGGCTTGGAATAGTCTTTGATATTGGGTAGTTAATTCAGCTTGATTGTCGCCTGTCAGTAGATGTTGCGCTGCCAGAGCCCACTCAACTTTGTAAGGTTCGGAACGGAGTCCGAGGTCATCGTTTAGTTGTTCAGTATTATCATATGCCGATTCTAAGACACCATGTAAGGATTGTCTTACATCGAAGTGAACACAGAGTACGAGTTGTTCGTCACGGTTTAGTTGGTTTGGATGTGCATCATTATAAGCTAATAATTCCGCAACATACTTCTCGCCAAATGCTTGTGAGAATCCGCCTGCGAGATAGAGCTTGGGGAGTATGGCGTGTAAATATGGGGCATTAAGTGACTTGGCCTTGGGAATACCATTTACTAACGCGTTTTGAAGTGCGTTCTCTTTGCCTAGTCCGGACTCTAACTTAGAGCTACGAGTATAATAGGCAGCGAATTCAGTGGATAAGTCAGAGTTGGAAAGTGGGTCTGAGCTATCTAGTATATGTCCAATAACGTGTCTAAAAGCTTTGAATCCAAGAAGCTTGTTACGTAAGTCTTCAGGAGTTGAGGGATCATTGAGTATATTGACTATGATTTTAGCGAAGAGTTGGATTATTGGGCGTTTAGCGGGTGTTTCATAAATGGGGTTAAGTAAAACTACTTTGTCAGTGCTTTTTGCAGCGTTGTCTGCCTCGAGATAGAGGGGGAAGACTTGATCAAATACCGTGGATATGAGGGTCTCATCCAAGGGTGGTTTGCTTTCATTAAGTTCTTGTTTGGATGCTTTTTGAAACGCCTCTAAAGTTGGCGGCGCACCTTTGGCGTTGGCGGCATAGTCGGATTGGAGTTGAAAGTTGCCCATGGCATAGAGAGCCAAATAGGGGAGTTGTTTTTCTTGAGGAATGGTTGGATTGAGAGTGAGGTTGAGTTGGGTGACGACTGGGTCCGGACTGTTGTCATTAAATGCCTTAGCTACGTCTTGGGTTACAGTGGTTACCGTTGGTATTAGTGTGCCTAGGTCAATGAGTTGTTTGAGTGGGTCATTGGTCTCTATTAGATTGAGTTCTTTTTGGGTGGCATACGCGGATTCAAGGTAGGTTACGAGATTGGTAGTTGTATATTGAGGGTTGGTATTGCTATCTACACCTGACCCATCGAATGTTTGTTTGGATGTTGTTATAGGCTTTCCGCCAGGAACGTTGAATGGGACCTGGGTTGATATGGTTAGGTGGTGGTCATATGTGTCGTTGTTGTAAGTGTTGGCGCCCAACTTGTTTAGTGCTGTATAGGCTGCGGTTCTGTGGCTGTCTTTTAACGTTATAAATCTCATCACTTGATCACCAATAAATGTTACTTTGATGGCGTGGTTTTCGTTGGATCTATCGATTTCGACAGTAAAGTATTGGCTGAAGAAGTTGAAGTTTTGATTGTTTTTCCAGTCAGTGAATACCTGTTGGATATTGCCGTTGTGACCGGTTAGTGATTTTGGTTTTTCAGCTGCATTGGATCCTACCGCGCCTTTTATTTTTGGTGTCGCCCCTAATAGATCTGATTGTGGTTTGGCGTCTCTTGGAGTTGTTGGCGCTGCCGCAGTGGACTTATTGCGTGAGGCTCCTATTGTTGCCGCGACAGAATCTTCCATGCGTTGTGGCGGTTTACTTGGTGGCGGTGCCATGGGTTTTGTTGTGATTCCTTCCGGCAGGGTTATAGATACTCTTCGTGGGCCGCTTGGTGCTTTTCGTTGTTTAGGTTGCTTTGCAATAGCAGCGTCATAACGGGCCTTAAATGTGCCGGACATTAGGCTATTGGTAGATAGTGCCTGGAAAGCCGTGGCCGTCTCAGTGTTTTGAAGATGTTCTGATAACAGCTCATCAGTAATATCGTTACCTAAGTTGACCGTGAAGGCTACGGTGACATCTTCTGATTCTGTAGCGACCATCTCATGAAACCCATGTGCATCACTATTGTTATCAACGCGTAGTTGGGTCACCGATGGGGTGATGACATTTTCTGTGATTAGACGCTGTAGTGCTAGCGTATTAAGCTGTGCAATCTGTGCTTTTGCTTTGCTTACAGAGTCGAGATAGTCCGCCAGTTTTCTGGAGGACATGCTGCCTTTTTTTCCTGTAAATACAGGGGCGGTGTCGTTTGCGGATGAGTATTCAAGTTGGACGTTTGCTTGGATAGATATGCCTGCTTTTATATTATGCGCCCCTTGTGTGGAGCTATCTTCAAGGGTGTTAAAGGCGGTATGTATTTCATTTCTTTTAACTTTCTCTAACGCCATAAATGCATCGAAGTTATCGTTAAGGAATTCGAATTTGATAACGTGTTCATCGGCGTTAGTATTATCGTAAACAACTCTGAAATAATGGGTCTTTGTTGGTGTAGTACCTGAACCCACTGCACAATGACTTTTGAGTAGTTCTACTTGTGCTTTTAGTGTTAGGGATGGTTTTGAGCTAGTTGATGCCTCTAAATCGTCATCTTCTTCGATCTCGTCTGTATTATTGATGAACCACGTATTATATAGCTTAGTTAAGAGTCCTCCTTGAGATGGAGGAGGTGGCATTTTTTTGATAACTGGGGCTGTTCCAGCCGCAGCCGCAGATTCTGGATGGCTGGCGGGTACTTGTTGTGTTGCTAGACCGTCCCTAATTAGAGCTTCGTATGGCACTGGTTGTTCATGTCTATGCGTAACCCGAGGGGTTATTTCCCCTTGAAGCTCATCTAGGTTCCAATCCCACTGAATAATGCCGGCGCCAAGAAGGTGGGTTAGGGCCTTGTTAATCTCGTTTAGGAGTACGGTTATTTCGTTATCAGTGCCGTTACGTAGTTGTTGGGCCTGGATAGTGAATTTTGGTTCGTGCTCTGACGTATCATGGATTACTTTGATAGAGCCACTTAAAAGTGGTGAATGAGAGATAATATTAATAGCAGTTCGCCAAAATTCTCTTATGTCACTTAGGTTGGGGGAATCATCTATGGGTAATGTAAGCTGTTTTCGTTCGTTTTTGGTCCATCGGTCCTGAATGGTTGCTTCATTTAGATTGGTGGTCCCTGTAATCTGGCCAAATGCCCAAATTCTGAGAGCTTGGATGTTGGCTGGGGATCCCCAGATATGGGTTAACTCTGGGCCTTGTTGGACGATGTAGTAGCTTAAGATGACTTGCGCGTCATCAGGAAGTGAGTTTGCAGAGCTAGCATCAAGCGCAATGATGTTGTTGAGTAAGATTAAGAGTTTGATCTGATCTGAGTTGTCTTCATTTTCGACAAGTTGGTTGTCGGTAATTCCAGTGACGCTAGCGATATTTGTTCGTAAGTCACGAAGAGAGCTTGTGATTTTGGTGTGCTCAAGGGTTTCGCTAATTTTAGGTTTATCACCAATAGATACTTGCATTTGCTGTTTTGCAGTTTCATAGCTGGCTATCCCGCTCCACTGTGAGTTTGTTGTAAATGTCATATCGACTGTTTCAGTAGGGCTGTTGTCGAACATCACTTTGGTATATGCCACATACTGGGCATTAACGAATTTGTTTTTCCAATTGATGCCTTTGCTGGGAAGGGTGATTTTTTGTTGCGGGGCTTGGGTTGCACCGCGTGTCGTTCCTGGAGACAAAATGGCATTTGCTGCTCGTGCCGCGGTATGAAAGGCCTTCAACTTAGCGACGTCAGTGAAGGGATGGGTGATTTGTACAATTTTTGGTGGATCAGAGGGTAACAGATGTCTAATTGCCCAGAGGGGAGCGTACTCCGTGGGTTTGTATGTGTTTAACGGATCACATGCTGCGGGTATGTCTGAGTGATAATCTAGATAATAAGTAGGGGATGCCGGGTTTTTATCCGTAGCGTTAGATGGGGCTGTGATATTGTCAGAATCTTGGGAAAGGGTGTGAAGGGCGGTGACAAAAGGGCGTACGTTTTGGATGGTGTTTGATTTTGCCGGGAAGGTGGCGGTCCCAACGGTACATGTGATTTGATCTCCGGTGTATTGCGACACGGCTTGGATGGCATTGGCTAGCGCATCACTGATATCGGACCCAAGCAAGGTGACGACAATGTGGCCTTCGATACCTGCTTCGCTGTCTGTTTGAACATGAGTAAGCTTAATTGATGGATTATCGCCTGTTGCGGCTTGATGGATTGTTTGAGCGGCTTCGTTAAATATAAGATTGGTTAGTGGTCCGCCCACGGGGGTAAATCGAATGGTTTGGTTTTGATCTGGGTTGATTGTGGTTGGATCGTTTAGTAACTTGATCACGGTTCCTAAGTTGATATCCATTGCGGGGCTGACTTCGGTTTCATTGCCGACAACTTCCTCAACCGCGTCAAAGTTTTCTTCTGTCGCGGCTACAAGTTCGGTCACCTTAGCATTGTGTGTCACCTTGAACTGGTCGTAGGTTTGGGCCGATGTATTGTTAGCAGCATCTCCATCTAAAGCCACGCTCTTGGCAGGCTCATTAGGTGGAATTGTGGCGCTTGCCCAGTGGATTTTAGAGTCATGAGGTTTGTAGCCTTCTAAGAAGTCGCACGCATCTGTGGTTGCAGCATATTCATTTACGTGAACGGTAAGTGGATAGTTGCCTGATTTTACTTGAATATCTTTAGGTAATGCTTCCAGATTAATGAGAGCTATAACGAAGAGATCAATGTTAGTCATGTCTGTTGGCTCTGTGCCTTTGAACGTTGCCGCTCCAATAGTAAATTGGATGCCGTTGTTGCAATGGGTATTCAGTGTTTGAATGGCTGTTGCGAGAGCGCTCATGTAGGCAGGCTTGTCGGGTATATCATTGTCACTGAATAGTCGTGGTTTGTTGGTGTCAGGATTAACATCGAGATCAATGGCGATGAACTTGTTGTTAGAGGTTTCTAACTTCGCAAGACTAATAATAGGTGTAACGCCCAGGGATGCTTGATGCAGTACGGCGATGGATTCACTGATAAAGGCGTCTGTTCCTTCCGCTACGGTTCCTGATGCTATTTGTGTAAGCATGGACTCTAGTATATTTACTTCTTTAGCTGTTTCGGCGATCGGTGCTGTTTCGGCTGCCGCGGAAGCGACTACTGGCTCAGGTTCGTCGAAATGGTCAGCAATGGAGGGGGCGGCAGCTACCGGGGCAGCGACTACTGGTTCTGCTGGTTTTGATACGCCTTCTGGTCTTGGGGATGTTTTATCCTTGGGGGCGTTGAACTTGGCGCCTTCAAGAGCTCTATGAGTGTTGCTGCCACGTGTCGTTCTTACAGATTTTATGTTGTCAGAATCGTTGTTTGGATTAGCGGATGCTGATGGTAGCTTACTTAAGTCTAGTGCTGGGATAGCGCCACTTTTTTCTTTTTTTGCCGCTGCCGCTCTGAGATCTCCGAGAATATTGGATTGAGAACCTGAGGCAGAGCTTGCTGGTTGTGCAGGTTGTTCCACGGGTGTTGGTGCTCTAAAGGGTTGTTTTGAACCGGCTCCTGGTCTGGGGGATGCGAATTTGGCGTTAGATGGGGCTCTATGAGTGTTGCTGCCACGGGTCGTTCTTACAGATGCGTCGTCGTCATCACCAACGGGAAGATTTCTTAGTAACGGGACGTTACTTCGGGTGGATCCTGCTACGAAGCTTCCTCTTGGACTAGCCGCGGGTGTTCCGATGGGGTCTACTTGTTTTGCCTTACCGAAAGCCTTAGCGTTTTGGTTTAGGTTATATCCAGATTTTAATGTTGACCTTGTAGACCCCGCGATACTTCTTGCGACACTTACCTCTGTATGGACACTTCCGTCATCACTATCGCTGTCACTACTATCGCCGAATTCGCTGTCACTATCGCTATTTCTATCCTCTTCGTTGTCACTAATGTCGCTGATTTCGCCAGAGGAACCCTTCGGGATGATTGAGACTTGTCCTTTTACGGATGTCTTCTGGGAGGGCTTTTTTTCCCTTTCCGCGGTGAGCTCTCTAGCTCTAGATGTTGGCGGAGGGGAGTCGCCTGTAGCTGCAGTTGGTACTGGTACGACCGCCGCTTGTTCTTCGGCGAGGTAATCAGTGATTTGTTCTAAGTCGCCATAGTCTTCGTCGTCAGAGTTATCGGCGGAAGAAGCACGAGTGACGGTTTTTTTGCTGGGACGGACAGGATGTGCTTCAAGGTGATCTGCGGCCTCAGCGGCCTCATCTCGGATGATCTGGATGGCCGCTAGTAGTTTGTCGACGAAGGCGTTGACGGTGGCGGCTCTTTTATCGCGGTCTGTTTTTCCGGCGGTACCTTGAGTTGTCTCTAGGGAGGCTGCGCCAGCTTTTGTGACTATACTTCCGATGAAGGTGCAGGGTACAGAAGAGGGTTTTTGTTTTGGATGCTTATTCGGTGTTAATAATTGATTCATTAGAGCGGCAAGCTCTTTTTTTAGCGTTTGTGCGTTGGTGCCTTCTTCTTCGTCATTTGGTAATAGTTGTATTAATTGAGCATTTGTTAGATCAGATCTAAGGTGTACGCCAGTATCCGAAAACTCAAATAAGGCGCTGAGTCTTGAAAAAGCAGGTGTGGCGATTATTGCGTCGCTTACTTTATCGGTATATTTTTTAATATAGTCGGTTTCACGGTCGCTTCCTCCGACAAATGCCACTCGTTTGGTGCTTAGATTAAACATTAATTGTGGGGTCGCATCGGTTGGTTCTTGGAGGTTGCTTGTTGGGTGTTGGATACTTTGTTCCGTATATCCTAAGTCATGGAGCTTTTCGGCTACAACTACCATTGCCGTAGACATTTCCACCGTTGATATCATCTCTGACGTTGTTGAGTCTTTTTTCTCGAATACGATGGCATCGGTACTCGTTTTATCAGGTGTCACACATCTTATAGTAAATAACTTGCTTACTTCTAAGAACTGGCTGTATTCCGTAGTTGTATTAAATGTCATAGCCAGTGTTGCCTCTGCGTCTTCTTTGGAAATGATGGGGGCAGGAACTTGCCAAATGGTTTCCATAGGTGTGGTTGTAATGGTTGACTTAGGGAATGCCGCGGTCATGATTTCGGCAGGAACTCTGATTACTTGTGTGGGTTTTTCTTGAGGCTTTTTTGATGTATTTCGAACAGCTTTCGTTACTTGCTCAACCCCCACGGTCGCCGTGCCATTTTGGAGGGCTAGATGAAAGGCCTTGTAGTCGGGTGTAGCAGCAAATGTTATAGAGAATGCGTTGTCTTGAGGGTTTGGAATGGTCCAGATGATGGGGCCATCAGGGGCGTTTTCGGCTAATGCTGTGATTTGGTTTGCTGTTGCGCCGTGTGGCACAGTGATGTGCTGTGTCTTGACCTGTTTTTCGCCAGGGACCTCTTTAGGTGTAACTATAGATAGCTCAACATTGGCTGATTGGGCGGCAAGATGAAAGGCCTCAAGTTTGGCACGCTCAGAGAAAGGAAGGGTGATATCTCTGGATATAACACCCGAAGATGGGCCCTCTTTTTGTTTTTCAGCGGATAGTTTCCAGATAATATTTTTACTTGAAGGTATGTTCCCTTCCATAGCATCGACGGACTCTTTTTGTGATTCCCAGTTAAAGGTGTCAGGAACGGTGATGATTTGTTTTCGGATTGGAACCCCGTCATCTGTTTGCGATCGATCAATAGACAGCGCGACGTTTGTTGCTAATGCGGCTTTATGAAAGGCTTTAAATTTGGTGTAATTTGTTCCGTCAGAACCGCCAAAAGCGATGGTTACAAATTCGTGTTCAGATGGTTTTTTTAGACGCCAATTTGTAGCTAAAGAAGTCGGCTTATATAGCTCAATTTGGTCATGTTCTACTGACGATGCTGGTTCTGCCTCCGAGAGGGTCGGATTATAGTTGAGAAGGAAAACCTTTCCAAAATTCTTTAGCTCCATACCTGTATTAGTGGCGTTATAGAACGTATGGATGGCGTTTACGAAAGGTCCTACCTTTTTCATCTCATCCTGGCCGCCGCTAAAAACAGCCAGTCCGATTGTAAATGTTACTTGATTGGTGGTGTGCTGAGCGATTGCTTGAATAGCGTTGGCTAGCATTTGCAACGTGATAGGGGGCTTGGACTCTACCGCTCTCAACTGACTTAGATCTTGAGTAAGTATAAGAGGCGTAGACTTATTTTTGTTGATAAGGGTAATGGCGAGATGTTCAGGTACTCCTGGCGAGTCTTCATTACCATCTGTACCTGGGGTTTCAGGTTGATGTTGCGCATGGCCTACTCGAATAAGAGCCGGTTTATCCCCTTGAGTGTGAGCCGCGGCATGGAGGATGGTTAGTGCTTCAGAGAGGGCCATGGATTGTGACGGTCCCTCTGTGGGGTCAATAGATATTGTATGATCTTCCTCCGCGCTAAGGGCTGGCGCTGCCGGGGCATTGATCTGGCCGACGAGTGATTCTAGATTGATTGATGGTGGAGGGCTAGCAGCGGCAAGCTCGGCCTCGAGAGCTGCTTGGTTTTTGGATACATCACCTTTTTCTGACACCGGTACCGGTGATGCATCAATAGAGAAACCTATACCAGAAAGGGTGAGGCCTGGTTGTGGGGTATGAGCCGGTGGATTGGATGCAGATTCAGCAGGCCCTTTTTTAGGGGTGTTTGCAGATGACGGCGATGAGCCAAAATCATTGAGTGCAATGGTTTTTGGTTGTGTATTAGCGTTGGCGCCATCTGATGCAGACCCTCTTCTTGATCCACCACTTTCCCCCTCGGCTTCGAGGTCAATAGCTAAGGGATTTTTGTTAGTACTATTTTTTCTTACCGGTACTAATAAGGGTACTGACCCTCTTCTGCTACTTGCTGGTGGTGCCGCTCTTAGAGCCGCCAATGCCTCCTTAAGCTTAGTTATAAATGTATCAATAGTTTTAGCTTGTACATCACGCGGGGCGGTCTCCCCTGGAATGGTGACGTTACCTGAGAATGTGAGAGGGTATGCAGCGGGAGGGTTGGTTTTTTCGGGAGTTAGTGGTGCTACTATTAGTAAATGGGGCAGCACTTCGGTGAATTGGTCTACTAATTTGCCTGCAACAATATCGTCGGCCCCTTTTTGAGGGGTTGTTAATTCATTTGTTGTGGGCGGAAATAAAACATCAAGCGGAGCACTTTCTTTAAGGTGTATTCCATCATTCTTAAACTCAAAATACGTGGCCAGCGTAGCCATTGTCTTTTGAGCCGCGATAATATTTTTAATTTGATCTTGATAGCGAGCAATAAAGGCTGATTGGGTTTCTTTATTATTAATTCCCTCTTGGAATGCCAGGCTCGTATTGAAGCGGAGATTAGCGTTTCCTATGACCTGGACTGGGTTGCCGGTAATCGATTGGATTTGGTAGGCGTTGGCATTCTGTGGATTGGTGAGGATTGTTGTGACATCTGCAAGGGCCGTTGTAGCTGCTTGGATAGCATCGATAGTCATAGGTAATTTATGCGTAAATTTGAGTGGGTTTTTGCCTGGTTCGGTGGTTGGAATATTGGATATGAAGTAAACGGCTTCTAGCTCCTTGATATTAGCTACGAACGCATCATGCTGTTGAATAGTCGTAAATGATATAGGAAGAGGTGTCGTTGTTTCCTTAGCCTCAGTAATTACAGGGACGTCGCGTTTCCAAACCACTTGGGGTCCTGATAGGTTGTCCGCCATGGCTTTGAGTTGCGTAGCTTGCGCTGTGGCAGGGACCGTAATGACTTGTTTGAATACCTTGGGTTGTGACGGTTGTCCGACACCTTTTCTCGGACTAGGAGGGGGCGACATAGTTGCTTCTTCAAGACTAAGCGTAACGCCAGCTAAGCGAGCGTTTTTGTGGAATGTTTTGAACTTAGCGAAGTCAGTATATGCACGAGTTATTTTGGCGTTCGTTTTAGCGATCCACCAATTAATTTGGTATGTTTTGGGCCTGTATGTGTTAATTTTTTCAAATACTGGTGGAAGATCAGCTTCAAAATCTATTTCGTAGTTTCCTGGCGATTTATGGACGCTAGTCCCAATCGTGTGTAAGGCAGTAACAAACGGCGCGGCGTTTTGGAGTTCTGTTTTTTCAAATGTTGCGTCACCAACCGTAAGTTGGACTGGCGCTGCCGTACTTGCAGCGATTACTTGAATGGCATCGGCTAGGTCTTGCCAGCTGATCCAATCGGGGGCTTCAGTTGTTGCTAGGTTAATCACTTGGTCTAAGGGATTATTTAATACGCGAGGGTTTCCAGTTCTTGTGCTTGTTGTGAGTGTAACTGCGAGGTGAGCGGGTGTTGATTGAGTTAAAGCACTTCCAGGAAAAATAGTGGTTTTTTCTTTTACGGATTGAACTTGGATTAATGGGGACGCGCCGTTTTTTGCGGCATCGAGGATTTGGTAGGCGCGATCGAGTGAGATGGTGGTATTGGCTGAGGGCTCAACTGCGCCATCTGTTTTGGTTGTGAGTCGCGGTATTATAGCTTCTGAGCCAACAAGGCGCTGGCTTCCATTCACTACTCTATCTGTAATTATTTCAAATGAGGCGTTTGTCTCGGTGAAGGATGCATTGTTTTCGCCGCCTTTTCCTAGGATGTGCTGGACATTGTCGAGGAGGGCGGAGAGATTTTGATATGTAAATTTGCCATCTTTTGCTTGTTTGAGTTTATCGGTATCAATTTTAATAGTGTACGGTGATAATTCGACAGATAAGAGGTGTGACTCTGTTGCTTCTTTCCACGGTGCGCTTAAGTCATAAAGGGTTATTGAGGTAGGTGTAGTTAGCTTTCCGGCTAACGCAATACTATTTGCTTTTAGTTCCGCTTCCGTCCACCCTTGAACTGTAACAATCTGGTCAAAGGCCCAGTAACGGAGGGGCCATCGTTCTTCTTCTGCTCCCCAATCACTTGATAGATTGATGCCTTGATTAGCAACGAAGTAACTTAAGATCACCTTCGCATTTTCTGAGAGATTATTGAGTGTTGAATATAGATCGGTAGTTTTTTTGATTTCGTCTTGGAGTAGGTGGAGTAGCTGGATGGCTTGAGTGGGTGAGTCTGCGTTGCTTACATCTAAGGCGGGGTTAGCAGGGGTTTTGAATACTGTTGCTAGAGCTGTAATCGTTACGGCCTTAATATCGACTAGGTTGGTTCGAAGTCCTTCGGCAAGCACAGTGATAGGGTCGGTTTTCTGGAGTACTTTTTCAATACTTGCGAGTTCCCTTTGTTTAGCTGCTGAAAAGGCCCTGTTTGTTTTGGACTGCTGAATAACAGCTTCGGCAATAGCCCTTTCTTCTGGTAGAAGAGGTAGGTTATTGTCGGTAGCTAGCGCAATGTTATCAGCAATCGTGCCCAAGCTGTCGTCTGTGACCAATCCTTTTTTGATGCCTTCAGTTACTACATTTGATTCAAAGTCACTAAGGGGGCTATTTCGATCTAGATCGGTCCTGGCGCTTAGGGTGGAGAGTGTTGTTTGAACGATTGGGTCTACGCGACCTCCAGTCTGAATGGCTGATATATGATCATAAGATAGTTCTACAGACTTGCGATGCGCCATCCACTTGCCCATAGCGGTAGTGGTGGATCGATTGACGCTTCCTGAGTCAGGTCGACTCATTGCCTCTACGACATGTTCTGCTCCGATGTCCTTGATGTATTGCGCCACAGTTTGCCCCTGCGATTTATTGAACCCATAGTCATCTCCCAGGCTAGGATCATCAAAGTTAGCGACTAGCGCTTGAGCCTCTTGTCTTGCCGCAGAATCAAGATTAGGTGTACGGACTGTTGGTGTAGCGCGACCTAGTCCTGATAGCTGAGACTCTAATTGACTCTCTTTTCGTCGTTTAGTGCCTTCGTACGGCTTGGTTAGTAGGTCTAGACCCTGTTCGACGGTCGCTTTTTTCTTTTCTGCTGCGGTAGAATTTTTAGATTCGATTACGAAGTAGTCGATGATTGAGGTTTCTTTCCCTTTTCCACTTTTGGGCTTTATTTTTCCATTAATAAACTGTTTGATGAGTTTGTTTTGTTCCAGAACGGTTCCGGTTTGTAGGATGCCGACATATTTTCTGGCAAGTAAATAAATTTGTTTAATGTCGTTGTTCTCACCAGTTATATTGGCTAGTCCGCCCAAGCGATCGATTACGACTTCGGCGGTTTCCATTACCCCTTCCATAATGGCGAGGATTTTGTCGGCTGTTGGCCGATGTATATCTGTTTCGGGGGTGTCTGATAGTTTGAATTCAGTATGAGATACTGCCGAGGCGTCCATTGTCTTCTTGTGAGCCGCAGAGAGCTTGATTTGATCAGCGTCGATTCGATCGAATTTTAATTGATCGCTTAACGCTGTTTTTTTTGTAACGGCATCTTTTGCGTGACTTAGAGTTGATGCGTCTGATTGATTGAATTTGCTGTTTAATAGTTGGTGGTTTAGTCCCTGAACGGTGTCAGGGGCTTTGCTTAGACTTGCAAAGTTATCCGCGAATGCATCGATACCTGAGGGGGTTGATTTGCTTTTTTTACCGCTTGATTCAAATAGATCCGCTAGTTGGAATCGAACACGTTCAAGTTGATCGCGATAGGCGGCTAGGCTCACTTGATCTGTTGATCCGACGGTTTCGGATGCCTCTTGATCGGCTATGTCCCCAATTATTTGGGTGACTGCTTCCATGCCACTAGCGAACATGGCATTTCTTGAGTCTGCATCGCCGTTCGTATATTGAGAAATAAATTGCTTCAGAAACACTTGGACCGTTTTTTCTAAGTCCTCTGTTTTGGAAGCGTCTTTTATCTCGTGTTGGGCCATTAGGATGGCACCGATAATGTTCAGGCCTTCCTTGAGGTAGGCTGCGACTAGCGGGGCGAGCTCATCCGCGTGAGGCATTACATTAGAGCCGCTGTTTAAAAAACCTGTGATCGTGTTGTCAGGATTGGCAGAATCAATCGCATTGAAGGCGCTAACTATTTGCTTTTGCTTGGCGGCTGATTTGTTTCCTTCAGTTAGTGTATTGCGTAATTCTATTTGATCCTTAGATAACTTAGATTCATCTACGACCAATAGATAACTCAGATACCGAATCAGTGCGTACTTAGCCGGGCCCTTATTATGTGTTGCGTTATTTTGAAGGGTTTTAAATGCAGGATCTGTAGTATGAGTAGCTAGTAAAGTCTCATTAACGAGTCGGTTGAGATTGTGTGGCATAACCCCCTTGTCGACGTATCTAAGTAGTGCGTTGTTTACTAACGCCTGGGTAATAGTATTCGTTGTTGACGCTAAAGCGGACTCAGTCGTCGTGGTAATCGCTTGCGCAAGTTCCTCGAGATCTCCCGCTTTTACAGGGTTCTGGTTGGTTTGAGACAGAGCTGTTGTGAGAGTTGCAGTAGCGGCGTTTAGCGTTGTCGCATCAGTCGATGCTGGCGTCGTTGGATCAGATGTTAACGCTTCTTTTACTGTGCGTAGTGCGGCTAGGAATTGAGGTCGGTCGATATTTTGTTGTTTTTTTGTAGATGTGGCTTTAACAGTGAGTTTGATTTTGGGTGCCTTGAAGGGTGAGAGTGGCTTCGTAGGGAGGGTATTCTCTAGCGGGCCGTCTTGAAACGCATGGTGACGGGCAGAATATAGTAATCCTGCTGCTTCTCCCTGCGATATTCCATCTACTGCGCCCATTGAGTATCCTTTTTTGATCCTTAGATTGAGGCGTATATATATTAACGCGTGCGCGATCCTAATATAACGTCCTTTATACATATCGTTCATTGGGAGGGGGAAATTTCATGGAAAAACTCTGTTGTATTTGTGGGTGCGTTGAGTGTGGCGTAAAAAAAGGGGTTGTTTGAGCACGGATTGACCCTGATTTAGAGGTTGTTGGATGTGGTGTTGTCAGGGCAATGTTTTTTATAGGGGTCGGGTTTCCTTGTCTTGAGTATTTGTCTGTGGGTTGCTGTCATTGCCACGGCTCTGTCGTTGGTGTCTCATGGAGACCGAATTGTTTCTTTTTGCTCTTTATATACGGCAGTACAGTTGGTTGTAATGGCAATTTTTTTGGTTTTAATGACAATTTATTTGGTAGTTATAAGTATGAAACTGTTTCGTTATCGTTTTTTAATAGATTTTATTTCGATAAATGAGTCATTTGTTTTTCTCGCTTGATTTTTCTGGTTTTTTTGAGGATGTTTTTTTGTAAGCCGGGTAGCAGTTTGCTTAGTGGGACGTCTATGTTTTTTGTTTTTGGTGTCTTATGGGCAGAGTTTTAGGTGTGTCATAGCGCAACCTGCCGGTGATTGGCGTAAAATCGCTTAGAGCGACGATTCGTTGGATTTGAGTAATGTTGGAGGGGGGAATGTTTCTGTATCGTCAAAAAACGATTTTTTATCGAGTTTTAACTTTTTGGTGTTTTTTTTGACATTACGATTTTTGTGTAAATTTCTGGAAAAACGTGCGTGGCTACGCTCCCTGAGCGCCAGCCTCTAGATGCAACACAATGTTTCCATGCATCTGTGCGTGCGGGAATGTCGATAATAACCTAAAGACTAAACACTATTATATACGCGGGGGCGCGAGCTAGCAGCATAAGGACATTAGATGACTGGACGGACAATTCAAATTGATGTGAGGGGTAACCATGGCGAATATTAATAACGCGCCAAGCAACCCGTCGCTGTCCGGTGTTGCTGCTAATCTGCGTCCTTCTGGAAAAGCGGGCGTGGTGTCCGGGCCGAAGCTTTTGGCGGTCAGGGCCTTACAGCAATGCGTGAATGCGCCGGTAGGGATGAAGGGCAAAGGTGATAAGGAGAAAGACTCAGCCGTAACGTTTAGACCATCAGAGCATTTGGTCTCTGATGATGATTGGCAGGGGGGTGCGCCTGACTCTGAGGCGATGCTCTCTCAGCATGGCAGTACTGCTTGCGGTCTTGATTTAACATGGAGGGAACAGGATCGAAATAATTTTGTTCGGTCACTGGCGGGAAATCCATCTCACAGTAATCAGGCAGCTAATACACAGTCTAGGCAAATTAAGGTTCTGATTAAGAAGGTTTCTGCTTCTTTGTCTGGTAAAAAACCCACAGCGTTTGAGTTTAAATTAGCCAAAAAATTAGGTGAGTTGTTGTTTGTGGCTCATACAACAACCGCTTCTAATGATGACTCCGTAGTTGCTTCTTCTGTAAAGGCTGACGAACGGGGATCTAAAGATGGCCTTGTGGGTGGAAAGGCCCCAGATGACCAAAAACTCTTGATGATGTTTTATTTGCGGCATACCCCTGCGGCCGGTAATGATGGCGAGGGAAAAAAGTTTCTCGATGATATGTTGATGGCTGTAGGCGCCTTGGATAAGACAGGGGCTGTATTAGACAATCTCGCGCCAGCAGAAAAGACTCGGGTTCAAGGGCTTTGGAGTGCAAGAGCCGACGCAGGCATGGCTGCGTTGACTGCAACGGCGCCAGCTACCCCCAACACAATGATGGGTGAACATCGGGCCGTTACTGAACTTTTCGATAAACAAACAGTTGATTGTACTCAGGATCAAGCCGGACAAAACTTGGTCACGGTTGGTGTAAGAATCGCTCGGGTAATGAGAGATATAAACGTATTTCCCAATTTAGAGAATGAAGGGGAAGAAGCTGCGTTTATGTTTCCGGAGTTTGCTGGTGACGTTTCAGAGACAGGTTCTGCAAGTAGTAGTTCTGCAGTCGTGCCTAAAACGGCTTTAGCTGTTGGTAAGGCGCATACGAAGTTATTGCTTCAGCTGTATCGCGCAAGAAAAGCAGGTGATGGTGGTACTGAAACGCTTCAAGGTAGGGACAAGGTGGTTGGGTCTGCCCCATTTTATGGTAACAAAACACGTTTGACGGAAGCTGATCTTAAAGTCCAAGCAAAAGAAATGCTTAGTACTAGGTTAGGTCTTGGCGTGATTAAGGACGAGATTAACGATCACATTGGAGCAATTGGCGGGCTTGATGTTCAATTGACTATAAATGTCCCTACGGACTCTCCGGGAAGTTCTCCGGATTTGGAAGTAAAGGTTACGGTACAAGAGCAATATGAATTTGAAGGGGATGATGCCCTCGCTTCTGCCAAAAAGGCAATCGCACAATATCTCTATAAACAATATGGCGGTGTAGCGACTGAAACAAATATTGTTTTAAAGGTAGTGAAAAACGGCAACGAGAAGGATTTCGAGCCTGCCGCAGATGATGGTTCAGGGGGGGCGATGAGCGTTGACCTTAATGAGGGTACTGCACCTTCAGAGGTGGATTGGCCAACGGCTGGCGTGCCTGACAAACCTGCTGCTGAGCCAGGTGGAGGAATGTTTAGTTCACTCGGCAAAATGTTTGGTTCAAAGCCGAATAAGGTACTCCCGGAGTTTACAGCATCAGCTGCAACCGCGGCAAGCGGTGCACCGACTGTTGCTGCCCTTCAGCCCCCACCAACAGAGATGCGATCTGATGAAGAACTCACAGACGATTTTAACGGTAGTGATATGTCTAAGAAGGACTTTTCGGCAGATCATCTAATACGAATTATAAATATGAATGGTCTTGTTTCTCAGCTAACGACAAAAGGAGCAAAGCTACACGGTGATCAACGTACACGTGGCGAGCACCTTCATAAGCAGTTAGTGGGGAAGGGTATTAAACTCGAGACCTTGATGACGATATATAAGGATATAAAGCAGAGAGAGGACAATCGTAAGGAAGGTGATGTATCTCCTAAGTTGTCAGTTAAGGTAGACGATTGGTTTTGGTATGTGAGAGATAAAGTTGAATCAGCGATGCCGGGGAAGACTATTACATTGGGGGCTAGTGTCAAAACAGATCAAGATATGATGCTTCTAATCTTCGGGGGCAAGCAATCGGCAAGTAATACAGCGGTTGTTACTGCGAGCTACTTGGTTCCAGAGATTAACCAGAAATGGGAGGTATCCTATGAATATAATTTAGGCTTACATTTTGTAAGTGAACCTAAACTAAACCAGGTCCTAAGGACGATTGATATGTATACCGATGCGTTGGATAAGGGCTTGCCTACAGGGTCGACTATTGGTGTTATGGATAGACATAATGCTGCGTCTGCGATGCTTCTCCTTTTAGATACGGCAAAAAATCTTGTAGGGGGTCTTAATTATTGTAGAGACAATAGTACAGACTCCGAGACCCAAGCCAAATGTGATCAAGCCAAAGTCAAAATTATAGCGTTTGTTACAAAATTGTTTGATAACATGCCGGCTGATGTAAAAAGCAAATCTGTGAAGCGCCCTGGGGCTAGTTATGGTGTCAAACCGAATTCGCATGATATCAATATGGTTTTTGCAAGAGTTGATAGCACCGGTCCTTCTGTAAACGTGACTTCGAAAAGGAAGGCTCCCACAGGACTGCCTCAGCTGGTTCGGGTTGAGAGTGATGATGAGTCAGGTGATGATGGTGATATGCTCAATCCTCCTGTAAGAGTCGGTAATCCTGTCTTGCGGGGGGATTTTTCTACAAAGAGAACGGCGAATGTAGCTGACGACGATGAAGCGGCTGATTTGGGAGGCCTTCAAGGGCAAGAGTTTGATGCTTTACCAGCTTTTGCAAATAGATATCGTTCAGTAAGTAATAATAGTCAGATGTCTGAACATTCAAGCGAATCTGTAGGCAGTAGATCAGGGACCCCAGAACCTCAACCAGCAGCGCAGGGTGATAAGAAAGCTGTTACTTGGCGGGAAAAGATTGCCTCTTATATGTCTGTTTCAGGCGCGTCTAGTTCCTCAGTGTCATCAATGCTCTCTCATCGAGGGGCGCATTCTGGTGTGAGACCAGAGGGCATGGAAGATGGCGTTAAGGCGCGTCGACAGAACCCTCAGTGGTCATTCTCTACATCTGGTACTCGAAAAATTTCTCCGGAAGGAAGCGACGAGAATGAAGAGCATCATGATAGCGGAGTGTCTGAGTCTGATGGAGATACTTCTGGTGAGGACGATTCAGGCGATGAAATGGCGCCTACGCCTACAAGAGAGTTCGTTCCACTACGAACATTCACTAGTCCTGCAATGAGGGATGTAATGGAGATATGTAGTCGTGGATCAAGAGCTGTGCCTACAGGAAGAGACCGTGCTACGCGTGTGGGGTCGGATAACTCAGGGGTGACGGAAGCGGATGAAGATAGTTGTGACGCGGGGTTAGGGCCCATTACAATGACTGAAGAGTCTGAAAAAGTTAGGCATGAACTTGGCGTTGCAATGAAAG
>JABISL010000032.1 GCA_018700055.1 bacterium | reverse complement strand
TAAACTCCAATTAATAGCATCATAACCAAGGCTCTGGACAACCCCATAAACACTGGAAAAAAAGGTCGAGATGATGATTGCTACAAGCACAGATAATACCCGTCTGCGCGTCTTAATTAATTTAGCAAAAATGAGTACGACGCCCACGTAATTTAGAATAGTGGCAAGGCCTTCCCACCGGTCATAAGTCCCATAGATGCTAATGCCGATATTCTGAGAAAAAATGGTGGAAATCAGAGATGATACGACCCAGAGTATTATGGGGATCTCAAGTCCGGTCTTATGCCAGGAGAGTCCCTTGAAACGATAAATATTCGGAGACTCGTCAATAATATTGTTCGCTTTATATAGAAGCGCTTTGAACACCCATAAGCCGATTGCGAGAAGTGTGAAAACTCGCATAACTAGTAGTTTGTTTACCTCGAATACGGAACGTGTTAATGGGGTAAATGCCACAGGAATTGCAAACGCTAAGGTAATTAGAATTCCGCTGAATATAATGCCAAAAAGGCGATCTGCACGATCTTTTGTCATATCAATATGATACCCTCACAACTATAAGAATCCAAAGGCTTTGTTCGAAGCAATAATTTATAAATAGCGATTATATTTGGCAATGGCACTATTTGGGATGGCTGTTTCAGTAACGTATAATAGATCAATGTTCGGTTATTATATTTCGAAACTTTATATGTTAGCCCAAAGACTTCGATTAGAACGGTCCTATGGCCTTATCAAAAAACCAGGGCTGTCCTATGGCCCGTTGCAGGATAACTTCGAATGGAAGAATAAAGTTGTTTTGCTTGCATGGGATTCGCAGTTGATGCATTTGGGTGATTTGCTGTTCTATCTTCCTTTATTGGACAGGTTGGTGCGGCAGGGGGTAAGTGTTGCTTTGCTGGGGGAATCTCCAATAGGAGGTTTATTTCGAGCCATTGGGTGCAGGTGGGAACGAGAAGGGTATCAGGAACACTTACAAGATGCGGTGGTTTTAGGGAAATCCGATATGTTACATCAAGTTGCTAAGTACGAGTCTAAAAATACAGCCTTTATTGGAATGGACTATCGACGTTTAGTTGGGGATGCCCGAATCGCGCGTTTGATAAGTACTGCTGTGGAAGGCGTGTTTAAAGCGTTTAAATGGGACTGGGATGATAAGGTGAGTTCTTTTGAGTTTTCTTTTTTAAGAAAAGTGTTGGAGGGCGTTAATACGAAAGGTGCCTGGCGTGAAGAGGTTGAATCTTTATCGAATGAGTCCTCGCAGATATGGGTCTTTAATAACTACCTCTCTTCTGGATTTAGGGGTAACGGGGCAATGCAAGAAATATTGATAAAAAGGGCAGAGGATAAGAAAAAAGCAACCTATATATATATAGGGAGTGAAAATGACAGGTTGAAGTCACCAGGTAGTTTGCCATTTATAGACTTAGATTTAAGGGGCAAGTTAACACCGCTTGAAATAGTGGAGCTACTGGCGATGAAGGAAGTTGCTGGGGCCATATGCTTTGATACATTTATCAGCCATGTGGCGACGTTGCTAGAAAAAGATGTCGATTGTGTTCCTCGATCAAAGCATATGGCAAATATCATAAATCGTCGGTTTGTTCCGTTTTATTAAGAGCAAGATCTCTTTTTTCGATGGCAAAGGCAACTTGCGTTCTGTTTAAACATTCAGGGCTATTCCTTCGGAGCGGGCACTTTATCTGGTCTAAAATAAGATTGGGGCGTTCAAACGATTTTGGATCAATGCGGTTGATATCACCGTCTTTTGGAGACTAATTTTCGATCACAAAAAAGTGGTTTCGTATGTAAAACTGAGACTTATCAGAGTAATATCAATTTAATCGATATTTCCCCCTTTACAAAAAAAATAACATCTCATACAATCATGTCTCTCGTGAACTCAGGAAAAGGCTTTTGGAGCCGAAGTAAGAGCGCCGCGGTTGTTCGTTGATATTGTGATTAATAGGTAAAAAATAATTCTAAAAATAACCGAGTGTTATCTTTAAATTGCTTTAGTTAAGATAGTAAGGGCGTACGGAGGATTCCTTGGCATGCAGGCCGATGAAGGACGCGGATAACTGCGATAAGCCTCGAGTAGCTGTAACAAGCGTATATTCGAGGGTCTCCGAATGAGGAAACTCTCATAGGGTAATGCCTATGAATCCTTATCTGAACACATAGGATAAGGAAGGGAACCCAGTGAACTGAAACATCTAAGTAACTGGAGGAAAAGAAATCAACCGAGATTCCCCTAGTAGCGGCGAGCGAACGGGGATCAGCCTAAACTCTTGGTGTGTTAGTAGCTTACAGGCGCTGCACTGAGGGTGTTGTAGGAAACTTGTCTTACGTCTGTAAACGTAGGCATGAGTTACAAAGTGTTAGTGTAGTAGAAGACGCTGGAAAGCGTCGCCATAGAGGGTGATAGCCCCGTATATAAAACATTAACACCTCATGAAAGTTTTCCTGAGTACTACGGGACACGAGAAATCCTGTAGGAAACTGGGAGGACCATCTTCCAAGGCTAAATACCATTGCATGACCGATAGTGAACCAGTACCGTGAGGGAAAGGTGAAAAGAACCCCGAGAGGGGAGTGAAATAGAACATGAAACCGTATGCCTACAAGCAGTTGGAGCATCCTTTTGGATGTGACAGCGTGCCTATTGAAGAATGTGCCGGCGACTTAATGTCAGTAGCAAGGTTAAGCTTGAATGCGGAGCCGTAGGGAAACCGAGTCTGAATAGGGCGTTTAGTTACTGGTATTAGACCCGAAACCTGGTGATCTATCCATGGGCAGGATGAAGCGAGAGTAACATCTCGTGGAGGTCCGAACCATTGAATGTTGAAAAATTCTTGGATGACCTGTGGATAGTGGTGAAATGCCAATCGAACCAGGAGATATCTGGCTCTCTCCGAAATGACTTTAGGGTCAGCCTCGTAATTAGGATCTTGGAGGTAGAGCACTGTTTGGGCTAGGGGGATGACCAATCTTACCAAACCCAGGCAAACTCCGAATGCCAAGACTCCATGTACGGGAGTGAGTCTTAGGGGGCTAAGCTCCTAGGACAAAAGGGAAACAGCCCAGATCGTCAGCTAAGGTCCCTAAACAATGCTAAGTGGGAAAGGAAGTGGAATTGCTTAAACAACTAGGAGGTTGGCTTAGAAGCAGCCATCCCTTAAAGAAAGCGTAATAGCTCACTAGTCTATTAGCGACTTTGCGCCAAAAATGT
>JABISL010000039.1 GCA_018700055.1 bacterium | reverse complement strand
TGGAAAGGATTTGTCGGGTAATAAAGGTGTTCGTGACAACGGTGGGTTGATGGGTGATTATCAAAACAAGACTAAGTTGAGAGAAGCCAGTGTAGAGTTTAAAAGGCATGACGCTAAGACAGCTAATATTCTAAAGAACCCAGATGATCATACCCCACAAGAGCGTGATGCTGCCCTGCAAAAGTTCAATGAGTATGCCTCTGCTGAGTTTGGGGTGACGGCACCAACAAGTACAAGTGGATATGATGGGAACGCGTTGAAGGGAACTCAAGAGGATGTTGCGATGTCGGATGGAAAAATAATTAAGAAGTCTGAGAAGGGTGGCTTGTATGATAAAGAGAATAAGAGTGTCCATATTAATGACAGGGCACAGGATGGATCAACAAAGAGGCTTGTAGAAGTAGATGGGCATGAAATGAAACATTTAATTGATGCACAAAAGAAACGTACAACAACCGAGGACGGCGCGAATCGATTTGGAGATCAGGCTTATGATGCGTTTAGTGACGAAATTGGAGAGGGTTCTACGGGGGACTATGACAAACATCAGAAGTGGACTACTACACACCAAGGGAATGGGGCCTTTGATCGGGGGAATACTTTGGCTGGTGATGCTAGGGATGTGGATGCGTGTGGAGGTTTGTGTGTTGGGGCTTTAATGGTTGGCGCTGGTGCGGCCACTAATTTGGCGAGTGACTTTTATTTTAAATATAACGAATCTGAATATAAAACAGTGGATGAGTTTTGGAGTTCAGGTGAATACTCTAAAACACGTGGGGCTGTTCAGTTAGGTATTGGTGCTGGACTAGGGCTGGGAGGAGGGGTAATAGGAGCAGTTAAATTTGGAGGTCCAGTAGCTACAACGGTTTTTCGTACAAGTCTATCTGTAGGGTTAGGTGCAGCCGCTACTGAGATTAGTAATAACCTTCTTAATGAAGATAATAGTGTTTTAATTGGTGCTGGAACTGGTTTGATGGGGCATGGAATAGGTAGCGGACTAAATAAGTTAACGAAAAATATATCTAAGACTAGAATAACTCCGATTATAAAAAATCTGCCGCTTGGTTTGGAAGGATATAAATACAATATTAATCCTAATTATGCGGTTGGTCAGGTTGGGTCTCAAGTTGCTTCAGATTTGGTAAGTGCCCAGTCTATTGATGTTTTGAATAATACTTTAAAAGGAGCCGATGATGATTGATTTAACACCACAAAATAAGTTTCTTAAGAAACTAATCATAATAATTGTGAGCCTGCCGCTTGCTTTTTTTGTGTATTTTCTAGTAAAAGAGTGTATTGAGAATAGTGATTTCTTTTTTTTCTATTTTGATTATATGATTCAAATTTTTATATATGGGTTTGTTTTTGCTGCGATATTGTTGTCTTTAGTAGTGGGGGGTGTTTTTCTTGTAAATAAGTTATCTAAGAAAAATGATTAATAATTGGCTTTTTGTTTTTGGCGTATTTCTTTTTTTTGTTACCTGCTTGATTCATATTCTTGTAGTTAATAAATTATTTTTTAATTGGTCTGAAAATGATAAGTTTATTCTTTATAGAGGATATATAGGTTCGTTGGGTATTGTTTTGATAGCAATTTATTTTAAGTGAAATAGGATTGTAATAATTTCAAATTAAACACCAGTTATATTTAGTGTTCTGACTTTGGAAAACAAATGTTATTTTACCTGTTAGGTGTTTTGAGCTCAATAATGTTTGGGTTTATTGGTGTTTTTATGATGATTGCTCCAAATCAATAACAAATAGACTGGGAGCACGTTACCTATTGATGGGAACACGAACTTAATAGTTAAGGTATCTTCTTCATCGAGAAACATTCTTCCACATATATTTATCCTAACAATACTAGTTATTAGCTTTTAGATGGGAGTTATATTTGAATACGGCGTCTATAACTTTTAAATAAAAAACTCCAACGGATAGAATAATTACAGCTATCATCATGCCTTTATCTACTAATGCATAAATATCTAATAGAAGTGGGATGGCCCCTAAAACAGAAAGTCCCCGGGATTTATGGTGAAGGCCAATAATTCCAGAAATTAATAAGCCATTTATAAATGCTGCAGATATAATAAATTCGGAAAATGAAATTGGTTCATTAAAATAAAGCATTAATGCTGCTGCTGAGCCCCAGTAAAAGATAAGTGCTACAAACAATATCCCGATTCCAATTTTGATATAAGCATCGAGCTCATTTGTTTTGTTATTCATTACTAGCACGGGATAGTTTCAAGGTATTCAAGGCCGCCTCAAAGGTTGGTTTATATAAATCGAATAGAGACTCTTCTGATTTTAGTAGCACTTCATAATAAGAGCCATTTGCGGCTCTGAAATATATTATTTCATGAGAAATGTAACCGGACTTAAATTGAAGTCCGCGCTCGTATGAAGTTGCAACCTGTTTTTTGTTTGTTTTAATTCCAAAAATCAGATGTGGTTGATTAATAGAGTTAACGGAGTGGTTTGCTCTATTTAAAATAGCTGCGTAATTATATGGCTTTAGTTCTTGATGTTTTTCAATGTTTTCTATTTCAATAATCATGACCCCTGTTTTAATCTTTTCGAAATTAAATTCTTCTCTTGGTACATAGTTTTTTGATATGGAGAAATAATTAATTCCTTTTTTATGGGCTTCAATTGTATGCCATTTTTCAGGCAAGTTGATTTGGAATGTTTTACTTTGATTTTGGTACAGTTCTGTCTTTAAGATTGCAGGAGAAAGAAGTTTTACGCTACTGAGCATCTTTTCTAAGGTAGGCATAACTTTTTCTTTTGTAGTGTCTAAATAGGTATAGTTTATCTCAATAAGTTTATTGCCCTGTCGAGTATAAAAGGTAATATCATTATCGTTATCTTCTATATGATAATCATGGGTTCTCATTCCTTTAAGACCATTTAAAATATAATCATCTTGAATACCCTTAGATACCATATTTAAGTCTTTATAGGTTTTCTTTAAGTACCGGTATTTGTCTTCTAGATACACATTCATAAATTCTTTGAATTCTAACTTTCGTCTTTGATACTTAATATCTCTAATCATAACTTTAAACATGGCCTCAAGGATGATGGTTTCGCCCTTTAATACGGCATCGAGTTCTATTTTATTAGGGCTGAAAAAAAAGCTTGTTCCTCCGACTTCATGAAATTCAGATACAGCCCAATCTTTTGGAGTCTGAATAGAAAAAGTTTTGTTTGGTGCCACAAATGTTTCAAACTTAGAGAATTGATTATTACACCCACCCACAAGTAACAATAGGGGTATCACCAATAGTTTTAGATAGTTTTTAATTTTAATCACTCCTTATATCCGAGCCCCTAAAGCAACACTGTTCTTGAGGTCTTTTTCATTCTTATTGTACTTCAGGGTTGTGCGTGGGTCTGCGTGCGCCAAGGTGTCTTGGACATTAATTAAAGTTTCCCCTCGTCGAATTGCTTCTGAGGCAAAGGTGGAGCGACTGGCATGGGGGGTAGATTTGGTTTCAACGCGATATCTGTTCCAGATATGAGTACCTGAACCAGTAGTGATGTGCTTTTGACTACCAATTGTTCGGTTGCTGTAGCTTAATAGAAGTGGCGAGTCAGGTGTATCACCGTGCCCAGAGAGCTCTAGGTACTGATTAATGCGACTCTGTAAGGTGGGGCTAATCGCAACAGTATGTTCTTTCCCACCCTTCACAATAAACTTGAGGACGAAATAAGTGTCGACCCCATAGTTGTCTTTCACAGATAAATTACAGACCTCCGATATTCGACAGCCTGTTCCAAAAAGAATGGACAAAAACACCCAGTCTCTAAGACCTTTTAGGGTTGATTTGTCTGGACCATCCATCATCTCGAGCATTTGTCCCTCAGATAGGCGTTCTGTAACAACTTTGCCGTGATCCATCTTTGGGCGTTTCACATACTGAGCTGGGTTGGATTCTATTATTTGGTTAGATGCTAAGTCATCAAACAAGGACGATAAGGCGCTTAGGCGCGTACTAATTGTTCGGTCTGACTTATCATTTGTTTTAAGAAAGTCACGGTACGCAATAATGTGCCCGGAATTAACAGATCGCAGCTCATCTCGGCTCTTTATCCCCAAGAAGAGGCAAAACTCTTTGACCGCATAGAGGTAGGCTTTTTTAGTGTTGGGAGAGACGTTGTTTTTTAACCAGGTATCTTCCTGTTCAATCGTTTTGATTTGATCAAAGAGCCGGTCAGTGGAGAGAGCGTTTTCGATGTTGATAATGTCGTTGGTCATTATTTGATCGATTTAAAGGGATATTCTAATACTGAATCATAAATATATTTTTTTACCTCATCGTATGCGTCTTGAGATTCTTGTCTATTTTCTTTATGACTGGGATCAGTTTCTTCAAATGCGCCTATAAAAGTCTCTACCTTTTCTTCTACATTTTTTAGATAAGCTATATCTGATTTCTTTATAAAAAACATCTTTAATTGAATAAAGTTAATGGTGAAGAAAAAGCGCATTTCTTCTGCAGCAGCGTCTTTGTATTTTTTTTTCTCCCAAACCATAGCCCCACCTTTGCTTCGCAGACTTTCCATTTTATCAAACATTTTATAGGTATCATTTTGAAATTCTTTAAATTGTTTTTTAGCTTCAAATTTATACTGTGCTTTCATATTGAAATAGTAAGCAATTCCCGCAGCTATTAAGAATCCCGCTACTGATATTAAAAAATCAATAAAATGCGAAATCCAGGTGGTTGATGCAGGTAATAACGGTGCGCAAGAACAATCCATGATAAAAAGAAATCCTTTATTTGAGACTTTTCATTTCCGCGTTAATAAACATGAAGATGATAATAAGCCATCCGACGAATTGGACAATTGAGTAGTTCACGGCCATGTAGAAGAACATGGATGTAGTATAGCGCGATTCCCTATTTTATTAAAGATAAAGCATCTTATCTATAGTAACGGAGTTACGTGTTAACGTTAGTACGTTAGTATGCTATATTACCAATATTGAAACATTCACTAAAACTGGAGAACCCATGACAAAACCCACTAGCCATCCCAAAATTATCATCGACGTCGATCAAGAATTTAAACAAACTTTGGTCGATATCTGCCAACTCAAGAAAACGTCCATGAAGGACTATGTTTTAGGTGTATTGAAAACAGCGATGACTGAGGACTCAGAACAGTTGGCGGGAAAACTGGAGATGCTCAATCAGATACGGGCGGGGGATTAAGCGTTCCTACAATACTTATTTCGTTGAACTGGTTGAAGCTTTTTCCAGTTCTAACTGTAATCTGGTTAGTCGATCTATTTGTTGTTGAACAACTCGTACCTCTGCCTCGTTGGCTCCAAGTTTTTGGGTGGATCCAAGGACATTACGTTTGCTATCATTATCATTGCGACCACTATCGTTTTGAATTATTAGTCTGTGAGCAGCCATCCCTTGTGTTAACTTAGTCATATTCTTATAATGTCCTTTCAGCTCTCGCTCAATTTGGACCTCTTTAGGGACATCCAAATATGCTTTTGCTTCGGCATTTCCCATGCTATTTGCATACTTAAATGTTTTCGCCGCATTAACCTCATCACCTGTACTTACATAAACTTCGGCAAGTTCAAAATACAGTTGTCCAAGATAGGGTTTAAGAGTTTCTTGTTCATCTATAGTTGCCGCTTTAGAATATCGGTCAATGACCGTAGTAATTAATGCAACATATTTTCTAATAGCGACTGCTTCTTTATTCATCATCACATCGGCTTCGGCTTTATTCCTATCCAATACATAGCTCGTCCGTCGTGGGGTTAAGTCTCTCGGTGTTGCGTTAAATGGGTTTTCTGTAGCATTCATTGCTTTTCTCCTAGAATATATAATCTTGATCGATTTTTAGTCTATCATATATCCCCATTATCTTGGGCTCATAAATACAATAGTAGTAGAGACTGTGAACTTGTGCGTAAACGTTATCGCGTTTTCCACAAATCCACAGTTATATTTGAGTTAAATGGCCCTTATTGAATATATGAATCAACAACTGTATCTAGCATTTTACTTAGAGAAAGACGTCTTATCTGAGCTTCTTGTGCAAGCTTAGAATGTCTACGCGGTGTTGTTCTATATGCAACATTGCCTTTAAACTTTGTTTGATCTATTGGCGTAGGAATTTCTTTTCCCAATTCAAGAGATAATTCAATTGCGGCATATAAAGCCTCTTTTATAGACGTCATCGCTTCTTCAACAGTTTCTCCGTCGCTACACACGCCAGGAAACTCATCAACAGAAACAATATAGAAAGATTCCTCATTTTCTATTTCTTCTTTGATCTTATATGTCCACCTAAGTTTCATATACTCTCTTATTTTTGCAGTCATTTGTTCCCTCACCTCTAAATAATTAACACGATTCCCAATTCCGTGTAATAACCTCTTCTAAACCCCTTATAAATGTCCCTGATTCAGCAATAGATCCTTCACCATTTCTAATTGATATTTTTTTAGCTGTGATCGCTTCTTAATCGAAATATGTCCTTCATAACCAACTTTTGAAAACACATGATGAGAACCTCTAGCTTTCACTTTAAAGTCCAAATAAAATAGCAAAGATTCAACTTCGGAATACGAAACCTGTCTTCCTTCAATTATCTTTTTTATAATTTTGTCGCGCTGTGACATTTAAAGAATGATATCAGTAGTGATATCATTCTACAACTAATAGATACCCATATTTCCTAGAGTTTAAACAATAACTTGAATATCAGGGTCAATTTCTCTAAAAAGAGTCTCTAGAAGTGGCTTCTGCTTATTAACTTGATACCAAAATATACCCAATGACATGCCTATTCCAAAGGCAAACATTATCATCCCCATAAAAAAAGAACTCATATCATTAATAGAAAAACTTGTAGCTGTAAAAGAACCAATTAACGTTAACCATAACAACATAAATGCTGCTACGTAATAAACCATTCGCATTTTAACAATGACTCTAAAGCCATTGCCATCAGGCAATAACTTACCTTTTATCACAGGTAGAAAAGAGTTTCTTCTCCAAGTAATACGGGTTATTTTAAATGATCGGTCTAATACATTGCCTTCAAAACCAACCTCGTCAGAAAACCATCTAAGTCGTATTGGATAAACTTTTTCCTTTAGAGCACGAATAAACTCTTCTTTATCCATTAATGACATAAATTCTAAGGAAGTAGACGGGTATAGTCTCATTAACTAATTATAGCTCACTCACCCATTGTGAACCGGTAACAATATTCTAAACGTTGTCCCAATACCTTTCTCCGAATCCACTTCAATAATTCCATCATGCTTATGTATAAACTGAGCTGTAAGGGTTAGTCCGAGACCAACATTTTCATATTTTGTGGTTTGAAAAGAATCAAATATTTTCTTTCTTTCGTCTTCTGTCATTCCTTTTCCGGTATCTTGAACAGACATAACTACATACTCTGTCTTTTTACCTCTAATCGTATGCCTTGCTTTTGATACATCTATATTTATTTTTTTCTTACTATTAGGGTTATCAGAAATTGCATCTAACGCATTTACAAGAATGTTCACTACTGACTGGGCTAATAATGCTGGACTACCTTCTATAGCAAGATTATCAATAACTTCCACACTGACTTTGATGTCTTCTGTACGTATTCTTGGATTAACCATATCCATAGCGTTATCTATAATTTTATCAGGGTAGATAATCCTTTTTTCATAGCTCTGTGTTTTAGCAAATTCGAGCATCGTATCTAAAATATCAGATAATCTAAGACTTCCTTTGTGGAAGTACTCCAAATATTCAGACAACGTTGCTTCGGACTTATCTTTCTCTCTCTTAGAATTGTAGTTTTCTAAACTACCAATCATTATGGCGAGTGGGTTTTTTAGCTCATGAGCTATTCCCATTGTTAGTGTTACTTGAGAAGCTTGTTGTTGCATCTTCTGTAAATATTCTTCTTTCTTTTGAATCTCCTTGACCTGCTCTTCTATTTTGTACTCCAGATTTTTATTATAGTCGTCCACTTCAGCCTTAGATTTCTCAAGCTCTTCATATAGCTTCATTCTTTCCTCTATTTCAAATTCTAATTCTACAAAATTGTATTTCATCACGGCTTGGGTAATCAGTGCTGCATACAAAATATTTGTGAAATTCCAAAATGGAAAACCTCCCAAAACAATGAACCCTTGTAACGTGGGAAGTACCGATAGTATTCCGATCCATAAAATCCAAAAGGACCAATATATTAGTGCCATTTTTTTGGATTTTAAATTTTCTTTTTGCGTGTAATCTTTTCTGAGTAAATATTGTCCATAGAATAGGGTCGAAAGCCCAAATAGAACCAAGGCTCCAAATAAGAAGTTTGGGTCACCTACATATCCGAAGTGAACTTTAGTAACACCCTTATAAAGGTATGGGGTGAAAACTGAACATAAAAAGAATGTTGAGATGGTGATTAGGCCATAAACAATTTTATTTGTTCTTTTCTTAAGCAACGTAAGAACAAATATTAGGTATGTAGAAGGAAAGAATGCAATTCCTGCAGCCATTACCTTGAGCCAAACATCTAATGGGGTAAGACTATTAACTAACCCATAAACGCCTAACCCCCAAACTCCCAAAGCTAGAAAATATAGGCTCAATGACACGTTTTCTTTTTTCTTAACGCCATTAAAGAAAATAAAACATCCTAATAATAGGAAAACGGACGCAGCTAATGCGCTTGTAATATTAACAAGTGAGAACATATAGAGATTATCGATTAATCTTTATATTTTTGAACTACTATTGTGGAGTTCTTAGAGCCAAATGCAACACTATTAATTAAAATATTGTCAGGGGATGCTACCTTTGCTTTATTAGGTGTATAGTCCAAATCACAACTTTCATCTGGAGTTTCGTAATTTATAGTTGGCGATAAGAATCCATCTCTAATGGAAGACAATGCACCGGCTAGGCTCATTCCCCCACACGCTCCCTGTGGGTGTCCCATCATGGACTTTAGTGAACTAATCGGAATTTCATATGATTTAGATCCGAAACAACATTTAATCGAAGTTGTTTCGCAGCTATCATTCATCTGAGTCGAGGTTCCATGAGCAATAATGTAATCAATATCCTTTTTATCGAGGTGCGCATCATCAATGGCCATTCCCATAGCCCTTGCTAAATCTTCTCCATGGGGGGATGGAGACGTTCTATGATAGGCATCACATGTCGCGCCATACCCTGAGATTTCTCCATAGATTGTTGCGCCTCTTTCTTTTGCATGATTTAACTCTTCAAACACAAAAATCCAAGCCCCCTCTCCCATAACAAACCCACCTCTATCTTTATCAAACGGTCGAGAGGCACTAACAGGGTCATCATTATATTGAGTAGACAACGCGCCAAGTCTACAAAAACTAGCAACAACGCCCTCTGTAATACAGGATTCAGCCCCTCCAGTAACAACAATATCGGTTTGTCCGGATTTAATGGAATTCATTGCAAAGCCCATAGCGTCATTTGCACTTGTACACCCATTAGACATAACCGTGCTGTATCCCTTTAATCCAAAGTACATGGATATTTCACTCGCAGTCATCCCTACAAATGTACTCGTTATCGCATGTGGACTTACTGCTTTAAAGCCCTTCTCCATATACTTTTTAAATTGGTTTTCAAAATAACCAATCCCATGTGCACCACTTCCAATTAAAACGCTAATCTTTTCCTTAATACTATCTGAAGCATCTAGTAACCCAGCATCATCTAAAGCCTCTTTGGCAGCAATGAGCGACATAGGAACTATACGCCAAACATTCTTAACCTGTCTTGATGGCAAAATAGTACTAAAATCAATATCTAGAACTTGTCCCGATACCTTTGAGGGGACATGTTCTGGATTAAACAGTTGTGTCGCCGATAATCCAGACGAACCTAACTGCAAACTATTTGAAAAATTATCTTTGCCTATACCAACGGGCGATACAACACCATATCCTGTAATTACTACTCTTCTTTTCATATATCATCTCAATTCTTTTATTTGGGAGTGAATTGTTTACGCGAATGAAAGTTTCAAGCAATCAATAAGATCACTAGTATCGTGAAGGTATAAATAATCCGAGTAACCTGTATCAACTAAATTATATGTTGGTACGGCTCGCGACCCAATCACAGCTACTACGGGTAGTTTAGCATTGTTTATCTTTAGTTGCTTGATAGCCTCTTTTGTTTCTGTGCTACATAATTCCCCCAATACAAATATGACCACATTGGAATAATCGGCGAGTAGATTTAATTCAGAGTAATCGTTAAATTCACTCACTTCACAAGATTGAGTATGGAGAAACTGTGTAAACTCATTAACATCTTTTTCATCCGCACTCCGCTTGATGATCAGCGCTTTTTTCATTTAAATCTCCTATTCATAAAATATGAGTAGTTTATCGATCATTATTTAAGATTCATTACGTGCCTAAAAAGACACCCTGAATGGTATTAGTCCCAGAGAGACTTCTTTACGAATATATGGTCCACTAATTCAGGAAAAAGCCCATATATATCTGAAATCACTGTCTTCCTATTTTTTAATTTGTTTTGTTCTATAACAAAATTCAAAAAATACATTCTTTCTATGAATCGTCGGTTTCTAATATCTAATACGTCTTCCAAATGAGGCCAGTTTTTGTGATACCACGCTCTCCCCATCATTTTATGTAGTTCCGCTTGAGAAAATGGTTTATTTATATAGTCGTAAGCACCATCTTCTATCAGCTGTTTTGCAACTTCTGTTTCTTGAAATGCTGTTGTAACTATAAATACAGGGGACAGATTTATTGAGCTGAGTTTTGGGTAAAGCTCTATTCCTGTCCCATCTAATAAGTACACGTCAAGCAAAGCAATATCAATATCGCTATGAGACTTGAACTTTTCAATCGCAATTTCACAGCTAGGCGCTTCGGCCACAACATTATAGAAAACACTCACGGTATCATATGTCGCTTTACGAACCATCTCTTCATCTTCAATGATTAAAACGTTAGCTTTATCCATTTGAGCTATAGGCTTTTCAAAGTAATGTTCAATTATATCTCTGCATTGGTTAACATCTGAGAATCCAGATTTGGCGTACGGCAAACATAAATCAAAGAGATCTATTTCGCCGCCCTCCTCCACTTTTTTATTCCGTTCGGAAATGACTTGGTCAAAATGCTGCTTAGTACGAATCAATACCAAGTCCTGAAATTCGGGGTACTCATTGGCATCTCTTACAACATTTCGGGTGTACGCTTCATTAATTACTTTCATTGTTGGACGATCCAAATTCTTTTGTATCGCTTCATATAGATCCTTTGGGGAGATACTCCATGTTTCCCCTGCGGACCCAACGATATAATCTCTGGCACCGGTTTTGCTCGCAAGAACTGATCTACTAATGTCTTCTTCTCGGTCAATAACGATGATGGGGGGAACTATTGATCTTTGAAACATGTTTTCAACAATCTCATGCCAAGCAACATCAATTACACCAACATCAATGAAGACAAATAGTTCCCGAGCATTGCCCCTATCAACATGGGTGTTATAAATGTCTATGGCCTCTTGACCTCGTTTAGTTCCAATCACCTCAATATTTTCATCTTTATATTCTTGCTCAAACAGGTACGATAGATGGGGTTCTGGCTCTACAAAAAGCACATATTGTTTTTCATAGGGATTATGATCTTGCATGTTATTTTCCTCTGTCATTAGTCCTTTTATCGGTGTTTTTCAAAACTAATTAACCCAATCACGATTATCTAAAATTAATACGTTGCGACTTGTTGGTTAAAATTAAGCACAGTTCCAATATCAGTTATTGTTTTGGATAACTGCGCATCTATCTGTATACACACCACCCGGCTATTTGTGTTGGAAAAAAGCAGTCGATGCGTATCAAGACTTGCCGTAAAAACAAATATATACAAGTCTGGATACCTCTTCATTAATTTAGCTATAACGGACACCAGTCGGCCCTTCAACAGGTGATCATCAACAATAAGTGCATCAATGTCGTAAATCGAGAGATATCTGAACATCCAATCAATCGCATCAATCCTTTCTGTAAGTATTTCACAAGGTGGCTCAACCACTTCTGTTTCATCATTACTAAGAATTGAATCTACGGATTCCATCAACTCTTCACTATCTAAATAAACAATTACTTTTCCCATAATCCACCTCAAAAGAAATAAAACTGGTGTTGTTTGTATTAAATAATTAATACATTGAGTAATCAATATTTAATATTAATTGTGTTATATTGTAAAGTCTTTATGTCCAAGTTAAAATAAATGCTATGAGCAAAAGGGAAAAAGCACATCAGCTGGCAGATGCCAGACGAATTGCAGAACTAACTAAAAATAAACGAACTAAGTCCTTACGGTTAAACCCAGATCTAATCGAGTTAGTAGAAGATATTGCAGAAGAGTTGGGTGAAACCTTTCCCAATGTTGTGGAAAACAAACTCATTGAATATATTATCGAAAATGAAGCATTACACCGAGAAAGAAAATAGTGCCAGGCACCTTGACTGTGGGAGGTGCCACCCTTGCCTCAAAAATCGTTGTGTTTAGTTGCTTTTGAAAGTTTTTTTTGTACCTGACCGTGGCGATTAGATCTAGGAAAAACAGCAGACGCACAACACATTGCATCTAAAAACGTTTACATATCGTTGAAAACCCTGTAATAATATCAATTGTTATGAAAAAGCTATTGCCCAATTACCGTACAGCCCGGGGATCTGTTACTCGCTGGGTTATTCAGATATTGATCATTTCCATGATCGTTCCTGTGCCTAACCCGGCTTGGGCCGCTGGTATTGAAGTGGATGCTAGTACACCAGAGACGGTATTGGACCAAACCCAGAACGGAATAGACCTGATTCGTATCGCTAATCCTACTGCCGGTGGGGTATCTAATAATAAGTTCGGCAAATATAACGTTAACTCTGCGGGTGTCATTATTAATAATAGTACGGCGACTGGCGTATCTCAGTTGGGTGGTGCAGTGTATGAGAACACTAACTTTTCAAGTGAAGCGGCTCGAATCGTCTTGTTCCAGGTGACTGGGTCTGACCAGAGTGCGATTAACGGGGTGACGGAGATGTTTGGTCAAGGTGCGGATTTTATCTTATCTAATCCCAATGGGATCCAAGTGAACGGAGGTGGGTTTATTAATATCCCACGTGCCACGTTTACTACCGGCACGCCTTTTCTAGATGCTAATGGCAACTTACAGACCCTTCAAGTATCGCAAGGGCATGTGGATATTCATGGGTTTAATGCCAATACGGATTACTTCGACATCATCGCACGAACGATGAAGATCCATGGGGATCTGTATGGTGGTGATACGGAAACAGCATTAATAGCCGGCGCCAATACGGTTGATTACAGCTCTCGGGTGATTACGGGGTCCAACCCCACACCAACGGAAGCATCTGGCCAAGTATTTGCGATTGATGCGGCGCTATTGGGTGCGATTCGTGCGGGATCCATTCGATTGATTAGTACGGAAGATGGGGTGGGCGTGAATAGTAATAGTAGTATGGCCGCCACTGTTGGGGATGTGACGATTACGTCTGAAGGGGATATTACCTACGATACGATCGAAGCCAATCAGGATATTAACCTGGCCGCCAAGGGTGATATTACTCAGACTAATTATGCCGAAGCGAATGGGGCGATTGCGATGCATGCGACGGCTAATATCGCCGTTACTGGGACGATTAGCGGCGACTCATTAAGCCAAACGGCTGGTGGAACGATTAACCTAGATAACCTTGTGGTAAGTATGGTCCAAGATATCGATATCAATGCATCAGGAGAGATTGTCGTTAGTAATAGTACGATGAATGCGGGAACGACACTTGCGATGACTGGGTCCTCGATAACGAGTAACAGTAATGTCATTGCGAATGGGCAGGTCACGATTCAATCCACTAGTGGCAATGTTCAGTCTAGTAACCGGATAGAGAGTGTTGCGGATCAGGTCTCCTTGACCGCCTCAGGCGATGTTATTAATACGGGGACAGTATTGGCAGGGACGGATATCAGCGCCACAGCGAATGGGCAATATATAAATGATAATGGGATTACCCAATCGTCTGGGAACGTCACGATTGTTAGTAATGATGGGATTGCTAATACCAATGGGGTGTTTTGGTCCGATGGGGATATGCTCTTGTCTCAGAATAGTGATTGGACTACTCACGGGATGATTAAGACAGGACGTGATCTAACAATTAGAGCGATTACCCTGACAAATGAGATTGATCTTGTGGCGAGTCAGAATATTTATTTGGACTTGTCTGGTGGATTAGTTAACACGACACGGAATATCCTCGCTATGGGTGACTTGATGGTGACGGCCAATGGATCTGTGCTCAACACGCAAGACATGAAAGGCAATGGGGCGTTCTCATTAACCAACTTAGCTAGTGACGGTGTTGTCACGAACAATGGAACGATTGGCGGGGGTGACTCTTTGCTTATTACCACGCATATCTTATATAACACGGGCCAAGTCGCAACGGGTGGTACGGCTAATATTACGATCACGAATCTAACAAATACAGGGACTGTGTTTGCCAAGGATCATCTCGGGATTATGGCCGGTGGGACGGTTCTCAATCAAGAAGGCTCAATTTTATCAATGGGAACCCTGACTATTGAAGCCGATACCTTAATTAACGACAGAGGCTTATTAGAATCTGATGGGGATATGAGCATTACCGCGAATGTACTTGAGAATACGCGGGGTGGCTCGCCAGTTCTCGTGAATACGGGTAATAGTATTACCTTAGCTCAGCGGATGTTTAAGAATTATAGGGATGAACCTGGGATCAAGACGGAGGCTCAGTTGATAGCTGGGGGGCATGATAAGGAAAGTGGGTTGTGGTGGACAACGGCAAATGATATGACTGGGGTAGATTATGGTTTAGAGTCTCTTTCATATGGGCATGATGGGGCTTTGGGTGTATCCGGACGAGAATATTATCATGCATACGATGGATCGTTTTCTGGGTATTATTTACTTAGGTATCATTCGTGGTGGCGAGAAATGCAAGACTATACAAGTGAGGCGAGTACAGTTGTCTCGTATTTTCAGAATCGCTATGAGACAGAGGGGCGACTCAAGTCAGGGGCTAACCTAATGATTCATGTGACGGATAAGCTAACGAATGATGCGAGTCTGATCCAAGCCAAAGAAAATATTACTATTACTGGCGGATCGCTCTACAACACGACTCATGATCTGACTAAGACGACCAATATTAACTATATGAATAAGCAACATATCGGGATAGGGAATCATAATCGGACGCTCTATGCGTGGATCCATCGGGATCGAACAGAGTTGGATGATTCAGAGAAGTCTACGGCTCGTATCTATGCCGGTGGCGCAGTATCCATTGAGGGTATATCTGTTGTAAATGCAGGGACGCAGGATAACGACGTGACTTATGGCGATGGGACAGAGATGTCGGATAACACGCCAACGGATACGGATTCATCGACAGTAGAATCGGCAACTGTGATTGTTGTTCCTGAAGGCGAGCATGGCCGGTTCCGTCGGAGTCGTTCGCTTGATGAGTTGGGTGGGGATGTCGCTCTCGACGGGTCTACGCCAGTGCTTAGATATCTCATTGAGACTAATATCGATTATATAGATGTGGATACGTTCTTGGGGTCTGACTATCTCTTATCCCGATTGGGGTTTGATACATCTAAGACCACACGGCTTGGGGATGCGTATTATGAGACGATGTTGGTGCAGCAGATGATGGACCAGATGACGATGACGACTACTAAGCGTCAGACTTACGTCAAAATGGACGATAAGGCGATGATGACGACCTTGTTTGATAATGCGGTCGCTGCCAAGGATAGCCTAGAGTTGGCCCCTGGGATCTCATTGAGTGCGGATCAACAGAATGCCCTTAAGTCAGATATCGTTTGGATGGAAGAGCGGGTCGTAGATGGCGAGACGGTATTGGTCCCGCAGCTCTACTTGGCCGCACTAACCGAGGATAATATCGCTGAGGATGGCTCCATTATTATGGGTGATGAGGTATCCATCACAACGACTGAGGAGATCGCTAACTCTGGTACGATGACCGGCAAAAAGCTCACGCTTAAGGGCAAGTCCATAACAAACGATGATGGCACCCTAGAAGGGGATGAGGTGGATCTTGAGGCCGATGAGGATATTGTGAACCGCGAAGGCACGATCAAGGCCAATACATCATTAGCTATGACTGCCGGTGGGGATGTGCG
>JABISL010000057.1 GCA_018700055.1 bacterium | reverse complement strand
CTTACCTAGCAAGTCGCTTGCTTATTAATGACCTCTATAAAAATATACTAGACGCAGCAATGAATACGAGCGGCCTTGAAACGTCATACGAATCTAAATTTAAAGGGTATCTTCAAAAAGGAATTGAGCTTGATATCCTTAATAAGGAGCTTCTGAATTTTGATTTAGATAAAATTTCCGCGGCTTTGGACCCAAAAAGAGATTTACTGTTCAAATACCTCGGCGCACAAATCTTGTCGGATCGGTACTTTTTAAGAGATCGTTCCAAAGAAAGAGTTATTTTTGAATTACCTCAGTGGTTCTGGATGCGTGTGTCTATGGGACTCGCTCTAAAAGAAGAAAATAAAGAAGAACGTGCAATCGAATTTTATAACGTTCTCTCCAAAATGGACTTGGTATCGTCAACACCAACATTATTTAATAGTGGTACAAACCACAGCCAAATGAGCTCGTGCTACATCAACATCGCTGATGATTCATTAGATGGTATCTTCAAACTATTCTCTGATAATGCACAGCTTAGTAAATGGGCCGGTGGTATCGGGACTGACTGGACTAAGGTTCGTGCGACAGGATCCCCAATTCATGGGACTAATGGCACATCACAAGGAATCATTCCGTTTATCAAAATCTTTAATGACGTAGCTTTAGCTGTCAATCAAGGCGGGAAACGTAAAGGGGCGATGTGTGCTTACATGGAAATGTGGCATTTAGATTATGAGCAGTTCCTTGAGTTAAAGAAGAACACTGGAGACGAACGTCGTCGTGCCCATGATATTAATACGTCTTCATGGATCCCTGATTTGTTCATGAAACGAGTCAAAGAAAAAGGCGACTGGACATTGTTCTGCCCATCAGATGTACCTGAATTACATGACCTTTATGGAAAAGCATTTGAGGCTAAATATGCAGAGTATGAAGGTAAAAACCTAAGACGTGCTAAGACTGTTAAAGCCGATGACCTGTGGCGAAAAATGCTTACAATGTTATATGAAACAGGACACCCATGGATCACATTTAAGGATCCAATCAATCTACGGAGTCCTCAGGATCACGTTGGGGTTGTTCATTCCTCTAATCTTTGTACTGAGATCACACTTAATACATCCAAAGAAGAAACAGCTGTATGTAACCTGGCCAGTCTTAACCTGTCTCACATGATGGTAGACGGTAAGTTAGATGAAGAAAAAGTAAACGCAACCGTAACAACTGGTATCCGCATGCTAGATAACGTTATTGATAACAACTTCTATCCAACAGCTGAGGCAAAGAAAGCCAATATGCGACACCGTGCGATTGGTTTGGGCTTAATGGGCTTCCAAGACGCGCTCTACAAACAGCGTTTTAATTTTGATAGTAATGAGGCAATGGAATTCGCAGATCGATCTATGGAAATGATTTCGTACTACGCAATCTATGCAAGTTCATTATTGGCCAAAGAACGAGGAAGCTACCAAACATATGAAGGTAGTAAATGGAGTCGTTTACTTCTTCCATATGACACAATTGCTATTCTTGAAGAAAACCGTGGCATCCCCCTTAAGGTAGACAAGAGCAAAACAATGGATTGGGACAAAGTAAAATCCCATATCCAAGCTCATGGAATGCGTAACTCAAACACAATGGCAATTGCACCAACGGCTACAATTTCCAATATCAGTGGCGTTTACCCTTGTACAGAACCTGCTTACAAAAACATCTATATGAAAGAAAATCTATCTGGTAACTTCATTGTTATCAATGATCACCTCATTAGTGACTTAGAAGCACGTGGACTATGGACCTCTGAAATATTAAACCAGATTAAAATGAATGATGGATCATTAGCGAATATTGTTGAAATCCCAGAAGATCTACGTGCCTTATACAAGGAAACATTCGAAGTTGAACCAACTTGGATTATTGAGGCTGCGGCACGTCGTACCAAATGGATTGACCAATCCGCATCGACGAACATCTTTATGAGTACGACTTCAGGAAAATACCTAAGTGACGCTTACACAATGGCATGGGAATATGGCCTTAAAACCACTTACTACCTACGTACCTTGGGCGCTACTCAAGTTGAAAAGACAAGTGCTGTTGTTACGGAAAAAGTTGCTCCAACGCCACAGGCAACGATTGTACGTGCGACATCGGTTGCTACAAAAGAGGTCCCTGCGGTCCCCGCAGGAACACCATCTGCATCAACGGCTAGTATTGAAGTTCCAATATGTCGTATCAACGATCCTACTTGCGAAGCTTGTCAGTAGTCAGAAACTAAGACACAATAGTTAACCAGCTTTTTAAGAGGAGAGATATCTACTATGGCTTTAAACAGAGACCTATTTCAAGACAACTTTAACCAATCAAATGAAAAAGAGATGAGCAACGCTGAAATTATTAACAAGCGTCGCGTAATCAATGGATACGATGATGGGTTAATGCAGATATCCCCACTTAAGCACCCATGGGCATATGACATCTTTAACTTGATGATCAAAAATACGTGGGTTCCTGGTGAAGTTCCTCTTCAAGAAGATGTAAACATGTGGAATGATCCGGATGCACTTACAGATAACGAAAGGCGTGTCTACGAAAGAAGTTTGGCGTTTGTTTCAAACTTAGATGGACTGCAGACTAACAATCTGGCGTGTAATATTATTCGCCACTTAACAAGTCCTGAGGTTATTTTAGCTGTAACTCGTCAAACATATGAAGAAGCGCTTCACGTGCAGAGTTATGCAAATATGGTGGAAGCATTGGCATTGGATCCGGATACAATCTACGGAATGTATCGTCGTGACCAAGAACTCTACGAAAAAAACCAAACAGTATTAAAAGCCGTAAGTAATATTTCGGACCCAATGTTCAAAACAGGAACGTTTGAAAGCGATCAACGTTTCTTAGAAGCATCTATTGGGAACGTCATTCTTGAAGGAATTTACTTCTACAGTGCATTCCTTATCTTCTACGTACTTAAACGTAACGGAAAAATGCCTGGTAGTGCGGAAATGATTCAGTTCATCAACCGAGATGAAGACCTTCATTGTCGTCTATTTACACACATTTCTAACGGAATCATTTCTGAACAACCCGAACTTTGGACCGAAGAGTTTCAGGAACGTATTATTAAGAACTTCCGTGACGCAGTAGATATGGAATATAACTGGGGTGTTTCTTGTATTCGTGAAGGAATCTTGGGATTAACACCTGAGACATTACGTCAGTACCTTGAGTTCGTAGGCGACTATAGACTTGCCGGCATGGGACTTCCTAAACAATACAATGTTGAAAACCCATTTCCTTGGATTGATGAGTATACGCAAGGGAATATGATTGAAGTTAACTTCTTCGAAGGTACCGTTCGTGAATATCAGAGCGGCAGCTTGGAGTGGTAACTAACACTTAATCTATTTTTAATACAATCCTAACAATCTCGGTGTAGAGTACATATATAGACTTATTTCAAAGGAGAGTTATATATGAATAAAGTATTTTTAGCATTAGTTGTGGGAGGAGTTGCGGTCTGTTCTACGCACAGTATGGCCGCTTCGATGTCAGACATAGAGTTGAAAGGCGATCTTCGTCTCAGAGTTCAAAACGAGAAAATGGAGTCTGGTGTCAATCGATCTAGAAATAGACTGCGATTTCGTTTGGGTGGAGAGAGCGCTATTTCTGATAAGAGCAAAGTTAGTTTTGGTGTAGCCACTGGCGGGACAGATGCAAGGTCTACAAATCAAACACTACAAGATTCGTTTCAGACGCCTGATCTACGGTTAGATTATGCGTACCTTACACATAAACTATCAGACAAACTGACTGTGACGGCCGGAAAAATGAAGAATCCACTTTGGACACCAACTGATTTGCTATGGGATAGCGATATCAACCCAGATGGACTTGCCGTTAACTACAAATCCTCTGTAGGCATATTTAATGGTGGTGTTACTGTTGCTTATTTCGGATTGGATGAATTAGCTGCGAATACGAATGATCCTTCTTTAGTAACTGTTCAAAAAACAGTAAATTGGAAAGTTAACAAAAATACTCAAGCAAATACAGCTGTTACTTATTACTCAACAATCAATACCAAAGGTATAGTTTTGGATAATTCGTCTAACAGTAATACCGGTGCGACTACAGGGTTGGACAATGACTTTTCTGTAATCGTATTGAGTGGACAGGTATCAATGACGAATCAGTTTGGATTGGCTCAAATTAGTCCTTTTGCTGAGTATGTGACCAATAGCAACCAATCTGAAAACAACACTGGCTATATTGTCGGGGTCAAGTTTGGTGACAAAAAAGTAAATGCTGAACGAAAATGGCAAGGCAAAGTGGCTTATCGTGAGCTTGAAACAGATGCATGGTTGGATATCTTTCCAAATGCAGATGCGTACGGTGGTGCGACCAACGTAAAAGGCTATGATGCATCGCTTACATATGGCTTGTCTAAGAAAACAAGTGTGAGTGTTAACTACTTCAATATGGACACGAATACGGGTGTTCAAGATGCAAACTCTATCGTACAACTTGACCTAAACATCAAGTTCTAGAGGAGAAACAATGTCCCAATCAATGAAGCGTTACTTTTGTGAATTGGTTGGGACATTCTTCTTAGTCTTTGCTGGAACGGGGGCCGTTATTGCTAACGAGGTTTTTTCAAATAGCTTAGGCCAGGTAGGAATAGCTATGACATTTGGCCTTATAGTCATGGCCGTAATTTACTCATTTGGGGATTCCTCAGGTGCACATATTAATCCGGCAGTTACAATTGCCTTTTTTCTAGGCAAACGACATTCCGGGAAAGATACTATTTTCTATGTTTTCTTCCAGTGTATTGGGGGAATATTAGCGAGTCTTTTACTGTGGTCAGTATTTCCGACACATCAAACACTTGGAACGACTCTACCAGGTGTGAGTGAGTGGGGGGCTTTTGTTTATGAGTTCCTGCTTACCTTTCTTTTGATGCTAGTCATTCTTAGTGTCGCTACAGGAGCCAAAGAAAAAGGACTTATGGCTGGCGTAGCGATTGGCGGAACTGTCGCTTTGGAAGCCTTGTTTGCAGGGCCGGTAACTGGCGCGTCTATGAATCCGGCACGATCATTGGCGCCAGCACTTATATCAGGCCATACCGAGTCATTATGGATATACTTAACTGCGACAACATTGGGAGCCGCAGCGGCGATTCCTTCATGTAAATGGCTTCATATTAAGAATTGTTGCGATAGCACGGTAGACTAACTAGACGTCCCTAGATACAATGCCGGCATGAATGAAGAGCTATTAGTAAGTCGACGCGTTATATTTAGCGCAGCCCATCGACTCCATAATCCCAAATGGTCTGAAGAAAAGAATAAGACCATGTTTCACAAGTGTTATAACCTCCATGGTCACAACTATACCCTTGAGGTATTTGTAAAAGGGTCCCCAGACCCCGAAACTGGCTTTGTAATCGACTTTAAGGACCTAGACGCTATCATTGACCTCCATGTTCTTAAAAAAGTCGACCACGTCTATTTAAACGATGATGTTCCAGAGTTTAATGGAAAACAAACCACCGTAGAGAATCTAGCTATTATTATATGGAATTATGTTCACCCTCATTTACCAAAGATTGTAACGCTTGCCGAAGTTAGGTTATGGGAAAGCGAAAATAACTCTACGATCTATAGAGGGTAGAATGAAAACGACCTCCATAAAACTGTGGCTCTCGATAATTCTAGGCAGCATTATCGCCATTGTTCTAGTGGGAGGAACTACACGCCTGACAGGCTCTGGTCTCTCAATGGTGGATTGGAATTTGATTATGGGAAGTATCCCACCATTATCTGAAGCACAGTGGTTGATAACGTTTGACGCGTATAAGGCATTCCCTCAATATCAACAAATTAATATCCACATGTCATTAAGTGAATTCAAAGGTATCTTTTTTTGGGAATATACACACCGTATGCTAGGTCGAGTGATTGGTTTATTGATTCTTATTCCTTATTGCGTATTTCGTTGGAAGAAATCATTGTCCCCTAGGTTATCAAAACAGGGCTTATGGCTCGTTTCTCTTGTGGTATTACAGGGGCTTGTCGGGTGGGTAATGGTCAAAAGTGGATTGGTAGATGATCCACATGTCAGTCACTTTCGACTAGCAACACACCTTCTTCTAGCCTTTCTGCTTTTTCAGGTTACATTCTGGGTTCTTCAGGAACAATTTAGGGGAAAAACATCAGTCCGCCCTTTAAATAAAACAGCCAAACATGCATGGGGATTAACGGGGTTACTTGTCCTACAAATCACTTATGGTGCATTTACGGCGGGAACTAGAGCCGGGCTCTACTATAATACATTCCCTAAGATGGGTGCAGATTGGCTCCCGCAAACATCCTGGGGATTGATGCCACTCATTACCAACTTCTTTAATAACCCAGTGATGATCCAGTTTATCCATCGGACGTTGGCATACACACTAACAGCGGTTACGATCTGGTTCGGGGTACGATTTTTGAAAACGTTAAATAAAACGCAGAAAAGATGGTATATCGTATTCAGTCACGCACTTATCCTGCAAATCCTATTGGGGATAGCTACGCTAGTCTTAATGGTGCCGATTAGCTTGGCTTTGCTCCATCAATTAGTGGCATTGGGCTTGTTAACGGCGTCTATTGGACTCAACACATCCTTAAGTAATAGTGATTGAAACAGTCTTACTTCTTACTTTTAAAGGGTTTGAGTATCTCTAGAACTTGATCCGTTATCTCCTTCAAGTTGGCCTCAACATCAATCGCTGTCATAAGTTGTTGGCCAGCTACTGGATCCAATACGTGCCCTGGAGATATGCCTATGACTTTAAGCTGAGGTCCTAATTCAATAGACTTATCATAGGTAGCAGTAGCGAGTTCTTTCTTTAACTCAATATAAGCAGTATGAGTTGGGTTTCCTGTCTCGGTGGCTTGATCCAAGAGATTTATAATATGGCCATGACGTGTGTCATCTTGCAAAACCCATTCGCCATATTGCTCCATTAATTGAGTAGGTGACTCAAGGTTAATTTTTCGTTGAATATCATCGAGCTCTGGGTCTTCTTCGATCTCCTCATCAGAGTAAAAGGATGCGGCATTATTAACCAAGACATCCAAGCGTCCAGATGATTTTAGGATATGTGGGATAAGTAGTGATGCTTCAGATGCATCGCTTAAATCAGCTTGTACGATATGTCCCTCTAGCTTAAGCATTAACGCGAGGGCCTCATCCTTTGAGCGATTAAAATGAATCCAGACTGTATATCCTTGTTCAGATAATCTTGTTGCGATTGCCGCGCCGATACGTTTAGATGATCCTGTTACAAGTGCAACTTTACGTGCCATTTATAGTCTCCTGTTTGGTAACGCCTTTAGCGTTTAAATATGATGAAGCATGAGTTGCGATAGATTTTTGAGTGATGGGGTGAATTAGATCTTGAGCCACATCGGCCAAGGGAATCACAATGTGTGCACACCTCATAATATCTGGGTCAGGGACACATGAGTCATCCACACGACAAACACGGTCATCAAATAGAAGGATATCCAAATCAATAGGGCGAGGTGCGTGTTTTATTCCATTCTCCCGGGACCTGCCGAGTAATTCTTCTATAGGGCGTAGCACCTGCCATTTAAGTGCAAGTGGCTCAAGTGTTGTTTGACATTTACACACCAAATTAAAAAACATATCTTGGTCTGTTTTGAAAACGGGGGCCGTTTCATAAACAGGGGATATCGATACCACAGATAAAAGAGGGGAGTCTTTTAGTAGGTTAATGGACTTAGGTACATTAGTCTCTTTATCGACGTTAGACCCAATCCCAATATAGACGGCATAGGGCTTATTAGACATTCCGTGCGCGAGTCATTGATACAGCGACAGAGCGAGCAAATCGTAACGCCGCAGGCTTATCTAGTGTGAGTTCAATTTGACCCACGCCAGGGTATTCATTTAGAACAGTATCACAGAGGTGGGTACCAAGTTTTTCTAGCAGTCCATAAGAAGATGCTTCAACCAAATCAATAATACGCTTGGTAATAGAGCGGTAATTGACGGCATCATCAATGTCATCAGATTGGCCAGCTGCACGCATATCCACATCTAACGTAACATTAATAATTAGGTCCTGTTTATTGTCACGTTCCCAATCATGAATCCCTATAATAGTGCGTAAAAGTAAGTCGCGGATATATATTTTATCAGTCACGTTAAGTGCTTGGTTGGATGGTGCTACATTTCGCTTTTCTTCTAGTACAGTCATCTATAGTCTCCCTAACGGTTAATTAAGTTTAAAAACTCAGCACGAGTAGCCGGACTAGTACGGAATTGTCCGACCATACTTGAAGTGGTCATACTAGAGTTTTGTTTCTCAACACCACGCATCATCATACAAAGGTGTTTTGCCTCCACCACTACCGCTACCCCCTTGGCCTCGGTGAATGATTGTATTGTTTCAGCAATCTGCTTAGTTAGATTCTCTTGAATCTGTAAACGGCGCGCGAACACATCCACTATACGTGCAATTTTTGATAATCCTATAACCTTTCCAGCAGGAAGATATGCGACATGACACTTACCAAAAAAAGGGAGTAAATGATGTTCACATAATGAATAAAGCTCGATGTCCTTTACGATAACCATTTCATCATTATCAGACTCGAATATTGCATTGTTAACAATTTTTTCAACGTCGTCAGAATACCCTTTTGTCAAAAAAGAGAAGGCTTTGGCCGCTCGTTTAGGAGTGTCTTTTAGGCCATCACGATCAGGGTTTTCGCCAACACTTTCTAGAAGCTTGAGATATAAATCATCCATTCTCGCTGACCCTTTCTAATACGGCATCGACATGTCCCGCTACCTTCACAGGGGACCAAACGTGAGCCACCATACCGGACTCATCAATTAAGTATGTAGATCTAACGATTCCCATATAGGTGCGTCCATAATTCTTCTTTTCTTGCCAGACGCCATAATCTTCAACCATGTCCCCTTCAGGATCACTTAGTAATGAAACTGTAAAACCCTGTTTCTCACAAAATCGTTTATGTGAGGCTACACTATCCTTGGATACGCCTAAGACAACCGTGTTGTGGGAATCGAATTCAGTCTTTTTCTCACTAAACTCATTTCCCTCTCGTGTACATCCAGGGGTGGCGTCCTTGGGGTAAAAGAACAAGACAACCTTTTTACCCTTAAGTGAGTCCAATGTAATCGTCTCATCATTTTCATTACTCAAACTAAAACTGAGTGCTTTTTGTCCTATTTCTAACATTTATTACCCCTTAGTATAGGTCAGCCAATGAGTGTATTTCTCATCTCGACCATTAACCACATCAAAGTACTTGGTTTGAATACGTTCACTAATAGGGCCACGAGCCCCAGATCCGATGATAAATTGATCAATCTCACGAATAGGGGTAACCTCGGCAGCCGTCCCAGTAAAGAAAAGCTCATCAGCTGCAAGCATCTCTGCTTTTGTTAGTGTTTTACGTTCAATAGGGATTCCCATATCTTCGATTAATTGAATAACTGTATCGCAGGTAATCCCACGTAATGCATCATCTTCTACAGGTGGGGTAGTGATCTTGCCATCTTTAATACAGAATATGTTTTCACCCGGGCCTTCAGATATCGTTCCATTACTATTTAGTAAAATAGCCTCATCAAACCCTCTATTTACAGCCTCTTGTTTAGCCAAGACCGAATTGGCATAGTTAGCAGTACATTTAGCAGTTGCCGGCATAGCCTTACTTGAAAACTTCTCCCAAGGGCTAATCGTACAACGAATCCCTTTCTCAAGACCTTCCTCACCGAGGTAAGCCCCCCATTCCCAAGCGGCCAGAACACTCTCTACAGGATTAGCTGTTGGCAGTATCCCCATCGCACCATAGCCTGCGTAAATAATGGGACGAATATAACAGGAGTCGAGAGCGTTCTTCTCAATGAGTTCAATGGTTGCATTTACCCAGTCATCGACAGAATAAGGACTCTCAAGATAGTACATTTTTCCGGATTCAATTAAACGCTCATAATGCTCTTTTGCACGAAAAATCGCAGGCCCCTTATCAGTATGATAGGCACGAACACCCTCAAATACGGCTGTAGAGTAATGTAGTGCATGAGTGAGGACATGAGTCGTTGCTGATTCCCAATCAATAAACGCACCATTTTTCCAAATATAAGGGACTGGATTCATGCGAGTATTATATCGATATCCCTATATGGGGGCAACTGCCGTGTCGGTTTGAGATAATGGCCAAGACAATGGCTCTGGTGGCAATAAACACAATGCACTATCTAGATTCGATATAGAATGGGTTGGCCAATATGGCTTGCGTGACAATAGTTGTGTTCTAATACGGTCCTTATGTTTGGCAAATGCACTATTGAGAAACAATGTTGCCCCAATCATTTCGACAGAATCATGCGCTATGGTCTCTAGCTCTGCGTATAATTCAGCTAAACGAAATAATCCTCTAACCTTAACTGAATCAATACTCATATTATCCAGAGTCCCTAATGTTGTTTCAAAATATACAGAGTAGGCTCGTACAACAGTTCCCCAAAGGCTTATTTGTGTCTTTGAACCCAAATACCTTCCGACTGCACCAGATAAGAATTCCTTCAAAATATCGAGCTTAAGCATCCCCTTGTTCGTTGAAGGTGACTGGATATAATTGCTAAGGAGAACAACAATTTGCGAAAGAACTTTTTTGAATAAACGATCACGGAAATTATCGTCGAGATTATTACTGATCTTAGCTATATTGGACAGAAATATTAAAACTGATTTAACATCCTCAAATGACTTAATATCATAGGTAATTAGGAATGCCGAAAAGTTCCTATCGAATTTGGATTGTAATGTTGTACTCAACTTAGTATCAATTGCATCAAGACGATCATTATAGAATCCGTCTGTTAAATTAAGTAGGCCCTTCCTGATCGTTAAGAAGTTTCGGTAATACGTAGCTAGATAGCCTACAAACTCAATGTAGTTAGTAATATTTCGTTCAAAGAGGACTTTTTTTTCATCCATAAACATTTCTTCAAATGAATTTCCAAGCTGAGTCAATATAGCGAGCGTTTTTTCGGGGTAATTCTCTGCAAAAAATGGCAACGCCTCCAATGCATTTATTGAATCGTTTAATTGGGGTTTGGATAGTGTACTAGAATCCATTGTCTGCAAACTAGGGACTAACTTATTGATCATTGTATTCTGAAAACTAAGTTCATTTGAGCGAGAGATTAGCCCCTCTGAAACTCCGACTGATACCATATTACTAAGCGAGCTCCATGAATGGCGACGTTCATCAGTGTTAGAAAGGGTTATCTGCGCATACCTGGAATAAGAATCGGCGGGTAATATAGAGTCAGAGGATAAGCCGTTCCTTACCTTATGAATAATAAAGGCGAATTTAGACGGATACACCTTTTGAACAGCAGGCATAAGACTGAGAATTTGATTTAGTTCCTCAATTTGGGATGGTGATGATGTCCAATTCTCAAAAAAGTAATCGATATATTTTTCAAACGCACTAAAGATGACGTCATGTGTTTTCTGAAGAACCGTTTTATCTACAACCCAACCTAAAATGGCCTCAGAAACAGGGTTCACGAAAATGGGCAAGTGCTCGATTACAGAAAAAGAGTCTGCACTCATTTGGTCTGTCGGCAAACTAGTCGAATCAATTAACCCATTTAGCACCATGTTTTGAGAATAATATTTAAAAAAAGAAGAGTCAGTCAGCTTTTTTTGGTAATGCGTATCTGTTTTGTCTGAGGGGAATAATAAACCAGTAAGAAAGACACACCACAATTTAGCGAAATTTACTCTAAAAGGAGCAAAAATTTCTGGCGTCAACGAGGATAGTGCATTTGCACTTCTATTTATAGAATCAAAAATATCATGAGACTGTTCATTTTGAGACTGTTCAGCTCTAAGGAAATCAGGTGTTTCAGAGAATGAATAATAGTGGTTCAGAGCATGAAAAGAATTATCCAATAGCTCCATCATCTTCTCCTGAGTCACATTTACCCCTTTGATGTTGATGACAGTCATAACAGCCCCCATATTATTTAGAAGGTGACTAAGTGCCGATTCAATTGAATTTTCTTGAAATGAAAATTGTTTCTTGTAAAGGATGTAGTTCTGTAGTGATTGAGAATGATTGTTTGATGAAGACTCATATGGCTCGGCGACCTTTAACCCTTGAACTAGGTGCCAACAAGTAATCGTTTGAATTAAAAGTTTTTTATTCGCTTTGTCTCCAGAGTGTTCAAATAAAACCCTTAGCAAATACTGTCCAAATTCGACAGGTAAACGAGCACTCCCAAATAACTCTGCACCGTATATCAATACACTTGCTCGAAAATCATCAACAACTGTGAGGTCTGTAGAAGGATCAAAAAGAGCGTCTACAAAACGCATATATATTTTTATTTGTTGGGTAAGACTATCGGAAACATCCTCATGCGTTATACGTAATCCAAAGGATTTAAAATCTTGAAGGATCATAGTAATTAAAAGTAACGGTTGGTCGGTTGGACGCTTCAAAAATACACCTTCAGCCTGAGCCATTGTAGCCAACATTTTCTTCAAAAATCCAGGCACATCAAGAGATGTGGGGTCGCTATTAATCCCTGAAAAAAGCCGCGCCCTTTGAGACATATAGTTTTGCCAAATCATAATAATATTATCACTAGAAGAATCACCTGATTCATTGATGAATGAGCGAGAAAGTTCTACAAATAAGTTGAGGTGATCTGCTGAATCAATCATGATATTTGAATCTAGCCCATGCATTTCTACATACAATGTAAACGAAAACTCGGGATGTTTTTGGAGGGTTTGATGAATAGACTCGGGCAACATCGCAGATTTAATATTACTTAAATCAAGGTCGCCTAGATCATTGTTCAAATACTGGCTCATACGAATCGCAACTAAGTGTTTAATAAACGGATCGGTTATAGCATTGATTTTTTTGTTCACAAGCATAAAACTACTCTTTGACGCGTCGTCAAAAAGAGTCCCTCTAGTAAGAGAGAGAAATAAAAGCCCAATTTTTAATATGTCTTTAGGCGCATCCTTTAATAGGCCAATAAATATATCCAAACGGACAAACGTATCATTAGGCAAACGTGATTTCCCTAATAGAGGCGCTATAGAACCTGCCATAAAGGTCCAAAACGCTTTTGTTTCTATTGAAACCAATTCATTGGTAGAAAACTGTTCAAGAACGGTTACAAGTTTATGGTAGTTTTTGGGGTCCGATTGTATTGGTGAATCAAGAAGGTTCCACGATACAAATAGTTGTGTCAGGGCATTCTGCATAATATATTCGAGATTAAGAGGAGAGATATCCAACTTAGGTCCGGGAGTGTCTTTTGTACGATTAATAAATGTTAGACACCTAATGCAATAATCAATGTCATCGATTGGACTTGATGCGATCTTAACTGATTGCTGTCTATCTCTAACTATGGCGTCGCGGGCAACTTCCTGCTTAATTAGAATAGGGATTTGATGATTTAAATATACGCGCAGTTTGTTCAAGTCGGATACGAAGCGTTTCTCATTAACAGTCATGTAATCTGTGTTTAGCCCTGATAATTTAACAATATAAGACTCAAGATCTTGCAGCCAAAACTGTAGTGTTTTAGTTGAAGCCGCCGTATCACCCTGAGTTTCTTGATATCTAGTAATTAAATCGTCAGGGGCGTCTAAGTCATATGAAAAATAAGAAAGTATAAGATTTAGAACATCTTTTATTTTTATCCTATTATCCTGAAATTTCTTTTCAAAAGAAAAGTAGTCGAGTCTAGCTTTTGCAATCATACTCATTCCTCTAGCTCGTGCGGAGGCGTTATGATGTCCAGGCTCGAAGAATGTGAATAGGTGGTCTAGGTCAACAATACACTTTTTTAGTTGTTCTAGACTCTCAAGGTTATGAAACACACTAGGAGACAGTTTAGACGAGATCAGGTTGATTAATGTGTTGAGTTGCTTAGTTTGTTCTGGTAACTCATTGTCCCAAATAATCTGAAAACGGCGTTGCCATTTAGCGACCTGTTGCTCAAACCGATTTGCAAGTGTGGGCCATGTTTCAATACCTAAATCGGCAAGTTGCTTAGTGATTCCCTGAAAGTACTCTATAAAAGCCTGGCAGACTTCTCTTCGAGTTACTTTGCTCACTGAATGTTTAGAAATAGCTTTAAAGTCTTTAAGATTAGATGGGATACGTTTGGGAGTACTACTAACGTTAAGCTTGTAATCCAAAATGGATTGATACATATCCACACGACGAGTAATGAGTTGTATTAGGGGACGCGCTTCTGAGATTCCTGACTCACTATCAAATTCAGGAATAGAATTCTGAAAGTCAGGCATATCCATATAAGCATGTCTGACGTTACCGGCTAAATGTTGTTTGAAGATCCATTCGTATTCTTTTAATGAAACCATTATAGACTGGATGAACGGTTTTAATTCATTTTGATGGGGTAGGGATTCAAGGTTATTTAGTTGAGACTCGATTGATTCTAATTTTTTTATATAGCTAGTAGAATCCAAAATTTGAGGTTTAGAAGGCATTAGTTTGGTTGTGAATGTTGAAAGAATATAATTTATGTTGTTGAGCGCTACGATATTCTTAGTGGTCTGCGCTTCAACACGAGCCTCAATTAAAACGGAATACAAATGTTGAGTACGGTCAGACTCACCAAGCTTGTTTTGCGTCACAAAACGAGAGATTTTTCCGTGAATACTACTAACAAACGAAGGGTCTTTGGCGCATTTAACAAGTATAGAATTTACAAAGGCTCGCGTTAGGTTTGATCTCAATGAAGGCTGGATTGTACCCCATTCAGGGTATTTGTAAGACTTAAGAAGCCCCAGTGTCATAATATCTGAGTGACGCGTGAACAGAACTTTTTCGTCCAGGCACCATTTTGCGAATTCGGCATGCCCACATAATGAAATTACTTGATTAGGATTTGCCATGTTCCCTTGGAGAGACACAACAAAACTGGTGTGAGCGAACCCGGTATTAGATTGTTTCGGAAGCATTGCTACAAAGACATCCAGTGAAAGTGTGTCTCTATCCTGCAAACGTTGATCAGGATAGCAACTAAATCCTCCCGTCTCCCAGATATTATCAGGTGGAGTTCCATAGAAGTGTTCACTAACTCTCGTGTCGCTATTAATTCCCTCTTGTAAATGGTCTCGTATACAATCACGCAACATACCTTGTTCTTCGGTACTGGTTCCATGAGAATCTGAACCAGCTAGTATTCTCGTGTTAAACGCCATTACTAACAAATCAACGTCACTGGGGCTCACTCTATTTGGAGCAATAACTTCTGATGCCATACTTCCGTGTATAGAAAAAGACATCTTAATAGGCAAGTCCTGACGGTAGGCTAGGTGAGAAAAAAAGGCCTGGAGAGGCTTAATTATAGACAACAAGTTAGTGCCTTTATACAACACCTCTTTTGAATCTAGACGAGCAAACCCATCGTTAAATAGATTAGGGGCTATATTCAAAATCATCGCCGACGGCATTAAGTCGAATTGGCCTGTAGCGAGCGCCATACATTCTTCAGGTGTATAGTGTCTAAGTAATGACGTAGATGAGGGCCCCACAGACACCTCAAAACCAGGTCCTTCTATAATATTGGAAACGCTAATTACTTTATTTGCCATATAGAGCAGCCTTCTTTTTAATAAATTTAATTAGAAAGCAGTATTATTTCACAAACTTTATGGTTTTTTAAGAATTATAAATGAGCGAATATTTTACGGTTGGCGGTAGGGAAGGGGTAGTCTTCTAATTCTTTGGTAAATACCCACTTTATTTCATCAGAGGTTTTGGGTGAAGCCTCCCCAGATTTGTAGTCACAATCATAAACATGAAGCGTTATTTTGAAATGAGAATAAGCATGCTTAACTTGGCAGAGTGACTTATTAATAGATATATCCAATCCGACTT
>JABISL010000053.1 GCA_018700055.1 bacterium | reverse complement strand
GTTGATTATTACTAATTGTATTATCATGGGCCGAGCAGAAGCCTTTGCCTTGGCAAATAACCCTTGGTTATCGTTATGGGATGGCATCGGGAACGGACTTGGCTATGGAATGATCTTGGTCGTCGTTGGGTTTATCCGTGAGTTGTTTGGTGCAGGGACTTTATTTGGGTTTCAAGTTGTTCCTCAATCAGCTTACGCGGCAGGGTATGAAAACATGGGCTTGATGGTCTATGCTCCAGCGGCCTTTATTGTGATTGGATTATTTTCTTGGTTACAGTATGAACTTATCCTCAAGAAGAATAAGAAGTAGGAATCGACAATGGTAGATTTAATTAATATAGCGATCAAAGCGATTTTTATGGAGAACATGCTTTTGGCAATGTTCTTAGGAATGTGTTCTTTTCTTGCTTGTTCACGAAATGTAAAAACAGCTTCTGGATTGGGTGCTGCAGTAATCTTTGTAATGGGAATTACCGTACCAATGAACTGGGCATTGAATCATTTCTTGCTTCGTACTGGTGCATTGGCCTGGATGGGTTTTCCTAATGTAGATTTAAGTTTTTTAGTATTTATAACGTTTATATCTACGATTGCAGCGATGGTTCAGATTGTAGAGATTGTAATGGAAAAGTATAGCCCCGCTTTATATGCCAGTTTGGGGATATTTTTACCGTTGATCGCTGTAAACTGCTCTATTCTTGGGGCGTCATTGTTTATGGAGCAACGTCAATACGGTTTTGCTGAAGCAACTGTGTTTGGACTTAGCTCAGGCTTTGGGTGGTTTTTAGCGATCGTCACGATGGCAGCCATTCAACAAAAAATGAAGTATGCTCACGTTCCTGATGGCCTTAAAGGTTTTGGAATCAATATCATTATTACTGGGTTAATGTCATTAGCATTTATGGCGTTTTCCGGCATCACGTTGTTCTAGGAGTTTATTGTGGTATTCGTCATCAGTATTTCTATTTTTACTATTATCATCATCCTTTTGGTATCGCTGTTGTCGTTTATTGAGACGAAACTTGTTAGCCAGGAAGATTGCACCCTTTTGATTAATGGTGACGAGTCTAAGAGTCCTAAGGTATCAGCCGGTACGAACTTGTTATCAGCGTTATCGAATGAAAAGATATTTATACCGTCTGCCTGTGGTGGTGGTGGGTCTTGTGGGATGTGTAAGGTTAAGGTAACTGAAGGTGGCGGCGACTTTTTGCCGACTGAATTGCCTCATTTAACACGTTCTGAGTGTGCTGACGATGTTCGATTGAGTTGTCAGTTGAAGGTTAAGAATGATATGAAGCTTCAGATTCCTGATGAGATTTTCAGTATTCAAAAGTTTGAATGTGAAGTGGTGTCTAACTACAATGTTGCGTCCTTTATTAAAGAGTTCGTTGTTAAGTTGCCTGAAGGTAAGACATTGGACTTTGAAGCTGGTGGATATATTCAGATTGATGTTCCAGAACTGGAAGTTGATTTTAAAGATATGGATATTGCACCAAACCCTGAAGACCCTGCAGGTAAGGATAAGTTTAAAGCGGAATGGGATAAGTTTGGACTTAGAGCTCTTAAGATGGTTAATGAAGAGCCGGTCTGTCGTGCATATTCAATGGCAAACCACCCCGCTGAAGGCAACATTGTTATGCTTAATATTCGTATCGCGACACCTCCTTGGGATAGATCTAAGAATGATTGGGCGGATATGAATCCTGGTGTTTGTTCATCATATGTATTCTCTCTTAAACCGGGTGACAAGATTACGTTGTCAGGTCCTTACGGTGAATTTTTTATCAAAGATACGGAAGCTGAGATGATCTATGTAGGTGGTGGCGCAGGAATGGCCCCAATGCGATCTCACTTGTTTCATTTGTTTGATACGTTGAAGACGGGTCGTAAGGTTAGTTTTTGGTACGGTGGACGTTCTAAAAGAGAGCTCTTCTATGTTGATCATTTCCGTAAGATCGAGAAACAGTTTCCCAACTTTACGTTTAACCTTGTTCTTTCCGAGCCACAGCCTGAGGATAACTGGACAGAGGCGGAAGGGTACACTGGATTTGTACATCAAGCATTGATCGACAACTACCTTTCTAAACATGATGCACCTGATGATATTGAATTCTACTTCTGTGGCCCGCCAATGATGAACCAGGCGGTTCTCAAGATGTGTGATGACTGGGGAGTGCCGGAAGAGAACGTAGCATTCGACGACTTCGGCGGTTAAAATCGATAAATTTTGGTATCTTCCAAATTTTATCTCCAGTCACTTATCAGGAATAAGCTCCTTCCGATAGAAACCCGAAACCTACACAGAATTTGATCGATTTGGATAATGAGACGAGCTAAACCTTTCTAGCTCCGATTTTTGTCCTCGAGCTATAGTAATAGCCCTGCGGAAAACGCTAACTCAGAAATTCCCCAGCTACGAAAATTATCACGCTTTAAATTTTTTAAACCGAATCTAGAAATGTCCTATCTCATCCAAATCACCACAGTCTAATAATATAGACATTAAATAGGATTTTTTTGGACAATGAACTGAACTTGATCAGGCTCATATGCTAAAATAGGCCCATGAAAATTGTACGGTTGTTTCCGATAACGATATTGTTTTTGCTGATTGGATTGGGGTTGTGGATTACGACGCCTAAAGAAGTTAAGTTGTCGGGAATGACAATGGGGACGAATTATTCGATTCGATATTATGCGTCCAGGTTCGTGAGTGAAAAGGCGATTGAGTCAGAGATTGCTACGCTGTTTGGGGGGATCAATCAGTCGCTATCAACATATGAGCTGGGAACCAATATCTCTGAGTTTAATCAGTTTGAGTCACAAGACGTGTTTGAGGCGACGCCATTCTTTTATGATGTATTGTCTATTGCTCAGATAGTCTATCAAAAGACAGGTGGTGCGTGGGATGGAACGGTGTGGCCCTTGTATCAATTGTGGGGATTTGATCAGACAGAGATGCCTGACGATGTTCCCGAATGGCGAGCGATTCGTAATGCGAGAAGACATGTTAGTTTCGGTAAGATTACACTTATTGAACCAGGGCGGATTAGTAAAACAGACCCTTTAGTCATGATCGATTTGTCCTCGATTGCGAAAGGCTACACTGTAGATAAGGTTGCAGAAGTGTTAGTCGCGAACGAGGTGTCTCGGTTTTATGTCGAAATTGGGGGTGAAATTCGTGTCCAAGGCAAACGACCAGAAAAAAAGTTGTGGCGTATAGGGATCCAACAGCCTTCTACACTGAATGGTAAAATTGTTCCGTTTCGTATCATAACTCTTACGGATGCATCCATTGCGACAAGTGGGGATTATCGACAGTTTTTTAAACATAATGGACGACTCTATTCTCATGTGATTGATCCCAAAACAGGAATGCCTGTTCAGGGTGTTGCGAGTGTTACCGTGGTGGCTCCAGAGTGTGCGATTGCTGATGGGCTAGCCACAGCTCTTATGGTGATGGGGCCAGAAGAAGGATTGTCACTGATAGAGTCCATGAGTGATGTAGAAGGGCTCATTGTTGAGCGTATTGGACCAGAAGAGTATAAAGACTATATGACCTCGGGATTCGCCAAGCTTATTTTACGTTAGTGATGAGCCTTGCCACGGTGTGTCGCGGTAGTGGCCATTTTAAGGTAGCCTTCAGTATCTTCCATTGGACATAGCCCCGCTTCTTGAGAAGGGCATACCGCATCCGGATCCGTGGGAACTGTTCCACATTCGCTAGCTAGTTCTTTGCGGCCGAAGAAAAGGATTCCTAAGCCAAGACCTGCAAAACAAGTTGTTATAATTGCAGTTGCAAAGACTAGTTCCACGACATTTTATTCACCACATTATCGGGTGAATATTGGCTTTGAATTTTTTGAGCGGTCTGTTGATTCTGGAGCATTATTGCGGCACGTTCACGGGAAAGTGGCTGTCTAGGTCTGGAACGTCCCTGTTGTCCTGGGCGTTGTCCACGTCGACGTCGATTTTTAAGCCCTTTGTTTTTGGACTTGTTTTTATTCTTTTTCATTCGTCGAGGATGGTGAAAGTTAAGTCCAACGCCAAGTCTGACGGTTAAAGGGTTAATTTCCATAGAGCGTGTATCATCAGTACTAAATATTTTTTCCAAATCGAGTCTAAATTCTGTAATTGGGTCTAGCTTGTATGAGGCACCTGCGCTGGCTATAACAGATGGATTCGTTTGTTCATAAGATTCCGACTGGATGAGCATGGCAAATCCGCCACCTACATATGCTGAAAGTGTATCTTGGTGACTAAACGTATAAGTTACTTGAGTGCTAACGGGGACGATTTTATTTGATGTTAATGTATCTGATTTGGCCTCAATCATTCCGATTCCAAACGCAAGTCCAAAGCCATTAGGGAATGTTTGGTGTAATCCTAGGTGATAAGCTGCTGATTGTTTGAAGTTACTATCAAAGCTGCTGATACCCATTCCCATAGTGATCGTTTTTTGTGCTGCAAAAGTAGGGATATGTAAGGCGATAAGTAAACATAGAATTAGTTTGAATTGTTTGGTCATGATTAATCCTCCTTGGATAATGTAATAGTAACACGGTCTTGGACGTTTTTGAGTGTAGGAATCTCTTCCTGGGGCAGAGACTCTCTGAGCTGCTTGATTTGGTTGAGCGGTTTTTCAAGTTGGCGTTTTCGTTTTCCAGTAAGCTCAGTGTATTCATTTTGAGTTCTTTGAATGTGAGTGCCTATTTTTTTGACACTGTCATTGAACATGTCCCATTGTTTTTCGAATGTGCCCATGAGTTGTAATATCTCAGTTGCCCTTTGTTCTAATGAGAAGGTGTTGATGACTTGGTGCATGATGCTCAGAAGGGCGTACAGAGTGAAAGGGGAGCATAGGATAACTCGTTTTTCCATAGCATAGTCAGCGATAGAGTTGCTTTGGGTTTGAAGTGATTGGATAGCTGATTCTTGGATAAAACTATAGATTTGCTCGTTTGGAATAAACACAAGGACGTAGTCCAGGGTATTGTTTTCCGGGTTGATGTAATCTTTATTCGCAACTTCATTAATCCGTTGCTTAACGTCTTTGAGGAATTGGGATTTGAATTGGTCTTTGGACGCTTCTGGGGCGTTGAGATAATTGAGGTAATTGGTTAGAGGGAATTTGACATCCATATTTACTTTTTTGTTTTCAGGTAAAAGGAACGTGTAATCCGGGATACTACGACTGTTATCCAATGAGGTTTGTTTAATATAGTTAATGCCTTCTTTGAGGTCTGATAGGCGAAGGATGTCTTCTGCCATTCGTTCGCCCCATAATCCCCGTGTCTTGGAGCTAGACAGTGCTTCCTTGAGTTGTGACGTTGTATCCATGAGATGTCGGGTTTGTTCTGCATGAGTTTTGAGGTGCTGGCTTAGCTCTCCGTATTTTACTTCACGGTCTCGTTCAAAAGTACGAACGGACTGATGTAGTTTGCCAAGTTCCTCTTTTACTTGGGTATTCATTTGGGTGAGTGTTTGATCGATCAACCCTTTTTTATTATCCAATTCTTTGTCATGTAGCTGGGTTTGTTTGCTGAGTTTTTCTTGCACAACAGTGAGGAAATGATCGGTGTTCTTAGCTAGTACAGATTCGGAGAGGTTTTCAAAAGTGTTTTGAAGATGGGTTTGCCAATGACTTTGGTCTTGTTGGGTCTTTTTGAACCAGGTCCAAATAGCGCCGCCGCCCAAAAGTAGTCCGACTATAAATCCAAGTATGGCTTCCATAGTCAGGCAGTATATCTTAATTTAAATAGAGTGTTAAGGTAATAAAATATATAAAAATAAAAAAAGTTGACGTAATCATATCTTTTTGAGTAGTCTTTTTTTATGATTAAGACTTTTAATTATGTAATTGGGATAGAAAAAACGGCGTGGCGTGATTCGTCCTGGCAATCCTCTGGGTTGGTATATTTGAATCAGGGGGTATTTCCCTTCCCCGAAGGTGAGGTTCTACCATTTTGGTCCCGTATTGTTTTGACTCCTGACTGGTATGGCTACACGCATAGTGCTTTGAACGTGTCGCTTGTAGATATGGCTTATAAAGTGTCGAAAAGTCTAAGTGAATCGGTTGAAAGACAAGTTTATATTCAGTGGAAGTGGGGGCTATTTTATCCTCTTTTATGGCGCCCACTTCGTCGGTATTTACTTGATGTGGTCGGTGTTGGTTTGTTAGTCACGGGGTTGGTCGGTTTGTATGGTTTGTCTAGTTCATATCAATTACTACGAGGGAGTGAAACTAGTTTAAGTCGGATCCCGGTTTCTTTGTCTTTGGACTCGAGTGAGCCTTCGGCATATTTTTTTTATCAATCGGTATTGTCTTTATTTGAGGGAGGGGGCTTTCAGGTGGATTCACTAGGGCTCTTCGAAAACGACATCTCTATTGATGGTCATGTTCCGTTAAAGCAATTACCGTTGATTTGGGATCAAGTGAGTGTTGGTGGCAAGTCATGGCGTTTATCCAAATCATCTAGAGTGTTGCACCAAGGGGACTTGGTTCGCTTGGTATTGAGGTTTCATCGTGGGGCGTAGTGGGTATCGCTGTTGGGGTATTTTTCTCCTTATTGGGTTAGGGGTGGGGATAGTGTTTGGGGGGATCAGTTGGGCCTATGCTTGGAACACGCATACTCATGAACTGAGACGAGTTGAGAGGGGGATAACTGGTCTTAAGAATCGTCAGATACGGTATCGACTTCGACAATTCGATAGGGGGATGAAATCGAAAGGCTGGCCTGTTTCATGTGACACAATTCAGTCTAAATGTGTTGTTCCATTAAAGTCGAAAGCGTCTATATATGACCTAGATGTTGTTTGGCAGTTACTTCATCAAACGAGGCTTCAAGTAGTTGAAGGTTATTTAAGTACAGAGAATGAAACGGATACGCTTGTGGTATTGCTCCGATGAAGGGTGTAGTTCTGGTTTTTGCCTGGGTTGTATTGGGACAGGGACTATGTGCGACCTCAACTATACATGCGAGATATGCTGAAGGTGGTGCGCTGGCAACTGATTTGGCAGCGATACAGAATCAAGGAAAAGAGCGGACCAGTGTCTACCCGATTACTCATGGGGATGGGGAGGCGATTGCCCGTTTGATTAAACAAATATATCCTGATATCAGTGTTAGTTTTGACTCTAGAAGTCACCGTTTGGTTATTCGATCTCGGGTAAAACGGGCCGCGCAGGTTCGCAAAACAGTGTCTAAATTAAACCGTCCAATGCCTCAGATTCAACTGGATGTTGATATTATCGAATATCAGCAAAGTGATTTGAACTCATTTCAAACCGCATTGAGTAATTTGAGTGGGGGCGTAGCAGTTGTTTACGACTCAAAAACGGGCTCTTTAAACGGCCCGAAGTCGTTCGTTGAACGATTGCGATGGTTAGCTCAAACAGGGGAAGCCAGGGTTTTGGCGAAACCTAGGGTTCGAGTATTAAATAACCATGAGGCTCAGATAAGGGTTGGCGATCGCATTCCATATGTTACCGGCCAGGCGGTGTCGGACAGGGTGGTTTATCAAGTTCATTATTTGAATACAGGGATTGAACTGTCTTTGACGCCTCGAGTGGTTGATAAGGAGATGGTCGAAATTCGTGTGGATGCTGATTATTCGTCAGTGACATTATGGAAGTCGTTTAAAGAGTTAATGATTCCCATTGTGTCGAGGCGGCATGCAAGTACCGTTGTTCGAGTCAAAAGTGGCGAGACGGTAGTGTTGGCAGGGCTTATCACGGAGACCCAACGAGAGAGTCAGGACAAGGTCCCTATTCTTGGTGATATTCCGTTTTTGGGGATCGCGTTTCAACACCAAGAAAGTGTGACTGAACACGCTGATATAGCCTTTGTAATTACGCCCTATATTGGGGTGTTTGAAGACAAAAAAAAGCTCTCGAGTAGGGGGGGACAATCCTCGAGAGCTTTTTTCTCCCCTTAAATAAACTGTCGGGGAAAGTTAGTTAAACCTGTTAGGTTCTATGTTATTAAGATACCAAGTTTAGATGGAGGCTGTCAAATTTTAACCTTAAAAATCTTTGAGCATGCTTTCGCCAAGTTGACCGCATGCGGCAACAACTTCTTGCCCTTTTGTGCCTCTTAACGTGCAGCTGACGTCTTGGTTTTTGATCCAGCGATGGAAGTTGCGAATTGTTTTTAGTTGAACGGGTTTATAGGGAATACTTGGGTGTGGGTTCAAGTTAATTAAATTAACGTGAGCGAAAAGGTAAGTGGCTAAGTTGGCCAATTGAATGGCATCTTCTTTTTTGTCATTCATTCCTTCACATAGTGTGTATTCCAAGGTTAGTTGTCTATTATGCTGGGACGAAAATTCCTTAAGAAGTGGTGCAATTTTCATAATGGGGTTTTGTTTTTCAAAAGGCATCATTTGGAGTCGATTGATAGGGTTTGGACTCCCTACAGAGAATGCAAGATTAATGGTTTGTTCATCCGCAATTAAGCGTTTAATTCCTTGGATATAGCCTGAGGTAGACACTGTAATACGTCTTTTTCCTAATCCAAATCCTTTGGGGTCGGTAAGGTTATCAATTGATTTGAACACAGAATCATAGTTGAGTAACGGTTCACCCATTCCCATATAAACGATGTTGCTTATTTTGTGGCCGTCACCTTGGATGTAATGGAGTTGTCCAGTGATTTGACCTGCAGATAGATTTGTTTTGAATCCCGCGTAACCAGTTACACAGAATTTGCATCCAACTGGACATCCGCATTGGGAGGAGATGCAGAGCGTTTTATAGTCTTTTTCTTGGAGGACGACTGCTTCAACGAACTGTTTGGGTGCTAATTCAAATATATATTTGATAGCAGATCCATCCGGTGCCGGTAGCTTTTTTGCCCGAGTGTAGGGTGAGATAGGCAGCTTCTGTTTAAGGGTTTCTTGATGCGCTTTGGAAATATTTGTCATCGCACTGTAGTCGCGGATGTTTTTCTGAGCGACCCATGTTAATAGCTGGGAGGCGGTGTACTTGGGGAGCCCAAGGTCCTGTACCGCAACTTTGAGTTCTTCTAGTGTGTAGTCTAATAAATATTTAGGGTCGTTGGCCATGTGACTCAGTATAGCTATGAAGGGGGATTGGTGCCAGTAATGGTATAGTGAACGTCTTATGATTCCAATAAGTAAAGAAACGGTAATTGCTCATTTAGAGGCCAAAGCAGGGAAAGGATGGCGGACGACTTCTTATATGAAGGCTGCTATTCAAGAGGAATACCAGTCCTTATATGAACTCAAGATAGAGACGATAGAGGGGTTTCTTTCTTTGATTGCGGAGTATCATCCTAATTGGAATATACTTTGCCAAGAGAAAAATAATACGATTGGAGACTTGGTCAATCGTATGAAAGATAAGGGGATGACGTTTCAGTCGTTGTCAGAGTCTAAACAGTCTCATTATTTTCAATCCTCGCTAAAGGTTTATGATGCGTTTTCATATGAGGCTTTTTTACCATTGTTTATTACGCATGCGACTGAGAAGGAGCAAGCTTCTAATCCTCAAGGTACCTTTCGGATTGTGGATGGAAATCACCGTTGTTTGGTTCTAGCCTATAAAGTCTTTGTTGAAGGGGCTGTATTTGAGCCTTTTACCGCTATTTTTGTGACGCCAAGGCTTACTCAATGGCAAAAGTTTAAGCGTAAACTGTTTAAATAGGCTCTTATATTAAAGGAAGGTGACCGATGGGGTGACGGATAGTCCTGAATTACCGTTGTCGATACTTCCTGAGAGTCTGACGGCTTTGACTAAATCGACTTCGTTTATACTCGACAGATCGTTTTTATTTTTAATTAGTAGAAGATTGTCGACATGAAAATCCAGTTCGACATTCATTGCTGAGCTGGTAAGTACTGTTCCCGCATCCATATTCACGGATTGGTTCATTTGGATGTTAAGGGAATAAAAATGCATGTCGGGTTGATGTTCTGACCCATTAAAATCTCTTATTTTGGGCACCATTACTGGATTGGCTGGTCGAGTAGATACGAACTGATCACTACTGTTTAGCCATTTGAATTCGTTGTTAAGCTTGAACAAAACGTCTCCTTTAATCATCCCTTCGATAGACCCCAACGCAATTCGAACAACGATGTCGCTAGTGCTTGATCCTCCTTCAGAGAAGTTGTTAGAATCGATCCCGAAATGAATGTCCATATAACCGATAACAATCGCCATGTTATTGCTTTGACCGCCTCGAAAATCGTCGGGTATTTCGGTGGTACTACTGATACGCAGTCGTTCGCTCATGTCGAATGGAACCAAAATAAGCTCGGGATCATTGGGTTGGATTTGATCAGGACGTTTCGGACCAAATATATCCACACCTTCATTACTTCCTGTTGTGATAATTAATGCGACTGCTTTTCCGGTGACATTGTTAGGGGAGATTAATGTGCCGCTGTCCCCGTCTTGATTCGAAACAGTGACGTGGTTGGTCGTAAATTGAGAGAATCCATTGACCTGATTATGTGAGTTATTATTATTGATGCTCGTGCTAACAAATTTAGAAGATGTGAGCAATTGCTTTCCTTCACTGACTTCTTCAAAAAAAGCACATCCTGTAGATAAAAAAACAATGAGGCATATTAACCCGATAGATAGGCAAAGGGCCCGTTTTGATTTGAGTGACTCCATAGAGTCTTCATACCCATTTTTGCACCAATTTAAACGTCAAAAAAGCGATGGTACCTAAAACCGATAACCGACTGTGAATTTGGGGAGGAAATGCAATCCAATATCAGGTAAGACAATGTTGTGTAATTGCCCCATGATATAGATGGCTTGGAGTTCTAATCCTACGGTCCAATTATTGGAGAAATCAAACAAGTACCCGGCTTCATAATAGGGGGCATAAAAAATGGAGTTACTGTTTTGTTGTGGTGAGACATTGGTCTGTCTCGCGGAAACAATTCCTATATTCATTCCAAGTCCATAAAAATGGCCCATCATGCGATGCGTGAAATAGTTGCGATAGCTAATACCAATAGCGTTGCCATTCCAGGCAATGAATCGTCGGTTTTCGGTCCATGTTTTGATATGGAAAGATGCAGTGCTTTTGGCGGTAAGTGGGTGCTCATAGCTCAGCCCAACGAGTCCAAGGGGCATATTCGACATGTCGGTAGACAATCGCCAATGTGTTGGTTTGGCCGTACTAGGAGTGACTATAGTGATTAATAGGGTGAGTAACAGTACTCCAAAAATCATTTTTTTCATTTGGCTCCATTGTAGCATTTAGAGGACCGCTTCAGCAGCTACGGTGACGGGTGATCCGTCACTTCTTGCGGGGAGAGGAAGCTTACCTCCATCAACAGGGTTCTCTTCGTCTTCTTCTACATCGAGTTCAGGCTCTATTTCTGCTCTGTCATTTGTGTGTGTGATTTGTGTGAATAGGCTCTGAAGGAAGTCATTGTAGCTGAGGTCATTTGGGGATTCTTGAGTAATTCCGTCAATCGCATGGGTGAGGACGGCTGATCTGTCTACAGTGACGGCGTTTCCATCTACTAATGTATGTATAAATTTTGCGTTTGCTTCATGAAGTAATGAATGAGATACCGTACTAAAAGAAGTTTGTGTGTCATCGGCTTGTATAAAGAACTTGGCATTTGTTCCCTTTGTTAATTGTTGTAGGACGAACTGTTTTGTTACGGTTTTGGATTTTCCTTGGACGGCATTTTTTGCTTCTTGAGATGCCGTTAATAATTGGTCTTGTTTGTCGAGTTCTCCTCCAGGGGCGGAGTAGTTACTCAATTGGTTTTGAATGGAATCTAATCTTTTTTGAATCTGTGAGTTGCCACCTGATTGTCCTAGGTGCTCTTTTAGGCTTTCTGCTTCTGCCTTAAGTCCAGTTATGACAGTGTTGAGTCGTTCCTTGCTGAGAGTGGCATACTCTATGGCCCAGTCAGTACTACTTAATACTACATCGCTTGCCTTAGTGGCATGATCTTCAGTGCTTAAATCCCAGTCCGTAATCTTACTGGCTGCCTCTTTTGCTTCGGTGTAGGTCGCAAGTTTTAGTTGTACGGCTTCAGTTTTAGATTCTTCTGCCGTAATGGTGGTTTGAATTGTGGATTCTAGAAGCGCTGCTAGTTCAGTATGGAATGTATTCGTATTTAATTCTCTTCCCAATGTAAGTTTGTTAATACTCCAATTTACGGAACTGTCTATAGCCTTTAAGGCTTTTTCCATCATGTTTTGGTCGTTAGGGTCGTTGTAGAAGAGATCCGCTATTTGTGTTTGGACTAATTCTTGTACAGTTTTTTGGATCGACAGATTTTCATCCTCGCTAAAATCTGCGATTGTTGGTAATCCGGTTGGGGCGATTGGGGTTTCGTCCGCTATTTCTACGTCTGCTTCTGGGGCGGTTCCGGCAATGGAGATATCTTCGACTGCTATTCCCCCAGACTCGTCAGGGGTAATCGGTGGTGGTAATGGCGGGGCAAAGTTGGTGTCTTGAGGTGTTAAATCACCCAAGATAGTGGGGGATGGGGCAGGTTGTCTCGCTCTGCGTGTGGGTTCTGCAGTAGGTGGTGGCGGAGGTGCGTCTTCTGCTGTTGGTGGTTTAATCGCATCTTCGTTAGGTACAAATCCGTCGTTTAGATTAAGTAGGGCTTCATTTTCTCTCCCTGCTATGGGATCCATAGGGGTGTTTGCTGTTGTTGATCTACCTGTGTTAACTAATGAGGGGGCTTCAGTTGAGACCCCAGACTGGTGAGGGCTATCACTAATGTTTCTTTGGTCGGGAGAGTTAGCATCTGGACTCTCTAATGTAGGGGCGGGTTGACTCGTCACTGATGCTGGTGGCATAGGGGGTGTTGTTGTGTTTGGTTTTGATGGTTCTCCCATTGGTAATCCAGGTGATGAAGGTAGGGGGTCCGCCTCTCTTCGTCTTGCTCGACGGACGGGCATATCACTCATTAATGAAGGTTGTTGGAGTGGCGTCTCTGATTGTGCTGGATTAGCGGGAACGCTCCATTTAATACCTGGTGTTATTGTTATGTCGTTAGGGTTGTCTGCTGGCTGGCTTTCTTCTGGGGTTAAAAATATTGATCTATGAGGGAGGTCCTGAATTCGAACCCTTCTGTTTAATACAAGTGGTGTTTGATTGGCTTTAAACGTAGCTAGTTCTTCAGGGGGCGTTTTGGCTCTGCCTGATACCGTGTTTGGAGCTATAGGGCTCCCTCCCGGAGGTCCTGTTTTTCGTCTTGGTCGGGAGTCTGGGGTACTAGCACCGCCAGGGGCGCCTAACCCAGTGGCTTCTTTAGAGTTAGCTCCTGCGTTGAATTCTTCCCTTTTTACTCCAATAGTGGCTTTGGTGTCTTGGAGGATTTGATTAATCTCTGTCCAGGCAGTGTTGCCATCGGATCCAGTTATGTCCATTCTCGCTTCGAACGTGACAAGTTTTAGCTCAATGTCATTCAACGCATCAGTGGATTTTGCTTGTGCAACAGTTGCATGAAGGCTCATTTTGTTTTGGGATAGAGCGGTGGTTGGATCAGGGGTAGGGATTATGATGTTGGTTGCTTGATCGGGGGCTTTGAACGCTTCTACAAACTCCTGGAATTCGTTAATGGTTGAGATGACCTGTAATTGTGTTGTGATTTGAGGAAGTAGTTTGCCAATTTGAGTATTTATCTCTTGGGTTGTGGGGTCGTCTTCACCTAGAGCTTGTTGGAAGTCTGGGTGGGCTTGTAGTCCTTGAAGCTGTGATTGTAGGGCTTTTAGATTGTTGTCTGAGAGTTGGTTTTCGGCGTGAATACTGTCTGAGAGCTGGTTTCCAAATGCTTGGATGGAGTCGCTTACTCCTTCTTTGAGTGTGTCTAGGACAGGTGTTTGGGTCTCAGTGTACGTATTTGCGATGGATGCAAACCCTTGATAATTGCCTAAGGGGAGTCTTGCGGATTCGGTGTTTAATGCGTCTATTGTTTGTGCGGCTAACCCTTGGATGTCTCGATTACTTTCAGTCAGTAATACAAGGCTTTTACTTAGATCCGTAGTGAGTTTATCTTTTCTTGCCTGTAGTTTGGCATTCGACTGTTGGGGGATATTTTCAAGATCACTCATCATATCATCGGCTTGGGACATAATGTTGTTGAAGGTACTTAATATGGAAAGTACGTCTTTGGCCGTTTTCGCATTTGTAATATTTCTTTGGGTTTCTGTTATAAACCCTGAAACGGTTTCTCCTGTGTAAGCCGCCATCTTTTCTTCGGCTTGGAGTAGTTCATTAGAGGCTGAAAGTTGGGTTTCTATAGAAGTGCTCATTCGATTTAATGTGTTTATGGTGGGTTCTGCTTCATTAAATTGAAATCGACTGCGATTGATTTCTTCGGCTCCGATAGAGACTTCTAATGCGTCAAATTCTTGTCTAATGACATCTGCTCTTTGATTTAAGTGACGTGCTTGTTTGGCTAGGTGCTTGAGTTCATCATCAAGTCCTTCCTTCGTATTAGTTCGGCTAGGTGTTTTAGCTAAATTATCGCCCATTTTGGTGGTAATGGTCATAGCTTCTTGTCTAACGTGAACGCCTTTTGTGGCAAGTAATCCAAGATGGGCATGGTCATTTGCTTTTTTAAAAAACTGTATGGCTTCGTTAAGATCAGCATTTTCTTCCGGTGATAATGTATTGCTTGCCTCTAATTTGTCTTGGAGTGTTTTGACGGCGTTCAATCCATCGGCCACTTTTTTTTTGGATGTGGGTCTTAAGTAATCTGTAGACCCTTTGAGAGGTGTTTTGACGTCGTGAGGAGACCCTTGGTGTAGGGCTACACGGAGGTCTTTGGATTGTTGTATTACCTTATTGAACCCTTCTTTGACTGCGAGTTTATGCGCAAGTGTGGGTCGGCCTATGAGTTTTGTTCTGTCCGCGTTGATAGTTGGTTTGGGGACGGGGGCGGTATGTTTAGCGTTGAGTTCGGATTGAACCCGATCCATTTCTGCATCAATTTCATTTAGATCAATATTACTAGGGGTTATTTGTGGATTGAATTGGGCTTCTTTTGCTAATTTGGATAGACCATCAAATTCACCTGCGGCCTGGTCTCCTAGCTTACGTGATCTCGGAGGAAGGGGTTGAGATGTTTCTTTTTCGGGTGGTTCTGCAGAGAATATGTTGTTGTCGAGCATCTCTCCCAAAGCCTCTGCTTGGAGACCCATTTGAGTTAGATTAACTTTGGGCCGAGGCGGGGCGTTTGATTCTCCCGTGGATTCTCCCGTGGATTCTTTGTCAGGATTTCCGTACGCTAAATCAGCTAGAGAAGGGGTATAGGCCTCTCCTGTATCAAAGTCATCTTCCTGTTGTCCAAGACCGTCAGCGTGAGGTTCGCCAATGTCTAAGTTTGCTAAGTCAAAAAGCGACATTCCTTCGAACTCATCTATAGGTTCGCTTAGGCCGACTTCGCCTCCAACGTCTTGCCATGTTTCTCCAACGTCGGTCCATGTGTCGCCAGGCGGGTGTTCAAAATCGTTGACCTCTTCAGATGAGACTGAGTCCGGGTCACTGTCCCCCAGAAGGACTCCTCCATCGGCGTCCAAGTTTATGCCCAAGGTTTCTGCGGCCTGGGCACTTTGGGTTTTCAGTAGGTCGCCTACTTTTTGTTGTTGCTCCTGTTCTGTTAGAGGGGCAGCTGCTGAAGGGTCTTCTTCAGGAAAAAAGATGTCATTCTCACCAAACGTAGATACAGATGAGGCATCTGGCTCGCTGTCTCCAAGAAGGATTCCTTCGCTATCAGAGACAGCGCTAGCACCAGCGGGGCTTCCTCCCAGAAGGTCACCCTCATCGTCATCATCAAAGTCATCATCGACATCAAAGAAATCTGTATTTGCGGTTGCCATGTCTACGACGTTTTTTGGCGTTGGTGTTTGTCCTCCAAGACTTTCGACGTCGGTATCACCACCAAAGTCATCACCATCAAAACTTGGGTCTGCTAAGGCCATTGCTTCTAGGTCTTCTGAACTAGGATGAGACCCTTGGAGTGTCTCGTGACTTTCGTACGCGACAGACGGTTCTTTGGGTGCCGGTGCTTTTGTTTTTTTAGGTAAGGCGTTCATTTCAACTTCAGCGGTCTGAGAGGTTTTAGGTTGGGTTCTCATGAAGTTGTTTAAATACGTAGATGGAGGCGTATTAGTACTTTTTCGATTGCTTGAATCGGGACCACTCGTATTAGTAGTAAATGAAGGTGGTGGTTTGTTTGTGGGTTTAGGTTGTTTTTTGTTTACGAATTCGTTGAGTTTAAGCAATATGTAGCTAGGCTTTTCATATTTTGATAGACGAGAATTTAGTACAAGCTTTAGATCGTCAATTGTTCCTTGTCCCAGGTTTTCATCGGTTAGGGCAGAGATAAAGGCATCAACGGTTTTTCGGTGGGTTTTCCTTTCTACTGGATCTTCAGATTCTTTTGTGGCCGGTTCATTTTTTTTGCCAAGTAACTGGTCCAAAAGCTCTGTTTTGCTCATTGGTTTTTCGCTATGGCCTTTAAGCATATCGGCCACATCTTTGGCGGCACCTTTGATGTGCTGATTTGCAGTATCTTTGATATTTTGACTTGCCGTTTTTGCAGCGTTTTTGAGCTCCCCAATTTCGGACGGTGAGGTACCAGCGAGTAGCTGCTTGGTTGTTTCGAGTGTACGTGCTTCCGCCTTATTTCCAGCGTTTTGTGCGCCAGGCCGAGTGCGGGGAGTTAGGGGATGGGGAATATTGCTAGAAGTAGTATTCATAACTTATTGTGTCTCTTTTATATATATGTTTATAGGTGGGTACGCGTAAATTATTCCCAGTTTTTAGGCTTTATAAACTATTAACTGTTATGATGTGGGGTATGAGTAACTCGTCTTTCACTGTAATTGAGACCCAAAACGCCCCGGCGCCAGTTGGATCCTATAGCCAAGCAGTGGTTGTAAATGGCATTGTTCACGTGAGTGGGCAGATTGCGATTAACCCGAGTACAGGAGACCTGATTACGGAGTCGTTTGATGCGGAAGCGCGTCAGGTTATGGCGAATGTTAGCGCTGTGATTCAGGCTGCAGGAGCGACGATGAAGGATGTCTATAAGGTCACTATCTTTTTGACTGACATGGCTCGGTTCGCTGAGTTTGATGCGATATATTCAGAGTATTTGAGCGACCCATTTCCGGCACGTGGGGTACTGGGTGTAGCGAGTTTACCCAAAGGCGTTGCAGTAGAAGTCATGGCAGAAGCGCGCTTAAGCTAGAGTTAATTTTACCGATAAAGACACTACTTATAGTTAGAAAGAGAGAGAAAAAAACATGTTGAATGAAGATATCAAGAGCACGATTAAACACCTTATTACGAAGATAGGGAGTCGCGATAGTGAGCTCTATTTAAATGACTTATTAATGACGGTTTCTAGAATGGCACTAGAAGATACTGATTCTGATGATTGGAAACTAGCCGCTAGAGCGATGAAAGAGTTTCGTAAATCGTTCAAAGTGTTTTCTCCCTATAGAGATGTTCGTAAGGTCTGTATTTTTGGATCTGCAAGAACGCCTGAGGATCATCCCGAGTTTAAGCTAGCCGAAGACTTCGCTAAGGCCGTAACAGAAAAAGACTTCATGGTTATTACTGGTGCCGGTGGCGGCATTATGGAAGCGGGGAACAAAGGCGCATTACCGGATATGCATTTTGGCGTGAATATCGAACTTCCCTTTGAACAAGAACCGAACCCTTATATTAATGACGATCCCAAACTAATCTCTTATAAATACTTTTTTATTCGAAAGTTAATGTTTATTAAAGAGTCAGATGCCACGGTGTTATTGCCAGGTGGATTTGGAACGCTTGATGAAGGCTATGAAGGGCTGACTTTGATGCAGACAGGTAAAAGTGAGCCTCGCCCTGTGGTTCTTCTTGAAACAGAAGGCGCAGACTATTGGGAAAAATTTGTTCAGTATTTTTATGATGTCATGATTCCTCAAGGCTATATCTCACCAGAAGATGTGAACATGTTTACCATTTGTAACAATGTTGAGGATGCGGTGAAGGCTGTAACTGAATTCTACAAATACTATCATTCCGTTCGTTACGTCAGAGAAATGACGGTGATGCGATTTAACGTTGAAGTACCCGATCATATCTTGAATATGCTCAACACGGATTATATTGATCTACTCAAAGACGGAAAGTTTGAGCGTTGTGAGCCTTATGAAGAAGAAAAAATGTCTCGTGATAAGCTTCGACTACCGAGGTTGCACTTTCATTTCGACAAGCATAAATATGGAAGGCTTCTTCAAATGATAAAGCACATCAACACGCTAGACTGGTAGAAGACACATAAATTTTCCGAATCTCTGCGTTACTCCTGAGTTTTTCGTCCTCGAGCTATCTGAAATAGCCCTGCGGGTAAAAGCTCAGAAGCTGCCTTGACCTTCGAAAAATTTAAAGTGTCTGGGGAAGATGGAAGATTCCTGCGGGAAAAAAAATACAAAGTGCCTAGCTCTTCAAAAAATTCACGCAGTCTGAATAATGAGTGGGCGAGCTAGCTCATTTTCGCACCGGTCACTTATAGGGACTAAGCGCTCTAAACGAGAAATGATCTACCTCATCCCAATTTTTACAATCTTGGAGAAGGTGAGAGCCTTGCGGGAAATACAGTCTCAGAAACTGTCCCTCTCATTCCAAAAGATGACCACACTCAAGTTCTACTGTAAAATAGTCTTAATGACGTCTATGCGTCGTCATACTTTTTAGGAGGCTATTTATGTTTACGATATTTGCAAAAGGCGGCCCAGTAATGTGGCTATTATTATTATGTTCAATTGGTGGTCTGACGATCGTCATTCAGAAATGGTTGATGATGAAATCGAATCCACTTACTCAGAGAGAATTGGATGATGCAGGGACCTTAATGGCCTCTGTGGGTAGAGACGCAACAATGAGAGACTTGCTTAATAATGGCAAAGTATCGGGTCAAGTACTGGGTCGAGCCATTTCATTATCAGGGCAGCCCAAAGATGTGGTTCAAGACGGGATTGATTCTATTTTGGATCGTGAGATTCCCAAGATGGAAAAACAAATGGATATCTTGGGTAGCATCATTACTGTGGCACCTATTTTGGGATTGTTAGGAACGGTTCTCGGATTGATGGATATATTCAATGTGATCTCTGGTGGTGGCATTGGGGATGCACAACAGTTATCCGGTGGAATCGCAGTAGCCTTGATCACGACTGTAACGGGGTTAAGTATTGCGATGCCATTTATATTTGCACAGAATGTTTTGCATAATCAGATTGATCAACGTGCTAGGCGAATGGAGTCTATGGCGATAGCGATGATTCGATACTGTCAAAAAGTAGCGGAGCAGGGTTAATGGCGCGACGTTCCCGGACGCGATCAATGGTTAAGGTGGCTAAGCTAGAATTGGCCCCATTAATCGATGTTGTGTTTATTTTGCTAATCTTTTTTGCTGTATCCACTACGGTGGTTGTTAATCAGCAGGGAATACAGTTAATACTACCTGCAGCTGAGACTGTAGCCAGTTCTAAAAAAGGGATTGTGATTTCCGTAGATAAGCAGCAACGCTTGTATTGGGATGGGAAACGAGTCAGTGAGTCCGATATTCGAGGACGTGTGGCGAAGGCTAAATCTGGGAATGCTGAGATTCAAGTGATTATCAATGCAGATCAACAAACGCCATATTCTATGGTTGTTCGTCTTTTGGATGAAGTTAGAAAAGCCGGATGTTTTGACATTGTTTTGGAAGCGCAACGCAAAAACGGATAGATGATAGATTTATCGGACCGTTTGGAAAACCTTAATGACTCTGACTCCCAGCGATGGGCGGTAGGGATTTCTTTGGGGGTGCATTTGTTAGCCTTTCTTGTTTGGTGGCCGACAACTCATACCGAAAAGACACCTGCTAAGTACCGAATTCCGGTTCATATGGTGGTAACTCAAGCGCCGATTGCGCCGACGAAGACAGTAAAACGTCGGGCTAAGAGTCGTACCTTAGTGACAAAGAAAAACTTGGCTAAGGCCAAAGTGGTTCCCAAAAAACCAGCGGCAATGCCCGGGGACCGCCTAATGCCGATTCGTACTGATAAGGTGGTTCCCGTTTATCCAAAGGCAGCCTTAAATAATGATTGGGAAGGGACTGTAGTGATCAAGGTACTTGTTGCTGCGGATGGGACTGTTTCGCGGGTGAAACTGGTTCGCTCATCAGGCCATACTGTATTGGATAAAACGTTTATTCGATCGGTTAAAACATTTTATACATTCAAGCCCAAACGTTTCGCGGGCAAGAATACGGGGGAGTGGCTAGAGTTAGCGCATAGCTATAAGTTGGAGTAATGATGAAAAAATTATTAATTATTATGAGCATTGTGATGGGGATAAGCGGATTGGCATATGCCCAGACCGAGAGCGTCGTTCCGGATACTCTTTCTATATCCAATGCGTTTATTAAAATTGTGGTTAACAACAAGGTTTATGATCGCGGGCGGTTTGCCATTGAAACAGAGAAGGGGGATCCGAGACGCACTGAAGATGATCAGCAGCCGTTGATTTTTGGAAGGCCCAAACCGTGGACCTCGTATACCACAATTAGAGTGGACGATAAGGATTATGTCTTTGGTGGTAATACGCTAAAGCGTGCCGGAAAAACAGCATTGTATGGTCCTGTTTTGGATCAAGTTGTTACTGAGAATGCCATTATCACGAAAGGTGCTATAGGGGATACGATTGTGACTCAGACGCTGAGGTTTTTTCGTAATCCAAGTAGTCGAGTAGAAGATGTCGCGTTGATTCAATATGAGTTATATAACCACAAAGATGTGACCCAGAATATTGGTTTGAGAATTATGATGGATACGATGTTGGGATCGAATGATGGGGCGCCTTTCCGAATCGGGACGGCTGCTGTTCAATCCGAGAAACGATTCATGGGAAAAGATGTTTTGTCGTATTGGCAGACCTTTGATGATTTGGCGTCACCTAACGTAGTGGCTCAAGGTGTTTTAGCTGCTTCCAGTGTAGGGATTAATCCGCCGGATCAAATGGCCTTAGTTAACTGGGGAACATTGGCTGACGCTCCCTGGGATTACGATTATGAGCCTGGTCGGTCGTTTGTGCGAGCCGGTGAATTCGATAAGGACACCGCTTTGGCCTTATATTGGAACCCTGTTGATGTAGCGCCAGGTAAGACGATTGTAAGACGTACCTTGTATGGCATGGGCGGTGTGGATTTGGCCCCAGGGGCACTAAGTTTGGGGCTCACGGCCCCTGCAGAAGTGTCTGTGACTGATCGATCCCCTTTGTTGATTGTGGGTTACTTATTAAATACGGGGGGCTTTGATTCTAAGTCAACGAAAGTTACCTTTACGATACCTAAAGGGTTTGAGGTATTAGAGGGCAGTTTGATTCAGACCTTGGATTTGGTGGGTGTGGGTGAGTCTCGTCAGGTGTTAATTAAGATTCGACCTACCAATAAGGTGGGGGCAGGGATGAAACAGATTCGAATGAGTGTGTCTTCGGATACCTTGGAGGACAATAGTATTAGTCGAGATATTGATGTGATTGGCCCCCCTGAGGTTTCTGCCAAACTGACACTTCCTAAGCAATTGTCAAAAGGAACGGATTCATTTTTTACGGTTCGTTATCGAGTTCATAATCCGAACGCGATGGCGTTGATGGATATGAAAGCGGCACTATCACTTCCTAAAGGGTTTCAGATTCCTGCATATGAGACAAAGGTTAAGCCCATTTCCAACTTGCCAGCGGGCGGAAGCATCGTCTTAAATTGGCAAGTTAATGTCCGAGATTGGCGTCCCGGAAACAGGCTAGTTAAGGTGACTCTTACGTCACCTCTTATTGTCCCTGTTAGACATCAGAGTCGTGTACGTATACAGGTGCCCAAATCTCGGTTTCGTTTGGTTTCGAGTCGAGATGGGTTGAGCGAATCAGACTATTTTTATGTCCAGATTATGCTAGACCAAGCGGCTCCGTTTTCGGACCAAAGTATTCAATTAAAATTTGACTCAAAGCGCTTGAAACTGGTTCGTTGGTCTCCGAGTGCGTGGATGATTGATACGGGCCAAACGGATCAGGTCTCTCTTGCCCCGAGCGCGATTGATATATCTGGATTGACCGAAAAAACAGGCGACCTTTTTTATCGTCCGATTATCAAGGCTCACTTTAAGACCCTTCAACCTGGAAAAGCGGTTATTGAACTGCTTGAATCGACTATATTATTGGATCAATTAAATATGTCTGTGAAAGGGCATGAGCGTATTAAAGGAGATTAAAATGATTAAACATTTAGTAGTTTTTGGATTTGTTGTAACGCTATTGTCGGGCTCTGTTGTGGCGGCGACAGTATCGGATGTTCCCGTAACTGACCCTGCGTATCAAGCGGTTAAGCAGTCTGTTGACCAAGGGTATTTGCCGTTGTTCCAAGGATCTCGGTTTTTACCTGATCAAGCGGTATCTCGCAAAGAGTTGGCCGTTGTAATGGATAAGTTGATAGCGGCAGAGAATGCGCGGGATTTGGATCTAACTGACTCAGAGAAGAAAGAGCTAGCACGATTGGCCAAGTCATTTAAGGCCTACCTAGCTAAACAAGATAATGCAGCAGGTGCAGTACAAGGCCAAGTGACAGGTATCGCAAAAGAACAAAAGGTTCTTCATTATGATATGACTAAGGTTACCGATGAGATGACTATGATAACTACTGAACAAGAGGCTCAAAAGAATCTAACGTGGGTAGCGATTGGGCTGGGTGTTTTGGGACTACTTCTTTAGGTAAGACTCACGTATGATTTAAACAGTCCTTAACGGCTGATGTACTTCAAATTAAATAGATTCAAATTGGACGCGGAATAGCTTGGCGTAGAATCCGTTTTGATCCATAAGGTTGTCGTGGTTACCTGATTCAACTATGCGGCCGTTCTTCATCGCTAAGATGGTGTCTGCCATGCGGATGGTTGATAGTCTGTGAGCAATTACGAGTACCGTCTTTTTCTTTAGGATAACTTCGATAGCGGCTTGTATCTTTTGTTCTGATAACGAATCGATTGCTGCTGTAGCCTCGTCCAAAAATACGATAGGTGTATCCGCAGCGAGAGCTCTAGCAAAGGCGATTAGTTGGGCTTGGCCAGCAGAAAGGCCCATCCCTCTATTGCTGAGTACTGTATCTAGCCCTTTTTTCCAGCTTTTGACGAGTTCTTGGGCCTGAACCCCTTCCAGTGCATCCCAAATAGCGTCATCACTTATGGCATCATTTCCCATTGTGATATTGAAACGAACGGTGTCGCTGAATAATTGAACATCTTGAGTCACTGACGAAATAGCATGGCCTAATGATTGTGGGGCGATCTCTTTTACGTTGATCCCATCCAAAGTAATGTCGCCTGAATACCCTTGGTACATATTGGTGATTAACTTGTTAATGGTGCTCTTTCCTGATCCTGTTGGGCCTACGATGGCGACTACTTTTCCAGGAGGCATATGGAAGGATATTTGATTGAGGATGGCTTTTTCCTCATGGCCAGGATAAGCAAAAGAGACATTGTTTACCTTGATATTTCCTTTAATCTTTGGGAGTTGGGTTTGTCCTTTTGGGATGGCGTCTTTGATTGTAAATGTCCCAAATATCTTTTCTAACGCGGCGAGTGCATGTTGCAAGATAGCGACTTTGTTGGACATTTCTTTGAGTGGTTGGAAGAACTTGATGATGTAATCGATGAAGGCGACAAGTAACCCCAGAGTTAAATAGCCGCCTTGATGCTGTCCCCAGCCTACCCAGATAATGACGGCAATCATTACACTTCCGAGAGACTCCATAAAGGAATAAAGGAAGGCGTCATAGATAACTGATGACGTAGTAGATCGGCGGTACTCTCTGTTTAATGCTTTGATGGCGCCTAAGTTTTTGACCTGTCTATTAAATAGCTGAACGATCACAATCCCTTCGAGTTGCTCTTGGATAGCGGCATTAAGTTGGCCTAATGTGCTGCGGATATTGTTGTAGTGATATCGGAGCCGTTTTTGACAAAACTGAACGATGATAATTAGTGGGGGAACGACGATTAAGGTTACTAGGGTTAGTTTGACACTTAACATGAACATGGCGATTAAGATGCCGGTAACCGTTAATATATCGGCGACTATAGTCACAACGCCACTCGCAAAACTGTCGTTTAACGATTCGATATCGCTAGTGAGTCGGGATGTAATGGTTCCTTGTGGCGTTTTGTCGAAGTACGTCATCGAAAAATCCAAGACATGGGTGAATAGGTTTTTTCGAATTTCGGTCACACTGTGCTGTCCAATGTATTGGAACATGTAGGCTTGAGTAGCGCGAAGGATAAACTCTCCAGAGATACAAAGGGCCAGTAATGCGGCTGTTTTAGTGAGTCCAGGGAGGTCTTTTGTCATGATGTTCGAGTCGATCCCATGTTTCATTAACAAGGGCTGAACAATGTGTAGGAATGAAATGACCGGAATGAGTCCAACGCTGAGTCCTAGTAGCCGTTTATGAGGCTTGAGGTATTGCCAGTACTGTTTGATATAAGCGCTATCTTTGGCGTTGCTCATGGGGTATTTTCCAATTGCTGGTACTGCCAAGTATATTGATAAATTCCTGGAATCTTAATGAGCTCTTCATGGGTTCCTTTCGCTGATATTCGTCCGTTTTCCAAGACAATGATTTGATCGCAATGTTGTAGCGCAGATAGTCGGTGAGCCACAATAATGGTGGTGGGTGGATTTTTGTCGATTTTCATTTTTTTAATAAGTTCGGATTCGGTATCGTTATCGACAGCGGATAGGACGTCATCTAATACGAGAATGTGATGCGCTTTATAATAAGCTCGAGCGAGTGCAATTCGACTTTTTTGTCCGCCGGATAAGATGATCCCTTTTTCACCAATAATCGTTTCGTATTGGTTTGGGAATGAGTGTATATCGTTCTCTACGCAAGCCCGCTTTGCCGCTGTGATTACTGTCTCTGTGTGGGGGGTGTCAGAAGTGTTGCTGTAGGCAATGTTTTCGGCGATGGTATCTGAGAATAGGAAGGGGTTTTGTGGCACATACGATGTGGCTTTTCGAGACTCTTCTAAGGTATATGTTTCGATAGGGAGCTCGTTGAGGAAAAGTTTATTGTTTGGAATGACCTCACAGCGAGTGATTAACTGCGCTAAAGTGGATTTTCCTGACCCAGTTTTCCCAAATATTCCCAATGACTGACCCGAGGCAATCGTGAGCGAAATGTCATGAAGTATCGGATGGTTAATTTCGTAGGCAAAAGTGAGGTCTCGTATTTGGATTTGGGGGGCTGTTGTTAGGGTATTATTCGGATTGGCTAAAGGGCTATCTTGAATATCAGGGGTTTCGGCGAGTACCGCCGTAATTCGTTTGAGCGAGACAAGTCCCCGTTGGATGATGTTAATGATCCAAGCAAAGGAGGCGGTTGGCCATGCAAGTAGCGTAATATAAGCACTAAATGCCACAAAGTCTCCCAACAGCATTTGTCCCTGAATAATGAAGCGTCCGCCAATAAGGAACAGAATGATGAGTCCAAGACTGCTTATGATCCCGATAAAAGGAAACATCGTTGATCGAATCCCTGATAATGCAATGTTGAGGTCTCTGTATTCGGCATTATCAATTGCCAATCGGTCCTTGAACGCTTGATCGGATTTGTATGTTTTTAGTAGTTGGATGTTACCTATGGATTCTACAAAAAAATCCGTTAGTCCGCCTAATTTAACTTGGGTTTGTTCGTTATAAGTATACATTTTTCCCGCCATCATTTTGACGATGATGAGTACAAAAGGGACAGGGCTGAGGCACCAGAAAGTAAGCGGAACACTAATTCGTATCATCTGCCATAAGACCAATCCATAAATCATGATGGTATTAATAATGTGTAAATAGCCTAGTGCGGAAAGAAGTCTGAGGCTTTGGATGTCATTAATTAGTCGGGAGATAAGGTCTCCCATTTTTTGAGAGCGAAAGTATGTGGGGGATAAGGTCATGAGATGCTTAACAAGGTCGTTTCGAAGGTTGTATTCGACAAATCTGCCTGGAAAAAAAATAAGGATTCGAGAGAGAGAGCGGGATACCAACAATACTAGTGAAAGACCAATCAAAATGATGATAGGGTCTTGGATATTGGGTAGCGAGTTAGCGCTTTGCGTTAAGCCATTGATGATATCTTTTACTTTTAGGGGGATTAGCGTGGTGATGTAATTGGTGATAATGAGCGCCACGAGTCCCGATAGATACCATGGCCAATGTTGAGCGGGATAACGCCGCATAAATGCCCAGAATGTCATGAGCGAAATAATCGGTTGAGAAGCGGTACTTTGTTTGGTTTACGGGCAGGTTCTTCATAACGAGACATCAAGAAGATCAACATGTCTTCTTGGGATTCTCCTGTATGGGGGAGTCCTTTTTGATTTACTGCATGGAACCAAATAGCACTTACTTGATCGATAAACTCATCACTGGGATGTACTTCCAGGTCGCTCAATAGAATTTCTTCCCACTGCGTTTGAATAATATTAAGGACAGAGCTCATGGGCAATTTAGGGGATTTTCCAAGTCTAACTTGCGATAGATAGTGAACTAAGAATCCATTTGGATTGTCTGATCCAATCGCTTCTTGGATGTCATTCTCGATAGCGTCTGTTTTGGGCACTACTGTTTTTTGAGCGGCTTCATAGGCATAGTAATCAGGTGAAATATTACTTGATATCTCATTGGGTTTCTCGGTGCCATTTATTTCAGGTAGTCTGATTTTTAGTGACCCGTTACTACTGGGTTTGGTTTGGGGGGAGGGTAATGTGTCAGGTTGGTCTTCATCGATGTAATCTGGGTCTAACTGTTGGATCATTCGCAACGGAAAAGTGTCATCTACGGTGGCGCCAATTTTGTTGATGGATATTAACCATAATTTGCTTAGGTTAATGACGAAACTATCTTCAAATCGACGGGATATACGCGATACAATTTGAGTCCATGCCTCGACGACTTTTTTGACATCAGTCTCTAACGGAATAGATAGTGTGAAGCCTTCTTTTAATAGGATCATGTAGGTTTTTAAGAACCCTTTTATGTCGTCCGTTTCTATAAAGTGGCTAAGTTCGGTTAGTTGGGCCATGCTGCTAGTATCTCACAAATGGGCAAAACCATTAAGGTGATGAGTAGGGATATGGTATAGTATTGGCTGATTTTATTTAGGAGGCAAACATGGGGTATTCCATAGCTGTAGTTGGTGGAGATGGTACGGGTCCGGAGGTTATTCGCGAAGGACTGAAATGTTTGCGTGCAGTAGACGACATCTATTCATTAGACTTGTCTTTTACTGAAATGGACTTGAGTGGTGACCGTTACAAATCAACGGGGAAATTACTTGAGGAAGAAGATATTGCCACCCTAAAGGCACATGATGGGATATACCTTGGAGCGATTGGTCATACAGAAGTGACTCCGGGAATCTTGGAAAAAGGGATTCTGTTGAAGATGCGCTTTGATCTTGATCAGTACATTAATTATCGACCGGTTCGCTTATACCCAAATGTATATACACCGCTAAAGGACAAGCGTCCCGAAGATATTGATTATGTTGTGATTCGTGAGAACACAGGTGGTTTGTATACAGGGGTTGGAAGCTTTGAGGATAAAGGTACCCCCGAAGAAGTTGCGACACAATCTATGATTTATACCCGGAAACAGGTCGAGCGTTGCGTTCGGTTTGCGTATGAAACAGCTCAGAAGCGGCGTAAAAAACTGACCTTATGTGGGAAAACAAACGTACTGACTTATGTCTATGACTTGTGGGAACGAGTGATGAATGAGTTGCATGATGAATACTCAGATGTTGAGATTGATTATGTACATGTGGATGCTGTTTGTATCTATATGGTCGAGTGTCCGGAACGCTTTGATGTTATTGTCACAGGGAACATGTTTGGCGATATTATTACGGACTTAGCGGCGGTTACTCAGGGTGGGATGGGCGTTGCTGCAGGAGCGAATATTAACCCAGAAGGGTTGTCGATGTTTGAGCCAATTGGTGGCACAGCCCCTAACTTTACGGGATTAGATCAGATTAATCCGATGGCGGCGATTGGAGCGGCTCATTTAATGTTGGATTATTTTGGTGAGACTGAAGCGGCTAAGGCCCTAGAGACAGCCAAGATATCGGTGATACAAACAATGGATTCTATGGCCGCTGGCAAAATGGGAATGAGTACGTCAGAAGTTGGGGATCGAGTAGTTGAGGCGCTTCAATCCACGACCTCGAAAAATGTTTAGGGTGACTATAGATAGGGAATAACTAATTGTGCGATACGTTCTTTAGAAGGAGGGGCATATGCGACAGTTAATATTAACTATTTTTATTTGTGTAGGTTTTGTTACCCATTCTTTGGTCTATGGTGGCGCGCTTATTGATGGCGGTGTGGGCTCGATTTTGGATGTTGTGGTAACGGATGATAACGAGCTTGTATCAGACGTTTCGGATTTGCGTTTGTATAGTACGCCTGCCGGTGGATCTCGTATTTCTAGAGTAGAAATTGATGCTAATGATATGCATGGCTATGGTGTTCAGATTACTAGTGATCGCGGGGGGCGTTTGGAGTTTTATGATGGGGCTTACCCCTCTTCCGCTCAAGTGGGACATTACATTGATTACACTATGGACCTAGAACAAGGGGCATCAGGCGTTTATGGCACGGATATTCCGGTTGAGGGAGAGATGCGAGGCTTTGATGTTTCGGAAGCTCCTTATGAAATATTGTTCGATGATAACGTGACAGAAAGTACTGAAAACGCTGAGTTTTTTATTGAAATTCATACGACTGCCAAGCTGGATCTTTTTCATGGGGTTTTTCAAGACACGATTACCGTGGAAGTTCGGGATCTTTGACCTGAGTTTTTAATAAACATTTATCGCATATTATCGATAATTGAGGTGTATGATTAGATTTTTAACAATTATTATGATGATGGTTACCTGGGGAATTCTATGGTTGTCCCCTCTTGCGTTGGCGGGCGTTTCAGGCGTGTCGTCGCCTGCTGGTGACGTGGATAGTATTTTGGATATCCGGGTTATTCCTTTCGATAACTTGTCCAGCGTCTTACCTGAGTTAAGGACTTACGATACCCCACCAAGTGGGATTTTAGCGGCGCGATTTATTATTAGCAATAATGATCCCAGTGGATTTTCGATTACGTTAAAGAGTCAAACTGAGGGAAAACTGGTTCGGCTTTATGGAGGCGTGTACCCCGAACGTGTTAAACGAGGGGATGCTATTGATTATGAACTGGATATTGAGAGAGGAGGAGAAGGGACAATGGGCGGGGAAATTCCTCCTGCGTCAGAAAGGCGGGGGTTGGTTTTGACCGTGCCCCGAATGGTTAAGTTTGCTTCGGAAGTGGCAGAGTCGACCATCGATACAGACTTTAATGTCATGATGCATACTCGGGCGAATAATAAGTTGTTTTTTGGGACATTCAAAGATGTATTGACGTTTGTTGTATCGGATTTATAAGAGGAGACCTAATTAAAATGATCAATTTACTGGAAAATAAATTAAATGAAAGGAAGGGGAATAAGATGCTTAAATTAAAGGAAAGGAGTCAGCTAATATTTAGTGTTATGTTGGGTTTGTTAGCCCTGTTTGTTTTGTCGACACCTGCAATGGCACTTCGAATTGAGCTTTCGAATGAATATTTTTCGCCTTCGGGGCGTGGGGCCAATCGGAATTTGTTTGTAACGAATAACACGGAAAAGATGATGGCTGTAGAGGTATATGCTAGGCGACGGACAATCTCTGATGAAGGGTCTGATATCCTAGCAGAAGAGGATAATTTTTTGATTTATCCAAATCAATTACTTCTTCAACCGGGGGAACAACAGGTTGCAACAGTGACTTGGATAGGTGATAAGCATCCAGATCAAGAGCTGGCGTTTCGTATTGTCGTGGAGCAATTAAATTTGGCTCTTGGTGATGATGATGATGATGATTTGGAGCAGAGTATGACGGTTAAGCTACTAGCCTTAACGAAGGTTGTAAAAGCGGCCTATGTGACACCCTCAGGTGCTAAGCCTGATGTGATGGTGGACTCGATTGAACCATTCAAAAAAGACGGCAAGACAATGATGAAGGTAACTATTCGTAATCGTGGATTGGCTCACACTATTATTAAGAACACTCGATTGAGGGTGTCTCCGACGGACGGGTCTGGCAAGAATATTATTGTGACGGATCCTGTCCTTGCATCGTCGAATAATATGTTGGCGAACTCTAATCGGGTATTTTTGATTGAATGGCCTAAAAAGCTGACGGTTGGTCCAGTGACCGGTGAGCGAATTTAGACAGTATTAGTAGAAGGAGGGTTATTATGACTATAAAACACATTTTGATTGGACTATTTTGTTTGACGTTGGGATTCGTTCCTACTGTTACGGCATTGAGTCAATTTGATATTCACGTGTCTCCTGTCATATGGAAAACCCCTATGGGGGATAATTATAACCCTTTTGATGATACTGATTATCTCCAGGATATATTGTTCGATGTGTCCCAGAATACAGGGTATACGGGCAATTACTTTTTGACCTTTTCCAAAGGGGGGAGTGATTTATTTGACCGTGAAGCCAAGACGGTAGATGGGAAGACAATTCATTATCAACTCTATGGCACACTCAATAGTCAGTTTTTTTTAAAAGACCTTCCTGAGCTAGGAAGCTTAAATGAGGTTGTTCAAGGTCAAATTTCTACGGGGTCGCCTCCCAACCAACACGCAATTTATATGAGGGTTCCTTCTCAACAAATGCTCGCCCCTGGTGTTTATACAGATACTGTTGAAATGACATTGTATGAGGGTGAGTTTACTAACTCTTTATCGGTACAGTCGTCTCGTAAGGTGTCTATTCCAATTCGTATTCAGGTGGATAAGGTGTCTCAGTTTTCGGTAGGTGATGATGATTATGGGGATTCTGCAACGGTTAATTATGGCTTTGATTATATTAATGAAGGTGAATTTTTAGAATATGACCTGTTTGTTCGTAGCAATGTTCCATATCAGATTCTTGCGTATTCAGAAAATGAAGGTTTTTTAATGCATGAAAATAAACAGGCTAAGACCAAAATTGATTATGTTTATATGATTGATGATGTCGCTATGGATTTACATAATGTTGAGGGTATTCAGTTTACGCCAATGTTTCAGACGGATTATAAGGTGATGTCACATGTTCACAAAATAAGAATGATACTTAAAAAAACCAGTCATGCGTTTAGAGGGCAGTATTTTGATCCGGTTTCCTTCGATATTTTACCCCTATACTAATTTTTCGCTTAAATACAAGCTTTTAGGCTTGTTGTCGGCGATGTTTGTACTGGGATTTATGGTGATGATTCCTGTTTATTTGCAGTATCAAGAATCGTTATATACGCAAACGTTGGAGTCCAAAGGTATTTCTTTGGTACAGAATTTGGCGTTTAACTCCGAGACAGGTGTGTTAGAGGAAGATAGGGGGCGACTTACGTCTTTGTTGGATGGGGTGATGAAAGATGACGAAGTGTTGTTTACAGCGGTGCTGAGGTATCAAAACTTTGAGCCCAATGTTTTTGTTTTGGATCGTCGGAGGACTTTTGACCTTCGTCGGGTAAGTAAGTTGTTAACGACCACTCCGTTTTCCAGAATTGTATCTGGCTATCAAATGTCTTCGGTTCGAATTCAGTATTTGCCTTACCCGATTCTCTATTTGACGGCGCCAATTACTAGTCGTGTGAGCATGGTTCCTGATGAGGAATCGTTATTGTATTTGTCCTCTCAGGACCCGAAGGTGGTAGGGTATGCGATTGTTGCCGTTTCTATGGGGTGGGTAATAAAGGAAATTGCCAAAATTCGGGTGTTGAGTATTTATTTGTTTTTGGGGTTGTTAGGGATTAGTCTCACTGTATTTCAGTGGGCAGTGACTCGACTTTTAGCCCCATTGTCGGCGCTTAAAAAAGGGGTTCAGTTGTTGAAGTCTGGTGGGGAGTTTTCAGGATTCTCAGGATCAGGCAGGGATGATTTTTTTCAGTTAGGGTATTTGTTGAACGGGTTTGTTGAAAAGGTGACTCGTTTGAAGCGCCATAATAAGGATCAAATTTTAGCTCTGGAGACTCAAGTAAATGATCAATTGGAATGGGTGATGGGCTTTTCATTTGATCAAGAAGAGATAGTGGCATTATTGGCTCAATTGTCGGGGTCTAAACGAACTCTGGATTCGGAGGGATGGAAGGCGTCTTTGGACTCATTGAGAGGGGTGCTATATTCTATTCGTCAGTTATTGATGCGGGCGCGACTAAGTGTGGAATCAGATGTGTTTTGTATTAGTGATGTGCTTCAACAACTATTACCAATTTTGAAATGGCTTCCGATTTCAGAGAATAATATCAAGGACTTAATACAATCTAAATATCGAGTTTCTGCGTCTTCTGATGTTGTATCGTATGTGATTACTATGATGGTGGTTCAAATGCTTCGACGTTACCAAATAGAGGCGGTGACGGGTTCCTGTGAAGCTACTCCAAATTGGGTGTGTTTGCATTGGAAAGTCTCAGTATCTAACATTGATCATCTTGCCTCATTGGGTGAAACGATGCCGTTTTCTCTATCAGTACTTCTGCGTAGTGGCGGGTCATTTGAAGAATCCTGTATTTCTCCAACGAGTCTTTTACTGACACTGCGCCTGCCAAAAGAGCAGACTTAGCGCATCGTTACAAATTCTTCAGCGGAAGAGGGATGCAAGGCCATTGTTCTGTCGAAATCTGCTTTAGTAGCACCCATTTGTAACGCAATGGCTAATGACTGGCATATTTCGCCGGCACCGTCACCGATCATATGTGCGCCCAAGACTTTATCGGTAGATTTTTGGACAATGAGTTTCATGTAGGTGCGCGTTGTTTGGCCTGTCAGGCTATGAAATAGTGCTTTGAAATCGGTTTTGTAGACTTTAATGTCCGTGTCCCCATAAGTGTTGGTTGCCTCTTCTTGGCTGAGGCCAACGGTTCCTAACTCTGGTGTTGTGAATACGGCGGTAGGGATATTGGTGTAACTTACCGATTGAGGATTATTTCCAAACTGGGTGTCTGCAAATGCCCGCCCTTCGGCGATTGCAACAGGCGTTAGGTTGACTCGGTTTGTACAGTCTCCCAGTGCAAAAATATGAGGGGCGCTGGTTTGGTAACTGTCGTCGACTTGAATAGCGCCATTGGAGTCTGTTTTTACCCCAATTGGGGCGAGGTTGAGGGTGTTTGTATTTGGGTGTCGCCCAATCGCAAACAATGTCTCTTGAACCGATAGAGATTCTCCCGTAGAAAGGGATAGTTTTTTAAGTGATCCCTCGATTTTAATTTGTGTCACTTCGGTTTCTGTTAGGATGTTTATTCCGGATTGACTAAGTTCGGTTTGGAGCCATTGTCTGCACTCGTTATCGAACCCTCTAAGGATCGTGTTTTTGCGGAGGATTAAGCCAACCTTAGACCCCAGCGCATTTAGGATTGAAGCAAATTCGATTCCAATATAACCTCCGCCTATGATCGCAATGCTTTCTGGTAATGATGGCATGCTGAACAAGGCGTTTGATGTTACGGCATGGTTAGCGCCTTCTATTTTAGGGGGAGTAGCTGTTCCTCCAGTTGCGATTAATATGGTTTCAGCAGTATGAGTATTGCCTTCAATAGTGATGCTGTTTGCGTTATTAAACACAGCCTCCCCAGTTAGTAATGTCACATTTGATTTTTCTAGAAAAGAGATGTGGAGCGTATTCAATCGATCAATGAGTTGATCTCGATTGGTCTTGAGTGTTTCCCATGAGAAACTTGCATTAATGTCCCAGCCATATTGTTTGGCATTGCTCGTCGCATGTGCAAACTGTGAGGCGTAAACCATAATTTTTTTGGGAACACATCCGTAGATGACGCAAGTGCCGCCCACACGGTCAGATTCGCAAATAGCGACCGTTTTACCGTAAGAAGCGGCCCGTTTCGCTGCGGCGAGTCCACCTGACCCAGCACCGATTACGATGAGGTCAAAAGTGGCCATTATAGGGTGGATTCTAAGGCGCTAATACGATTTAGATTGTCTGATTCAGAGGCGCTTTCGGCATAAACTCTGAGTACGGGTTCTGTTCCGGAAGGACGGATTAATAGCCATGAGTTGTCCTCAAATTGGATTTTAAGCCCGTCTTGTTTGTTTAGCTTTTGGATAGGGTCATTCCAAATGGATTGGATTTTTTGGGTGCTCCAAGTCAGATAATCGGCTAAAAACAGGTTTTTTTGTGATTCGGTTAGTGAAATTGCCCGTTCAGTGAAACACGGGTTTCCGTATTTTTTTCGTATTTCAGATAAGCGAAGAGTTAGACTTTTTTGAGTTGTTTTTAGGTCGAGTAATAAGAGGATGACGGGAAGGAATCCGCATTTCTCGAGGGTGTGGAATGAGGTGCTGAATCCACCTGACGATTCCACGGCAATGCCAACCTTATTACTGTTCCTCATTTTTTTGAGGAAGGGCGTAAAGTATTTGAATCCAACACTGGTTTCTAAATAACTAAGTTGATGGTGAGTGGCGCTTGTAGCGATGGTGTTTGATGAGGCCAGTGTTGTGGCTATTCCACCAACAGGGACGTTTTGAGTTTGTAGAAAGTCCAATATGATGAGTGCCACTTCTTCGGCCTTTAAGCGGATTCCTTTTTCGGTAAGGATGACGTGTCTATCGCCGTCGGGATCATTTGCAACACTTAGGGATACTGGGTGTTTAATAAGTTCTTTTCGAATGGTTTCTAATGCTTTTTCAGCGGTGGGGTTGGGTTCGATATTTCCAAAGTCTGCCCGAGGATCTGGATGGAGTATTTGATAGGACATGAGGTTGAACTCTTGAAACAAGGCGTCCCAACTAGCTGCGACACTCCCGTGTAAGGCGTCGGCGATGATCGACATGGGTTGAAGATCTAGGTCGATATTCGGGAGTAGGTCCTTTAGTTTTTTATGCATTGAGCTAGCAAATTCAGTGGCTAGAGAAATGGCGGTTAATGTTCCTTTTTTGGCGGGTGGTTTAGGTGGATTTAGCAGATATGAGTTAGCAAGTGATTCCAGTATTTTCGTGGTTTCGACGGGTGCGGGTGCGCCATCCGATGGATTAAATTTGATGCCATTATAGTTGGGCGGGTTATGAGACGCAGTTAAAATGAGGCCCCCATCCCAATTATGATGTTCGATAGCCCATGAGATTACCGGGGTGGGTGTTGGTTCATTACAAAAACACACAGATACGCCATAGTCTAATAATGTATCTACAACACTTTTGGTATAAGACCCTTCTTCTAGTGTAGGGCTGTTGCCTGTACGTGAATCGTATCCGATTCCAACTTTGGGCGAGGCTTCTGTTTTGTGTAACAGGGTAGCCAATGCTTGAGCAATGGCTCGAGTATGGTCCGTAGTAAAGGATTTTGCGATGATTCCCCGGTGTCCCGAAGTTCCAAAGGTGATGGGTGTTAATGTTGTCATTATAATTAAGGTTTTGTTTGGTGCCGAGAACAGGACTTGAACCTGCATGAGCATAAGCTCACTAACCCCTCAAGCTAGCGTGTCTACCAATTTCACCATCTCGGCGAGAGTTTTGATCAAGGCAGTATACCAGAAGAGGTTTGGGGCGAACACTCTTAGCTCTGCTAGCCCTAGTCGATGTGGGGGCTAGCGGGTAAACTAGGTGTCATGAGGCAACTGCTTTTGGGGATACTTGTGGGGGTATTTATAGGGACGTCAGCGATGGCTCTTGAGACCTCGGTGTCCTATTTAGAAAATGGACTGCCTGTAGTGTTGGTGTCTGATTCACAGAGTACGTTGGTAACCGTTCGTGTAATTGTGGGTTCGGGATCCATGCGAGAAGGGGCGTCGTTGGGATCGGGACTCTCTCATTATCTGGAGCATTTGGTGGCTGGCGGGACGACCTCTAAGCGGTCTGAGGCGGCCTATACTCGTTGGATTGATCGTATAGGCGGGGCTTATAATGCAGTCACTTCAACCGATTATACGGGGTATTTTATTCATACTTCTCCTGATTATATTGAAGACGCAGTTACGATCCTTAGTGAATGGATGCAGTATTCAGCCTTCAAGCACAAAGAGTTTCGTAGGGAGCAAAGCGTTATCCTTAAAGAAATGGAGCGAGGGGATGCGAACGTGGCCCGACAGTTTTATCAGAAGTCCCAGCGGTTCTTTTATCGATATCATCCGATGGGGACGCCTGTTATAGGGTATCGCAAATCCTTATTAGCGGTTACGCCGGATCAACTGAGATCTTATTATCAACGTCATTATGTGCCTGAGAATATGGTTTTGTCGATCGCCGGACCTTTGGATATACAGAAGACGAAAGCCTTGGTTCGAACCGTTTTTGGGTCGATTTCTCAAGGGGTTTCGCCATCGGCACCAATATTCAATGAACCACGTTTGACGAGTCCTAGATCATTACTAGTGACAGGGAATACGGAAGTTACTCGGGTGAGCTTAAGGTTTCCTACGGTGTCGCTACACCATCCGGATCTCTATCCCTTGGACCTGCTAGATATGGTGTTGTCTAATGGGAAGACGTCTTTATTGCACAAGGCCTTAGTGGAGGATGAGAAACTCGCATTTTCAGTTCAAACGTACTCCGCTACGCCTGCGTTAACGGACGGGTATTTTGATGTTGTTATGGAAACAGAAGCTGTTAATGTGACAGCTGCGGTTGCGGTGGTCTGGAAACAGATTCGTTCAGTTCAAGCAGGTCATTTTCGACGATCGAGACTAAAGCAAGGGATTCGAACTAAGCTTAGTGAGGATATTTTTGGTGTTAAAACGGCTAATGATCGATCCCAGAGAGCGGGGCTCTCGATGTTGTATACGGGAACCCCGGATTTTTTTGAACGGTATTCAAGAACCTTCCGTGATGTTAAAAAAGGTGATGTTGTTCGTGTTGCGAAGGCTTATTTGCGTCCGGAGATGGTTGTGAAAACGGTGATGGTTCCGGATCGAGTAGCTTCTTTTAATTCGACTGAATCCCCGGATCAGGGTGTTCCGGATCCTCCTCAAACAACGGTTCTGAGTAATGGCATTCGAGTGATGTGGTTTCCAGAGGATAGTTTGCCTCAAATTCAACTGGGGCTTTATGGGCGCGGTGGGTTGAAAGATGAATCCGTTAGCTCGAATGGGGTAGCGACGCTTTTGTCCTCAATGTTGGGGGATGGTTCTAAGCGATATAGTGTGTCTGAATCTAGACGCTTGATAGCCTCTTCGGGGGCTTGGATGCGTGGGTCGTCGGGTCGAAATACCGTTATATTTAAAGCACAGTTATTAAAGGAAGACCTCGATGATGTTCTGCCGTTGTTTTTAGATAGCTACTTATCACCGAAATTTGATCAAGATACATTTGACGAAGCTAAGCGGCAGCAGCTCAAGTCTATTCGGACACAAGATGATCAGTGGTTTGGCGCAGCGATGCGCCGGTTTTTCGCCCATTTCTATAAGGGGCACTCTTATGGGTGGTCCAAGTTAGGGACAAAGAGTGTTGTTGAAGGCTTAACTAAAAAGGAAGTCATTCAATTTCATTTAGATGGGTTGGATCCGTCCCAATTGATTTTGACTGTTTCCGGAGACTATGACCAATCGACTGTACTTGCGTTACTTGAGAAAAGGTTGAAACGATATGCTGATCATTGGACTGTTCGAAAGCAAGTGGACCAGCCGATTATTGGTCACCAAAAATCGAAAGTGTATCGTGACGAAATTCCTCAATCGGTAGGGGTTGTTGTTATGGGGTTTGATAGTGTGTCTGTTTCTCAGTCAGATGAACAAGTAAAGATTGATGTAGTTGATGCTGTTTTGTCTGGCATGAGGTATCCGGGTGGGCGGCTTCATCCGCGACTAAGAGGTGAAGGTATGGTTTATGTGGTTCATGCGCAGTCGATTCCTTTATTAGATACGGGGATGTTTCAGATTTATGCGTTGACTAGTCAAGATAAGGTAAAGACTGTTCGGCGCATTATAAATGAAGAAGTAAGGCTCCTGACTAAAAAGGGTATAACCAAATCAGAGTTGATTTTGGCGAAGTCTCAGGTGAAACACTATTATCTGGATCAGTTAGACTCGCTATCTTCTCGGTCTCAGTATCATGCTTTGCAATCATTGTATTTAGTGCGCCCGTTTTCTCTAAAAGAGCGTTTGGATATCTTGGAAACCATTACAACAAGCGATGTTCAGATGGCGGCGAAGCGTCTTTTTCGACGGTCTCAAACCCTTCTTCTAAATTAGGTCGCCGATTACGGGATGACGGCTGTGATGAGATAGGCTATCATTAGTTTTATGAGCTTTTTGATTACCCTTTTTGCACTCGGATTTGTCATTTTTATTCATGAAATGGGACATATGGTTGCGGCCAAACGATCTGGTATTGGTGTATTGGAATTTGCTGTAGGGATGGGGCCCAAATTATATGGGAAGCAAGTGGGTGAAACTCTCTATTCAATTAGGGTGTTTCCATTTGGTGGATTTGTTAAGTTGGCTGGCTTGGACGATGATGAGAATTCGACTTGTGATCCGGCACTTAGCTTTAAAACAAAACCTTTAGCATCTCGGTTTATTACGATCGTCGCTGGATCTGCGATGAATATCGTTTTGGGATTTTTGATTTTTGTCATTATGTATTCGATGTTGGGTGTGCCAACACCGACGCCAGTGGTATCCGATGTGTTTCCGAATACGCCCGCTTCTGAAGTTGGTATTCGTAAGGGTGATCGCTTGGTTTCTTTAGAGGGCGCCTCTATTCAAGATGTTAAGATGGATTTTATTAAAATTGTACATGCATCCAAGGACACACCATTACAATTACAAATTCTTCGAGACGGTGTTACAAGCAAGCTTTCGATTACACCACGCGGGACCAGTAAATACCCGACATTGGGATTAATTGGTGTTCGTTTTGATGAGGAAGTGCGTCGGTATAATCCAATCAAAGGGTTATGGTTAGGGTCTCAACGTACTTATACGAGTATTAGTAATGTGTTCCTGAGTTTGTCGATGTTGATTCGACAAGAAGCGAACTTAGGTGATGTGGCTGGCCCTATTGGGATCGTTCAATTGGCGTCATTTCATTTGGATACTGCGAATGGATTAGTTGGGGTACTTAACTTTTTGAACATCATGGCGTTGATTAGTATTAGTTTGGGCGTCATGAATCTTTTGCCCTTTCCTGTTTTGGATGGTGGGCATCTAATATTTTTGATTATTGAAGGGGTGATTGGTCGCCCTGTGAACTCCAAATGGGAGACTGTTATTCATAATACGGGTGCGGCACTATTGATTACAGTGATGGTGTTGGTGGTCTTTAATGATATTATGCATTGGAAAAATCGTTTATCAATCCTACAAAAGGCCGCAGGTCTGTAATATAAAATGGAGGTCTTTCAGTGAGTTCTTTTGCGCATTTAGACATCGTTGCTAAGACGATACGTGGATTATCGATTGATGCTATTGAGGCCGCAAATAGTGGTCATCCAGGATTGCCTATGGGCTGTGCTGAGATTATGGCGTATTTGTATGGTCATGGTCTTGATTTATCGCCTCGGGATACGAGTTGGATGAATCGTGATCGCTTTGTGCTTTCTGCAGGTCATGGATCTATGGCGCTTTATTCATCATTACATTTAGCTGGATTTGACTTAAGTTTGGATGACATTAAGGCGTTTCGCCAACTCCATTCACCAACTGCTGGACATCCTGAATATGGCGAGTGCCCTGGGGTAGAAATGACGACCGGTCCATTGGGACAAGGTGTCGCTACCGCAGCTGGGATGGCTCTGGGACAAAAACTTGCGGCGAATAGGTATGGCGTACAAGATTTAGACTTATTAAATGGCCGTGTTGTGGTACTGGCTGGTGACGGCTGTATTATGGAAGGCATTTCCGCTGAATCTGCATCGCTTGCAGGTCACCTTAAGTTGGATAATTTGACGTTGATTTATGATGCGAATGATATCTGTTTGGACGGCCCTTTATCTGAGTGTATGACCGAAGATACAGCTAAACGGTATGAGTCTTATGGCTGGGATGTTCAAACGATTAATGGACATGATTATGCAGCCATCGATAAGGCGTATCAAGCGGCAGGGGAGAGTAATACCCCTTCTTTGATTATTGCCAAAACGACCATTGGATTTGGGTCTCCTAATCGAGCCGGATCAAGTGAAGCGCATGGAAAGGCCTTAGGGGCCGAAGAAATGAAGCTTACAAAAGAGGCTTTGGGTATTCCTTTGACTCCTTTGTTTCATGTTCCTGAAGAAGTGACTTCGTTTTTTCAAAATCGACAGTCTGACTGGGAAACAACAATACAATCATGGAAGTCTCGATATCAGGAATGGGCGACAGACCATCCTGAAGCGGCTGCTGCATGGCAAAGTGCTGAAGCCGGTGCGTTGTCTGCTGACTTAATTGGAAAGGTAGATGCAACGGAGACGAAACCCAATGGGGCTACTCGTCAATCGTCTAGTGCGGTTTTGCAAACACTTCATGATGCGATTCCTAATGTTGTAGGTGGGTCTGCGGATTTGTCTTGTTCTGATAACACATGGATGAAAGCCGGGGGGCAAGTTGGTCCAGGCGATTTTTCAGGACGTAATATTAAGTATGGTGTACGTGAGTTTGCGATGGCGGCGATGGCTTCAGGCTTAGCCTTACATGGACTTCACCGGCCGTATTGTGGCACGTTTATGATGTTTTCTGATTATATGAGAAATGCGATTCGATTGGCCGCATTAATGAAATTGCCAGTGTTATATCAGTTCACTCACGACTCTGTGTTTTTAGGTGAAGATGGCCCTACGCATCAGCCAGTTGAACACTTGGCGTCCCTAAGAGCTATGCCGGGTTTAACGGTATTGCGTCCAGCGGATGCCACTGAAGTCAAAGGCTCTTGGTTAGCAGGATTGACGGGAACGGGTCCTGCAGCGATTGTTTTGAGTCGTCAGGGCTTACCTGATTTGCCAAACTCTGATTCTGGTTCGGTAGCTAAGGGGGGATACGTTATCCAGTCTGAGGCACGAACGGATGCATTGGACCTTACAATACTGGCTACAGGTTCAGAAGTGAGCTTAGCTTGCAATGTGGCGAGTCAATTGGAACAAGATGGTAAATCCGTCCGGGTTGTATCATTGCCTTCATTTGAGTTGTTTGAGTCTCAATCTAACTCTTATAGAGATACTGTTTTGGGTGAGCCGAGACAGTTTGTTTCAATCGAAGCACAGACTACATTTGGATGGCATCGGTATATTGGTCGTGATGGATTGGCTATTGGGATTGATACCTTTGGTGCGAGTGCACCGGCTTCAGATCTCGCTGAGTTGTATCAGTTTACACCTCAGGCAATTTTGTCCCGCATTCGTGAATTCTCTCAACAAACTGTTTCAGCTCCCTCATGATCCAACTCAAAAATGTGAGTAAGGTCTATTCCAATGGCATGTTAGCTTTGGATGACATTAACATTTTTGTTGGACAGGAAGAGTTTGTTTATCTGATCGGTCCTTCAGGATCTGGGAAATCTACGTTGCTGAAGTTGATTTTTATGGCGGATTTCCCTAGTCAGGGCGAAATTATCATCGATAGGTTTATTTTGAGTCGAATACAGCGGAGTCAAATTCCTTTTTATCGTCGCAATATCGGGATGATATTTCAAGATTATAAGTTGCTATCTAAACGGACTGTTTATGAGAATGTCGCGTTTGCGTTACGTGTGATGCATTACCCAACCCCTAAGATTAAGAAACAAGTTCAGCATGTGTTGGAATTGGTCGGGTTGGAAGACAAGATGCATAGTATGCCGAATGAATTGTCTGGGGGCGAACAACAAAAAATTTGTATTGCTAGAGCGATTGTTAATGCGCCGCCTATTTTGCTTTGTGATGAGCCTACAGGGAACTTGGATCCTGATACGTCCTGGGATATCGTTCAACTACTTACCAAGATTAATACTAGAAAAACCACTGTGGTAATGGCGACTCATGATACTGAAATTGTAGATGGGTTGCCTAAGCGAGTGATTGCGATTGAATCGGGACAAGTTAAACGAGACCAGCAACTTGGAGGTTATGTCGAGTGATGTTTCGGGATTGGGGATTTTTTATTACTGAAACGATGATAGGGATCAAGCGTTCTTCGTTGATGGCCGTTATTTCGATTGTGACTGTAACAGTGTCCTTGTTGGTGTTTGGGTTCTTTTTATTAGTGACTACCAACCTGACGAATCTAGCGGACTTAATTACCTCTAAATTGGAGATTCGAATCTTCTTGAAATCTTCCCTTACGCAGCAAGAAATTACCCAGTTTCAAGACCGTATTAAGCGTATTAAAGGGATTGAATCCGTTAAATTTGTTGATAAAGTGGTCGCGTGGGATGAGTTTCGGAACCAATTTCAGAATTTGCACTTAGATTCGACTGACCAAGATAATCCCTTGCCACATTCTATTCGTATTAGCCTTATGAAGGATCATCATATTCTTCCAGTGGCTAAGTATTTACGGGGATTTGACTATTATGTTGATGACCTTGTTTATGGAGGAGAAATTGCGGAACGAATGGAGCGATTTAGTCGTTTGATTCATGTCTTTGGATTTGGGTTAGTTGGGATACTTGGGATATCTACGTTATTAATTATTGTGAATACGATTCGCTTAACAGTGATTGCTAGGCAAGATGAAATCAGTGTTATGAAGTTAGTTGGTGCGACCAATCGATTCATCCAGTGGCCTTTTTTAATTGAAGGTTTTTTAATTGGATTCATTGGGGCTTTGATGTCAGTGGCGCTGCTTAGTTCCGCGTATTACTTTTTAGGTGAAAAAATTCAGGGAAGCGTACCATTTTTCCCTTTGGTATTTCATCAATCCGAGTTATTGCGTATCTTTATGATTGTGGCTTTGACTGGTACAGGCATTGGAATTGTGGGGGCTTATATTTCAGTGTCAAAAACGTTGAAGCATCAGTTATAATTAAACCATTCGAGTTTGTGGGAAGAGGAGAACATTATGTTAACTATTTTTAGAGAGCACGCTATAAAAATTTCTATAGCGATTGTCGTATTTTTTGCAGGTACTATGTTTACTGGTTTGGTATTTTTGGGTGGCGAGGGGAACTCAACGCCAGACCCCAGACAAATGGCTAATGCATCAGTGGCAATGATTGGTGGGATTCCGGTATATCGTCAAATTTATCAAAGTCAGTATGCGTCATTGGTTCAGCAATTTAAATCTTCTAACCCAGAGGCTGTTATTATTGATCCGGTTATTTTGGAATATCTTAAGCTAAATGCATTTCAGCGAAGTGTAGATTTTTCGTTGCTTTTAGAAGGCGCCAAACAAAAGGGCTTGAAGGTAAGTCGACAGGATAAAAAGTTTGCTTTGGTAGGGGCAATGAATGCTTATGATGTGTCCAAAGAGTCAGAGTTAAAAGCATTGCTAGGTGGAAACACGGGGTACAGAAACTTTATGACGTATTTATCTAATCAGATAATGGCTCAAAAAATGGATGAGGCTATTCGGGCTAGTGTGAGTGTAACGGATCGGGATGTAGAGAACCTTTTTCTTAAGGTCAAAGTGCGTCATATATTGATTGTTCCTAGAATCCCTACTCAAGATGTACGCCGTGAAGGGGCTTTGGCACAGAAGGAGGCTTTAAATAAAGCTAACGATGTCGCACAACTGCTTCGAGAAGGACAGGCGTTCTCTACTCTGGCTGCTAAGTATTCTGATGATACCAAAACAAAAGATAGCGGGGGGGACCTCGGATGGGTATCAAATAGTCAGCTGATTCCTTCTTTTGGAAAAGTGGCATTTGAATTGGGTAAAGGGGAGGTTTCTCAACCGGTACAGACACCTGTTGGCTACCATATTATTCAGGTACAGGATATTAAAGAGCAATCTAAACCAAAGGATTTCAACGCAGAAGGCGCTAGGCAGGCGCTTAAAACAGAGTGGGATAAGAAAGCGTTACAACGCTTTTTTATCCAAGTTAGTCAAAATCAAAAAACAGATATTTTGGATAAAGATGTTGAGGCTGTTCAGATGACGTCACTTGGAAAAATTAAAGAAGCTATGGGGGCATACACATCTCTTTCTTCTCAGTTTCCTTCAAACCCAGTTCCTGATTATTTGATTGCGAAATTGTACATGCAAGATAAAAAGAACAAGCTTGCCAAACCGTACCTTCTAAAATCTGAGGCTAAGGCCGAGTTAACGCCTGACCAGCCGTTTCCTTTTGTATATATGGCATTAGCAGAAGTCTACAGGGCTCAGAAGTCACCTGTTAGAACCCGAAGGGCTTTAGATAAGGCTATCAAAGAGGCCTCAGGGGATATTATGATCTTAGAAGCGATTGAGACCACTTTAAAAACATTTGGTGAGACGTCCAGACGTCGGAAGGTCTCGCGTCAAATCAAAGCTTTGCGCGCAGCTAACAAAGTGGCTGCAGAGGCTGTGGTTGAAACGGAGCCTTTTGAGCTTAGTAGTACGAAATGATCAATCGTGACTTTTGGGTACGTGTAGCTAGTGGGGCGATCACTGTAGTAATCGCTGCTGGATTAACCATTTGTCTAAGTTAATGCGGGAGGGGTTTTATGTCAGAGTCGTTTAAATCAGGTCGGGGGGGATTTGTATTAGGGGTTGCCCTAATGATGATAGGGGTTGTCTTTTTATTAGACAACTTAGGAGTTGTTGACCTCGTCAAGGCATGGCCGATAGTCTTTATTGGTGTTGGAGTTGCCTTGTTACTTAAGTCGCTGTTAAAGCGCTAGTCGATTACTTGTGAACGATGGAGGCGTTTAAGCCTTTTCGTTTGAGTTGGCTGACTAGCGTAAGTGCGCGTTTCTTAGTTCGGAATGCGCCGGCTTGGACTCGGTGTTGGGTTTGACCATTTTCTTTTAGTCTCCAAACATAACTAGATACTTTTTTGCCTTTGAGTGTTTTGACCATTGCGTGGGCTTGGCTAGCGGTGTCGAATGGACCAAAGGTTACGCGGTACAAGGTTCGATTTTTAGTTGTTTTTTTCGTGGTTGTAATAGCCTTTGTTTTACGAGAAATTGGCTTGGTGGTGACTTTTTTTGCTGGTGCGACAGCTGTTTTTTTAACTGGTTTTGGTCGCGCTCTTTGACGAATAGGGTCATCAACAAAGACCGGTTTATCTGGATCAAAGTCATATTTGTCGTTGTTTGATTCCATTAGTGGCTTGGTCTGTGGCGATCGGATCATCAAGTTGCGTCCGATAGCGACTATGACCATAAAACTGAGTGTGATAACGGTCACAGTGCTGATGACAACGATGATAAATTTAACCCAGCTGAATTCGCGACGTTCTTTTTCACGAAGTAAATCGCCTAAGCCATCGTGGTATTCAAATTCTTCATCTAATCCAATATCGTCATTTATTTGCACTTTAGGCTCCTCAGTACTTGTTGGGATTGTGTTTAATAGTAGCATAGCTATGATCATGTTAGTATGCCCAAACGTTGTCGGTTCTAGAGGGGTGTTATGGCACATACAAGTAGTGCGGGGGGAATAGTGATCAACCTAAGGGGAGAAATCCTTGTAGTGGAACAAGCAAATAGCGTTTGGTCTCTGCCTAAAGGGCACATAGACCCTGGTGAAGATGCTTTGATGGCGGCTAAGCGAGAAATATATGAGGAGGCCGGCGTTTCTCCTGAATGTTTGACACTAATCACTGAGCTACCTTCTTATAAGCGCTATAAGATAGGATGGGATGGTCAGGATGATCACTCTGAATTGAAGGAGATTACCTTTTTTGTTTTTAGATGTTCTTCTATGGCGGTAAAGCCGATAGATCCAGCTCACCCTGTAGCTAAGTGGGTGTCTAAATCAAAGGTGATAACGTTGTTAACGCATCCTAAGGATAAGGCTTTTTTTAGTGAGCACCAAAGTCGCTTATGAATAGTAAGTGGTGTTTAGTTATGACAAGTTATCCCAATCGAGATGCGGCTCAAAAAGCCTCGTCTGATTTGGTCACTTCTAAGTTGGCGGCGTGTGTCCAAGAGATTGGGCCGGTTTGCAGTACTTATTTGTGGGATGGATCTCTAAAGCGAGATGAAGAGTGGGTGTTGCATATTAAGACTACTCAAGAGCGTGTCCCTGAGGTTCAAGTCTATTTGAGGGCCAATCATTCTTATGATATACCTGAATGTGTTGTGGTTCCCATTAGTGATGGCTCGTTAGATTATTTAGATTGGGTGTCTGGTCAGACGCGTAGGTGATTTAGAATGACACAATTGTATTTGGCGTCTGCGTCGCCACGTCGATCTGAGTTGTTGCAAGCCGCAAGGATTCCCTTCATAGTGATTTCTAATCGCTTACTTGAGGAGCCTGAATTGGAGGGGGGGGATGCACTTAAGTCTCAGTTGGAAGGCTTGGCTTTGGCAAAGGCGGAGGCTTCAGGAGAGGGGTACAGTGGGCTTGTTATGGGCGTGGATACGGTGGTCGTTCTGGGAGATAGAGTTTTGGGTAAGCCTTTGTCTAGAGAAGATGCCGTAGAAACACTGAGTCTTTTATCTGGGAAGGATCATCAGGTGATGACTAGTATTGCCTTATGGGATACGGTTCTTGGGACCAAGCGTGTAATAACAGCCGAATCGACGGTTCGGTTTAACGCGTTATCACTTGGTGACATTGATCAATTATTGACGGACTACGATGTGATGGATAAAGCGGGTGCATATGGGATTCAGGATATTCAGGGGCGATATGCGGAGTTGGTGTCAGGTGAATTGGATACTGTTATTGGTTTGCCGATAACGAGTGTGTATTCATTGCTATCTGGCTATGATATAGTGCCTTAATCATGTTTAAGAAACTGAGCAAGTTATTATCATTTGATATCGGGATCGACTTAGGAACGGCTAATACCGTTGTCTATGTTAGAGGCGATGGGATTGTTCTGCGAGAACCGTCAGTTGTAGCCTTAGATCGTAAGTCAGGTCGGGTGTTGGCAATTGGTGAAGAGGCACGTGGCATGGTTGGCCGAACGCCAGGTAACATTATTGCCGTTCGTCCAATGAGAGATGGTGTGATCGCTGACTTTGAAACTACGGAAGCGATGATTCGCTGGTTTATTGATCGTGTAAAAGATCGTCGCCGATTAATGAGCCCTCGTGTTTTGGTTGGTATTCCTTATGGGATTACTAGTGTAGAAAAACGGGCGGTATTGGATGCGGCGCGTTTGGCTGGGGCCAAAGAAACGTATTTGATTGAAGAGCCTATGGCCGCGGCTATTGGATCGGGTGTGGCCGTAACAGAGCCCACAGGTCATATGGTTGTCGATATCGGTGGCGGAACGACTGAGGTTGCGGTTCTTTCTGTTGGCGGGATTGTTGTTTCTGAGTCTATACGAGTCGCCGGTGATGAATTTGATGAGGCCATTATCTCTCATTGTCGCAAAAACTATAATTTGTTGATCGGTGAGCGAATGGCTGAAAAAGTGAAGATTAAAATCGGATCCGCGAGTCCTTTTTCTGAAGAAAAAACGATGTCGGTCACAGGTAGAGATTTACTAACAGGGTTCCCTAAGACATTTACGTTGACGGCCACGGAAGTCCGAGAAGCGGTCTCGGAACCGGTAAGTCAAATTCTGGGAGCGTTACGTAGGACCTTGGAAAAGACTCCGCCAGAGCTCTCTTCTGATATTGTAGAAAGCGGGATACTTTTAACGGGTGGAGGCTCTCTGTTATTCGGTTTAGCTAAGCACTTTTATCATGAGACGAAGGTTAGAATTCACATGGCGGATGATCCCTTATCATGTGTTGCGTTAGGAACGGGAGTGGTCCTTGAGAATATGGACTACTGGTTACCGTCGTTACGCGCTAATTTGACGCATTAAGTAATTTAATGTTTTTTTGATCGGCGGGTTGATGAGTCTCTAGAGTCTTCAGTTGGATAAGCGCGGATCATTCCATTTCCGTGTTTGTTTCGGATGGCGTCCACAATTGTAGGTAAAGGGTCTGAAGATTGACCAGATCGATGGGTATCCATGGAAGCGGTTCCGTCAGGGACGTAAGTTGGAACTAGTTCTTGTTCGGATTCAGCTTCTAATATTGGCCCTTTATAGACGTTCATTATGGTTGTATTTCCGTAAGTATCGAGCTTCTGGACGTGTGTGAATCCTTTCTTTTTGAACATAGTGACTTGCGTTTCGTTGGATTGGAAACTACATGGTCCGTCGGTGACTCTTTTTTTGTTGAATGCGGCGACTTCTTTAAGATTTTTCCAGGTTTTTTTTAGGGTATATGCTTGATGAGGAAAGTTAGCGAGGTCTTCGGTTAAATGGATTCCAATAGCATATAAGTGTGTTCCACCTGTGAATGGGCGCTGTCGATCATTAACGATAATGATTCCGTTTGATGCTAAGTGATGATCTTTCATTTCGTCTAATAAAGATGATCTTTTATTCTCAGGGAGTGCGTACCATACATTGGTGAGGTTAATGACATCATATTTGGCATCAGTAGTAATTTCTGTTGATCCAAAATTAGGAGTAGTGATGTCACCTTCAGAATAGTTGAAATGAATTGATTTTGCGTCCATAGCTTCTGCTTTTTTCTTAGAAAGTTCTATTCCTTTTTTTGCTGAATCTACGCCAGTTAAGTTCCATTTAGGTGCGCCCAATGATTGATGCTTTTCTCGGAGGGTAGCGGCTAAGTTTCCAGACCCACATCCTAAATCAAGTATTTCAAAGGGGGTGCTTGTTGGCGTTGCGTTTGGATGTAGAGTTTTGAAGTGGTTTTCTATTATATCGACGGTTGTTTTCATTAGATCTTGATAGGGTTTAAATATTGCTAAAAACTTATCGTAGCTATCAAAGTAGGCGGACCATTCGCTAGGCGTTATTCCTTCTGCGTCAGGCTCTTCGGTGTTTTTTGGAGTGACTTGGGTGTATTTTTTTGAAGCGAATGGTCTGGCTAACCATTCAATGCAGCTAGGTTTTAGTGGTGCTGCATCGGGTTTAACTCTTATGGAGGTATGGTTTTCATCTTCAGGTTCTGGAATAGTTGTAAGTTGTAAGTAGTCAATAACTGTTTTGGGAGGACCTTTTTCGTTAGATGACGCATGAAGCGACTTTGTTGGGCGCGCTAAGTCAGATTCATTTGTTTGGGTTTCTACGTTGGCTGTTCGGCGAACAGGGGGTAGGGCAGCCTTGTGATGTAGAGGAGGTAGGTGTGTTGTAAATGATACTGCTTCTAGATTCAAAGACGTAGCGATTACTTTATATAACATGATTATTGACCCTCCCTATCTGACTGTAATATACTCCTACAGTACGGGAGGGTCAATGCAATGTCTTCAAATTTTAATAAAATTTTAGTATTTGTGCCTGGGGATGGTGTCGCGCCATCTGTGTATGCAGGGCTGTTGAGCTCTTTTCGTGGAATAATGGGTGATGAAAATGTGTCTCTGTGGTCCCATGAAGGCTTAAGCACCCATGAGGAAATGATGGATGGGTTACTAGAGTATCTGAGACGACTGACGGATAAGTTTTCTAAGAAAGACATTGTGTTTGTCTCTCATAGTAGGGGGGCTTATTTGTCGCTAAGGTGCTTGAGTGTTATTGAAGATCTCCCCATAGTAAATCGGATAAAGGGGATGGTTTTGATGAACCCGCTATTGCCTAAAGATTGGGCGGTTCCAGTCCCTTCATTAGATGTCATTCTATCTGTTGTAGCGCAGTCTTTTCGGTCAACGTATACCATGCCTGAGAAGGTGTTTCGTAAGCGGTTTTTTAACGAGTCTACATTAAGTGATAATCAGGTGACAGCGATTGTGGACCAAAGTACTTCTATTCCCAAGGCGTTGTTGGCATTGCCTGCGCCATTATTATTGAGTGCAAGTACATCATGTCCGATGTTGGTCATCGGGACTGAGTCTGACAAAGTGTTTTCGGATACCTATATTCAAAAAGGACTTACTGCGATGAGAGCGTTATGGCCGGATCAAGCAATAGAGTCTCAAACGTTTTCCGGTACGCACTTTGGCTGTCTTGAGACGCCGGATACGTTTGCTCAATCTGTAGAGGGGTTTCTTAAGACGTTAAAGTAGGGGGTTTGGCAGTGATGCCAAGTGCTTTCATTTGGTCCACAATGAATTTGCGGTGATCGTAGTTGTAAGCTTCGGCTTTTTTACGGCCACACGATAAAATTAACATTTTCATGAGGATCTTTCGTTCTTGGTTGTTAACGAAGTCTTCCAGTTGTTTTTTGGAATCGGAGATCTGTTGGATATATCCGATCATATTGGTCCAAAAAGGAACCAAGAATTCATACGTATCTTCATGAACGAAACCGTCGTTCTTTTTGAATTGGTCTACTAGGAGCGACCGGACCTTTTTGTAGTCCAGTTTTTGGTCCACAACTGAATAAGTCGCGTGCTCAATGATGTTTTTGATTTCGTTAGCATCCCATACGAATAATTCGTAGATGCGTTCAAACACAGTGAGTTGTTTTTCTTTCATTCGATCGTCTCGGAACTGCATATCTTGTTCCAGTTGTTCAAAATTAACATCGCCGTCTGGGCTAATGTAGCGCAGAAGAATAAGTGCCATCATATCTGAGTAGGTATACATATATTTGTCTTCAGTATTGAAGAACCAAGTATCAGATAGGTACATGAAGTACATTCTTATTGCGCGATTTCGATCTTTTTTGCTGATTCGGATCATATTGTGGATTGGTCCTACAATATCATCCTGTGGAGGTGCGAAGTCGGCAAGGAATTCTAGGATAGATGTATATATGTTTTCGCCATAGAGTTTGGTGGCCTCACCAATAGCGCCTAACTCTAGGGGGAGTGTGTCATGTTGGATGATTCCGTGCCCCAATTCGTGATAGAGAATGGTTTCGGCCATATCGCCGAGGAATGTTTTTTCCAGTTTCTCAAGACTGTCTTGGGACTTAACGCCATAGTAATGAAGGACCTTTTGTTTAATTCCTTCTGCGACATTCCAATAATCATTGGTGCGAATTTGTTCTTTTTCCATCTCGTTATAATCAAACATTTGAATCCATTTTTGTGCAAAAATAGTTTTGAGGCATTCCATGCGAATATAAATATTTCGGTTGCCAATGATCGCTGCCATGGACATGACGTTGTTAGGCGTACGTAAGACTTCTTTGGTGACATAATAAATGTCATAGCCTTGTTTATGGGTTTTCTTTCCTTCGCCAAGTATGAATTCGTGGTCGGCGCCGAACTGTCCGCCATGCAAGAATCGTTTGGATCCACAAAAGCGCTGAACACGGTCGATTTCTTGGGATTTGAAGGCGGGTATTTGCCGCCCTAGAATAGTGAACATATAGTTCTTGAGTTGGCTTTTGGCTGTGATAGGAAGAATGTCTCGTATGTCTAACTCTTTGAGGTTTTTTTCAACCTTTTCCATGAACGCTAATGCATCATCTTGAGACAGTGTCCGCTTGGAATCTACCTTTAATAGGTTGCGACAGAATGCGATTTTGACCTGCTGTTCGCCTGGCTCTCCCCAGTCATTACTAGATTCCATGATGTGATACATCAAATGGGAATAATAAAAAAGTTGTTTGTAGACGTTTTTCTCAACCCGATCGGTGAGGAGGGCGAGTTCTTTTGGGTTAACCTTTAAGTTGGCATCAATTAGATAGTCGGAAAGCGTATTGAAGCGATTGGTGATCGCCTTATCAAAAGCAATATCTACGATTTGCTTAGATATCTTTCCTTTTTCATTGAAAATCTTAATTTTTTCAGCCATGGTGTCTCCAGTTTAGCATGCTCTACTGATTCTGTTAGAGCTGGACAAGATGGGAATGCCCCCACAGTTGGTCTGCGGGGGACTGATTTAGTGGTTAGGCTTGTCCGTTAGGCGCAACGTCTACAGTTGTTGCTTTTTGAGGTGCAAGGGTAGCTAATTGATCGCTAAGGCTAGCTGTTTCAGATGCTGCGGCTGAACTACTACTTTTCGCTGCATTTGTTGTTGCTTCAGCGCTTTGTGCTTTGGCGGTGTTAGCGATGGCATCGGTTAATCCTTTGGCTAATTCGGTGATAACATCTGTCGTATTTGTAACTTGAGTATCTTTTACGTTAGTTTGGCCAATGACGCCACCGTCTTTGCTGGCTGTTAGGGTGTTGGTTTGTTGATTAAAACTAACTGTCACGCCAGGTTGGTTTAGTTGTTGTTCAATGTTCGCAACGTTTTCTTTTGCGATAGTTGATAGTGGGTTTTGTGCAATTGCTTCTGTAGCTTGAGCTGCTGATGCTGTTCCCTTTGAGTTAAGTCCTGTTATTGCTTGTGCCATAATAATTCTCCTTTTTAGGGGTGTCCCCTCAATTAACTTTTCTTATTTCTATGTACGCTCACCTAATTATCGGAATTAGATGGTGTTTAATTTCATTTATTTTTTAAACCTTAAATTTACTAAATAGTTTACAGTCGAATATGTCTTGAATCAAGTTTGAGCTTAATTTGAGTGTGGATGGCCCGTCTACGGGAGGCTGGTCTACGGGGACTCAACTTGGTATCATTAGGGACTATGAAATCCGAGTTAGAACAGCTTCAAAAAGCAACTGAGCAAGCGATACAGTCAGTCGATACAATGGCAGACTTAGATGATATTCGAGTAGATGTCCTTGGTAAAAAGGGGCAGTTAACAGGGATATTAAAAGGTCTAAAGGATGTGTCTCCCGAGGAACGTCCTGTTTTTGGGCAGTTGGCTAATGCGGTTAAGGCCACATTGAGTGATCAACTGGATTCCCGGCGACAAGCGCTAGACGCGTTAATGTTAGAAGCGCAACTTAACTCCGACTCTGTGGATGTGACCATGCCAAGTACGGTGAGTCCCTTGGGTGCCAAACATCCGTTGCAGTTAATGATTGATGAAGTATCTGCGATTTTTAAGCGGGTAGGCTACTCAGTTGAGAGTGGCCCTGAGGTAGAGGATACGTTTCATAACTTCGAAGCGTTAAATATTCCTGCTGATCACCCGGCACGAGATATGCACGATACGTTTTACCTAGAAGATGGTCGTTTATTAAGAACCCATACCTCGCCAGTGCAGATTCATGTGATGGAAAAAGAAACGCCCCCACTCAGACTTCTGGTTCCGGGGAAGGTTTTTCGTTGCGATGCGGATGTGTCTCATTCACCAGTGTTTAATCAAGTAGAAGGCTTGGTGGTTGATAAAAAAATCACGTTTGCGGATCTAAAAGGAACACTGGAGTATTTTTTAAAAGAATTATTTGGTCAAGACAAGACGGTTCGACTCAGACCAAGTTATTTTCCATTCACGGAACCCTCTGTCGAAGTGGATGTTGAATGCATGATGTGCGCCGGTGATGGTTGTTCCTTGTGTAAGGATACGGGATGGCTTGAGGTTATGGGGGCCGGAATGGTGAATCGAAATGTGTTTCGGTCTGTAGGCTATGACCCGGATCAAGTCAGTGGGTTTGCCTTTGGAGCCGGAATTGATCGTCTCGCGATGCTTAAATATCGGATACCCGATATTCGTCTTTTATATGAAAATGACTTGCGCACTTTGGAGCAATTTACATGAAGTTTTCACTAAATTGGTTAAAAGAAAAAGTGTCTATTGATTGCTCTCCTCAGGTTTTGATGGACCGATTGACGATGGCTGGGTTTGAAGGCGAAGGGATCGAGACTATTGGTGACGAGTTGCAAGGGGTCGTGACGGGTAAGATAGTAAGTATTGATCCGCATCCTAACGCAGACCGCTTGGTGATTACCAAAATAGATACAGGTGGCGAGACTACTCACCAAATTGTGACAGGAGCCAATAATATCTCTGTGGGTGATATTGTTCCTGTGAGTTTGCCTGGGGCGGTTCTTAAGGGTGGGATGAAGATTAAGGTAAGTAAGCTTCGAGATGTAGAGTCGAGTGGAATGCTTTGTTCTGAGAAAGAGCTAGGGGTTTCTGAAGAATCGCAAGGGATATGGATATTGGAACCTGACACACCTATTGGGGAAGACTTTATTCAATATGCTGGTCTAAAGGATACGGTGTTGGATATATCTGTATTGCCTAATCGTGGTGATTGCTTAAGTATTCAAGGACTTACTAGAGAACTTGGTGTGATATTGGGTCATACAGAGTCTGTGTCAGACTCAAATGAGTCCCAAGATATAAGTAGTGAAAAGTCTGTTGGAACTGTTTCTGTGTCAATCGCGGCTAAGCAAGCTTGTTCGATGTATACAGCGCGAGTGATTGATGGTGTCACAAATGGGCCGTCGCCTTTGTGGTTACAACGTAAGCTTCAAGCAATGGGAATTCGACCGATTGATCGGTTAGTTGATATAACCAATTATGTATTGTTAGAAACGGGGCAGCCGTTACATGTGTTTGATGCGTCTAAGTTAGACGGTGGTTTGGAGGCTCGTTTGGCTAAAGAGTCAGAGCCGATTGTTACTTTAGACGGTGAAGAGCGAGTCCTTAATACAGAGACCTTGGTGATCACAGATGAGTCTGGACCTGTTGCGGTAGCAGGAATCATGGGCGGAGAACGAACCGCAGTGGATTCTGAAACGACATGTGTTGTTCTGGAAGCTGCTTTTTTTGATCCGATAACGGTTCGTCGTGGCCAGCGTGTAGTTGGGCTGCGTAGTGAAAGTGCTATTCGATTTGAAAAAGGTGTGGATTGGGAGGGTGTAAAAAAGGCCTCTGATCGTGCCGCTGCATTGATTATAGAGTTGTGTGGTGGGAAATGTGGTGACCGCGTTGATGTTGAAGGGGAACTCCCCAATGTAGCCGATTCTAAAAAAGTGTCATTTTCAATTGCTGAACTAGAGGGCATATTGGGAATGACTTTGAGTGACGATCAAGTTCGCAAGCCATTGGCGTTATTGGGGTTCACCTTAAATGACTCAATGACTGAAGTTGATGTGCCTTCATGGCGACGTGCGGATGTTCATGAGTGTCCGGATTTGGCTGAAGAGGTCATGCGTTTAACGGATTTGTCAGACATACCCTCAACAATGCCGGAGATTCAGATCACTCAAAAGCCTGAGTCTCGAGGGGATGCGTTGGAGCGTGGTCTTTTAGATGCTGCGGTAGCCAATGGATTATCACAAGTAGTTACATTTCCGATGATTTCGCCGACAGACTTAGAGAAGTGTCAGGTATCTGCTGATGGACTGCTTCGGTTGAGTAACCCTTTGAGTCAGGAAGAGTCTGTTATGCGTCCTTCGGGAGTGATTTCCTTACTTAAGGTTGCGGATTATAACTTGAAACGACAATTACCTTCTGTTGCTTTGATAGAATTGGGAAGTGTGTTTCCTGCGGGTTCCTCTGAGGGACGCTCTGTATTTGGATTACATTCAGCTGTATCGTTTTCGTCATTCAAAGGAACGGTTGAGCGATTGGTGTCTGGCTTTAAATTGGGAGAAATGACTGTCGTTAGTCGTGAGCTTCCTTATCTTCACCCTAAACAATCTGGTGTTGTTCAAGTTGGTGGGCAAGAAATAGGTGTTATTGGAACATTGCATCCATTAGTGGCTAAGGCCTATGACCTTCCTTTGGAAACAAAGGTGTTTGAACTGAATCTAAAAACGATTGCTGCAATGAGTATTGGTGTGGCTTCTTTTAAACTGATTTCTAAGTTTCCTTCAACTAGACGGGATATCACGATATTGGCGCCAAAGTCGATTGAATATGGTGAGGTGGACGCTTTTTTAAAGCAGTATCGTCCCAAATATTGTGTAGGCCATTCCTTGTTGGATCATTATGAATCCGAGTCATTGGGGGCCGATAAGCGGAGCCTAACCCTAGCGATGACTTACCAGCATCAAGATCGCACCCTAGAAGTTGAAGAAGTAAATAAAATACAGGCCAAGTTTACGGCGTTCATCCAGCAAAAGTTGCCGGTTACCGTATAACCTCAATATCGTGACGACTCAAGTAACTGATACACCGATGATGAGGCAGTATAAGGCCATCAAAGTGGATCATCAGGATGCCATTTTGTTTTTTCGATTGGGAGATTTTTATGAAATGTTCTTGGATGATGCGCAAGTCGCCTCGAAGATTTTAGACCTTACGTTAACGGGGCGAGGCAAAGATGAAACGCGAATTCCGATGTGTGGGATTCCTTATCATGCGGCAGATTCCTATATAACACGACTTGTTCAGAGCGGGCATAAGGTTGCGATATGTGAGCAGGTTGAAGATCCTACGGTTTCCAAAGGAATTACCAAAAGAGAAGTGACCAAGGTTGTGACGCCGGGAACTGTTTTGGAAGCCGGGGTATTGGATGATACTGAAAATAATTATTTGGTGGCAGTGGTTGAATCGACACGGCCTCGCATAGAGTTTGGATTGGCTTATGCTGATGTCACTACGGGCGCCTTTAACGTATGGACTACCGCTTCCAAAAAAGAATTGATGTTAGAAATACAACGATTATCCCCTAAGGAAATATTGATTCCGGAATCGATGGACCTAGAGTTCGTAGATCCGATTTTGATTAATCGGTATTTTCCTAAGGACAAGGATCAGGCTCGAGATCAATTGCTTGAACATTTCCAGGTGGGATCTATTTCGGTATTCGGGTTAGACGGGTTTGAAGCCGCTTTACCCGCGGCTTGGGCTATCTTAGATTATCTGCAATGCACTCATAAAACAGAATTGTCTCAGATGACTCGGATTCGCCCCGTTGTTCAAGAAGGTTTTTTAAGAATGGATGCGGTGACGGTGTCTAATTTGGAATTGGTAGAAGGGCTGCGACAAAGTCAGAAAAAATCGACAGTGTTTGCGGTACTAGACCATACAAAAACCTCTATGGGTGCGCGCCGTATGAAACAGTTATTACGTGCGCCGTATTGTGAGGTTTCTGTGATTAATCGTCGATTGGATGCGGTTGAAGACTTAGTGACGGATGTACTGAGTCGGGAAGAGATACGAGAATTGTTGGCGCCGGTGTATGATTTGGAGCGCTTAGTATCACGGATTGTCTCCAGGCATAATAATCCCCGTGATTGTATCGCGTTGATGGGGTCATTAAAGGCGTTGGTTGAAGTGGGTAGCGTGCTGGACCAGTTACCGAGTGACTTACTTAAATCCCAAGCCCAGTTTTTCTTGGATGCGGCTAAGTCAGAGAGTCCGTATCAGCAAGTGATTCAATTACTAGAACGTGCGTTGGTTGATGATCCGCCTATTTCCTTAAGGACTGGTGGGGTGATTCGAGCTGGGTATAGTGTGGATTTGGATGAGTTAACGGAATCGTTTAAGTCGATTAAAGACTGGATTGGTGGCTTGGAACAAAAAGAAAGAGACCGAACCGGGATTAAGACACTTCGTGTTGGCTACAACAAGGTGTTTGGATACTACTTTGAGGTGACTCATTCGAACACGGCCAAAATTCCTTCTAACTATATTCGAAAACAAACCTTAACGAACGCCGAGCGGTATATAACTCCGGAGCTTAAGGATAAAGAAGCAATTCTGTTTCAGGGGGAAGATAAGCAAAAAGCTCTGGAATCACATCTGTTTGATGAGGTTGTGGATAGTCTGAATGAACATGTCTCAGTGTTGCAAGACTTGGCGGAACGAATAGCTGATTTGGATTGTTTGCAGTCGTTGGCTACAGCCTCTCATAAATATGGGTATGTTCGTCCAGAATTCGTCGCGGAAGATCTTAGGGAGTTAGTTCTCTCAGAAGCGCGTCACCCTGTATTGGAACGCCAGCCGATTCCTTTTATTTCCAATGATGTTTCGTTGACAAAAGATGAGAACCGATTTATGTTGATTACAGGGCCTAATATGGCAGGTAAGTCGACGATGATGCGATTGGTCGCTCTGAACGTGGTCTTGGCTCAAATGGGGTGTTTTGTTGCTGCCACTTCAGCACGAATGAGTGTTGTTGATCAACTATTTACTCGTATTGGGGCATTGGATAATCTCTACGCAGGTCAGAGTACCTTTATGGTTGAGATGACCGAAACGGCTGCGATTCTTCATAATGCAACAGATGCCAGTTTGGTGATCTTGGATGAGATTGGGCGGGGGACATCCACATTTGATGGTATTAGTATCGCGGCGTCAGTCTCCGAGTATCTGATCAATACGATTGGTGCGAGAACCTTGTTTGCGACTCACTATCATGAACTGGCGGCCTTGGCGAAAAAATCGACGGCATTGGGGCTGTTTACAATGGATATTTCGGAGACAGATGATGCTATTGTATTTCAGTATCGTTTGGTGGAAGGGTCTGCCAATCGTAGTTACGGTGTCCATGTAGCAGACATGGCAGGGTTGCCGCCGCAAGTAGTCGCGAGAGCAAACGAGATACTAGAAGGATTTGAAGCTGAGAATACAGGGATCAGTGGCGAAAAGGTTAATCAACTAACTCTTTTTTAGTTCTACCTTCTAATTTTGCGAATTGAACAATTTTAGCTCTGATTTTTGTCCTCGAGCTATCTGAAATAGCCCTGCGGAAAAACCAAATCTAAAAATTGCCCACTTCATCAAAATTAGAAGGCAGGTTAAGAAAAAGAATAAATAACATGGGAAAAAGAAAGAAGAGGGAAAATTTAAGAATTACTCTCTTTATTTATAAACCCTAAGATGTCATTCATGACTTCGTCTTTGTTGAGTTCGTGGAGGAGTACATGGCGGGCGTCGGGGTAGAGTTTGACGGAGGTGCTGGTTGCGCCGGCGGAGCGGTATTTGTTGGCGAGTGTTTGAACGGTTTTTCCGCCTTTGCTAAGGGGGTCGTTGGTTCCGGATAAGATTAAGATTCGTAGGTGCTTGGGGAAGGTTTTGAAGAATCCAGTACGCGTAATGTCGAGAAGGCCGGTAAATAGGGTGGAATAGAACCCAAAGCTAGGTGTAAATCCGAAGAGAGGTCCTTCTTCGTAGTGCGTAACAAACTCGGCGTTTCGAGAGAGCCAACTAAACTCTGACGGTCCGTTAACTTGCCATCGGAACGGGGCGAATGTACAGAAGTGAATGAGGTCAGCGGGACTTTTCCATCCCCAGTTCCAGCCCATTATTTGGCTTAGTTGAAGTCCGATTTGGCTTAGTATGCGAGGCTGATAGGCCGATCCTAGTAGGATGAGTCCGGAAACGATATCCCCCAGTTGTGCAGCGGCCGCCTGAGCTACAAAGGATCCAAAACTGTGACCTATTAAGAAGATTGGGATATTGGGATGCGTGTCATGAACGGACTTCACTATGGTGCAGGCTTCAGAAACGAACTTGGACCAGCTATCTGGTGGTACTTTTCCCAAGTCTTGAATGGTATCGGGTCGTTTGCCGTGGCCAAGTTGGTCATAAGTGAGGACTAATAGCCCTTGGCTTTTGAGGAAGGATGCAAAGGATCGATAGGGCTGATTGTGCTCCATCATTCCGTGGAGGATAACGACTATCGCTCGCGGTGGCGAGGCGGGTTCGTAACTAGTGAGTGATACCAAAAGTGTCCGCATTGGTTAGAAGTGGGGCGATCTTATCTTTTTCGGATAGCAATACGGTTTGATCAGGCGAAATGGGCCAGGAAATATTAATATCAGGATCATCCCAACGGATGCTTCTTTCATGATCGGCTGAATAGGTACTTGTACATTTGTATTCAATGTCGGCTGTGTCTGAGATTACGTAGAATCCGTGTGCAAATCCAGGGGGGACATAAAGAAGGTTTTTTTTGTCTTCGCTTAATATAGCAGAGACCCACTGACCAAATGTAGACGACCCTTTTCGGATGTCGACAGCCACATCGAGGATTTCGCCTTTGACTGCGCGAACAAGCTTTCCTTGTGCTTTGGGATGAAGTTGATAATGGAGCCCTCGTAGAGTTCCTTTGCTAGACCTACTATAGTTGTCTTGAACAAAAGCGTCGGAAATTCCGGCTTCAGCATATTTCTCTTGGTGATAGACTTCCATAAAAAAGCCACGATTGTCTTCGAATATCTTTGGCTCGATATGGATTACATCGGGGATGGATAATGGTGTGAATTTCATAATAGGCCCTCATTGGATAAATCAGAAAATAAATCAGAAGAAGACGCTTCTTTTGCAATAATATAAGTGATGGCCCCAGTTCCCCCTAGAGCGCCGCCGGCGACTGCGCCAAGAAATGTTCCTAGACCAGGGACGACCGATCCAAAAATACCACCCACTTGAATACCTGATTCAACGCCGTCTGTAAAAGTCCCTGCGTGGCCAATAATTTTTTCGGCTAGCTTAAGGTCTTCGATGTGCTTTTCTTGAGAGTCTGTTACCTCTAGTTCTTCTAGTCGATTGGATTCTTCATGAAGACCGAGGTAAGTAGCTGAGCCAGCGGCGCCTATAGATCCGCCAATGATGGCACCGATAATAGTTCCGAGTCCTGGGACTACTGACCCGAAGAAGCTACCTATTCCAGCACCTGTGCTAGCCCCACTGGCGACGGTTTTGGCGCGGTTGAACATTTCTTTTGCTAACTTGTGGGTTTGGCTTTCTTTGTGAGAGGGGGCTGAATTCATGGATGAGTCAGAGCTTGAGATGTCTCCGTTTTCTATTTCTTGGGTATGTTGTGTGTTCGCGTTGACCCGAGCTTTTTTGTTTTTGCTCTGAGCTTCTTTGATGTAATCGTTGGATTGGGCGACGTGATGTTCTACATCGGAAGTGTCAGGGGCATGGTCGTGCGTTTGTTTTGATTTTCTAGTGATGGGGTCTTTTGGTTTTTGATGCGCTTTTTGGGTCTGTTGTTTTTGTTGTTTAGTGATTTGTTGTTGGGCATCATCTTGTTGTGTTGCGATAGATTCGGCATGTCCGGATTCTGGCTTTTCTGTGGGCGTAGCCTTTTGAGTTGTTTGGTGACGGACCGGTGCTTTTTTGCCGGCGTTTTTTGGGGATTGAGGGATGTGATCATCCACATCAATATGGTCGATTATGACGTTGTGAACGGCGCCAATATGTTCTGAAACGGGTGTAACGGTAGGTGGCGGCGGTGGCTTGGCCTTGGCATCATGGTGATGATGTTTGCCATGTACGTTGGCGTTATGAAGATTGGGTAGAGGGGGTGGGATATTACCTACAGCCATGTTTGTTTGCCATCCTTGTTATTCTTCAGAGGTAGTTTGAAATCTGATCTCTGGATGTTCGTTGATTTCTCGATCAAGGCTCCATTGGGTTTCAGCGAAGTAGACGGGGTTGCCCTCGCCATCTTTGCCGATTTGCATCTTTCTACTGTCCGTAAAGGCTTGGATGTGAGCCGGGTCATCGGCAGTGAGCCAACAGGCTTTGACGAAGCTGAGAGGTTCGAATCGACATTGCGCATTGTACTCGTTGTCTAGACGGTACTGAATGACCTCGAACTGTAACGCGCCAACTACGCCAACGATTGAACGGTTGTCTTGGTGTCGGGTAAATAGTTGTGCGACGCCTTCTTCACAGAGTTGGTTGAGTCCTTTTTGGAGCTGCTTGGTCTTCATTGGGTCTTCATTGACCACATAGCGGAATATTTCAGGTGAAAAGCTAGGAATGCCCTTGAATGAAAAGTCTTTGCCTTCAGTCAACGTATCGCCTATTTTGAGATTGCCGGTATCATGAAGCCCGATAATATCTCCTGGATAAGCCTGATCAATCACTTCCTTGGATTGGGCCATAAATGCGGTGGGGTTATTACTTCTATAGACCTTGTTGCTACGCACATGGTGGTAGCGTTTGTTGCGTTCGAATGTTCCGGAGCAGATTCGCAAGAAGGCAATCCTATCGCGGTGCTTGGGGTCGATATTGGCATGGATTTTAAAAATGAATCCAGAAAAAGTCTTGGCATCAGGCGCGATGATTCCTTCGGTTGTATCTCTAGATAATGGCGGTGGGGCGATGTCTACGAAACAATCGAGTAGTTCTTTTACCCCAAAGTTGTTCAGCGCGGAGCCAAAGAATATAGGAGTCACAATTCCTGCGCGATACTCGTCAATTGAAAACTCGGGATAGACACCGAGTACTAGTTCCAGGTCATCGCGGAGTTTTTGAGCGAAGTCTTCGCCAATTAATTGGTCGAGTTCGGGGTCACTTATATCAGTGATTTTGACTACTTTACTTACCTCTTGTTTGCCATGCGGATTGAATAGAACAACGTGTTTTTCGTAAATATTGTAGACCCCTTTGAAGGCTTTTCCTTGGCCGATTGGCCAACTTAAGGGACAGACAGTGATCTTTAGTTTTTCCTCGATGTTGTCTAAGAGCTCAATGGGGTCGATTCCTTCCCGGTCCATTTTGTTTAGGAATGTAATGACAGGGGTTGCTCGCATTTGGCAGACCTCTAGAAGCTTGTAGGTTTGTTTTTCCACACCCTTAGTGGAATCGATGACCATGATGGTGCTGTCTACGGCTGTTAGTGTTCGGTAAGTATCTTCACAAAAGTCAGCGTGACCGGGGGTGTCGAGAATGTTAATTTTGCAGTCTTTGTAATCAAAGCCCATTACTGAAGTGGCTACGGAAATACCCCGTTGTTTTTCGATTTCCATAAAGTCAGACGTGGCATGACGACCGGCTTTTTTTGCTTTGATCGCACCAGCAACTTGGATAGCGCCTCCGAAGAGAAGTAGCTTTTCGGTTAGGGTCGTTTTTCCGGCATCGGGATGTGAGATGATCCCAAAGGTCCGTCGTCGTTTGATCTCGGATTCAAGCGTCATCTTAAGATACGGTGATGTTGTATTCGGCTAAATCAGCTTTGAGTTGCTCAGGAGATTGGAACACAATTCCATTCATTCCGGCTGCGTTTGCGGCTTCAATGTTTTCTTCTAAATCATCAAAGAAAATGGTTTCGTTCGGATCAAG
>JABISL010000051.1 GCA_018700055.1 bacterium | reverse complement strand
ACAGATATCAATTCATCAGCAAAAAGCCCCTTATGCCCTACAAAATCTTCCAAAGAGTGAACCGACGTTTCTTTTACTAAAACTGGCGGCAATCCATCACTAACCTCAGCTTGAACACGCCTATTAATGTCACCAATTGGCGACACTTCATCTTTCGCAAACCGTTTAGAGGAACTAGACACATTTGATACCGTTACAAAAGAAGGCACTGAAACAGTCTGAACATTCTCAGGTTTAACCGACAACGATTTACCTGAGTCTAGCCCAACTTGATACCGTTGTTTATCAGGCATCCATTCAATAACAGATCCCTTTAATCCATTATATTGTGTTCCTTTAATTAAACCTGTTATCTCAACTCGTGCATTAACGGCGAAAATAACATCTTCTGAAACGGCAGCAACAACTTTGTAATGAATCATGGCCTCGAATCCTACCTCGATTAAAGATCAACGTCTATAGCCCCTCGTTAAGCACCCCTTAATTATTAGCAATCCCTGACAAACCAAGCTATTCTAAGCATATAAATATTTAATACGTTATTACGTAAAAGGAACCAATCCGTGAGCAACGAAATCAACATTCAAAACCTAAAAATACCAACCAGTACCAAATATCTATTCTTCGCAATCGCCGCCTTATTTCTATCGACTTCAGCATTTGTTGTTATTGATGCGGGAAGCGTTGGAATCGTTAAGCGCCTCGGTGCAGTTAACCCTGTTCCTCTTGAAGAAGGATTTCATCTAAAAGTTCCTTTTATCGAAAATATTTTCAAAATCAATATCCGTCTTAACAACTCTCAATCCTCGGCACTGTCATCTTCCAAGGATCTTCAAAACGTCAAAACAGTTGTCTCAGTCCAATACTCTATAAATGGCGCAGTGGCACCAATTACATACCAAAAAATCGGTGGCATTCGCCAAATCCAAGCAACAGTAATTGAGCCCGCAATTTCCGAGTCCGTTAAATCTATCACCGCTAAATACACTGCAGAAGAATTGATTACTAAACGCGAAAACGTTAAAACTCAAATCCATGCCGCCATTCAAGACTTTATTAACACTACGTTAAACAAAAAAGGAATTGAAAATGGGGTTCGTATTGCTAACGTTGCAATCACTGACTTCCAGTTTTCTGAAGAGTTTAACCGAGCAATTGAGTTGAAGGTAAAAGCCGAACAAGAAGCCCTTCAAGCCAAAAACGAAAAAATTCGTCGTGTGACACAAGCCGAAGCTGCAGCTGAAGAGAAAAAGCTCTCCGCTAGTGCATCTGCCTATGCCATCACTGTTGCATCTAAGGCCAGAGCTGAGGCAATCCGTAGAGAAGCCAAGTCACTCAAGAGCAACCCTGAGTTAATCCAACTTAGAATTGCTGAAAAATGGGACGGCAAACTCCCTCACTACAATGGTGGCGGTGCAATCCCTTTTCTTAACATCGATACACCTAAGAAAAAAAAGTAGTTCCTCTCTATGGAAACTATCCACAACACAGTACTGGCGACATTTAACTCACTCGGCCTACGCAATGGGGTCGCCACGCTACTTGTTGCGGGAATCATCCTCTTTGTTGCGCTACTCGCCGACATCGTAAGCAAACGAATTCTACTATCTGGTCTATCCGCCATCATAGGAAAAACCAAAACTCAGGTAGATGACTTACTCCTTCAAAAAAAGGTATTCCATCGCCTCTCTCATATGGCACCTGCTTTTGTGATCTATTGGGCCAGCGAGTTACTCTTCCCCGCCCTACCCACAGTTCAATCCGGAATTCGAGCGGTTTGTATCGCTTATATGGTAATCATCGGAGCACTTGTTATTGAGTCGTGTCTCAGTGTGTTCGAGAATATCTTAAGCAAGTCACAACCCAAACAATCCGTAGTGATTCGAAGCAGTATCCAAGTTCTCAAAATTGCCCTTTATCTATTAACTGGCATCTTCGTACTAGCAACACTAATGGACAAGAGCCCTTGGGCATTCATAAGTGGTATTGGTGCGATGACCGCAATCTTGATGTTGGTATTTAAGGACAGCATCCTCGGGTTTGTGGCCAGCGTGCAGGTCTCATTCGGCGACATGGTTCGTCCAGGCGACTGGATCGAGATGCCCAAGTATGGCGCCGATGGCAACGTAATTGATGTATCACTCAACACGATTCGAATCCAAAACTGGGACAACACGATCGTCTCTGTCCCTACTTATTCACTGGTGTCTGACTCATTCAAGAACTGGCGTGGCATGTCCGAATCGGGTGGCCGCCGCATCAAACACACCCTGACGATTGATATGAACTCTGTGTCGTTCTGCAAACCTGAGCAACTAGACCAACTCAAACAAATCACCATTCTCAACGACTACCTCAGCCAAAAAGAATCTGAGATT
>JABISL010000019.1 GCA_018700055.1 bacterium | reverse complement strand
TTTGCCTCTATTATCTAGATCCTTTTCAACAGATAGTGTTCCCGAAGATTGATCGTAGCTACCCGTATTATTTAACTGGCCCAACTGTACATCGCCACCCTCAAAATCCATGCTCCCGGCATTATTAGTGTCGCCGCTAACTCTTAAGTTAGCCTCGTCTGCACTCATAGAGCCATTATTTGATAATGTCTCTATATCCAAGTCAAAGGAACCGGCCTCAAAACTGGCACCAAACCCGCCTTGCTTAATTGCATCAACTGTAAGCACGGTTAAGTAGACCTGCGGAACTAACACTGTTTCACCAGCCACCTTTTGTTCTACCATCCAAATGATATCCTGATTCAAATTCTGAACTTGTGCCTTCGACAACGCTACCCCAACGGTTAACTGTAAATCGGACTGTGCCGCCACGGCCCCATCCATCAAATTCTTCATCTGTTCTTTGTCACTACTCACACCATCGTGCAAGAATCGTTGCCCTGTTTCGCGCAGAATTGCATCACGAACTAACGTCGTTTCGTATACTGAATCGCCTAACCGTTTGATAACACTATCGGGGTCAATCCCCAGCCGTGTGAGCATATAGGACGATCCTAAGAAGTTGTCTTTATTCAAAAACTGAACATCCGATTCAATCAAATACTTATGTTTTGGCGCAGATTGGCGACTGATAACAACAGATGATTGCAGTGCCTTATCGTCTGGGGCTGACTCTATACGTCCACTAGCCCATGATATAGCGACTGCCTCGCCATTACTCTTTTCAGAGTCCAATTCAACGCCCTTTTCATATGTACTACTGTCTACGTAATCGGGATCAGTATTAAACTTAAACAGTCCATTGGTACCAGCCCCATTTAGGATATAGTCGGTAACATCTATTGTGCCATCTTCTAATGACTCATACCCCGCCATGGAGTCATCGTATTCCGTTCCTTTGGTCTCTAGGCTCTTTGTAGTGGCGCCACATTCCAAAGGAAGGGGCTCTAAATTTGGATTACCTTCATACTGTAATTGTAGTCCCGTGGATGCATATCCACATCCTCCATTCTCAAGAGTCGTAATAGTACCGGAAAGCGTCCCTTGAGCCTGTATTAACCCACCAAAGTCATCTACTGTTTCATTGGTAAGTAGCTCTGTATCAATATGCATATCACCGCCACTACTAATAACCCCGCCCTCATTAGATACAGACCCAATACCTTCCCCCTCAAATACGGCCGAAATACGAACCATGTTGCCTGCGTGAATATGAGGCATTTCTGGCCAGATAAACCCGTCGCTATATAGGGATACTACTGAAGAAACAATATCAACCGTATCGTTAGCTTCTATTAAGCTATTTCTCATTCGAAAATGATAAAGAGATCCTCCGGGAACCATTTTTCCTTCATGTATTGAATTAAAAAAGGATACTTCTCTTGCCCTAGTAGCCTCAGAATAGATAGAGATCTTTCCCTCTGACAACACTGTTGTATCGTCAATTGTCATCTGATGAACTAGGTATGATGGGTCAGGGTATAAATCTGTTCCATAGTCCATAAATGAAAAATTAATATTTCCAGAGGCATAGATCAAGGCTCTCTCCTTAAACCCTATCGATCCCGTACCATCTAACATTATTGTTCTATCTGATTTAATTGTTATATCACCACCACTCAATATTTTTCCGCCTGAGGCAGATATATTTCCGTAAGCTTCTAAGTTGAGATCTCCTCCAACAGATAGTTCTGAATCTCTCATAATTACTATGGAACCCCCTATCTGATCAAAATTGTCTTGAGTAAGAATTGTCCCATAGTTAGACAAGCCTCCATTCCGCAAAATAGCGTCCCCTTCTATTTCAATAGTTCCGTGATTATTTAATCGTTTTGTTGAGGCAAAATAAAAACTTCCATTTGTTTTTACATTGCCATACCAAGAATATTCTGCGCGCCCGGAGTAACCAGTAGTTTCAGCCTCTCGATTCCGAAACAATCCTTCAACTAGTAACTTATCTGAGCCCTGAGTAAAGTAGTCTTCATTCCAGGTCGCTGCGTTCTCATAGGTATCAAAAAGATACACTGACACATCTCCATTAGATTCAAGCCACGAACTAGAGTTATCCTTGTAGCCCCCTGCTCTAATCGTAAGATTCCCTTGGCCTTGAACCTTAATCACGCCACTTTGATTATTAAAATCGTTGCGCCCCATATCAATAACAATCTCTCCGGAACCTGTAAGTACCCCACTTTGATTATCAAAACTGGTCGTCTCTAACCCGCCACCTGCGTGAGTATTTCCATCCGTATTGTCATATTGTGTATTCCCCAAATCAAGCTTCCCACCAGTCTCCAAGACCCCTCCCGCATTTACAAATTGATTCATGTTCACTTTAAGCGCGTCTGCTACACTGATTATCCCCCCGTTTGCACTGGGAGATGCATTTCCAGTAACGGAAAGCTGTGACTGACCTGCTCCACCCGAAAGTAGCCCGGACTCGTTATCCAACACCCCGGCATACATATTGAAGGCACCTCCTGATTTAATAGTGCCATCGTTATTATTAATTGTTGCAGCCTGAATCCATAACGAATCACCTGATTGCACGCCATAGGTTCCATCTGTATTACTATTCAACAGAACGCCACTAATCTTCATCATAATGTCGTCGCCTGATTGTATGATGCCGCCATCACTATTTATCAAATCGCCTTCGACACCTACATGCAAATCACCCATCGCGTAGAGACGACTCGCCTTGTTATTTATAATACCACTACTATCGATCGTCATATTCCCAAAGGATTCGATCTTGCCCTGATCATTGTTAATGGCCCCGGCCGCCAATACCATATCCCCACCAGCTACAATCCCATCAAACACCGCCGATCCGCTATTCAAGTTATTTATAGTGCCTTCCGTTTTAATAGATAATGCATCAATGGCAGAAATGGATCCGGCATCATTATCCATGTCACCAAACAGGTCCAACACTACACTTGAATCCACACGGATCTCTCCACCATCATTATCAAGTGCGCCATTAGCCACTCTGATTTGGTTTTGAGTAAGTGTCGATTCAGAACTGAACCTATTTATGGAAAAAGACGGCAAATCAAAACTGCCCAAACTATCATAGTTCGTCTCATCAAAAGTGGTTCCTACACCGCTGTATCCAAGGGTTACATAGGATGAAACAATACTACCGCCTTTGTTACTCAAACTATTCGCCGTATCAATACTGAAGTATCCATATGACTGAATAAGGCCATTATCATTGTCTACAATATTTGAGGCATCCACTATCAAATTGCCCCCTGTCATTAGGGTCCCACTGTTATATAAGCTGCCCGCGTCAATCACAGCCGTATCCAATGCAATAACTGTACCGCCTAGGTTTTTAAGCGTATTAGTATTAATCGACAGTTGGCCATTGGCCAATAACCTATCTGTGTTACGCCAATCCGTCATGAGTCCGCCATCCGCAGTAGCAAAACTGAGATCATACCCTGTAAGGGTACCGCTATTACCAAACGTGTTTGCTGTAACTGTTAAGTCCCCTACGGATTCAAGTGTGCCACTAGTCTCCACTGTATTAGCAACAATATTAGCAACCGTCCCTGCTTTGATCGTGGCATTATTACTCACGCTATCCGCTGTAAGAGTTAAAGAGTTCGTAGATTGTATCCAACCGTCATTACTAAACAACCCGCCACTAAATAGAACCAAGTCAGTTGCTGTTAGAACAGACCCATCAGAAACAGTTACTCCCTCTGAAGCAGTCAAAGACAATATCTCACCGGCTTCTACGTTACTATTCTCAAATGACATGTTCATCCCGCTAAATAGCAAGTTTTCCAATGCATTGGCACTACTCGTCGCCATTGTCACATTTCCTGATGTGAGCATGGATAGTCCAGAAGAGATCAATACACTTCCCGTTGCTGCTATACCGTCACTACCGGCACTCACCATGGCATAATCTGCCAATACAGAACTATTGTTAATCCGAATTCCTTCTGCAGTCATATTCAAGGTACTGGTATTGAATTCCGTATTAGCAACAGTGATGATGTCTTTTGCTCTCATAAATGACGTATTACTAAGCTGATCACTATCGGAAATCCCAATACTGCCATCTGCATTTAATACAAACTCGTTCGCTTCCAAATATAGAGGCGTGTCGATACTCCCAACTATCTCTAGGTCCGCCCCTGCTGTGATCGCTACAGTCTCAGCAATGACTGTTTCCCCCTCAATCGTAATATTGTTGCTAGCTTGCAGGTTAATCACGCCTCCTGCTTGTACATCCATAGACTGGCTGATGTCCCCTTCGGCTCTAATAGAAACGTTAGTGCTCGCAAAGGCCTGAGAATAATGAACATCTCCAGCAGAGGTAATCGTCAAATCACCATTCATTGCGTACAGAACTCCTTCGGAATTAACCCCGACTCCTTTTTCGGTACTCAAAAGGATGATTCTCCCTGCTAATACAGCCCCTAGTGCTGAAGCATCAATGGCAAACGTAGGTGAGGCTGATCCATCTGGAGTTAGGGCCGTTACATAACCTGTTTCATAGTCATAATGATTGCGCCCAGCAATAAGACTCGCTGTATTTCTAACCCGAAGCTCACCATTCAACTCTATAGTTCTAGAGAGAATTTCGAAATAGTCCACATTAGCGGCATTTAATCCCAAGGCTTCGATTTGAATGTGCCCCTGATTAATTTGAAACCCTGTTAACGCGCCACCACTCATTAAGGGAACACCCGTGGTTAAGGTTGCTTTTGGTGTATTAATAAATCCTGCACCATTCACATAAATACCATTTGGGTTCGCTAATATAAACTCTGCACTTTGGCCAAATATTTCCGTATACCCTTCCAAGTTAGATCGATTACTCCCTGTCACCTCAAAAAGGAGGATCGACGCCGAAGATCCTGAAAAGTTGGGATTGGCATAAAGCGCTCCACCCAATTCTGAGATGCCGACCTGCGTATTATTATTAAGGATCACGCCGTCACTACCCACGTTATAATCACTAAACTTATTCGACGAGACACCTCGGGTAGACGGGTCTGCGACATTTACAACTTGAACCCCATTTTGAGCTGTATCTACAGTAGGAGCATTCGTTAATGGATCATTAGTATCCACAGTAATACCAGCTGCATATAGTGCAGATGGATTCGGAAAGATCATCATCAAAATAAGCCCATAAATCAATGGTGCTTTAATGTATGACAAATATTGATTTCTTCTAGCTCGTCGTGAGCGAGCTTTTCCCTTTTGCAATCCCATTTCTGGTTCCTTTAACTTCTATCTATAACTACTTAAAAGCAGGATGTAGCGATAGACCTAGCGTATAGCTACGATCGGTTTCACTTGTTGCATTCATGTAGCCAACACGTAGGGCCGCTACATCGATGAGTGCCATTTCGCCAATCACATCAATCTCAAGTGTATCGAAGTTGTAGAAGTCTGAGGACAACGTGAACTGATTCCATATGTAATCAAACCCTATTCCAGGCTTGGTATAGAATATTCCAAAGCGAGTACGGAGCGGGCCTGCCAAATGAATACTCTGTTGGATATTAACTAACGAATCATCGCCTAACTTGTTACCCACACCAAATCGAAGGAACGAGCTGTCCATCCAAAAATCAAAGTTGGCGGAATAGTAGTATTTTTTAGGGGTATTGTAGTAATCAAAGTTAACTCCAGAATTCAATCGAATCGCGGTTAACGTCGATAATAAATCTCCCGATCCTTTAAACATACGCCGGCTCTCGGACAAAGTTGCTGTTAATTCACCTTTTAACTTAGCATCGCCTAATAACCCACTAAGGTCCTTAGAAAAGTCTTCTAGGTTGTCTAATATTCGATCTACTTTTACGAGAGAGTCATCTTTCACAATCTTACGCATCTGATCGGATATCTGCTCTAGATTGATTACTAACTGCCCTATATTGGCATCACTCATCGAGGTGGCCATGCGCTCCATTCCTAGAATTGTGTTACGCAATGCATCGTTGACCTCGGTACTCGTCAAAACGTCACCCATAGACGCCAATATCTCTTTTAGCTCCTGGAGACTCTGTGTCCCGACATCTACAAAGTCTGCTAAACCGGATGTTGCATACCCCGGAAGAACTGACATGGGAGGAAGAAATGCTGTTGCAGTTGCCTCTTTATTGGGATTAATATCAATAAACTTTTCGCCTACCAATCCATCAAACACAACTCGTAATGTAGAGCCTTGAGGAATATCAATATCGTTATGTACCCAAAAGTGAACTCTTATATTCTGCGGTCCAGGGAGTATCTTAGACACCTTCCCCACCTGATACCCTCTATATCGAACTTGAGCTTGGTTTAAAAGACCGTTAATGTTCTGAAAATCCCCAACTAACTCATAGCCGGAGACACGAAGAAAAACCGTACTCTTCCATATAAGAAGGCTACCGGTTGCAATCACCATAATCAGTGTAGCTATTCCCACAATTGTGGCGTTTCGGTTATGACGGTTCATGGAGTTCTCCTCGGATAAATCTTCGAATCACTGGATTCGAGGCGTTTTCAATTGTGTCTGGTGATTCAGGATCGAGTAATCGCCCCTCATTCATCATGTAGATTCTATCAGCTGTTCGTAAAATTGTGGATTTCTGATGACTTACCACAATCGATGTCACGTTCAATTGCGTATTAAGACGAGAAATAACGTCTTCGATACTTGTGGATAAAACAGGGTCTAATCCAGTTGTTGGCTCATCATATATAAGTAACTCTGGCTTCCCCGCAATCGCTCTAGCTAGTCCAATTCTCTTTTTCTGCCCCCCAGACAAATCCGACGGCATCGCATTTTCATAACCGGACATTTCCACCATATCTAATATTTCTTCTACTCTTGCCTGAACCGCATTGGGTGGCATATGAAAGTTCTCTACCAAACTAAACCCAACATTCTCCCCCACTGTCATCGAATCGAATAAGGCCGCGGACTGAAATAGAACGCCCACCTTTTTTCGCATTTCTTGGAGTTGTAAGTAGGTCATATCGGGAATGTTCTGGCCATTAAAGTATAGTTGGCCGGTATCCGGCGTGATAAGCCCTAGAAGCATTCGGAACATCGTGCTTTTCCCACAACCTGACGGCCCAATAATCGCGATCTTCTCGCCATTTTCTACATGGAGATTGTAGTCGTCCATAATCTGATTATCGCCAAATCGCTTGCTTATATTTTTGACGTCTATCATCTAAAAAATCACCAGTGATATAAAATAATTGAGAATAAATATAGTAATTAAAGCGTTTACTACCGCCTGTCGCGTGATGCGCCCCACCCCTTTGGCTCCGGAGGTTGCCTTAAGTCCCATATAGGATCCTATAGTCGCGGTAATCCCACCAAAAAAGAGCGCTTTGATTAACCCCCCACCAATATCAATTGGGGTTAACATTGTTTGTGCAGAATTAACATAGGAATAAGGATTCACGCTCTGGCTAGACATAGCAATGATAAACCCACCGAGGTAGCCAACGATATCCGCTATACCTACTAATAAGGGAAGCATAAGTGACAACGCCAATACTCTTGGCACAACCAAATACTCCACTGGATCCTGGGACATGGACTCCAAGGCATCTACTTGTTCCGTCACCTTCATACTCCCTATCTCTGCCGAGATCGCGGAGCCTACACGGCCAGCTACGACAACCCCTGTGAGGAGTGGCCCCAATTCACGCCAGATTGCTAAGGCAACTACGCCACCAATTAGGTCTGGGGCACCAAATCGGAGAAGTTCCTTAACGACTTGAATGGCAAAAGCCATCCCAACAAACAATGCAGTTAAAACAGTAATCGGTAGTGAGTTAACACCTGCA
>JABISL010000049.1 GCA_018700055.1 bacterium | reverse complement strand
CTTGTAATGATTTGCAAAAAGACTTTGAGATTGCTTTTGCAGCTGTCCAACAAAATGGATTGGCAATTGAATTTGTTGATGAAAGCTTAAGTAAAAATAGAAGACTGGTTTTGGCTGCTGTTCAACAAGGTGGTTTTGCAATTGAGCATTTGCATTATATGTTGAAAAGAAATAAAGAAGTTGTATTGGCTGCTGTTCAATATGATGGAGAATCACTATATTTTGCTGCTGAGTATTTAAAAAAGGATAGGGATATAGTTTTAGCTGCTGTTCGGCAAAACAAAGCAGCGTTGGTTTATGCTGATGTTAGCTTGCAAGAAGATGCTGAAATTCTAGTCGCGGCTACTGATGAAGTGCTTCTCAATGGAGTTGTTGAAGGCGAATATTAAATAGGGACCAGTCACTCAACCTAACCTGCGTGATTAAACGACCGCTCAAATCCTCGAAAGGAGGCCCCAAGGCAATCGACTTCGTCTTGGATGTTAGCCATAGGGTGAGAGAGCGGAGATAAGAATCCATAAGGTTCATCTATATCAGGAAGGGTTTGTTTGTGTGGGGTATTGGCCATGATGTCTACGCCGTAGAATTCGGTGTTAATTCCCTGGAAGTTACGTGAATGTATTCGATTATTGTAGTGACGAATACTGGTGTCTGGGGTAGCGGATAGTCGACCCCAGAATTGATCTAGGAAAGGGTGGGGAAGGCCGGGCTGACAGGCTTCAAGGTGCTCGTTTATACAACTATCGATATGGCCCACTTCTCCGCCAAGCGTTTCGGCCCATTGGATAGGGTATAGATCCGTGTTTACTACAAAAAGCACCCCTTCATTCTTGGGTTTGGATGAAAATAACACACGTACCGGAAAATTCTCTTCTATTGTTTGCTTTACACTATCGATGACCGCCGTAAATGCATAATGGGGGATCATTGCCTTTTCGGCCGCCCAATGGGTATCCATACGTGCCATTCCTCGAGCACCAACCACAACAGAGCTGCTGGATCTTAATACGGTTTTGATAACTGCCGCGCACAATTCAGAAAGCGCTTCATGATTATCAAAGTTGTTCATTGATAGTAATGTTTTTGCGATTTGATCTGTAAGTTGGATAGTAGGCCTAAACCATTCCGGAAACAGCTCATATCTACTCGGCTCAGTATGATGAAGTATATCTTTATAGAGTCTTACTTTGTTTTTGATTATTTCTTTGTCTTGATTTGGTTTGAAGCGATCAAGCGGTGACCATATTTCGTTGCTTCTAACGTTTCTATGTAGCTCCTTGGATAGTACCTTAGCGGTCTGTTGAAACTGAATATTCGGACGAGCAAGTAGCCTGTTTAATCGATTGGCCGCACTTGGGGAATACCCCATTGGTGTTTGGTTATCTTCTAGTATGGGACCGCATTTGGCCGTGTTATAGTATTGGCCGATTTCGGTGTCGGGAGAGTAGTAGTCTTTAACAGGGCTTTCTGCGGTTGGTATATTACTTTGAGCCAGGGTAGTGTTTTTCTTACTTTCATTTAATGTTTGTATAACAACCGTTTTAGAGTCAGTAGGGACTTGAGGGATCTGCTCTGGGGTTGGGTCAAACAAAAAGGTGTAACGGGAGTCCGATGCCGATAGGTCTCTTAGAGCGGCATGCCAATTGCTTGAGTCTCGTGTATGTACATAGGCAACCGGATAGTCATGATGGATGGTGTCCAATGTGGCCTGTATGGCGTTTTCTCGTTGCTGAGGTGTACTGTTTGGCCATTCTGTTTCGTCCAGATTAAGGATGTTTTGAGAAAGGGGAAGGTGAGACGGCGACTCTTGGTCGAATTCCTTAAACCGAAAATGACCATGGGTCTTGGGGGTCAGCCATTGTGAGGGGAGGGCAGATAAGTGAAATCCTTCTGAAGCATCTATACGTTGTATTTCTTCTAAGGGAAAATTAAATAGATTGCCATAGACTAATGTGTAATCATCGATCGTCCGATCATATAAGTCTACGGTGATTTCAGTATCACAATCGGTGTTGGCAGTTACTCCAAATCGCATCTGTATGGTCCCATCACGCGATGTTTTGGAGACAATTGTTTGTTGAAAGGGAATTGGGCTGCAATCGTATGTGTTTGCCCCTACGGCCGTAGGGAACTGAGTTAGGAGTAGTGGGAGTAGTCGACTATACCGAGTAGAGGAGGTTGTATGACGTATTGTATCCGATGTTGTGAACCCTATAATTTTGTAACGCATTCGTTATGCTCCCTTAGTGAATATCGTTAAGGAAGATGGCGTAATTTCATTATATATCAGGGGCTATTGGGGCCGAGTAAGAAGCGTCTGTTGGCTGTCTTACTTGAAGTTGATCGTTAACTTGGGATTTAGCTTGCCCAAAGAAGATACAGTCTTGCTCTGCCAAGGGATGTCCTCGCTACATAATAGCGTGAATCCAACATCTGCCTTACGTGCATCAAGAACCAAGCGTGCTAGAGATGTAACACCTGAACTGTTTAAGAAGTTGAGATCAGAGATGTCTACATGAAGACCGTCTTGTTTGTTTGTAATTGCTTCTCGAATAGATTCGAAGGGCTTATCATAGGCTGTTGGGGATTGGAGGCGTAGCGCGCCTTTAATGATGACCTGCTGATCATTTGTTTCTATTGAGTAATCTTCTGTTTCGATTTTCATAGTGACTCCAACGTATTGACGTCCAATACGACCTTGATATAAATAGTATACAGTCTTCTTTCTGTATCCGGAACGATCTTAGCGCCAATTTTGGCGTTAAAGTCTTTCTTAAGTGTTATCAATCCCAAACCGGATGCGGTATGGTCGTCTTCAGCGGCACTCATGATCTGTTGAAGGAATAACTCCTCTACTTCAGTCTCCATGAGTGTTTTGATAAATGCCTCAAACTTATTGGCTTGTTTGAGCTGTGTGGTATTTACACATTGTAGCGTTAACGTTTCGCCATAGTTATAGATACTAATGGACGCTTCTTGATGGGCATCTGCCGAAAACTTAACGGCATTCTCAATCAACTCATTCAATACGGTCGACATGATGTTCGTGACCTTCTTACGGTTATCGAAGTTGTATGCCTGGAACTCAGCTAAATAATTCGCCGTAGCACCACATCGTTGCCAATGCGCAATGAAGTCAATTGGGTTGAACTTGAAGTCTATATGCGACAACGGCTTCTTACGGTCCGCTTTGTCTAGATACACTCCATAGACTGGGAGTCGGCTGCGATTAGACATTTGTAGCCTCCGTTTTTGACGGGGGGGCTTTTTTTGTACGACTTATTTTAATTGTTCCGTCGTTAGTTTTTAGATTATAGCCAGGTTTGACGGCATCAATTGCATGAGTCCCTGGTATTTGGAGATCGTATAGTTGTTTAGGTACATCGAGTTCGGGAATGATTAAACGGGATTGAACTGGGTTTTTCTTAGTTCCATACAGCTCATGTACTTTATATTTAGGGAAATCTTTTATTAGGTGAGTGCTAATTCCAACAGGGGTGAATAAGTGTTTGAAGACAGAAATTTTGGCACAAGTCCCAACGATAATGTTTTGTGAGTCATTTACACTTGAAGATAAAAAAGTTTTGGAGAACGCTGCCCCTAATAAAAGTTGAGAGAGGTGAGTACCTATCCATTTGCTAGTGATGACAAGTTTTGTGACTTCTACAAAAGTAGTGTTTGGTTTCTCTTTTGTGAGTTGGTGGGATATTTTTTTAATTTCGCCTGTAGATACATTTCCGAATGTTTCAATATAGGTGTTGTGAGTATATAGACCGATAACGCCTACAAGTTCATCTTCATGAAGGGCCATGAGGAATTTATGTGGGTAGGGTTCAATCTTGGCATTCAAATCGGCAGTGTCTTTTGAGAAGAATATTTTATAATATTTGTTATAGCGCTCAGCGATTAAATACTGACACCTGATAATGTCAGATCGCTTTTGGGCAACTCTGAGAGTGATATTTTTTTTATCATTTATTAACTCAGTAGTATTTTTTTTAAGTGTTTTTGTTGTCATATGTTTTTGTCTTCTGGGGAGTGTAGAAAACGTGCATGTGATTATGTGGAACGAGCTATTATGAACGTCACATCGTCATGATATATTGAGTTAGTATATTCGTCCAGGATATTGATAAGTTGGCTTTTTATTTCGGAAGTGGGTTTGTCCGCATGTGTTTTTATGAACTCTATTAATAGTGGTTCACCAAATAGTTCCCCTTTAGTTGAACCTAGTTTGGGGGCTTCTGTTATGCCATCTGTTGCTAGAAATAAGATGTCGTTTTTGTTTAGGGTATGAGTGTTCTCCTCAATCATTGAGAGTTCAATGTCGTTCATGAATCCAATCCCGAAAGGGAACTGATCCACTTCGATTGTGTCTACTGTTTTAGTTTTGTCTCTATAAATAAAAATATTGTCGTGACTTCCACTGATAGTGAATTCTCTTTCATTTTCGAACCGAAGAGAAGCTAATGTCATTGGTCGTTTTTCATTAAGGCGTTCAAGGTTTTCATACAAAATATTATTTGCAATATAGTTAAGTTCTTTTGGAGTTATGTCTACCTTCGTATGAAGAATCGAGCTGAGTATACTTTGAGCCATGAACATTACTAGTCCAGAACCGAGTCCATGACCTGCAACATCCCCAAGTAGTATCCAGGCATTGCTTTCGAAAGAGTAGACATCATAATAATCTCCCCCCACTTCGTCAGCCGCTTTCATATAACATTCAAGATCTAGCCCTGGTATTTCAGGTTTCTTTGGAAGGATCTCCATTTGTATATGTTGCGCAACGTCGACTTCTGCAGAAATTCTTGATTTTTCTTCTGTAACGGCCTCAAGTACAATTGCCGGAGCAAAAATTGACAAAGCAAATACAAGAAGAGTTGCGACTGTAAACCCTAATGCGGTAGCAGATTCAATTGTTCGTAAAAATGCATAATCGATATTGTGGATTGCAAAAAAAATGATTGTTATTATTAATGCTTTTCCTGTGAAATTAAGCTTGTTCCATTTTGATTTTGACACGATGTATGCGGTAAAAAACAGTGGAAATGAAACCGCTAATGTTATTGGAAGAGTTATTGTTAAAAATGAGTAGCCAGAATAAAAACTTATTCCGCCCATAACGAGAGATATGCTGAATAACGCATAAAAGAGTTTCGAAGGAAGAGATGTTTTGGTATACGTTGAAATAAAGTTTGTGATTGCAGTGTTTATGAAAAATGTGAAAGAAAACCCTATTGCAATAACAAAGTGGTTTTGTGTTAATAGCCCTTGTGCAAATAAGACTGTAAAAGTTGCTGTCCAAATAATAAACAGTTGCTTAGATAATGTTGTTTTTTGCTGTCGCCATATGATTGCTGATATTGCAGTGTTTAAGAGTACTAGCCCTGCGTATAATATGAGAAGATTTTCTATGTTAGACATGGTTGTTCTGGGCCTTGGTAAGTGTTTTTTCGTTTAATATTGTGTTAATCGTAGGGACTCGTAATGATCGAGTTGCTTTTTTGTCAGTTTTTGGAGCTATTTTAAAATACATTATGCTACAGGTTTCTTTTTTGAAATTACAGAGTGCATGTAATTTTGATTTTAGAGTTTTTAGTTCGCTGAAAGAATTTTGAGACATTGATTCTTTTTTATCATTATTAATACGTGGGAATAGGTAGCATAGTGGGGCAACAGGCTGGATTATTAGATTTAGTTGAGTTGCTTTTAACCACACTCGTTGAAGTTCTCTTCCACCATTAAAGAAAGCTAGTGGTGATATTTTTTCTGTATACAATACGCCAATAGCGCTAGCTGAAGATATTATTTTTTTGGGAAATTTTTCTAGTCCCTTTCCTAGTTTTAGCGATTCAAGTATTGAGAGTGTTTTCCAATCTTTACATATATTTAAGCCAACCTGGTCAGTTTTGCTGAGCTCTAGTGTTTCAATGTCAATTCCATCACATGTTTTTTGGGTTTCTTCGGATGTCCACCTGATTTCGTTCATCATATTTGAATGCATTTCTTGGTTTAACATTCGGATACGTTCACCCGAAGAGTAGATAGTTTTAAATGAATCGAGTTCGTCCTTTTTAGAAATAAAGTGAATGTTTGTATTCGTTTTGTTCTTAATTGAGTCTCTTAGTTTTTCGTATGTATGTTGAGGAAGTTTTTCTTTATTATTTAATATTCTATTGGTGTGTCTGAAAGGGATTTGTTTTGAAAGTAGTTTGTTTTCATCATTGTTAGATTTTTCTTTTTTGAAATGAAATGCACAAATAATTGTTTCGTTTTTATTTGGGAAAGGCGATATGTCAGCTATGAATCCAAGCTCTTCGGCTTTTAAGATTAAATTTTCAGATGCAGCTCCAAGTGCTAGGTAAGATGCATAATTATTATAATCTAGAAACGATTTCGATTTTGTTTTGTTATGAAATAAAAATATGTAATCGCCTTTAATGTACCAGAGCCATGGTTGGCAGTTTCCTCCTGAAGGAGCCATGTTTGCATGCCTGATAAGTACCATTGCGATATTTTTTGATAAGCAATTGTTTTCTTTGTTTTTGCTGGGGCTATAGAATTTTTGAATTTCTTTTTCGGCGTATGCTGGTGTTATTTGTTGTTCTATAAGAGATAGATCAATTTCAGATGCATTTATATTAGTACTTAAAGAGGGTTCATGTGGCGGATCCGAAATGATTTCATCGACGTCAACGTAGAAACGACCAGACGTAGTTAATTCATCTAATAAAATTCTTCTGGCTACATTAGTAGTTGTTCCACCACCAATACTCACATCAGAAGCAAGTTGAGGCCAAGTTGAGATGGTTTCCTCAATTTCAATAAAGGATGACTTTAAACGTTTTGAAATAGAGTTTTCACCAAGTATTTGAAGAATAAAAGGTACCTTTTCTTCAGTTGATAAACCTTCTAATTCAGAGCTGTCTTTAATTTTCGATAGGCCGTGAAAAAATGGGTATGACTTATCAATGTCATATCGCTCTATATCAATTAACCCTTTATCACTTGTGTCCATAATTAATGGAACGTGCTCTTTTTTGCATTTTTCCCTTAGTTGTACTTTTATATCTAGACTATCGCATTCTTCTATTAGAAGGTCGATTTTACTATCGCCGGCTCCAAAAAAATCAGACATGTTTTCTTTTGTTATTCCTTTTTCAAATACCTCAATGTCCATGTATGGGTCTAATTCTTTTATTTTTCTGGCTGTATATACTGCTTTGTTTGTATATAAATTGTCGATCGTAGCTTGCAAGCGATTGAGGTTTGATAGATCAATTTCATCATAGTCAGCAAGTTTTAATTTTGAGCATATTCTTTCTTGAGCCATTGTAAGGGCTATTGAACCGCCAACTGAGAGGCCAATAATTCCAATGCTTTTTTTCATTAGTAAAGATTGTTCGCTTTTTGTGATTTTATTTTGATTTCTATCAGTTCTCACTGATATGAAGTCATTTTTGTTTAAAATGTGGATTAGCTTATTTGACCAAGGATAATATACCCATTTTCCGAATTTCTCTAAATTATCTGTAGATTTTTTTAATTCAGTAAGCCTGGTTTCTACATATTTGTTTTGATTTGTTTTGTTTGGATGCTGAGTTTTTAAAAGTTCTTTAGTTTGAGATGTGATTGTGTCGATTATTTGTATAAAAGGCTTTGATTTAAGAATATTAATTTCTTTATAGTCAGAAACAGGGTCTAAAATCTCAACATTAAAAATATAATTAATATCAGTTGTACATTTTGATTGATTTGTTTTCTTTCCCATTTGATTAGTATCCCATGTCTTTCTAGTGTTTTCTAATAAAAAAAAGTTTCATCGATAGGCTAAAAGTGTTCATTAAGATGACCATTTTAGTCTCATGGTTTTAGATAAGTTTTTGTAGAATATTTGTTTTTGTCTTTTTTTAGTTAATTCTAATTCTGATAGGATTTCAGAAATTACATGAGCATAGATTATATAGTTTTTTGATTTTGCTAGTCTAAGAGCCATTGTTAAATACATAACGCCCTTTTTTTTTGAGCTGTTTTTAAGTCCAATTGCTGCTATATAGAAAAATAAATATGTTGAAATGGGATAGATACTTTTCCAAAAATAAAAACGGATACAAGTTTTGTAGATGTATATGTTCCATTTGGATTTGGATAAGCTTTTATTCTGAAGGAGATTATATTGTGTTAGTAGTTCTATGAAATAAATAATATGGGTCTGTATCATTCCCAGGGCTTCTACATTGTATTTTTTGCTTACGAAGACTGCTTTTTTTGCACACGTGTATTTTTTGTTTGTTACATCAATTAATGCTTTAGATGTTAAATAGAAGTGAAGCGGTAGTTTTAGTGTAAGTTTTTTTGTGTTTTTTAGAGGTTTTGATAGATTATTTTTATCAAGGATTTTTTTTGCGACATCAAAAGTGCTTTGCACTGAAATTTCATTAAAAAGTTTATATTTTGATTCGTAATTTGAGATAACTTCATTGGCTGTGCTTTTTGGATAACCAAGAAGAATTCTGTTTATTACTTCAGTTGCAATCGCAAACCCTGAGTTTAGAATAGCGCCCATTTTTATTCCATTCATATAGGCGGATTGCATTGTTTTAAACGCGTCGGTTTGTGACTTAAGTTGTGTCTCGCAATAACACCCAACGATAAATTCATAAATACAGATGTCTCTATTTTTTTTGTTGTTTTGGATGATTCTCTTGCACTTTTTTAATATTTTTTTTGTGATTTTTTTTAGATTAAAAACATGAAGTGCGGTAACCGCCGCGCCCCCTAATAAATGTAGACTATTTGTGTCTTTTTCGTTTATTGGGTATTTTCCACTTATCGTAATCAAATAATACCCAAACAACTTTTTGTCGGTGAAGTAGAGTGCATTGATTCCGTTGTCAGGAAACAGTGTAAGGAGCGGGCTGTTTCGTGTAGTGGTTTTGTTTAGATTACGGTTAAGTTTGAAGATGTTATAGATCATCTGAATAGGCATGAGTCGAGGGGGGTGAATGCCGAGACGTTTCATATAGGTGACGAACAGGTCCTTGGCTTCTTCTGCACGGTTTAGCTGTATCAACACCTCGATCTTCAGATTAGTCAGGTCACTGCGTTTAATCTTGCCTTTGACTAAGGGCTCAAGCTGTTGAATGGTATCCAGTGCGATCTGTGCATCGCTGGTCCAATAGAGGCATTTGGCGTGGCCTAGTGTGAGTTGGTAGGCTGTTAGATATTGCTTCTTCCAATCGATAGTCTTGATGTGTGACCTGCCTTCATCGAAGTAGCGGCGTGCCTTACTGTAATCGGCATTGGTCTGGGCCGCATGACCAGCTGCTAATAATGTCTCTAATAAATAAAGGCGTTCAGGTTCAGATAGTGTGTGCGACTTGCCTAAGATGAGGTGGTCGGCAATATCAAATAGAACTTGCCCGGTTGGGGATGGATAGGCCACTTGGAGTTGGGTGGCAATGGTGTTGTGGAGAGAGGTGAGGGCGTCTTGGGGAATACTATCGGTATAAGCATGTTGGATGCGATCATGCAGGAACTGGTAAGTGTCCCTATTAGGGGTATGGTGAATGAAGTTGGCGGCCACGGCATGCCAGAGATGGAGCTCTACCTGAAGGGCATCCATAGAATGAATGATAGACATGTATCGCGTAGAGAATCGCGTCCCAAGACAAGCCGCAGTCTGCATTAATGTGATGGTTTGCTGAGGCATGGTTAGAATGCGTGAGGCCATAGCCTTCGCCACGTTGTCGGCCAGTTGATGTTCTCTAATGGTATGGATGTTCCAGTGCCAGCGTTGCTTGTCCTTGTCATAGTGGAGCGTATTGGACTGGATACATGTCTGGAGGAGTTGCTTAAGGAAGAACGGATTGCCGTCGGACTTGTCGTAGAGGAGCTGGCTAAGCGCGTCGGTAGGTTGATCATCGCAATATAAGAGGTCGGTAAGCCAATTGTCGATGTCGTCTTGAGTCAGTGGCTTGATTTCTATTTCGGTAAGCTTGTGGGGTGCTTCATTCTGGAAATGAGAGAGGAATGTAACAAAGGCGGGGTTAATGGTCTGTAGCTCGGAGCGATACGACCCAATAATATGAATCGGCGCCTGGAGATTAAGTAACTGCTTAATGATGTCTAAGGTGAGCGGGTCACTCCACTGGAGATCGTCCACAAAAAGGGTAACGGGATAATGGTCGGCAAGCATTCTCAAGAAGTCAGTAAACACGAATAGGAATCGGTTCTTAATATCTTCGGTTTCGATGATGTCGAGTGGGGGTTGGGGGCCAATAATATATTCAAATACAGGGGCCAGATCAGTGATTAATCGCCCATTGGGATCTAGGGCCTTCGAAAGGGATTCTGCCCAGTTGGTAGGGAGCGATTGTTTGGATAGGTTGTCGCCCACTTCTTCGAGGATTTGGCTTAAGGTTGCTAGTGGCGTATTGGAATATTGATCAAATTTGCCTGAGCCTTGCAGGGTATTCGGTGCTAGATGTTCTGCCAATGTGTTGCGAATGAGTTGGGTCTTACCTACCCCTGCTTCGCCAGAGACAAGTGTAAGGTGAGGGCCAGATTCATAGGTGTTTAGTCGTTCCTTGAGGCGATCCTTGGACTGGGTGCGGCCATAGAGAGTCGTACTAAATGTGAGTTGGGTAGGGCGGTCATGTTGGCCGGGGAAGAAGTGCGCAATTGTTCCTGTTTTTTGATAACTCTCCAGACATTTCTCTAGGTCGAAGAGTAAGCCTTCAAACGATAGGTATCGATCACTTGGGTTCTTAGCAAGGAGCTTGTGGATGATATAGGTAATGGGTTTGGGGATGTGAGTGAGTAGGTTGTATAGGAGTTCAGAGGAGCCATCTTCGAAGAGTAATGGGGCTTTTCCGGTGAGATCCGTATGAAACCTTGTGCCCAGTTCGAGCATCGCGTTAGGGACGATCTTGGGATCGGTATCTTGGTTTTTGCGATCGCTTGTTAAGGTGATTGCGCTAGAAATAAAAGGTTCGTTATCCATAATGTCAGTGAGGGTGTAAGGGGGAGCCAAATGACTGGGTAACTTGAGTAAACGTAACTAAATATTAAATTTTAAAATATTTTAACGTTATTTGTCGTTTGATTCAAGCGTAACTCCTGTGTGGTGAAATAATGACAGGCGATACCAAATGGGGTATATTGAGCCAAGAATAATAGGTGAGGATGGTTAGAAATATGAGATTTGGCGAATTACTAAGTAACTTAAGAAAAACACGATCGGCTAAGCGTATTGCTCAGAATGAGATTGGATTGCTTATTGGAACGTCACGTCAGTATATTGATGCTGTTGAAAAGGGAAAGGGTAGTACGTCGCCTCCGACCTTGGCTAATTGCCTCCAAATCGCTAAATACTTTGGTCTTGAAGGCAAGGAGCTGTCTGAGTTTCTTTGGGCCGCATTCAAGGAACGGATTAAGAATAACTGGGACTTTTTTGATTATATCGAAAAAGCAGATGGGATTCCGAATCTGTTACTAAGCCAAGAGAGTGAGGTCATATTGGCTCCTAAGACTAAGATCGACCATATTCAGAACATTAAATATGACTGTGTTTATCAGATTAATATCTCAATTAGAGAGCAACGTCCCTTGATTGATTCGTCGATTGAGAATTACCTAGAGGGATGGATAGCTGAGTTTGTTTCGGATACCGGCGGCGAGGTTATTGCGTTTCAAGCAACTAAGACCTCAATAGCGCTTAGACTTGCGATTCCGCCTAAGTTTGCCTTGTATGATGTGGTATTGGGGATTAAGGATCTAACATCGCGTAAGTTGAAGAATGTATCTGATGCGTTTTCGGATCTTGGTGGATCGGTTTGGCAAAAAGGCTTTGATGTTGAAACCAAAGCGCCAGCGGCAATAGCGGCTAATTCGGCTCAGCTAGTTAAATAGGTTTTCCTGGAAGAGGCCCTTTTTCTGGAATACAATTAAAAGCAATTAAATTTATTGCATTTAAGTAAATTTAAAGTTATAGTTCCCCTAACGACAACTAGAGGGGGGCGTTATCTTGATACCAAAACATCATATATTAGTCTTGTCAGAAGAGTGCGATGTAGCTCATCGGATGTCAGCCGTATTTCCTGAATATAATTTTTCAATCGCGAATTCATCTGACGTGGCAATAAGCGTCGTTCAGTCGGAGTCGATAGATTTGATTGTTGTGACGAGTGGGTTGGTGGCGGACGTTCAGTTGATACGCGATGAATGGGAGGGAGACATTGTATTGGTATCGAATGAGAGAGTGGGGGTGTCTTTTTTGGAAAAGATAAAAAAGGTTAGAACCCTATCTTTCCCACTTGAGCTAGATGAGCTCCAAGAGTTGCTTTGGGTGATGATGGCTGCAGGTCAGCGCCCGGTTAAGGACTGGGCTAACGGACCCGATGAAGTCCACTGTATGCCGTAAACGTCTTGCCTCTCGAGAATCCAATGACGGTCATATTGTTATCTTGAGACATGTCGTACGCCTTATCTGTAATTCCCATTCGAGAGATGAGATATGGGCATTTTTGCGTAATCAAAATCTCGATGATGTCAGAGCTAAGTTTGCCGGACATGACAGTGATGTGGTTTTCGAAAGGGATGTCCTGGCGTTGAGATTGGCCAATCAGCTTGAATAGGGCATTAAAGCGATTCAGATCATCTGCAAATAAAAGTACTTCCGTTGAGTTGCATAATGACGCGCTGTGGGCGATACCTGTGTCCTTATACATGACCGACTTTTCTTGAAACTCGGCCATCAATGCGATGACCTCGAATGCTGTTAGCGAAAGGTCGTCTTTGGATGGGGTTGTCTTTGTCTTGGTGACACCTGGTTTGGTTGTGATCGAGACCGATGTTGGGGTGGTCTTGATGTCTTCGATATCAGTTATTCCTTGGATATGATTGTTGGCGATGAGGTATCCAATGGCTAATTCTTTTTCCAAACGAGGCGTTGATATCGTGTTCCATAGGGGGGTGTCATTTAGAATAACCGTGAGATGTTTTTCGATAATGACGGTTTCGCTGCTCTTCTTCGGATGGTCCTTGGTATAGCGCACCCCTTTGATTGATCGTTTCCACATAAGTTACTCGACCTCCACAATGACGCAGGATCGGTCATCTTTTGCTTTTCTATAATTGCCATATTGATCGACTTCACTAAATATCTTGGTGATCGCTTCTTCAATGGGGGTATCGTGGATGGACTTAATGAGGTCCTTGAATCGGTCCTCGCCATAGAGTTCGCCGCTGGAGGATTTGGTTTCGGTTAGGCCGTCGGTATAAAAGTAGAGACGATCGCCCGCTTGGAGTTGGACGGATTTATCTTGAAAGGTCTCATTCTCAAACATCCCTAAGAAAACCCCTTCTGCGTCGAGTTCTTCTATGCTGCCGTCCTTGTGGGCCAGTATCACCGGAGGATGACCGCCTTTACTATATGTGAACTGGCGAGTTCGATTATTGATGATGCCATAGAACACTGTGACGTGTGTGATTTGAGAGTTCTCGATATAGCGCATGAGGTCCATGTTGGCCTTGGCCAAGGTCTGCGCCGGTGACTTGCCGCGCTTGCCTATTTCGGTGATGAGACTCGAAGAGAGCGCCATAATGAGTGCCGAAGATATCCCGTGTCCCGCAACATCTCCCATAACGACACCTAGGTTTTCGGCATTTTCAGACTCGGATTGGACGTCCTGAAAGTCTTTGTTAATGAAAGAGTAAAAGTCGCCGCCAACACTTTCTGCAGGCGTGCACTTTTTGGCAACCTTTATTCCGGGAAGAGACGGACTTGCGATGTTGAGTAACCCTTGTTGAACACGTTTGGCCATAGCCAGTTCATCGTTTAGTCGGTTTTGTGGCAAGGTCTGAGTAAGTGATAGCTCAGGAGATGTGATTGAGGTTGTTAGGGGGTTGGTGATAGTGCGACCCGCGTTGATCTTAAGGAGGATTCCTATTGTTATGAGTGCCGATACTGGAAAAGACCACGTGGGCCATAGGTCGAAAATGAACCAGGCGTTACTGCCAATAAAGGTCAAAATCACCAAATAAATAAGGGGGTTTCTCATGACCTAAGTATAGCAGATGAATAGAGTCGATTAATGGATAGTTAAATTTAGTAAAAAGAGCTTGGTTTTGAGTTATTTTGCTTTAGGATTGATGATATGGCATTCAAAGTATTGGCAGTTCCAGTCTCCGTTTTCCCTTTCGTTCAGGCGAATGAGACGGTTTCATATTCTGGTAAATGTATGGCTGTGGCGATAGGGTTATCCAAATGGGCGCTTGAAGGACGGGTGGATCGACATAATTACGGCTCTATTCCAAATGATCCCCAATTCAAGGCAATGGTTGGTTCTATTAATACCGATTACTCTGCGACTTTGGTGAATCAGCCGAAGGGTAAGCCTGGGCCTTTAGTAAGTGACAAAATGGCTAGTACATTAGGTGTTCACTTGGATAGAAAGGATAAGCCTGTAGATTGCCGTGTAAAAGAGGCTCATATAGAAGATGGTCGTATGGAGCGATCCCTTTCTCGTGCCGTCGATGGTATTAGAACTGAGTTAGAGGGCAACTCAACGAGTGTTTTGGTCTTGTATTATAGTCCAGTAATCGTTTTTCCTGGACTTAATAAGTCGATTCCTAATTATGATATTAAATATGCGCACGCCTATTCTATTGGAGTCCAAAGAGGCGATGTTTTATTAGGGGATTCAAACGCGTCGGATTTAGTTCTTATAGAGACTCAAGATCAGTTTGATTCGCAACTGAAAGAGCGCGTCAGTGATTTTTTGAAAAGTGAAAACTCTGTTTTAGCTGGATATGAGGTTATTTCTGTTTCAAGAGCGACGCCTCATTCATTTCGTTATAATCCTGGAGGGAAGGAGAACCCTAAGGATAGAAATAGAGCTGCGCAGTTATCACTTTTTGATGGCGGTTCAACCCCCAAGAGAATTGTCCGTAAGGGCTTGACTGAGAATGGCGGGGATTCGTTACGAAAAAATCGTTATTCAGATCCCGTTCCAGATCCAGATCCCGTTCCGAAGAAAGGTCAATTGTCGTTGTTTTAATTGTGTGATGAGAGAGACCTTGTCTATTGCATGATCTCTCTCTAATCAGTTTTTTATAGCGTTTGGATGTCTTTAAGTGGTCTTGCAAAAATTTGTCTTGCAGTAGTCATCGCTTGAAGTACGAGTATTTGTTCATTGAGTTTGTTTTTCTCTTGAGCACCTTTGAGTGTGCTGAGTCGGAGAGTACTCGTATTCCCTCTGCTTGATCCAGCAGATTGAGACCGGAGTGCTTTTTTCTCTTTTTCAGGAGTCTCGGTAATTTTGGGAAGTGTAAATCCATTAATAGTTCGGTTTTTAGGTGTAGATGGTTGTTCTTGAGTCGCTTCGTTTTCTTTGTTTGATGTATCGACTGCTGCAAAACGAACATGTAGATCTTTGCTAAGGGTAGATGCTAAGGGTTTTGCGGCCTTTCCTGCTGCACAAGCGGTCAAATGTGTGTTTATACCCGCAGCATTTGCCTGAATCAGTGCGTCGAATGCTTTTTGTTGATCAGTAATGATAGTTTGTCGATCAAATGCTTGAGCATCCTTTATTTTTTGATTGACTCTACTAAGTGCCTTTTCAGAACCTGGTGTCATTCGTGGTGCTTGTTTGTTTCCAGGAGTCTGTTCTGGAGATTTGTTTTGACTAGGGATCAATCGGTCAAAATTGGTTGTGGATGGAGGGGATGAAAAATGTGTCTCTCCTGGAGATAAATGTTTTAACTGAGATGTCATGTTTTCAATCGCTAATAATGTGCGGTCTGAATTTAGTTTAGTTTGCGCACTATAGTTGCGAGGTGTGTTGCGGTACGCCTGCGGTGTCTCTGCTTTAAGTTTTGGTGCAGATTGACTGCGCAATAGTTGGGCTTTTTGGTTTGGTGTTGTAGCGGGTAGCTGTCCTGTGCTGTTTACTTGTTTACTTAGTTGCATGATGATTCCCCTTATTGAAGACGGATTAAATATTTTATTTTTTCGTCTTACTATATTATCGAGTTTGATTTTTGTTAATTTCATTAAATTTTAACATTTTAAAAAACGAGATTCATTATTTATTTTTCGATGTATTAATTCAATCCGAATGGGTGACTTATTTATGCGTTATATATTTGTGGGTCGATCATTAAATTTGCTAAAAAAAGTCCTTGGTTTTGAAATTTTTTGCTTTAGGATAGTCTTATGGCGTTCAAAACAGTTGCAGTAGTCCCAATAGATTTTTTAAATGAAACTGAACCAAGTTTGGAGGATAGGTGTATTGCGATTGCGTTAGTTGCCGCTAGTCAATACTTAGGTAAGGACCTATCTCAAGAAAATTATCCTCGTTTGGTGAATGAGGTCTATGATGACTTTTATGCGACTGCTCAGAAGTCCGCGATGATGACAGGTATTCCACCTGTAATTGGTGCCTCCTTATCAAAAAAGCTGGGTATAACGTTTGAGCGTTCAGAGGCCTTGAAAGCCTTTCCTAGAGACGGCCAGGGTGTAGTTAATTGGCGTCCGATACTTACTGATATTGTTAATGCCAGATTGGGGATTTTTATCTTTCAATATGACTTTTCGGATACGAACCGTCCAGATGAGGCACATGCGGTCTTGATTTCAGTTCCGAAACAACCTCTTGTAGACATAGGTGAGATGATTGTAAGTCTTTTTGAACCAAAGAATGGTCGTGTTGTTGAGGAGAAGTGTTACTTTAAAGACTTTCGTGATGGATTTCCAAAATCTGTTCGTGATTTTATGTCTGAACAGAAAGGACGTCCTCAATCTTATGAGGTTATTAAGATAAAGAGGGATCTTTCAGGAACTGCTCTATCGCTTCCTTTGAAGGGCGCTCAGAGGCTACCGGGTGCATCATTAAATCACAAAAGAAAAGAAGCTTGGGTCTAAGAGGACTACTTTGACTAACTTCGTTTAAGTTGCGAGGTGCTAATTTGCCATCAGATAGTGCTTGTCCAGACCTTATTTCTTGCCTTTGACACCAATCGGTGTACGTTAGATTTTTATTGGTGTGCTGATTATAGACTTGGTAGGGCATTTTATCGGTTAGTAATTCCAAGATGGTGCTTCCGATACTCCAGTAATCCACTTTGTACGTTCTTATTCTACTGGGGTCATAGTCGCAGGTTCGTTCTTCTGGGGCTTGATATAGTGGGGTGCCTTGTTTTTTTCCTTGGTATCCTGTAATTGGGGTTCCAAAGGTGGTGCACGGTTTGCTGGCTATTGCGGTTCCAAAATCGATCATTTGGAGATCGCCGGTTTCATTATTTAGGATTAGATTTCCAGGTTTTATATCGCGATGGACGTATCCTTTAGAATGGATGAATGAGGTGATTTGGAATAGTGTTTTGGTCCACTTCAATACTAACGTTTCCCGGTCTTTGGGGGATAGCTTTGATAGATCAATTTGTTCTACAGGAAGCCCTTGTTCGCTCAATCGACTAATGTTGCCGTCATTGTCGATGACTGTTGCGATGACTTTTGGGAAATAGTTGGTAGTTCCCATCGCTTTTCTAAACAAGTTACTTGCTCTAACCGATTCGGTGTCAGATGGCTTAAGTGCAAACTCTCCTAATTCTATAGGGGCTAGGTTGGGATCTTGTCTGGATACTTCTACTGGATATACAGATTGTTCCTTTCCCGTTATTCCGAGTGGTTGTGCATTTCCGCGTCTATGGATAGTTAGTTTTTGTCCTGATTTGGAAGAAGAGGCATATTGTTTTGTTCCATGGCTATCTGTTATTTTTAATTCGGCAAGGGTTAGTTGTTCAATGCTTCTTTCAATTGGCGGTCTAAGTGGGGCAGCTTGAGCGTACGGCATATTATGTCTTCCTGATGCACTTGGGATTGCACGAGCAAAATGTTGAGGGGCTGGTTCTGGTAGAGTGTTAAGGTGTGTGAACCGGTTATTTAGAATTTTGGCTATATTTAAATTGTCTGTATTTAATTTCTTGATCACATTTATAATTTCTTGATCAGAGAGAAGTGCTAATTGGGTACAAGCGATTTCAAATTTTGAGATGCAGTTATTAGATATTACCTCTTGATAATCGTTTTCCCAGTTTTTAGTGATTTTTATTTCCTTGAAGTTAGTAACCAGTTCGCCTTTTGATTTTAAAAGGGTAGTTTTCTTGTCTGATTCAGGTGAGGCGGTGGGTTGTCTTCTCGTTTGTTTATTGTTGAAGGTTCTCTTTTTAAATTGAGTTTTTGCAGGCGCAGGTGCTGTGGGTTTTTGTAAAGGCTCGTTAGTTGAATCTTCTAATAAATGACTTAATGAAGGCATGTAGGGGGCAATATCGGGTTCTGTTGAAGATTGCGCATTTTTGAACTGAGGAGGTGTTTCGCCTTGTTGTTTAGGTTGAGGAAACCCTGGCGATCCAAATGGGGATTGATTAGTTGGTGCCAACTCGCTTCTTGAGGGTGAGCCTAACGGAGGTTTTACTTGTGATGCTTGGGCCGTTCGTGCTTTTTTTGATTGTTGCACTATTGGTGAATGCGGATTATTTTGTATTGAATGTGGTGGCTGGAAGGGCGCTATAGACTCATTGCTTGCTACAGCTGCAGACGCTTCAGTTTCTCGAGCCTTAGGTTGGGGAAGGGGCATTGGAATGTTGAATTTGATTTGTTTGTTAAAGGGGTTTCTTTTAAGGTGCATGATAATTTCCTTTTTTACTTAAGTGTGTCCAAAAATCTGAGGATATCGGGTTTTGTAGGGCGATGATCAGGGTTGTTCTGCATTAATTGATTGCAGAGAAATAATAGTTTTTGTTCAGGAGCAGCGTTGAGGTAAGCTTCCTCAGGCAATTCATTGGATACGGTTCCTGGGAGGATCGGATTGCATATACCGTTATTGAGTTGTGTTCGCCAGGCGTCGTACCCTAGATATTCACCTCTTAGGCGATTGGATGTTTTATGGGTGTCTTGCATGGTAAGTAAATAATTCAATGTGCTACCGATACTCCAGTAATCGACACGGTGATCTCGAATTTTCTCGTTTGATGCAGAGGACTCTTCGGGTGCTTGATATTCATAGGTGCCGTTTCTTTTGCCTATATAACCGGCGATTAACTCACCTGATGGGGCGGTTAATGCTGTTAATCTGGCTTGAGTTTCAAAGTCCATGACATAGAGTTCTTTGTTGGGGCCAAAAACAAGGTTTTCAGGTTTGATATCTCTATGAACGAACCCCTTCTCATGAATATGGAATGTGAATTCGAATAGTGATTTTGCCCAGATCTTTACTTTTTCCACCCGTTCTTCTTTCGTCAAACGAGTTAGAAATGGAATGGAAAACGGCGTGTTGAGCTCTGTTGCTCGATAATGATCATCGCCATCAGTTGATACCAAGGTTCCGTATGAAGGAAGTATATGAGGGGCATTTCCAACACCTGATCGGAAGTCAGCGCTGGCTTTTACATCGAGTCCGTCGGATTCAACTTGTTTTAATGCAATATTACAAGGGGGAGAGTCTTCTCTTTCTAAAACGCCTTCGACAATAGGAGACGCATATCGAGTAGACCCAAGAGCGGCATTTTTAGGTCTGACAGTTACCGTTACGGGGACTTGTTCTCCGTTTGGTTTAAGTGATAGCAAGCTCATAGAGTCTTGTAGCTCTTCTTGGTGTTGTCGTGTGGAAGGGGAGTCTGCTTTTTTCCAGTTCATTAATCGGAGACCATCCTTTCCTGGTACCACACGAGTAAAGTGTGCAGGTGGTGCTGATGGTGCAGGCGGTGCTGCAGAAGTCTGAGCTTTTCCCCAATTTATCAGACCTGGCATCGTTTTTGTTGTAGAGGCCTCTCTTTTCTGAGACTTTTTTCGTTGGATTGGGCTATCACATAGGGATGGTCTGACTATATTCTTTTCTTCGGCATGAATTATTAGTGTGTCTTCGATTCTGTTAGCAAGCTTTGGACTCATTTTTCTAACTTGTTCAATTACGTTGTTCTGTGTTGTGGGTGACATCTCTGATAGTGACGTACATGCATTTTGAAACTTCTGATTTAGTGGTAACTCAAAGTCTTTCCATTGCTCTAAAACTTTTATACCAATAGAGTTGAATTTAGCGATAAGTTCTTGAGATGGAGACGGGTGTCTTTTTTCTTGTTGTGTACTTGAGGTGCTCAAAGAGTCATTTTTGAAAAAGCTTGAATTTACTTGGTTCATACTTAATTAACGAAATCAAATTAAATAAATTTCATTTAATTTGATTTATTTTTAATAAATTAACAATAATTTAATAATCTATGGTTTTGGATGGGGCGATTAGGTAATTTGCCTAATTTGATCCAACCAATATATAACTAGTTCACAAGACAAATAGCTTGAGGTAAACTGCTCTGACAACAGGCGGCATGGCCAAGTGGTTAAGGCAGAGGTTTGCAAAACCTTTATCCTCAGTTCGACTCTGAGTGCCGCCTCCATAAAGATATGATTGAGATCAGTTTTTATGGCCGGGCATCAATTATGGAAGTATCGAACAAGCGGGGTATTAGCCCTACCCCCTACTAGTTGTAGATGCGGGCGTAGATGGTATCTACGTGTTGCTTATAACGGTCGAGTGAAAAGAGTTCGTCTAGTTCTTGTTCAGAAATGATGTCAGTGAACTCTTTATCGGCGCGGATTTTGTCATTGAAAAGAACCTTTTCATCAAAGGCTGCCAATGCATTCCGTTGAACCATGCGATACGCTACTTCTCTTGTGATGCCCTTATTAACCAAAATTAATAGAAGGGGTTGAGAATAGAAAATATTAAATGAGGCTTCGATGTTCTTCATCATGCTGTCCGGATGAACTACGATGTCCTTAATAACGCGAGTCATGAGACCAAACATATAATCGAGAGCAATAGTTGCATCTGGGAAGATGATGCGTTCAGCACCAGAATGAGAGATATCTCGCTCATGCCATAAGGGTTGATTCTCAAATGCAGTGACTGCATAGCCACGTATTACTCGAGAAAGGCCAGATACACGTTCACAAGTAATAGGGTTTCGTTTGTGAGGCATTGCAGACGACCCTTTTTGACTCTTGGAGAAGGGCTCTTGGGCTTCGTTAAACTCTGTTTTTTGAAGGGCTCTGACTTCAGTAGCCATTTTGTCGAGCGTGCCACCGATGATAGCTAGTGTACTAATGAAAGCCGCATGACGATCTCGTTGCAATGTTTGTGTAGAGACAGGAGACGGTTTGAGATTTAGTTCCTCACAAACGCGATCTTCAAGCTCGGGTGGCATGTGTGCATAGTTGCCAACCGCACCAGAAACGATTCCAATTCGTAGGTCTTCTAATGCGGCATTGAGTCGGATTTGGTTGCGTTTCATTTCTTCATACCAAACGGTGAGTTTGAGCCCGAATGTAGTCGGTTCTGCATGGACGCCATGTGTACGTCCCATGCAAAGTGTATGTTTGTGCTTGTCGGCTTGTAGCTTAAGTGCTGCTTTCATCGTATCAATATCTTCATTGAGGACCACACCAACATCTTGAAGTATGAGACTTAATGCGGTGTCACCAACATCTGTGGATGTAAGTCCCATATGGACGAATCGAGATGAAGGGCCAATGTGCTCTGCGAGACACGTAGTGAATGCAATAACGTCATGATTAACTTCGGCTTCGATTTCTTGAATACGCTCAACAGTGAACGCGGCTTTTTCCTTAATGATTTGGTAGTCTTCTTCCGGAATGTTTCCCAATGCCACATGCGCTTTACAGGCAGCGATCTCCACTTCGAGCCATTTGTCGAATTTGGTTTGAGTGGTCCATAAGGACGCCATTTTTTCTCTGGAATATCTAGGTATCATTAGGCTGGATAGTGTAACAAAGGTTTGGGAATCGGACTAGATAGATATTGCGTTTTATTTTAGTTGTAATCCTGTTTTGTAATTAATTTTACTTAATGTATGATAAAAAGAATTAAATTAAATAAAATTTATTTTAATGGGGTTTTTATATCAAGGGAGTTAAATAATGCAACATTTATTAGGTGCGGGTAGAACCGTTTTTCGTAATCCAGTAGTTCAAGATGCGGCTAGTGTAGCTGTTCGATCTGCGGGGTCATTTGTTAGTAGAAATTGGCAAGATGTAGGTGGAGGTGTGTCTACAACCCCACCAATTTTGGGTCATCATGCGGTAGAAGGTGCTTTAATTGCTCGTTCAGTGGGGCCAATTTCGGTAGGGACGGGACCAGTGACATGTCGTCCTTTTTCTACGGATTCTAGAAGTGGTATTGCAGACGCTCCTAAGTTGGATGTAGCGAAAGAATTTAAGCGGTTTGAAGATCTGAATGAGAGAATTGAATTGAATACAATAGTCGACGGTGGTGATCACAATACGCTTTTAGATGTACTAGGGATTAACCCAAATGCCAGTAATGCAGATGTTCAAGCTATAATTAAACACTCAAGAGAAGGTGATGTTTCTTTTGGAAACCTTTCTCATTTTTCTGGTGATGCCATTGAAATATTATCCGATCCTTCTATGAGAGCGTTGTACTTGGGTTTTTTGGCTGGCGTGGACCCTGACACTTCCGTTGCATATCATGCTTTATTAAAGGAGATGGGTGCAAATGCGCCTAAGGATGCTTATGAAGCATTATGCCTAAAACGGAGCAATAACCCAACGGATGAAATGGTGAAGGATGCACGGAATGAAATGCTTCATAATAATTCAAGAACCTCTGACCCTAACTTAGTGTCGTCGATTCATGGGGCATTTAAGCTCATTGGATCTGAGCGTGGCCGTGGGGTATACAACGATTACTTAAAGAATTAAATTTAATGTGGGGAATATTGGGAGGGAATAGATTATGAATTTATTTAATTCGGGCGGTGCCGCTGGTTCTGCAGGTCGATCTCTAGCAAATCAAATGATGTAGCTTTGGCTAAGCATTTGCATTTTAATATGATTACCTAGGTTTGATCTGAAAATGAATTTTTAATGTGTTTTTGGGTAGCATTCTTATGTAATGACAAATTTAATTTTTGACAAATCCTTTTTAACGAATTAAATTTAGTTAATTTTATTTTATTTGGTGAATGTCAGGAGGATGGATATGGTTTCTGCGCAAATAGGCAAATTAACTACGGTTTTTACCCCGAGAATAGTGAGCGCTGTGAGTCAGAAGAGCTCTGGAGTGGGGCAAGCTATTGGGTCACTTAGACCTGTTTCGGGGTGTGTTCCACCTATGTCAGGCTATATCGACCCTGTTTTTTTTGCTTCTTCCAAAAGGGGGGCTGTGACTACTAACCAGTTTGCCGTTGGATCGAATAGAGCGTTTGGGTTAGTTCGTGGTTCGACGGATTTGGAGCAATATATCGACACTCATCACTCAAATGATACTCACTATAGGACCTTAGGTGTTTTGCCCGGTGTTACCTCACTTGGCCTTGATGCGGTTTACAGTATCAAAATGGATTTTGCTAAATCTGAATCAGAAATATCACAACTTAAGGATGCCTATTTTGTGTTGTCGCAGCCTGAAAAAAAGTTAGAATATGATGAGGGTATTGTTGATCGACTGACTCAGAGGTTTGAGAAGATTGCATTATACAAATCGTTTGACGACTTTCACCAATCGCTTAAGGATCACTCTTTTGATGCGCCTCATCATGTAATAGGGGTGCTTCCTGACGCCCCAATTAGTGATATTGGGCTTGTTTTTAAGTTGAAAGTTGACTTGCCTTCTCTTACGGCGGATCACAAGTCGTTATTAGAAATGTCTCATAAAATATTGACGGACGCTTCTTTTAGAGAGGTTTATCAAGGCTGGGAGGCATTGGCTGATTTTCATGAGTCGTTAGATGGAGATGAAATCGGATCAGAGGTCTCTCGTGAAAAATATGATGTTTTTATAGAGTCTCGTAAGTAGCTATTTGTCGTATTAGTGATGACACATAAAACAGCCTCTCGTATACTAGGCCGATGTCATTATTAGATCGTATTGGGAATACTCCTCTAAGAGAAATTCCTTATCCCAAGTCGGATAAGGTGCGTGTGTTTGCCAAGTTAGAGTGGTGCAACCCCAGTGGTTCGGTTAAGGATCGTGCAGCGGCTAATATGATTCAGGATGCACTTGAAAAAGGGCAGCTAGAAGGTAAGACGCTGATCGATGCAACGAGTGGAAATACTGGGATTGCGTATGCCATGCTGGGGGCGTCTTTAGGGATTCCAATTGAGTTGGCTTTGCCAGAAAATGCATCTAAGGAGCGGCAGTTAATATTGCGTAACTACGGGGCCAAGATACACCTGACCAGTGCGATGGAGGCTACAGATGGGTCTCAACGGTTCGTTGAGCAGTTGGTTAATGAAAACCCAGATAAATACTTCTATCCAGATCAATATAACAATCCTAACAACTGGGGGGTCCATGTAAAGACAACGGGACCTGAGATCTGGCGTCAGACGGATGAGAAGATTACTCACTTCATTGCAGGGTTGGGGACTACAGGTACCTTTGTCGGAACGTCTCGGTATTTGCAGCCTAAGGGTGTGACTTGTATATCTGTTCAGCCGAATACCCCTATGCATGGCCTAGAAGGGTGGAAGCATATGGAAACGGCGATTGTTCCTGGAATATATGATAATACGATTGCGGATTCCACAATGACTGCGGATACCGAACAAGCCTTTCGATTAGCCAAGGCGGCGTCCAAGTATTTGGGACTGATGCTGAGTCCCAGTGCCGCTGCTAATTTGTCAGTGGCTTTTGATTTAGCGGATCAGATTGGGTCGGGTACGATTGTGACTACATTTGCGGATAACGGTATGAAATACTTGCAAGATGCATTCTGGACTAACGATGATTACAATATCTCAAACCCTTTTATCTGAACTACAGGCGCATGGGGTGCGAGAGTTTCCTCACGAATGTTGTGGCGCGATGCTCGGTGAGCAGACGCTCAATTCGGAAACGGGCGATTTAACTAAGCAAATTATCGAACTCATTCCTATCGATAATCATTGGACCGTGTCTGACGATGATGGATTTGATAAGCGGCGGCGATTTGCGATTCGGCCCGAGGATTATCAAGCCGTTGAGAAGGCGGCGAAGGCCAAGAACCTGACGTTGTTAGGCTTCTATCATAGTCACCCAGATCACCCTGCCATTCCCAGTGCCACCGATCTTAAATTTGCGTGGCCTAACTTTTCCTATATAATACAGTCGATTATTACAAAAGTGCCTGCCGAGATTCACTCGTATGTATTGGACCTTGATGCTGGACAATTTAAACCAGAAGGACTCGAAATCTATGCCTAAAGTACTTATACCGACCCCATTACGTCCCTATGTGGACAACCAAGACGAAGTGTCTATTGATAAAGAAGGCCCAATTAGCGATGTGTTGGCTTCATTAATCTCTCAATACCCTAGCTTACAGAACCACTTGTATGATGGTGAAGGCTCGCTTAGAGGATTCATTAACGTGTACGTGAATGATGAAGATATCCGATATCAAGATGGTGAAAAGACCATTGTTAACGCCAATCAAGATGTCTCGATTGTGCCTAGTATTGCTGGCGGTATCTAATCAATGACCACTCTTTCTCAAGACGAAATTAATCGTTACGCGCGGCATATTATCTTGCCTGAAGTTGGTCCCAAAGGCCAAGAGCAACTAAAAGAGAGCTCTGTTCTATTAATTGGTACCGGTGGTCTGGGTGCGCCAATGGCGATGTACTTGGCTGCTGCTGGAGTTGGTCGGATTGGGCTCGTTGATTTTGATATCGTGGATGAGTCTAACTTGCAACGTCAGATCATTCACGGGACATCTACTATAGGGAAGTCTAAGTTAGAGAGTGCTGCAGCTCGTCTTAAGGATATAAATCCGCACGTTAAATTAGATCTATATGAAGAGATGCTTACTTCTGCTAATGCGATTGAGTTATTTGAACAATATGATGTGATTGCGGACGGGACGGATAACTTTCCGACGCGCTACTTGGTTAATGATGCTTGTGTATTAACAGGTAAGCCCAATGTCTACGGATCTATTTTTCGATTCGAAGGGCAGCTCTCTGTGTTTAATCATGATGATGGCCCTTGTTATCGATGTCTCTATAAAGAACCGCCACCACCTGGTTTGGTGCCTTCTTGTGCAGAGGGTGGGGTATTGGGTGTATTGCCTGGTGTTGTTGGGTCAATGCAGGCGACTGAAGTACTTAAGGTTCTATTAGGAATTGGCGAGACTGCGGCCGGGCGTTTGATTATGTATGACGCACTCAAGATGAAGTTTAGAGAATTGAAATTACGAAAAGATCCAAACTGTTCTATATGTGGTCCGAACCCAACGGTTACGAAGCTAATCGACTATCAACAGTTTTGTGGGATTCCTCAGCAACAAGAAGCGGCTAAGGAATGGACGCCGATTGATGAAATCACTGTGCAAGAGCTTAAACAAAAAAGAGATGCCCATGAGGATTTTACATTACTAGATGTGAGAGAGGTTCATGAGAATGACCTTGTAGCGATTGAAGGGTCTCAGTTGGTTCCCCTTAATACTATAGGGGTAGCCATTAATGACTTAGATAAAACGAAGCACTATGTGATTCATTGTAAGTCTGGTGTGCGAAGTGCCAAGGCGGCAAGACAGTTAGTAGAAGCCGGGTTTGAGCATATTACTAATTTAAAAGGTGGCATATTAGCGTGGGCAGAAGAAGTCGACACTAGTTTGCCGACTTACTAGAAAGGATCAATAGATATGACAATCGAAGAAATTACAGTTGAGCAACTTAAGACTTTATTAGATGAGAAGGCAGATATTAGTTTGATTGATGTGCGTGAAGAAGATGAATACGCAGTAACTAATATTAAACAGGCCACATTACTTCCATTAAGTCGGTTTGCGGAGTTAGCGGTGACACTCGATAAATCCAAAGCGTATGTGATTCATTGTAAGTTGGGTGGGCGTAGTGCTCAAGCAACCCATTATCTATTGGATCAGGGCTTCAAATCTGTTAAAAATGTCATTGGTGGAATCACCGCCTGGGACGCCGCTGGATATAACGCCGTTTAGAAGGTTTTTTAGTATTGACTGACATGGTACTATGGGGGCTCAACATTTAAGCTTAAAGGAGCAAATTAACCATGGCGAAAAACAAGGTAACCGTTGTAGGCGCAGGAAATGTAGGCGCAACAGCAGCACAACGTATAGTAGAAAAACAATTAGCAGACGTCGTATTGATTGATATTGTAGAAGGTCTTCCTCAAGGAAAAGCCTTAGATATGATGCAGTCAGCTTCAACAGAAGGATTCGATACTGAGATTATCGGAACGAATGATTATGCAGACACAGCTGGATCTGATGTCGTTGTTATTACTGCCGGGATTGCTCGTAAGCCTGGAATGAGTCGTGATGACTTACTTTCAACCAACGCTAAGATTGTTGGTAGTGTTACTAAGCAAGTCGTTGCTAATTCTCCAAATGCAATCATCGTTGTTGTTTCTAACCCATTAGATGTTATGACTTTTTTATCATGGAAAGAATCTGGATTGGATCACAAACGCGTAGTCGGAATGGCTGGTGTTTTGGATTCGTCACGTTATGCGATGTTTATATCAGAAGCATTGAACTGTTCTATCAAAGACGTTCGCGCAATGGTATTGGGTGGACACGGCGATACAATGGTTCCAGTTCCTGAGTATTCAACTGTAAATGGTGTGTCTATTAATCAACTATTACCAGCTGATAAAATCGAAGAAATCAATACTCGTACGCAACATGGTGGCGCAGAAATCGTTAAGCACCTTAAGACTGGCAGTGCGTATTATGCCCCGTCAGCCTCTGCTGTTGCGATGGTAGAAGCGATTCTATTGGATTCAGACCGTATTCTTCCTGTATGTGCTTACCTTCAAGGTGAGTATGGCTTATCAGATGTGTACTGTGGTGTTCCTGCTGCATTGGGTAAAGATGGCATAAGCCGTGTAATTGAGATTGATTTGAGCGACGCTAGTAAAAAAGCGTTACATTCTTCTGCGGACCAAGTTCGTGAGCTTAGTGAAAAAGTATTAACCCTAGTTTAGGAGCATCCCTGTGAAATTGTCTTCAATTCGTAAAAAACAAATTGTAGCCGTTAGTGGCTTAGCGATGGTTGGGTTTTTATTAGCCCATCTATCCGGTAACTTATTACTATTCAAAGGCCCTGAAGCGTATAACGCGTATGCTGACTTTCTTCATAGCCTTGGCCCTATCTTATGGGTGTTACGTTTAGGCTTAATCGGCGCGGTTCTATTACATATCATCTTTACTGTTTTGATTGTTAAAGAGAACCGTCAAGCAAGAAAAGACCGTTATGCAGTGGTTCAAGATCATCGTAATGAGCGGTCTCTTGCTGTTAAGCTAATGCCTTATACGGGATTTGTTATCTTGGCGTATATCATTATTCATTTGTTGGATTTTACCTTTGCGGATAAGACAACGATTATTAATGGTGTTGATTATGGATTGTATGGATTGGTGATTACTACATTACGTAATCCACTTCATGCTGCCGCGTATATCATCGCGATGTTCTCTATTGGGTTTCATTTAAGTCATGCGTTCCAAAGTGTTGTTCAAACATTTGGATTAAGTAGTGAAAAAAGTCGTCCGAAGCTAATGCTTGCCAGCCTTGTGTTTGGCTTGGGCGTGGCCTTGGCTTACAGTTCTATTCCGTTATATGTCGTAGCAACCTTTCGATAGGAGTTAGTGTAGATGTCTTTACATTCCAAAGAACCTTCTGGACCAGTTAATGAAAAATGGGAATCTCATAAATTTGATATGAAATTGGTGAATCCCGCCAACAAACGTAAAGTAGATGTGATTGTAGTCGGAACCGGATTGGCTGGGGCATCTGCAGCTGCTAGCTTGGCGGAGTTGGGCTATAACGTTAAATCTTTTTGTATTCATGAAAGCCCTCGTCGTGCGCATAGTATTGCAGCTCAAGGTGGGATTAATGCCGCTAAGAACTATCCAAATGATGGTGATAGTGTGCACCGTTTGTTTTATGACACTGTAAAAGGTGGCGATTTCAGAGCAAGAGAGTCTAACGTCCATCGTTTGGCGGAAAACTCAGTAAAAATTATTGATCAATGTGTGGCTCAAGGGGTTCCTTTTGCACGTGAATATGGTGGGTATTTGGCGAACCGTTCATTCGGTGGGGCTCAAGTTTCTCGAACATTCTACGCTAGAGGACAAACAGGACAGCAGCTTTTAATCGGTGCTTATGGTGCGTTGATGAAAGAAGTAGATAAAGGCGGCGTTACATTATTTACACACCGTGAAATGTTGGACATTGTTGTTATTGATGGCAAGGCACGTGGCATTGTTGTTCGTAACCTACGAACAGGTAAAATTGAATCTCATTCTGCACACGCGGTTGTATTAGCAACAGGTGGATACGGTAACGTTTTTTATCTATCAACTAACGCTAAGGCTTGTAACGTTACGGCGGCATGGCGTGCTCATAAGAAGGGAGCGTACTTTGCTAACCCTTGTTACACTCAGATTCATCCAACATGTATTCCTGTTAAAGGGGATTTTCAGTCGAAGCTAACACTTATGAGTGAGAGTTTACGTAACGATGGTCGTGTATGGGTGCCTAAGAAAAAAGGTGACAAACGTCGTCCGAGTGCGATTCCAGAGGAAGACCGTGATTATTATCTAGAGCGTAAGTATCCTAGTTTTGGGAACTTGGTACCTCGTGATATGGCGTCTCGTAATGCCAAAGAGCAATCGGATGAGGGTAAAGGTGTTACTGAGACTGGCTTAGCGGTTTACCTTGATTTTAAAGAAGCTATTGAACGTTTGGGTAAGGATGCTATTAAGGCTCGTTACGGTAACTTGTTCGATATGTACTTCCAGATTACAGATTCTGATCCCTATAAAGAACCAATGGTTATTTATCCAGCGGTTCATTACACCATGGGTGGCCTATGGGTGGATTATAACTTGATGAGTAATCTTCCTGGATTGCATGTGTTGGGAGAAGCAAACTTCTCTGATCACGGATCCAATCGATTGGGTGCAAGTGCATTGATGCAGGGATTGTCTGACGGATACTTTGTTATCCCGAACACGATTGGGCATTACTTTGCTGGAACACCAGGTGCTTTGGATGACGTTAGTACGGATCATCCTGAGTTTAAGAAAACAGAAGACGAAGCATTAGCTCGAATCAACAAACTATTGGCTGTGAACGGAACACGTACAGTTGATGACTTTCATCGTGAGTTGGGAAATCTGATGTGGGATAAATGTGGTATGGCTCGTAACAAAGAAGGGCTAGAGTTTGCATTGAAACGCATTCCTGAGTTACGTAAAGAGTTTTGGTCAAATGTGAAGGTTGCTGGCGATAATGAAGACTATAATCAGTCTCTAGAAAAAGCCGGACGTGTGGCTGACTTTATGGAGTTTGCCGAAGTGATGGTAAAAGATGCCCTAGAACGTGAAGAGTCTTGTGGCGGACATTTCCGTGAAGAACATCAAACCGAAGAAGGCGAAGCCAAACGTGATGATGAGAACTTCTCTCATGTAAGTGCTTGGGAGTTTACAGGGGTAGATTCTGCCCCGATTCTTCATAAAGAAGCATTGGAATTTGTTGATGTACCCCCATCTGAAAGGAACTACAAATAATGGCTAAAGATAAAATAATTAACGTCACGCTCAAAGTTTGGCGTCAAAAGAATGCAGAGTCCAAAGGTCACTTTGAGACGTATGATGCCAAAGATGTAAACGTGAATATGTCTTTTCTTGAAATGTTAGACGTAGTGAACGAAGACCTAATTCTTGCAGGTAAATCGCCGATCGCATTTGATCATGATTGTCGTGAAGGTATTTGTGGTACTTGTGGTGCGATGGTAAATGGCTATGCACATGGTCCAGATAAGGCTGTGACATTGTGTCAGGTTCATATGAGATCATTCAAAAATGGCGAGACTATTGTGATTGAACCTTTCCGTGCTAAGGCATTCCCTGTGATTAAGGATTTGGCAGTGGATCGTAGATCTATGGATCGTATTATTGCAAAAGGTGGGTATATTTCAGTTAAGACTGGGAACGCTCCTGATGCGCATGCGACTCCTGTTCAGAAGAAGGCTTCTGACTTGGCTATGGATGCAGCGGCTTGTGTGGGATGCGGTGCTTGTGTAGCAGCATGTCCTAACGCATCTGCGTCATTGTTTGTAGGTGCGAAGGTAAGTCACATGGGATTACTTCCTCAAGGCCAACCAGAGCGCAAGCAACGTGTTCAGAATATGGTGTGGCAGATGGACTCTGAAGGATTTGGAAACTGTTCAAACGCTTATCAGTGTGAGGCAGCATGTCCTAAGGAAATATCTGTAGATAACATTGCTCGTATGAATCGTGATATCAACCGCTGCGGTAACTAGATAGATATGACAGCTCAATCCAATTCCAAACAAACTAAGTTTATTTTTGTAACAGGTGGCGTAGTCTCTTCTCTTGGAAAAGGGATTGCGGCAGCGTCTCTTGGGGTTCTTCTTAAATCCCAGGGGTATTCCGTTTGTATGCAAAAGTTTGATCCGTACCTTAACCTTGATCCTGGGACAATGAGTCCTTACCAACATGGTGAGGTATTTGTAACAGAAGATGGGTGTGAGACCGATTTGGATTTGGGCCATTATGAGCGATTCATTGATGAGAACCTCACTCGTGTTAATAATGTTACTTCGGGAATGGTTTTCTCTGAAGTATTAGCCAAGGAACGTCGTGGTGACTACCTAGGTAATACCGTTCAGATTATTCCTCACGTAACGAATGAAATTAAAGGTCGTTTTCGTGCCCCATTAGAGAAGCAGCACTATGATGTGATTATCACGGAAGTTGGTGGGACAGTTGGCGATATTGAGAGTCTTCCGTTTCTTGAAGCCATTCGTCAGTTTGAGTTTAAAAACAAATTAGACGCGATGCATATTCATTTGACGTTGGTTCCGTACTTAACGACTAGTGGTGAGTTTAAGACAAAGCCGACTCAGCATAGTGTTAAGGAATTACGCTCTATTGGTATTCAACCAGACGTGATTATTTGTCGGTCTCCAATGGCGATTTCTACTGAAATTAAAGAAAAAATTAGTTTGTTCTGTGATGTTGATCGTGACTCTGTTGTGTCTGCGATGGATGTTGAGAGCATTTATGATGTGCCTTTGGTTCTTGAAAACGAGAAACTTGATGATGTGGTTTGTCGTCGATTGGGCCTAGAAAAGAAAGCCAAAGAACTAACCCGTTGGAAAGAGTTTGTTCGCATATTACATGACCCAACATTGGCTAGTGTTAAGGTCGCTATTGTTGGTAAATATGTTGAACTATCAGACTGTTACCTTAGTGTTGTTGAGTCGCTCAAGCATGCGGCGGCAGATAATTTGTGTCATCTAGATGTCGTTTGGGTGAATGCTCAAGACCTTGAGACACAAGGCGCAGAAAAATATTTGTCAGGTGTATCTGGAATACTTATTCCAGGTGGATTTGGCGAACGTGGAATTGAAGGTAAGATTTTAGCAGCTGAGTTTGCTAGAGAAAAAGATATTCCATATTTGGGTTTATGTTTGGGAATGCATATTGCAGCGATTGAGTTTGCTCGTAATGTTCTCAACATGTCCGGTGCTAATAGTGCGGAGTTTGCACCAGATTCTGCTTATCCAGTCATTCACTTTATGGATGGGCAAGATAATATCAAAGAAAAAGGTGGCACGATGAGACTTGGGTCTTACCCTTGTGATATTGAGCCGAATAGTCGTTTATATGAAGCCTATGGCGAAAGCCAAGTGGAAGAGAGACATCGACATCGGTTAGAGTTTAATAACAGTTACAGAGAAGATTTTGAGTCTGCTGGTGTTGTGTTCTCAGGATTATCTCCTGACAAATCGCTTGTTGAAGTAATGGAGCTCTCTGATCGCAAGTGGTATGTGGCATGTCAGTATCATCCTGAGTTTAAATCGAGACCGGCAAAAAGCCATCCGTTGTTTAGACAGTTCATAGCTGCAGTTAAAGAACAAGCGGGTGTCCAACAGGTCTTATTTAGCGCATCAAAATAATACTGCCATAAATTTTCCAGATATCTGCGTTACTTCTGACCTTTTCGTCCTCGAGCTATAGTAATAGCCCTGCGGGTAAAAGGTCAAAAGCTGCCTTGATCTCTGAAAAATTTAAAGGCAGGGTAAGAAAAGGTAGCGGGGAGGGGCTCCTAATTTTTTATTCTATATTTTTAGGCTAGTTTAAATTTGTCGTGATAATTCGGTGCGGTTGGTGGCGCCGGTTTTCTGGAAGATGTTTTTGAGGTGGTTTTTGACGGTGGATTGGCTAATGAATAGCGTGTCGGCGATGGCCTTGTTACTTAGCCCTTCTTTTACGTGCTTGGCGATTTCCAGTTCGCGTTGGCTGAGTCCGAAGGGACGGCGTTTGTTTTTCCTTTGGGCTAAGTGGATTCCCATTGCGATGGATCCTCCTAGCCCAATCGCTGTTGCCAGCCATGCGAGTGTCGTGAACCTGGCAGCTTGGCCTAAGTATGTATATGCCATGTGAACATAGATTGTGACCCAAACCCATATGGATACACCATGAATGTTTGGTCTAGAGGGATGTTTTCGAAAGTCTCTGTAGGAGAAGAATCCACTAAGAAGAATGCAAATGATTGGACCTAGAACATGGGGAAAGGTTTTATAAAAGAAGAGTGTCTCTACTGGTGGTGCGCCTCTGTGGATGAACGCTAGTCCGAAATATAGACAGTTTAAAATTAAGCCTACTAATAAGACATTCAGAACACAGACAATAAAAGCTGTGATCATGGCGCTGCGTTGGTTTGTGGGTAATTGGGTCATAAGGACTAGTGAATTTTCTGAAAAATGGGTCTAAAGTACTATTGATTTTACTCCTTCCCCAATGAATAATCTAGGTGTTGGCAATAATATATTTAGGAGTTGGATATGAGAAAAAAAACAGTAAGACGATTCATGATGGGGACAATTATTGGACTGAGTGTTTTGATGAGCACAGTGGTGTTGGCGGGGACAAAACAGGAAACGATTGATCATCTCAAATCATTATCAATAGATGAATTTAATGAAGTGATTCAATCTTGGAAGCAAACGGGTGAGGCGAGTGCAATTGATACCGGTTATGTAAAAGGTTGGAGCTGGGGCGGTGGTGGCGGATTTTTTGCATTTTTCCCCAATGTATCGGGCGTAAATGCGGATAATTCCTCCCAGGCAGGAAATATCAACGTTCTTTATGGTGGTGCAGGTGGATTTATGATTTCGTTGGATGATCGTTGGGCGCTTGGTGGATTATTTGGTGGCATGGGCGGTGGATCTGCTGAGAAAGTGGGGGATGATTATCATCACTATGATGTGTGGGGATCGTTTCAGATGGCGGCAGTCAAGTATAAGGCAGTGATCACAGATCGTTGGATCATGGATATAGATCTTGGTGTAGGCGTACTTCATGGGGGATACGATAAGACAATAACGAATGAACAGTTTACTGGATCTTCGGTAAGTCGATTTAAGGCAATGACCCCAGCCATAATGGTTGGAATAGATATGCGTTATCGACTAACCCCGACTTGGTATGTGGGTAGTAAGGCCGGATATTTTGGATCCAAAATTGAAGATTTGGAACGGGCCGGTGTTGCCGATGAAGAGACTTCGTTAGATTTTACTGGGTCGTATGTATCAATCGGTATGGGTGGTAACTTCTAGTTGTATTTGATAGAGATCCGGAAACGCAGAGAAGTGGAGTGACTTTTTTTTAGATTTGCTGAGATAATTCCGTACGGTTGGAGGCGCCGGTTTTTTGGAAGATGTTTTTGAGGTGGTTTTTGACGGTGTATTCACTAATGAAGAGTGTGTCGGCGATTACCTTGTTGCTGAGCCCTTCTTTTACGTGCTTGGCGATTTCCAATTCTCGTTGGCTGAGTCCGAAGGGACGGCATTTGTTTTTTCTTTGGGCTAAGTAAATGCTAAGCGCCACAGATAGGCCGATACCAATAAAAATGACTGTTCTTGCTAAATATGAAAACTGAGAAGGTGGACTTAGATATGCATGCGCGATGTGAACATAAACCGTGATCCAAATCCAAATGGATATCCCATGAGTGGGTGGCATTTTGGGATGTTTTCGAAACTCTCTGTAGGTGACAATGCCTCCCATGATCATACAGATAATGGGGCCGAGGACATGAGCGAGTGATTCGAAAAAGTGATATGAATTAATTGGGGGGGTTCCCCGGTGAATTAGGATTAATCCATAGTAGAGGCAGTTAAGAATGAGTCCCACCGAAATGACATTGATGATACATGCGATTAAGGCAGTAATCATTGCATTTCGTTGATTTGTGGCTATGTGGCTCATTTGGGCTAGTTGTCTTTCTTGAAAATAGGTCTAAAGTGCTATTGATTTTACTCCGTCATGGATGAATAATCTAGGTGTTGAGTCTGAGTGGGGACGACAGGCTCAACATCATAAAAAAGGGGGGATGCGACTAGGAGTGTATTTAGTGCCCGATCGTAAGGGACCCGGATTTACGTGGATCGGAGGCGCCGCTTAATGTAACCCCCGTTTTGGACGTGGGGTTCAGTCGACGTATGATACTTTGAGTGCTTCCCATTGCCTGCTTGAGGACGGGGGAGTGTCCCTTCTGTTTTAATAATTCCAGAGTGTCAGGATTGAACCCAGATTCGATACGGAGTTCATCAGGCAACCATTGGTGATGGAATCGGGGGGATGCAGTGGCTTCTGCGACGTTCATCTTGTGATCAATGATGTTCATGATGATTTGGAGCGTGGTAGTGATAATACGACTGCCTCCGGGAGTTCCGGTGACCAAGAAGACCTCATCGTTCTTCATTACGATGGTTGGTGTCATTGAAGAGAGCATTCGTTTGCGAGGGGCGATTTCATTTACGCGTCCGCCAATGAGACCATAGGCGTTGGGCTCTCCTGGTTTAGCACTAAAATCATCCATTTCATTATTGAGAAGTATTCCAGTTCCTGGAATCATCTTTCCGGATCCATAGCTGAAGTTAAGTGTATAAGTGTTCGATACGGCATTTCCCCATTGATCAACGATGCTGAAGTGGGTGGTTTCATTGCTTTCATAGGGATATGGTAGACCATGTTGGATTGTTTTGCTTGGGGTCGTTTTTCTTGGGTTAATAAGTTTGCGTCGGACACTTGCATAGGCATGACTAGTGAGTCCTTTTTCAGGAATGTTGCTGTAATCAGGATCGCCTAGATACTGAGCTCGATCTGCATAGGCTATTTTCATGGTCTCTGCCATCACATGCATCGTCTTAGAAGAGTTATGTCCCCAGTCTTGAATTGGGTAGGGGGTGAGTATATTTAACATTTGAACCAGGAGTGTTCCGCCTGAACTGGGGCTAGGCATGCTGAGTATGGTGTGTCCTCGATAGACGCCTTTTATGGGGGCTCTGAGTTTGGGTTTGTATAGGTTGAGGTCTCGTTGTTCCATGATTCCTTTATTGGATTCCATTGCAGCGATTAGTTTTTTGCCGATTGATCCTCGATAAAAGGCGTGATCTTTGTGGGTAATTAGTTCTTGGAGTGACCATGCCAAGTCGGTTTGTTTGAGTAGGCTACCTACTTTAGGAATAGCTCCCTCGGGATAGAAGACTTTTTTAGAAGCAGTATCATTTCCAAGGTGCTTTTTAGCACGTACCAAGGATTTGTGGAGAGAAGGGGTAACAGTGATTCCCTTTTTGGCTAAGCTTAGAGCAGGGGCAAGGGCACGTTTGTGAGATATGGTGCCGTATTTATCCAAGGCCATGAATAATCCAGCAACCGTTCCAGGGACGCCAGCTGCCTTATAAGTAAATCGGGATTGATAGGGATCAAACTCTCTCGTCTCTGAGAGATACATGTTTCTTTGGGATTGTAGTGGGGCGACCTCTCGATAGTCTAGTGCGATCGTTTTGTTCTCGCTAGCAATATGAACCAGCATGAATCCGCCGCCACCGAGATTGCCTGCTCTTGGCAATGTCACTGCCAATACAAACCCCACTGTGACTGCTGCATCTATTGCATTTCCACCTTCTTGCAAGACTTTCAGGCCTTCCTGTGAGGCTATAGCTTCTTGGGATGCAACCATCCCGTATTGAGACGTAACGGGGTGAAATCTAGATAGGGATCCTTGAATTGGGGTTGCAGATAGAGTAGATGTGAGTGTAGTAATGGTAATAAGGGTGATGGACAGGTATTTGAATATCATGGAGATATTATATTAGATAGAAGCGTGTACGGGAATGATGACGAATTAAATGAAATGAAATTATGGGGGTGCTCATTACGATATTTTTAAGACCTTGTCAGAAAAGACATTTTTAGGAGTAATACAAATGATTAGTAACACAAGTTTTTCCCAAACGTCAGCAACTTACAATAAAGAATTTCCGCCGATGCCGTCTAAAAATACGTCACTTGATAAGGAAAATCGCCTTAATGGTGACACTCAGAAAAAAGAGGTGCCATCAAGTAAGTTGTTTATGGATACATCAACCTTAAGATGTACCGCTGAATTTGGATTCAGAACGCAACCAAATGGAACTGTTGAAGTAGGTAGATTTGAAAGAAGACTTAATGAGTCAACCGGTCACAATGAATTGCAATTGGCGTCTGGAATGAGATTAATTGACGGCTGGACACGTCATGTCGGTGACTTTGATACTACAAATGAGTTAGCTAACGGAATTAAGACGGTTAAAGACTATAGTATTTTTTCTAGAGTTGGCGACTTTAGGGCCTATGACTTTGCAGGATTGGATAAGTTTCTTGTCGACACAGGATATGGGAATGAAAGAGGGTTGGAATCGTTGAACCCCAATCAGATCTATTTGGATGAGACGTCAGATCGAAGCTGGTATGTTACGAACTCCCCCAATCGATTTTATAGTAATGCCTATAAATGGGAAAATCCAAGGTTGAGTCGACCTGAATCTACGATGCCTTATGTTGGTGGAACTTAAGTAGATATATTAAACAGACAGTAGTTCTTTGATGTCAGAGAAGTCGAGGGACTTGCCTTCGGCAGAGTCGATGTCGATGATCTCTGCGATGAGTTGCTTCTTTTGTTCTTGAAGGGTCTGAATTTTTTCTTCGATTGTGCCTTCCGTAATGAGCTTGTAGACCATAACCTTATTCTTTTGGCCCATACGATGTACTCGATCGGTGGCTTGCGATTCGATAGCTGGGTTCCACCAAGGATCCATATGGATGACGTAACTGGCTGCCGTAAGGTTAATTCCTACGCCACCTGCCTTAAGAGATAACATAAATACCCCTGCTTTGTCGGTTTCTTGGAACCGATCAATTCGTTCCTGCCGTTTGGAAGCAGAGACAGTTCCATCAATTCTCTCGGAGTAGATCTTTTTCTCATTAATCCAATTTTCAAGGATGTCGAGCATCTCAGTGAACTGACTGAAGATGACCACTTTATGATTCTCTTGGCTTAACTGCATGATTTTATCTTTGACCAACTCGAATTTAGCGGATTCTAAATTGGGGTTTTGGAACTCTTTAACAATTCCAGGATGCAGACAGACCTGACGAAGCTTGAGTAGTGCTGTGAGAACATGAAGTCGATCTCTTTTGCCATCCATACTTTGGATGCCTTGTTTCGCCGCAGCCAATACACTTTTGTAGAGCTCCATTTGCTTGGTTCCCATAGGACACTTGAGAATCATTTCAGTCTTCTCTGGAAGCGAGTCTAATACCTCACGTTTTTCACGACGTAGAATAAATGGCCTGACTTTGTCTTTGATTCGTTTACGGCCCCCGTCATCCTTAGATAAGACCTCAAACTCTTTTAGCGTACCTAAGAAGTTAGGGAGTACGAAGTCCATAATATTCCATATGTCTTGAAGGTAGTTTTCAATTGGCGTTCCAGATAAGGCGAGCTTAAATTTGCCTTGGAGCTGTTTGATTGCCTTTGATACCTGGGTTTTTGGATTTTTGATATGTTGGGCTTCATCAACAATAATGCAGTTGAAGGGGATCGCGTTTAGGAGTTCAATATCGTTTTTGAGTACCCCGTATGTTGTAATGATGAAATCTGTTTTGGGTAGATCTTTTAATAGTTTGTGGCGGTTTCCACCAGCATAGATCATGGATGTTTTGCCTGGAGTCCAGAAATTAATCTCTTTTTGCCAGTTATAAAGGACATTAGTCGGACCAATGATAAGCGTTGGTAGCTTGTTGTCATGAATACTGGTTAATGCGAGTGATTGAACCGTTTTTCCCAATCCCATATCATCCGCTAATATTCCGCCAAACTGATTCTTATATAAGAAGTCCATCCAGTTTACGCCATAGAACTGATAGTCTCTGAGTTTCGAAGTGAAGTTCTCATCTAGATCAGGGGTTCCTTTATGAATATCTTGGAAGTCATGGATTAGTGTTTCACTTTCTTTGTCTGACCCGTTTACGGATAACTCTTGAATAATGGGCATCAGATCCAGTTTGCTGAACTTGCTTCCAGGTCTGAATGCACCCGCGCTTCCTAGCATTTCTAAGGCTTTTTGAGAGGAGTCAGTGACCTTGAGGAATCCTTTGTCTGTTTTGACATATCCTTGGTTCTCTACCAAAAGTCGCGCCAGTTCTGGATAAGACATTGCTTGCCCTTCGAGGCTAAGTCCTTGGTCAAATTCAAACCAGTTTTGGTTAGAGCTGGATATGTTGAAGTCTAAGTCGAGCTCGTCTGGGAGGACGGTAAAGTCTTCAGAGACATGCGATTCGATTTTCCAATCTCGGTTTTTGAGAAGTGGCACAATTTGATCTAAGAACTTGGCAATGTCACCTGGGCTTTGGAGCAGAAAAGGGAGGTTGTTGTCATGAAACAATTCCATTAAATCGTTTTGATAGATTTCTTCCATTTCTGAGAGACGTTGATGAAGACGACCAGTTTGCTTGTCTTTGATTGTTCGTTCTTCGGTATGCGGTTCGATTTCTTCATTTCCATAAATGTAATAAAGTTTGGGGATTAACGTATTCCCTTCGTATAACAGCATAAGTTTGGGTTTAGGGGGTTCTTCAGTAGGTAAGAATGTGTTGAGGTCTGTTTCGATAAGCCAATTTAGTACGGATGGGTTTTTTTTGTAGACCTGTGTAATAAATGGCACGGAGTGAGCTTCCGAAAAGCTGAGCTTGGACCCTTTGTTGAATCGATCCATGAAGCTCATAAAGGCTTTGGATGGATTAACTAGGACCTTTCCGTGGCTAAAACAGAAGACGAATTTGCCTTTTTTTAGAACCATCCAAGATAGTGGGTTAGTTTGCCAGTCCTTATGATTTAAAATTTCTGCTATGAGATGCTTTTTTTCGCGTCGTAAGCTGACTTGAGTAGGGAGAGTGCTATTCCATTCGATTAGTTGGGGTTTTGGTTTGGCATCCCAATAGAGTCGAATGTTATCGGCGTAGGCGTTTTCGAATAGCCATGCCAAGTCATCATCCCCAGGGATGGCATTTACAACCTTCTTGCCTATTTGGGCAGTTCGGACGTATTTGGCTAATCGATACGAGAAGGCTTGGTCTTTGGTGTTCAGGTCTTCCTCATGTTTGTATAAAAACAGAAGAAAGGCTGATCTTGTCAAATTAACCGGTGCACCATGCCAAGTGCATGTTAGAGCCGGGACCATTCGCTTATTCGCATCAAAGTAGATAGAAAGTGTGTATCTTAAGCGGTTCATATTTGAGTCAGAATTATAACAGATACTAGGGGCGTGAGAAAAGGGGGGAGAGACGGTTTTTATTGGACCGGATATACTATGAGGCTATGAAGATAACTTTAAGTCAGATAAATCCGATTATTGGTGACATTTCTGGGACGATTAACTTGATTCGGTCTGGATTTGATCAAGCCGCTACGGATAATTCTTCGTTAGTGGTATTTCCTGAATTGGTTTTGACAGGCTACCCGCCTAGAGACTTATTGAATCGGCCGTCATTTGTAACGCAAGTGATGGATGGGGTTGATGAGATTGTTACCTTTTCAAAAGAGTATCCACTGGTGACAGGGATTGTAGGGTCCCCTTACTTGGAGAATGACCGTTTATATAATGCTGCAATAGTTGTTCGAGATGGGGGCATTCAATCAGTCGCAAAAAAGATCTTGCTGCCACACTATGATGTGTTTGATGAGGCCCGATACTTCGTTCCAGGTGAGTCTGTAACGACGATTGAGATGGATGGAAAAACTTGGGGTATTCAAATTTGTGAGGATGCTTGGGGAAATCGTGGTAGTGATTATTCTAGAGACCCAGTAGCAGAGTTTTCTCAGATTACATTGGATGGGTTGATTAACTTATCGGCCTCTCCTTATGATGCGACTAAACCGGGGTTTCGTAAGAAGGTGTTTACTGATCTGGCCAAACGATTGGCTTATCCGGTGGTTATGGTGAATCAGGTTGGTGCAAATGATGAATTGATTTTTGATGGGCGTAGCTTAGTTTTGGATGCGGCAGGGGAAGTTGTTCATCAGAGTGAGGCTTTTGAGGCGTCTGTTGAGACAATTGATATAAGATCCAGCGCGGACTCTGATAGACCTGGCATAGAGCAAATTAATCGAATCCAAGATATCGCGAATGCCTTATCTCTTGGAATCCGAGATTATGTAACTAAGTCGGGGTTTCAAAAAGTCGTTCTAGGATTATCGGGTGGAATCGACTCTGCGGTGACGGCGGCGTTGGCTGTTCAAGCCTTAGGCCCTGACAATGTTAGTGGCGTTGCAATGCCGTCGAAGTACAGTTCAGAGGGCAGTGTGACAGATGCTAAGGCTTTGGCGGATCAATTGGGGATCTCTTATCAAGAAGTGACAATCACGGGCCTCATGGCTGAATATGACCCCGTGTTCGCACAATTGTTTCCTGGGATGGCCCCGGATGTTACAGAAGAGAACGTACAGGCCCGAATCAGAGGGACTATTCTGATGGCGATTTCGAATAAACGGGGCTCATTGTTACTTACTACCGGCAATAAGAGTGAGCTGTCCGTGGGGTACTGTACCTTATACGGCGATATGTGTGGGGCGTTATCGGTATTGGGGGATGTCTACAAAGGGGATGTTTATGAGTTGGCTAATTGGATCAATCGGAATGAAGCGTTGATTCCACAGTCTTCGATAGATAAGCCGCCTTCTGCGGAATTACGTCCGGATCAAAAAGATGAAGATAGTTTGCCGGACTACGATGTTCTGGATGGCATACTGAAGCATTATCTAGAGGATCATTTGGGTAGTGATGAGATTGTGGCTAAAGGGTATGAGTCCTCAGTTGTGGAGTGGGTCGTACGTACAATTCAGGTTACAGAGTATAAACGTCGACAATCGCCACCGATACTTAAGATTAGTCCCAAAGCCTTTGGTATGGGACGTCGATTGATGATTGCCGCTAGAGGTTAGTGCGCGAATACAGGTAATTGCGGGGGGCGTACGGGGTGACTTACGGTTGACTTGTATTGTGGCGTGAATTCCCAATCCTTGGGTGGGATATCAAATGTTGAGATATTTCCATGGGCTATTTTAAGGACAAGCATCATTCTTAATAAGTTCGCGCCAATAATGAAAGCGGTGGCTTTGTTGTTTTGGCTGAGGGTTGATGTTTCTATATCTGGTTTCCATTCAGATAGGATTTGTCGAATAATGGGGTCGTCGTCGGGAGCACTTTTAAGGGAGTGGTCTTCTTGATTCATAACCATGTTGGCAAGTAGAGATGTAGTGGCGAAGAAATTGGCTATGAATTCGGTGTTGTCAGGAGGTGTGTCGTTTACCGATTTCTTGGTCTCTTGTGTTAAAAGCTGAAGCGCATCTTGTCGTAAGGTGGATCGAAACGTATTTATAAGGCGTGTTGTAGAAGTGGGTTCTGGGAAAATAGGGCCTTCATACGTGTTGGCTCTAATTTGAAATGCTTTCGTTATATCCTGAGGCGAAGCAAAGGTGTAATTGGCAGGGGCTTTGGCAATTTCAAATGCTAATTTAATAGCGTGAATTTTTAACCCTTCATCAATAGTTAGTCGGGGAGTATCGTTTACTCCAGCAATAGTTTTGTACATTTGTTCAACACCTCGGAAATAGTTGGTGACGTTTCTCCGAGATGTTGCCAGTGTAACCTAGTTAAAAGGCGTTATGCAAATAATACTACTGCAGCTGTCCAACATGTAATCGCTAACACAGCGTCATAGCCAGCAGGAACCATTTGAGTCTTAACATGGTCCATGAGGTCACAGCCGGTACACATTGAACTTAAAATAGTTGTGTCTGAGATAGGAGAGCACTGATCACCCATCACACTTCCATTAAGTACAGTTGCAAAGCAAACCATCATATAGAACTCAGGGTGTGCTAATCCGTTGGCTTGAGCGACGGCCCAAGCTAGAGGCATTGCAAGAGGAAATGCTACGGCATATGTTCCCCAGCTAGTACCTGTTGAGAATGCAATGATTACCGTAAGGCACATTAAGATAGCGGGTAGTGACCAGAATGGAATAGCTGTTCCGAGTAGTTCTACTAGATAAGTTCCACCACCAGTGGACTTACTAATCATTCCAATCGTAATCGCGAGCATCAAGATAACGGATCCTAATACGACCCCTTTTAGTCCTTCGCCAATTCCTTCAACTAATTCTGTCAGACTCATCCCACGGAAAAGAGCTAAGAGTGCGGCCGACATAACAGCCGCTCCAAATCCCCAACGTACTTGCGGTGACCCTGTAGAAATAAACGTTCCTACAGTAATTCCAATAAGAAGAATAAGTGGTAAGAAAAAATCAATGATGTGAGGCGTGTAGTGGCTAGGCACATCACTGGATTGAAGTTCTTTGGCACTTAGAGGTAATGACCCAGGTGCATCCAATTGGCCTGTTTCTCTAGATCGTTTGATAGCGTCTTTCATTTTTTTGCTTAAGAAAGGGGCTTTATCGATACAGAGTAAGAAGGTTCCAGTTACGGCAAAGATGGCATAGAAGCTAAGTGGAACACTCATGAAAAAGAATTTTAAACGATCAGCTTCAGTGGCTAAGAATCCTATTCCTGCGACATAGAGGAAGGATTGGATGTATCCAGGCCATGCATTAAATGCGATTAGACACGCGATAGGTGATGCCGTGGAATCTACGATATAAGAGAGTTCTTCATGACTAATGTTTTCTTTGTCGGCAATCGGTTTGACAGTGGTTCCTACAAGAACGGTACTCATTGTGCCGCCTTGGAAGAAGATAATTCCAAGCATCCACGCGACAAGCTTAGCTGAGCGTGGGCCCTTTACGAAATGTTCGGTCATCAAGTCGGCAAATGCTTGGGCCGCACCTGTCCGTGCCCAAATCCCCATTAATCCTCCTAATAGCCAGAGGTATAAAATGAGAACACTTGCTGCGTTTTTGGTCATCATATTTTCGAGTAATACAGCATCAACGATGTCGTATTTGCCTAACATAAATGCCCCAACAACGATTCCTCCAAATAGTGATGAGACAGGTTCACGAGTTAGCCAACATAATAGGATGGCTGTGAACGCAGGGAGTAATGACCAGAGGCTCCAATGGCGTGCAGATTTTAGTTGGTAGTATGAACGACTTGTTTCACCGTTTGCGAGTGTTGTTTCTGTGTAAACGAACTCTTCTTCAGGAATGGGCATGCCATATTTAGCGAGCTCATTAATTTTTTCCTTTTTAAGTAAGGCTTCGGCTTTTGGAATGATGTTTTCAAGAATCTTTGGCTTTTCTTTATAGATGTAAAATAACTCGCCGGCTTCATTCTTTTGCATATCTAGTGTGACGGTCTCAACTGTCCATGTAGGGGCTATATTGATTCCCACATGAAGTGAACTTATCATTGCAATAATAAATAACCATGCCGCTGGTTTTCTTAAGATTTTACGGAATGTTTTTTTGAGAGTTTTGTACCCGAATGGGTGCATTTTTCCTTCTTGATGCATTACGTTGTCGGCACCATATACAAAAGAATCATGATGTGGGGATTCATGTCCCTTTTCGCCTTTTGCAGATTCAATTCCGCCGGCTACGTTTTCATTCGCGTATACGAATGAATCGTGTTTGGGTGTGTCGTCATTTTTTTTGGATGTCATTACTGGTTCCCTCCGAAATTACTAGTGAGTTTTTTAGCTGAATATATTATTGGGAAATTTTTTGGAAATGAAAGTCATATGTTAATCGGGGGGCGACTTTGATGCAAGGTTTTCCAAGAAATAGAACTTTAATAAGGTCTACGATACAATGTCGGAATGTTTGATTTAGTATCCGATTTTAAGCCAGCTGGGGATCAACCCAAAGCCATTCAACAACTAACCGATCGTCTTAATGAAGGTGATCAAAGTCAGATATTATTGGGGGTAACAGGGTCTGGAAAAACGTTTACTGTCGCGAATGTCATTGCGAACGTGAATAGACCAACATTAATTCTGGCTCATAACAAGACATTGGCCGCACAGCTGTGTGCTGAGTTTCGGGAGTTTTTCCCCAACAATTCAGTGGAATATTTTATCTCTTATTATGATTACTATCAGCCAGAAGCTTATGTCGCCTCGCGTGACCTATATATAGAGAAGGAAGCGCAAGTAAATGATGAAATTGAGCGTTTGCGTCATCGGGCTACGCGCTCATTGTTAACCCGTAGAGATGTCATTATCGTGGCGTCAGTATCTTGTATATATGGTTTGGGGACCCCGGAAGACTATAAGCAAGGTGTTGTAAAACTTAAGTGTGGGCAGACTTTATCAAGGCGCAAGTTCCTTGAAGGGCTGGAGAAGGTTCAGTATGAGCGCAATGATATCGAGTTTAAGCGTGGACGTTATCGTGTTCGTGGCGATGTGGTGGATGTTTTTCCGTCTTGGGAAGAGCATTTGGTTCGCGTGGAGTTTTTTGGGGATGAGATCGAGCGGATTATGGCGATTCATCCGATTACCGGTGAGATTTTGAAAGTTTATGAAGAGTTTGATGTCTATCCGGCTACGCATTATGTGGTTCAAGAAGGTATTGGCGAAGCAATTGAAGCCATTCGTGAAGAAGGTGAGACGCGCGTTAAAGAGTTAACGGATGCGGGACAAGTTGTTGAAGCCGATCGTCTTGAGAAACGAACTAAGTATGACTTGGAGATGATGCGCGAGTTGGGTTACTGCAAAGGAATCGAAAACTATTCACGGCATTTATCAGGAAAAGCGGCTGGGGAAGCGCCGGGTGTCCTGATCGACTTTTTTCCGGATGACTTTTTATTAGTGGTTGATGAGTCTCATGTCTCAATTCCTCAAGTTAAGGGGATGTATAAAGGAGACCAGGCGCGGAAAGGGGCTTTGGTAGATCATGGATTCCGATTGCCAAGTGCGCTGGATAATCGACCATTACAGTTTTCTGAGTTTGAGGAAAAAGTGCCGCAGTGTATTTATGTGTCGGCAACGCCTGGACCTTATGAGATGGAAAAGATTGGATTGGATGTTACGCCAAATCCAGATGGGACCCAAGTTAAGATCAGTAAGATATTAAAAGATGCTGAGCGTGATGGGAAAGATGAGTCCAAACTCGCGGATCAAGGGCTTGTTCAACAAATTATCCGACCAACAGGCCTAGTGGATCCAGAAATTCTGATTAAGCCTACTAAGGGACAAATCGATGATATTTTGATTCAGGTAAATGAGCGGATAGAACGAGGGGAACGTGTCTTGATTACGACATTAACCAAGCTCATGTCAGAAGATTTGACCGATTTTCTGGAAGAAAAAGGGGTGAAGGTCAGATACCTTCATTCGGATATTGTGACACTAGAACGTGTGGATATTCTTCATGACCTCCGATTGGGTAAGTTTGATGTATTGGTAGGGGTTAACCTATTAAGAGAGGGGCTCGACCTACCGGAAGTGTCGCTAGTCGTTATTCTGGATGCGGATAAAGAAGGCTTCCTTCGAAATGAGCGATCGCTTATCCAAACGATGGGACGTGCGGCTCGGAATATCAATGGAAAGGTTGTTATGTACGCGGATAAGGTGACGGACTCCATGAAAGGGGCGATGGGAGAGACCAATCGTCGTCGTGCGATTCAGCTGGCTCATAACAAAGCTAATAATATTCAGCCTCAGACCATCATTAAAAAGATCAGAGATATTCGGTCTGATGAACGCGAGGCCATCAAACGTCTTACTAAGGATAGTGAAACGAAAGTAGAGCCGGATCAATTGCCTAAGCTCTTGGCTTCTCTCGAAAAACAAATGAAAGAAGCGTCTAAGAATTTGGAGTTTGAGGTTGCTGCTGTCATTCGCGACCGCATCGAAGAGTTGAAGTCTGACGATACGACCTTGGTTAGTTAGTGACGAGGATGAAAAAATACATTCTTAAGCCAACAGACCCATCGACTAAGTCACTGCCTGATGGGTTCGAGACGTCCCTTAATGCGGCTCAGTTAGAGGTTGTTAAGCATACAAATGGGCCGTTGTTGGTCATTGCGGGTGCTGGGTCGGGGAAGACACGGACATTGGTTTATCGATTGGTGCGATTGGTTCATGATGGGGTTCCTCCACCCTCAATACTATTACTCACATTTACGCGTAAGGCATCTCAAGAAATGATGCGCCGTGCAACAGGGGTTTTGGATAGTCGCTGTCAGAATGTGGCGGGGGGAACGTTTCACTCTTTTGCGAACCAGATTCTTAGAGAGTTTGCTCAGCATTTGGGATACTCCAATAACTTCACTATTATGGATCGATCAGATGCGGATGACTTAGTAGGGAAGGCGCGCAAGGCTGTTGGGGACTTGGCTAAGGAGAAACGATTCCCTAAGAAACGGACAATTGCAGAAGTGATTAGTAAGTCGATTAATATGAGTCGGCCAGTAGCGACGATACTTGAGCGAGAATATCCTCAGTTTTGGGAGTTCGCTGAGATCATTGATCAAATACAGATGAGCTATATTCAAACGAAGAAGACAATGCAGGTTATGGATTATGATGATCTCTTAATTCAATTGAAGAAGTTGTTAATGGAACATGATGAGGTAAGGCAAATTCTTCAGACTAGATATCGCTATATCATGGTGGATGAGTATCAAGATACTAACTTGGTGCAATCCGAGATTGTTCATTTGTTGGGTGACTCTCATAAGAACGTCATGGTTGTGGGCGATGACTCTCAAAGTATTTATTCGTTCCGGGGTGCTAACTTCAAGAACATTATGGAGTTTCCTCAATTGTTTGCAGGCGCGAAGGTTATTAATATTGAAGAGAATTATCGTAGCGTTCAGCCTATTTTGGACCTGACGAATGCGGTGATTAGTAAGGCTAAGGAAAGGTACACGAAGACGCTCTACTCCAACCGAAAATCGGATTCTAAACCGGTGTTTATAGAAACCATGAGTGAGCATGAACAGTCTCGATTTATTGTTCAAAAGGTACTGGAACTCCGAGAAGAAGGCATTCCTCTAGATGAGATTGCCATTCTGTTTCGATCCAGTATGCATGCCAATGATATGGAAGTGGCTCTTAAGGCGGCAGATATCCCTTATGTGAAGTATGGCGGGTTTAAGTTTACAGAGACGGCTCATATCAAAGATGTGGTGGCGATTTGTCGCTTGATGTTTAATTTGGCGGACGGTGTGAGTTGGACGAGGGCGTTACTTTTATTAGAGGGGATTGGTCCTAAGATGGCCGATACTATTTATAAGTTAGTGCAAACTCACTTAACATCATTTGATCAGTTTCCGATACTGCAATTTAAGAAGAAAAAATTTCATTTTGATTTGGCAGACATGATTCGTTTGATTCAAACGGCGTCGGAGCTAAAGGTCTCGGTCATGTTGGAGCAAGTATTGGATTTTTATGCCCCTATTCTTAAGACTAAGCATGATGATTATCATAAACGCCAGCAAGATTTAGACTCGCTCAAACTTATAGCGGATCGTTATGATGACCTTGAATCGTTTCTCACAGAACTGTCATTGGAGCCGCCGGATGGGTCACAGAAAGATAGTGCGCCGGATGATGGTAATGATGAGCATTTGATACTGTCGACTATTCATTCTTCAAAAGGATTGGAATGGCACAGTGTGTTTATTCTTTCGATGGTGGATGGCTACTTGCCTTCGTTCAGGTCTCTTGGGGATATCACTCAGATTGAGGAAGAGCGACGCTTACTCTATGTGGCGATGACACGTGCCAAGGATAATCTGTTTGTTATGAAACCCAATATCGAGCCAAGTGGCGGGAGCTATTTCGCGTACCCTGGAATGAGTTTCTCTAAGATGACACGATTCTTGGATGAAGGGGATATTGTGGAGCGATATATGGAACGATGGTCATTAGTAGAAGACGAGGGAGCTATTGATGTAGAGGCTTCGATTATTGATTCGCCGAGTTATGAATTGGATTATGAGGAAGGGGAAAAGCCAAATGAAAAACCGACAAAACGTAAATATAATTTTTAGAACGATACTAGGTATTACTTTGGCTATGAGTCTGTTGCTTACGCCTGCAAATGCAGAAACGGATTCTACGAAAGATCAGTTTTTGTTTCCTGTTTATAAGGTTAGTAATACAGATGGGGTTATTTATGGATTGTTCTATTATGAATCAGAATTTGACTCTGATAAGACGTGGCAGTGGACTGCGTTGCGTCAGACTACCGGTTATGACGCTTGGACTTTTGTAGAAGGTATTGAGATTGCACCTAAGTGGGAGTTTCATAGTGAGGTGACTTGGAGTAATACGTCCGAGCCTTTTTTTGGAAATGGAAATTCAACACAAGTTAGTGATCAAGCCTCTATAGCGAGGGATTTGTTTGATGGGTATTTGGGGGCGTATTATTCCTTCACGGATCAATGGAAGGCTGTTGTACGGTGGGTGCTTAAATCCCGTCAGGAGCGCGTTTCTGATAATGATGATCAGCGATACTTTTCGGATGAAACAACATCTGGGCCGAGTCTTGGTGTGATCTATGATTCTCGAGATACTCGAATTAATTCGACTGACGGATCCTATCTCTCACAAAAGATGACCTTTTTTGGGGATGGGACCGCTTTGGACGTTGATTGGCGTCACTTTATTCCCGTAGGGGAGTCTACATTGGCTCTTCGAGGTGTGTTGGGGCATTCATTACAAGATAATCCATCGTATCTACAACAGTATCACCTAGGAAGCTTTACCCTATTTAGAGGGGCAGATATCAATCGGTTTCTCGGAGAGTCTTTGGTAGCCGCTCAAGTCGAGTACCGGATGCCCTTTATTGATCCTGTCTACCTGACATGGTTTTCGGAGTGGGGGCAAGTTGCGGATGATATTCGAGTAGACGATCTTCACTGGTCCTATGGCCTAGGGCTTCATTATCGGATTGGGATGGGGACGAGTTCGATGCGAATGGATATAGGGCAAATGGATGGAGAAGGCACAACGATGTATCTATCCTTCGACCAGGTGTTTTGACGCATAAATTTGCTGTATAACTGCGTTATATTTAGAATTTTTGTCCTCGACGTATAGTAATACGCCTGTGGAAAAATTCTAAAAGAGCCTTGTTCTACAGCAAATTTAAATCGTCAGGGACCTTATGATAATTAGGAAAAAACTAAAGTGTTTGGAAAAAAATAAAAGCGCCTCGATCTTCGAAAAATTAAACCCGTCTAAAGAGTTTTAAATAAAATCGCCAAAAACTTAATGAAATTTCCTATCTGTTGTGAACGATATGTATGTAAGTTAATGACGACAATAGGAGATACTTATGAATGGAAACTTAACGTTT
>JABISL010000046.1 GCA_018700055.1 bacterium | reverse complement strand
TAATGAATGCCATTCCTGCACAATTGGCAGGGGTAAAGCAGTTGATTATGGCGACTCCGCCGAACCATGAAGGCAAAATATCTCCTGGTGTATTGGCGGCAGCTGATTGCTGCGGAATTGATCAAATCTATAAGGTGGGTGGGGCACAAGCGGTATTTGCTTTAGCGCAAGGGACCCAAACGATACCCAAAGTAGATAAGATCGTTGGGCCCGGGAATATTTATGTGACCAAGGCCAAGCAAATGGTCTATGGATTGGTAGATATAGATAAACCAGCCGGACCTTCAGAGGTGATGGTATATGTAAAAGATGGCAAACATGCGCCTTATGCCGCGTCAGAATTATTGGCGCAGTTGGAACATGATCCCTTGGCCTCAGGCGTGATTCTCTCAACGGATGCCGAGGTGCTTAAGCTGGTCAAAAAATCCTTAATTAAACAAATGCCCAAACTCAACCGACAAGATGTTTTAACGCGATCTGCAGTGAATGGCATGTTGTTCTTAGCGGAAGACGAAGCGCATGCCATTGAATGTATCAACTATGTTGCCTCCGAACATTTGGTTCTGTTGTTTGATGACTATGAGCCTGTTCTTAAGCAAATTAACCATGCGGGCTCCATTTTCTGTGGGGTCTATACACCAGTAACGTTGGGAGATTATTATGCAGGACCCAACCACGTATTACCTACGGAACGCGCAGCGAGATTTTCATCTCCATTGGGTGTGATGGACTTCGTTAAATATTCCTCTTATATGGAATATACCAAGGACTCGTTACAAAAGGCTGCGCCGGACATCAAAGCTTTAACAGATATGGAAGGGTTCGACGCACATTACGCAGCGGTTGACGTAAGGCTTTCCTAAAATATTCCTTTCTGAACATCTTTCGCTCCAGTTGTTTATAAAAAATAAACGCCTTTCACGAGAAGTTGCCCACAAAGAAATATTTGTACGGAAAGGTAATTGGCTAATAAAAATTGACCACCTCATCCAAATTAAAAGGTAGGGGGGATTATGGAATTAGGAAGTTTTTCGAGAGAAGCTACCCATTGATCCACTTTGGCTTCCAAGCTAAACTATACGCACCAATCCAAATGTGTGCCGGGGTGGCGGAATTGGTAGACGCGACGGACTTAAAATCCGTTGGGACTTATCTCCCGTGCCGGTTCGATTCCGGCCCTCGGTACCAGTACTTATTTTTATAAGATCTACTTTGACCTCTGGCAAAGATAGATCACAGAAACGCGAAATGAATTCGCATTTCTTTAGCTGTAGGCACACTTAGATTGTTCGAACAGGCAGAGTTTAAGACCTTTCTTGCAGCAGGCGCTCATTTAATTTGCTAAGCTGCCTATACGTTAACCGTAGCCTTAAGGTCATACCCTTTAGCGCTAGTGATGGTGGCTTGGTAGAACTGACCGGGGATGAGGTTTTCGTGGTTTTCGATGAGGATGCTGCCATCGACTTCAGGGGATTCGAACTGAGACCGTGCAGTTTGATTTCCTTCATAGATAATCTCTAGCGTCTGGCCTACTTTGTCTTGGTTACGTTCTTCAACGAGCTTGAGTTGAGCCGTCATGATGCGTTCAATTCGACTCTGGATAGTAGCGGCATCCACTTGGCCTTCCATTCGCGCAGAACGAGTTTCTTTTTCGTAGGAATACCCAAAACAACCCACTTGAGCAAAGGGATAGTCATGAAGGAACTGAATCAGTTCATCAACATCTTCTTCTGTTTCTCCAGGGAACCCTGCTATTAGAGATGTGCGCCATTGGAGTTCGGGGATTTCAGCCTGAAAGTCTTTGAATAACTGTTCGAGATAGGCTTTGTCATGGCGACGGTTCATGGATGTAAGGAGATGGTCGCTGGCATGCTGAATAGGCATGTCGATATAGTTAGTAATGTTGTCATGTTTCTTAATGACATTCAGTAGGTCGGAATCTACTCGAGAAGGGAATATATACATGGGCCGGATCCATTTAATAGGAAGCTTGGCGAGTTCATCCAATAATAGATGAAAGGAGGGTTTGCCATAGATGTCCTCTCCCCAAGCAGTAGTATCTTCTGCTACTAGTAAGAGTTCTTTGGCACCGTAACTGATTTGATCCTTAGCTTCTTTGATAATCGTTTCTAGTGGAATGCTTGTGTGCTCACCGCGGATCTTAGGGATCGTGCAGAACGCGCACCAATTGTTACAGCCCTCTGATATTTTGATGTATGAATAATGCGAAGGTGTGAGCTTGGTGTACTTCACTGGTGTGCTAGGCATGAACTTTTTTTGAAATAATAGCTCAGTGAGTCGTGGCTTAAGTTGGGATTGTTCTTGGGTGGTTAGCCAAAGGTCAACTTCAGGGTACTTGAGGTTAAGTTCGCCTTTTTTAAATCGACTGGGGTAGCAACCAACAACCGCAAGATGTTTGATATGGCCATCTTTTTTGCGTTGGGTAAGGTCTTTGATATTTGTCTCTGTTTCATCAATTGCTGCTTGTATAAAGGAGCAAGTGTTAAGGATGGTGACAGTTTCGTTAGACCCTTCTGGGACCATGGACATTCCTGCTGATTTGAGGTCATTTACCATATGTTCTGAGTCCACCAACGTGCGCGCGCACCCTAGTGAAATGAAGCTAAATGAGCCTTTGTCTTTACTTGGTGAATTAGTATCAGTCATGGAGGTAGTATAGGGGAGAAGGTGGTTTTTATACATAGGGAGTCCAGACGAATATTTGTGCGTGGTCTTGCGCCCTAAGCACCGACCCTTAATTTTTAGCTTGCAATGTGCGTGGGACTTGCGTAGACTTCAATCTAGCACTCTCATAATGAAAGTGCTAATTTCGAATCAAAATCTAAGGAAAAAGGAGGTGTTGTTCATGAATTATAAACCACTAGGCGATCGCGTCATTATTGAACAGCAAGAGGCAGAGCAAAAAACAGTATCAGGTATCGTATTACCGGATTCTGCACAAGAGAAACCCCAAACAGGGAAGGTAGTAGCGGTAGGTAACGGACGTACTACAGACGAAGGAAAAAACATTCCTTTAACTGTAAGCGTTGGTGACATCGTTGTTTACTCCAAATATGGCGGAACAGAATTAAAAGACGAAAATACTGAATACTTGGTTATTCGCGAAAGCGATATCTTAGCTGTTCAAGGTTAATTTTAGATTAAAGGAGGGTAATTATGTCAGCAAAAGAAATGAAATACTCAGAGGACGCATGGCGCGCACTTGCTCAAGGAATTGAGAAAGTAGCAGATGCAGTTCGTGTAACATTAGGGCCAAAAGGTCGTAACGTTGTATTAGAAAAGAAATGGGGATCGCCAACTATCACTAATGATGGTGTAACGATTGCCAAAGAAATCGAATTAAAGGATCCATTCCAAAACATGGGGGCGCAACTTCTTAAAGAAGTGGCTTCCAAAACAAATGATGTTGCGGGTGACGGAACAACAACAGCTACGATCCTTGGATCAGCTATCTTCCGTGAAGGTCTAAAAAACGTTGTTGCTGGATCTAACCCAATGGAAATCAAACGTGGGATCGAAAAAGCAGTTGCGATTATTGTTGAAGATATTCGTAGCCGCAGCAAAAAAGTAAACTCGAAAGAGTCTATTGCACAAGTTGCGACTATCTCTGCTAACAACGACGAAGAAATTGGTAACTTAATCGCAGACGCGATGGATAAGGTTTCCAAAGACGGCGTTATCACTGTTGAAGAGTCCAAAGGGATTCAAACAGAGTTAGAGGTTGTTGAAGGAATGCAGTTTGATAAAGGATTCGTTTCACCTTATATGGTCACAGAAAAAGACCGTATGGAAGCGTCTTTTGATGATGCGTATATTTTGCTAACAGATCAAAAAATATCTGCAATCAAAGATATTCTTCCGATCTTGGAAAAAGTTGTTCAAGCTAACAAAGCATTGATTATCATCGCTGAAGATATTGATGGTGAAGCATTGGCAACATTAGTTGTTAACAAACTTCGTGGCACATTTAACTGTTTAGCAGTGAAAGCACCTGGGTTTGGTGACCGTCGTAAGGCAATGTTAGAAGACATCGCAATCCTAACCGGTGGCGAAGTTATCTCTGAAGAAAAAGGCCTTAACTTAGAAGCTACTGAAATGGATCAATTGGGTCAGGCTGCTAAAATTAAAGCGGACAAAGATGTAACGACTATCGTTCAAGGAAAAGGCAACCCTGCAGATATCCAAGGACGTATCGATGAAATCAAACGTGAGATTGAGCGTTCTGATTCGTCTTACGATCAAGAGAAACTTCAAGAACGTTTAGCTAAATTAGCTGGTGGTGTTGCTGTGATCAAGGTTGGTGCTGCTACAGAAACTGAGCTAAAAGAGAAAAAGTATCGCGTAGAAGATGCTTTATCTGCAACTCGTGCTGCTGTAGAAGAAGGAATCGTAACTGGTGGCGGAACTGCACTAGTAAATGCACTTCCTGCTCTAGCTAAGGCTGTTGAAGGTGAAAGAGACGAGCTACAAACAGGAATGAGAATCGTTCTTCGTGCGTTAGAAGCACCGCTTCGTCAAATCGCTGAAAACGCTGGAAAAGAAGGATCAGTAGTAGTTGAATTTGTTAAGTCTCAGCCAGTTGGACAGGGTTATAATGCTCGCACTGATGAGTATGTAGACATGTTCGCTGCTGGTATCGTTGACCCTGCAAAAGTAGTTATTGCTGCTGTAACTAATGGTGCATCTATCGCAGCATTAGCATTAACAACTGAAACATTGGTTGCTGATGAAGAAACAGAAGCAGACGCTGCACCAGCTGGAATGGGTGGCGGAATGCCAGGAATGGGTGGCATGCCAGGCATGATGTAAATTCCGGATAATTTCCGCGGTTTCGGCCCGCTTTTTAGCTAGAACTATTTATAGATAGTCCGTCACTAAAAATCGAACCAAACCCACAAGAAATAATCTCGAAATTGCATGTGCGATTAGAAGAGCCTCTCTCAATTAAGTTTGAGGGAGGCTTTTTTTTGCCTGGAATTGGGATGGTCATTATATAGGGGGAATAATAATATGACGGAAGACGTATGTAAGTCTGAATTGGAAGCACTTAGTTCGTCTATGAACTATAAAAATGAACAATGTCTGGATGGTGGTGGTTTATTGTTATCTATAAATGATGATGGGCGTGTGACGGGGGAAGACTTGCAGAAAATGCATCTTGAACAGGTTTTTTTGGATCACCTGAATTCGGAAAATTATACTTCAGCAGATGTAGCGATGCTTTGTACTGATATAAGCCATATTCTGAGTGGTTATGACAGCGATGGTGAGTAATCTTATCTAACTTGTTTCTAGGCGAGTCTCTATCAGGTGCCTTGCTAAGTTGGTTATAAATTAATCATCTTGAGGATGCTGGCTTCATCAATGATTTGGATTGGGTGTTCTTTTTGAATCAGTTTTTCGGCTTTTTCTACCTTAGACCCAGGGGAGTCGCCAACAATAAGATAGCTTAGTTGTTTGTTGACGGATGAGGCGATCTTTCCTCCCAGTGCTTTGATTTTGGATTCCAACTCAATGCGTTTGATTGAGAGTGTCCCAGTGATTAAGAAACTCTGCTTACTTAGTGGGCCATCAGTAATAATTTGGTGTTGTGGGTTTAGGCCAAGGGACCGTAGTTTAGTTATCTCTTCTTGGAAGGCGGGGTCATGGAACGTTTCGATTATTTTGGCGGCCGTTTTAATTCCTAGTCCGTCGATGGCGATTAAGCTTTCTTCGGTAACCGATTGAAGTGCTTCGAGGTTGGGATGATGATCGGCGATTAGAGTGGCTGCGTTTTCCCCTACAAAGCTAATGCCTAAGGCAAAAATCAACTTGGATAGCGAATTGGTCTTGGCGGCTTCGAGGGCACTTATTAAATTATCTGCGGATTTATCTGCGAAACGATCCAAGGCTAATAGTTGATCTCTTGTTAATACGAATAAGTCTGAATAGGTATGGATGAGTCCTTCATCAACGAGTTGGTCGATCACCGCTTCTCCCAATCCGTCGATATCCATGGCCTTTCTGGAGGCAAAATGGGTGAGTTGCCCTTTGATTCGTGCAGCGCAAAGGACATTGTTACATTTGTGGGCCACTTCCCCCTCTTCTTTGGTAACCGGGTGCTGGCATTCTGGACAATGGGTAGGCATTTGAAAGGGGCGGCTGTCATCTGCTCGAGTGGCTTTGCCAATGATTTTGGGGATCACATCGCCAGATCGTTTGAGTATTACAGTGTCGCCTATTTGAATATCTAGTCGGTTGATTTCATCCATATTATGGAGGGTGGCGCGATTAATGGTGACGCCAGCGAGTTTGATTGGAGCCAATTCGGCGACGGGTGTAATGACACCAGTTCGCCCCACTTGCACAGTAATGTCATTGAGACGAGTAATGCCTTCTTCTGCGGCAAATTTATATGCGGCGGCCCAGCGGGGTGCCTTGATTGTAAATCCCAATCGGTCTTGGTAATCGAATCGATTAACCTTGATTACGGCACCATCGATTTCCCAGTCGTAATTCTCGCGATCAGTTTCAAATTGGATGGCTTGGGAATAAGCTTCTGTAATGGACGTCGCAGTTTTTACATCCGGATTTACAGGAAGTCCTAGCTCTTTGAGGAAGATCAGCATTTCGGCGTGTGTCTCAATGCCGTCATAGATACCTTGATAGAGAAATACATCCAAATTACGTTGTGCGGCGACGCGAGAGTCCAACTGCCGGATGGATCCTGCGGCTGCATTACGAGGGTTTGCGAACGTATCTGCAATTTTGGCGAATTGGCTTTTACGCATAAACACTTCCCCGCGAACTTCGATAGTGATGGGTTTGGTAAGGGTGTGGGGTAAGGCGCGAATGGTTTTGATATTGGCAGTAACGTTTTCGCCGGATTTGCCATCGCCACGAGTTGCAGCAACTTTTAATTGGCCATTTTCGTAATGGATTGCAATGGCAAGTCCATCCATTTTGGGTTCAATTGAATAGGTGATTTGCTCAGTTTCTAGTCCTTTAACTGCTCGGTCATGGAATGCGATCAACTCATCTTGGTCAAACACGTTTCCTAGTGAAGGGAGTGGTGTCGGGTGGTTAAAAGATTCGAATGCGGTTAAAGGTTTGTCGCCAATGCGTTGGGTTGGGGAGTCGGAACTGGCTAAGAGTGGGTTAGATGTTTCGTAGTCTTGAGCTTGGCGATACAGACGATCATAGTCTGCATCTGTTATTTCTGGTGCGTCTTTTTGGTAATAAAGAGTCGCGTGCCGATTGAGTTCTTTGATGAGCTCGAGGTATTTTTCATGAGTGAGAATTAACATCTAAAATAGTATAAAGGGAGAGCTGGCCTGAGCCAAGAGATGATCGGAGTTAATTTAGGTGTGTTTAGGTCGCTTTTAGAACAGATACATATGATACACTTAATTGATGCTAACTTACCCCGCGATTGACCCCGTTTTGGTGACTATAGGCCCATTGGTTATTCGATGGTACGGGATAATGTATTTGTTAGGAATCAGTGGGGGATTTTGGTTAGCCAAGGATCTTTTTATCAAACGATGTGGCTTAACGATGGATCAGCTACTCAATACGATGAGTATTATCGTATTGAGCGTCGTATTGGGGGGGCGATTGGGCTATATTCTTTTTTATAATTTAGGGTTTTATCTAGCGCACCCGGCCTCTATTTTGGCTGTATGGCAGGGGGGGATGTCCTATCATGGTGGGGCAATAGGATGTGTGATTGGGATGAGTATTGTGGCTAGGCAGTATCAGGTAAATTGGCGATGTTTGTTGGATGCATTGGGCTTAGGGTCAACAGTGGGACTATGTTTGGGACGGATCGCTAACTTTATCAATGCGGAGTTATACGGTCGTGTGACCAACAGTTATTTGGGAATGATATTTCCAGGTGCTGGATCGGCCCCACGCCACCCGTCTCAGCTCTATGAGGCGGCATTGGAAGGCGTTGTATTAGGGGCTGTTTTACTTTGCTTGTCTAGGCGATTTCCTCAACTTAAACCGGGGCTTTTGTTTTGTGTTTATTTGATCGGCTACGGGACGTTTCGCTGGTTACTGGAATGGGTGCGTGAACCAGATGCTCATTTAGGAACCGTGCTGGGACCATTATCAATGGGCCAACTCTTATGCACAGTTATGATTATTTGGGGTATTGTGTGGGCTAGACTGTTAATTAAGCGGTCACCCAATGGATGGATGGAGTAGAGCATGGCAAAACAATCTCAAATGAAGAGCTATTTTATGGAGTCCAAGATGACGGTGATTGAAAAAGAGCTTAAGTCGGGCTGGGCTAAACGTCACTATGGTCGGAACGCTGATTGTATTATTGCGGGTGTTGGCCAGTATATGGCGGCCTTACCTGTTGATACGGATAGTGCCCCTTTTAAGGTTTTGAAAATGCTTCAGGAAGTGCCAATTCTTCATTTTGTAGTAGAGCATAAGCGACTTTCTCATCGAGAAGCGAAGCTACGTTCGTTGGTTTTGATTGATAGCATGGCGCAGCAGTTAGGTGAGGGGTTTGAGCGGCGCGGATCGCACTTATATTATTACGCCAATCAGCTAAATGTGACGTATACTCGAACTACGATGCGATCCACCCTTATTTATGTTGGTATATTTTCAGATTGCGAGGACAGAGATCCTGATATGATGGGGTTGAGTCATTTTGATGTGGTCCCCCAAGCGTTTGCTTTGAAGGTAATGAAGCGGTATAGAGATGATATGGCGTCATTAACTCAGCCTGAAGGAACGCAATGATATCGTCCTTGTGGATCATTTGTTTGTTTACATTTGTGATTCATTTTACAGAGTCGTGTGTTTATTCCATGCGATTGGCGGGGATTAGAACACGGCAGTTGGCGATTTCCTTGTCGTTTATTACGAGCGCTCTTTTGGTGTCTCGTTTATCCAATATGGGACAAGCCCCCTTGCTGGGAACAATGGTGGATGATGTGGTGCGTCTTAACTCTGTAGATGCGCTTCGCTTTTTGGAAAGTCAATTTAGAGTAGTGATTTTAGTGGCATTTTTTGGGTCGTTAGCAGGGGCTTTGTTTACGCCGACTATGGTGGTTTGGCTCCAAAAAGGAATTCGTCGGTTTCATAAAAGCGGGTCGTTGGCTGGAACCGTATTGAGTGCCTTCCGCCCTAAACATATGAAGCAATTGATCCTCGGAGTTCGTTTGCCAAGATGGGGGACTCTTAAGACGATATCGTTGAAAACGCTTCCCAAAAATTTCTTAATTATGAATATTTTTGTCACGGCTATTTATACAATAGGGGTGTTGTGCGCCTTATTGGCTGGGGCGCATTTGCCTGAATTGCGGTCTACTGCGATTCAATTGTCTGGCATTGTGAATGGGGTAGCGACGATTTTATTTGCCATCATAGTGGACCCCAGTGGCGCTCGGATCACAGACCAAGCGTATCACGGAGACAGGCCCGAATCGGATGTTAAATCAGTGGTTTTTTATCTGCTTTTGACTCGATTAATTGGGACGTTAATTGTGGCCCAGGTGCTATTTTTTCCTTTTGCCAAATACATTATGATTGTAACGGAGTTTATAGCAACTCATTTTGCTTGATATAATAGGTTTATGGGTATTCTAAAAAGAAATTCTGGTTCGTCACTTCCGCTTCAACAGTCGGGACAAATGGGCATGACAGGTGCTCCTGCCAACGCATCGACTCAGCGACCGTCAACCTCGGGTGTGCTTAGAGGTATGGCGACACAACCTTCTCGAACAATTCGTATTCAGACAGTGTCAGTAAATCCGGTCAAGTCTAATCAGCCAATAGAGACGCCTGTTTCTGTAGTGGAGACGGATGACGTTATGATTCCTGAGACTGCGATGGTGTCGGAAGAAGTAGAAGATATTGAAGTTGATCTATCTACAGATGAGGATATTGATGATGTTGTGGCAAGTATTGCACCTGCTGTATCACTCGCGATAGAGGACCATGAAGATTATCAATCAGTTGTGGATCAAGCGTTTCGAGAAGGCTTAGCCAAAGGAAAAGCTGCAGGAGACGAGGAATTTCAAGAAAAACAAGAAGATCTCATTGCTGCGATTAACTCGACAGTCCAAGAGCGAGATCGCTTGATAGAAGAAGCTAAACCAGGGGCTTTGGACTTGGCAATGTTGATTGCTGAGCATATTGTTCGACATGAGGTTGGTAAAGATGAATCCGCATTGTTGAATTTGGTAAGTGAGGCAATTGAGCGAATTACAGATACGGACCGCGTTATTATTCGCGTGAATAGAGAAGATGCACCCTTAATTCGAGAGAATATCGCTTATTTTGAAACCAAGCTGATGGGTGTTCGCACCATATTGGTTCAAGAAGATATTAATGTCGGTCGTGGGGGTATTTTGATCGAAACAGATTTGGGATATATCGATAGTACGATTACTACTAAAATGGCAATTATTAAAGAAGTGTTCCGACAAGTAGATGTGGGCGAAGAGAGCTCATATTAAATGACCGATCTATCGCGTTACGCTAGAGCACTGCAAGATGTAGATTTGATTCGAGTGGTTGGCAAAGTGGTTCAGGTGGTTGGTCTTGTGGTGGAAGCCCAAGTCCAAGGGGTGTCGATTGGTGAGCTTTGTCGAATTGAAATATCGTCAGAGAAGTCCATTCTTGCCGAAGTTGTAGGATTCAAAGAAAGCAAGGTGTTAATGATGCCGTTGGGGACTCTGACTGGAATCAAACCAGGTAGTCGAATTTACCCTACTGGAAAACCTATTACTGTAAAAGTTGGCGATGCCTTATTGGGGCGTGTTTTGGATGGAATGGGTGTGCCAATGGATGGTAAAGGGCCTATGGTTCACAGTGCTGAATATCCAATTGATCGGGATCCGCCTGATCCTGTGCAACGGCCTCGTATTGATAATGTATTGAAGGTTGGGGTGAAGGCTATAGATGGTCTATTAACACTTGGACAAGGTCAGCGGATTGGAATTTTTGCGGGGTCTGGTGTGGGAAAAAGTACCTTGATGGGAATGTTGGCGCGTAATTGTGAGGCGGATGTTAACGTCATTGCCTTAATTGGTGAGCGGGGTCGAGAGGTTAAGGACTTTATTGAAGAATCTCTAGGCGAAGAAGGATTGAAGAAATCTGTGGTGATTTGTGCGACGTCTGATCAGCCGCCATTGATTCGTTTAAAAGGTGCGATGGTGGGGACGGCTGTGGCGGAATATTTCCGGGATCAAGGCAAAAAAGTGTTCTTTATGATGGATTCGGTTACTCGGTTTGCGATGGCGCAACGGGAAATCGGATTGGCTACGGGTGAACCGCCGACAACCAAAGGGTATACGCCTTCCGTATTTGCAATGCTTCCCCGACTAATGGAACGTGCAGGAACATCTGATAAAGGTAGTATTACTGCGATATATACCGTGTTGGTTGAAGGGGGTGATACGGATGAGCCAATCGCTGATGCTGCTCGGGGGATATTGGATGGGCATATTATGTTATCTCGCGATTTGGCAGCCAAGAATCATTACCCTTGCATTGATATTGGTCACAGTATTAGTCGTTTGATGAGTGTTGTTGCTAATGATGAACATAAAAAAGCGTCAGGGCAGTTGCGTGAGGTTATGGCTAAATATGAAGATGCCGAAGATCTTATTAATATCGGGGCCTACGTAAAAGGGAGTAATCCCAAAATTGATCATGCGATTGATAAGATCGATGCGGTTAACGCCTTTTTGCAACAACGTACGGATGAAAATATTCCTTTTGCAGAAATGCAGCAGACATTATCCAGTATTTTTCACTAGGGGGACTAGATGGCTAAGACGCCTAAAAAAAGTAAACGTTTTCTCTATAACTTGAAGTCGGTACTAAAATATCGAGAAATTAGAGAAACCCAAGAGCAAGATAAATTCAATGCTGCTGAGAGAAAGTTTATTGAAGAAAAGAAAAAAGAAGATGAGCTTAAAAACCAGCAATCATCTGAATATACTGAGCTTAGAGGGCGAATGTCTGAGGGCGCGACTATTGATTTTCAACAAGTCCAAATGCGACGAGCTCATTTGGATATCCTAAAAGATAAGGTGGTTGAGCAAGAAAAGGTTCGGGTAGATGCTGAGACGGCCAAAGAGGATCAGCGTGAAGAGCTTGTTAAGGCCGTAAAAGACAAAAAAATATTGGAAAAAGATAAAGAAAAAAAGCGTGAGTCTTGGAAAGAAGTCATGAAAAAAGAAGATGTGAAGTTTATGGATGAGATCTCATCGATTGGATTTCTTCGTAAACGACGGGAAAAAGATGGCTCTTAGAGTACGGCCAAGTCTATTTTGATTTGGTGAATGAGAGCCTCTTTGCTATCGAATCGTTTTTCGTCCCGGATTTTGGTTTCGAGGAATAGTTTGAGAGGGGCATCATATAGATCGATTGATTGATCTAGTAAATGGGCCTCTATTGAGAGCGATTGGCCCTTGAAGGTGGGTTTTGACCCAATATATATGCCAGCTCTGGCTTGGTCACCGTTGGGAAGAATAGCGTGTCCTGAATAGACGCCGGGTGCTGGAATTAGTTTGGTAGGCGGGACTTGGATGTTGGCAGTGGGAACGCCGAGTGCCTTTCCCCGACCATCGCCTCGAATCACGGTGCCGTAAATAGGGTATGGGTGCCCCATGATGTCGATTGCATCTGATAATAGTCCGTCCCGTATAAAGTCTCTAGCTAATGAGCTTTTATATGGCGTAGCGTCCGGGTTGATGACGGGATCTAATATGGTGGTATCGATACCATTAGATTTGGCCCAATCCGATAGATGCTCTGTAGTCCCTGCGCGATTGCTTCCAAATCGAAAATCGTAACCGACCACTATTTTTTGTGGGTGGCAGACATTTTTAAGGGTGTCTAAAAAGGCATCCGGACTTAAGCTAGCCAATTCGGCAGTGAATTCGGCGATCCATAATTGTTTGCTTTCTTGCTCAACTAAATCCCTTAATTCATGTGGCAGTGTAAGATAGTCGATTTGTCGTTTTCCTAGTACCGAAGAGGGGTGAGGAAAAAAGGTAAGTAGGGCATCAATTTTATCTAGAAAGGATTGGTGACCTTTGTGTAATCCGTCAAAAATGCCTAATCCAATCGAGAGTCCAGGCCGAATATGGCCTTGGATGTTTAACTTATCAGAAAAATCGGTGGCGTCGGATTGCGTCTTCATCGATGTCCTCCAAAGGGATTGCTTGATGCAGCGAATATGGCCCGATGGCGGTTCGTTTAAGTGACTTTAGGTAAGCCGGGGAATCCAGTCTGGAGCCAATGTCTTTGGCGAGCTGGCGGATATAAGTGCCTTTTGAGCATCCTGTAGAAATAGTGATTTGTGGATATGAGTAATCTGCTAGATTATCGAGTGACAATGAGAAAATAGTAATCTCGTGTTCATTTTTAGGTATTTTTTTGCCTTCTCGGGCTAACTTGTACATCGGTTTTCCATCTATTTTTTTGGCTGAGTATGCGGGGACTTGTTGGATTTGGGTCCCTATAAATCCATCGAGACATTGAGTGACCTGTGATTGTGTAACAGAGGGCGGGGGTGTTTGATGGACAATCGCCCCTTCAGAGTCGAGGGTATCGGTGGCGATTCCTAGTACGATGGTACCTTGATAGGCTTTTGGCATCGTCAAAAAATTATCTATTTGTTTGGTAAAGGTTTTTCCAATAGCAACAATCATTAGTCCAGATGCAAAAGGGTCCAGCGTTCCTGCATGGCCAATTTTTTTGATTCCAGTGATGCGGCGCAGGCGATTGATAATTGCAAAGGATCGGATTCCTTCAGGTTTGTTAATCAACAAAAACCCTTCTGTTCCTTTTTGGTTTTGAATCACTTTAGTGGAGGTCCTGTCTCATTCCCAGTGTGTTTTCAAGTTCCGTTATGATTGCGGTAGTTGTTTCTTCTAGAGAGGTGTCGAATCGAATACCTGAGGCTTTGGGGTGTCCGCCGCCGCCAAATGGATGAGCGAATTCGGCCACATTAAAATCATTTCGAGAGCGCATACTTACTTTTATTTTTTTGGGAGCCATCTCTCTAATCACACCTACTACTTCAGCCG
>JABISL010000038.1 GCA_018700055.1 bacterium | reverse complement strand
TCAATTTTATCTTGCTCTAAGCCCGTTAACTTAGAAAGACGCATTTCCAAAATCGCATTAGATTGACGTTCAGACAATCCAAACTTAGAAATTAACCCAGATCGAGCAGTCGCCGTGTCTGGTGATTCTTTGATTAACTTAATAACAGCATCAATATTCTCAAGTGCGATGCGTAACCCTTCTAAGATATGAAGACGCTCTTTAGCAATTTTCAAATCGTACTGAGTACGACGAGTAATCACTTCTTTACGATGTTCAATATAATGAACCAACACTTCTTTTAGTGTTAATACATGAGGAATTCCCTTAACAAGGGCAACCATGTTAATACCAAACGAATTCTGAAGCTGTGTATGTTTATAGAGTTGATTCAGGACAACATCCGGATGCGCATCCCGTTTCAATTCAATATAAATCCGCATTCCCTTACGGTCTGATTCATCACGTAAATCCGAGATACCATTCAATTTTTTATCATTAACCAATTCAGCAATCTTAATAATTAGATTGGCTTTATTTACCATATAAGGAATCTCTGTAACGATAATCGCTTGTTTCGTTCCTTTTTTGGTCTCTTCAACATGCGTCTTAGATCGAATAACAACAATGCCACGTCCTGTGCGATACGCACTACGTACACCTTCTAACCCACAAATCGTTCCACCAGTTGGGAAATCAGGCCCTTTAATATGCTCCATCAATCCATCCGCATCAATTTCAGAATTATCAAGCAGCGCCATAATCGCGTCAATAATTTCATTCAAATTATGTGGAGGAATATTAGTCGCCATTCCTACCGCAATTCCGGAAGCCCCATTTAACAACAGGTTAGGAATACGTGAAGGAAGTACTCTTGGCTCATCCAATGACTCATCAAAGTTAGGCGAAAACTCTACCGTGTCTTTTTCAATATCTTGTAACAACTCCATGCTAAGTTTTTGCATCTTAGCTTCGGTATAACGCATAGCAGCGGCGTTATCCCCATCAATAGATCCATAGTTACCCTGACCATCTACTAAGGGGTACCTTAATGAAAAATCCTGAGCCATCCGAACCAACGAATCATAAACAGCAGTATCACCATGTGGATGATAACGTCCTAAAACATCTCCTACGATACGAGCACATTTTTTGTAAGGCTTACTAGAAGTAAACCCAGATTCATACATTGAATACAATATACGACGATGCACAGGCTTAAGCCCATCACGAACGTCTGGCAATGCACGCCCTACAATAACGGACATTGCATACTCCAAATAGGAGTTCTTCATTTCATCAACTACGTTGATCGGTTTTAAATGTTGGTCTTCAAACATATTAGGCTGGTCAGTCATGCGTCATTAGCTCCTTAAACATCAATCCAGCGAACATTTTTCGCGTGCTTTTCAATAAATTCTTTTCGCGGCTCCACTTTGCTGCCCATCAAGAGCGTAAAGATTTCATCCGCTTGCTCAGCATCATTAATAGTAACCTGTAACATCGTTCGTTTTTCAGGGTTAAGAGTAGTATCCCATAGCTGATCCGGATTCATCTCTCCCAGTCCTTTATAACGCTGAATCGTTATGCGAGATCGATCTTTACCTGATTCAGTAATCACTTTTTCCATTTCTTCATCATTATAAGCATAAACGCCGCCCTTGCCGGTCCCTTTTACCAAATACAATGGTGGCTGAGCAATATAGAGTGCACCCGCAAGAATAAGGTCTCGTGCATGACGGAAGAAAAAGGTGAGTAATAAGGTTCTGATATGAGCCCCATCCACATCCGCATCTGTCATGATTACAATTTTGTGATAACGAAGTTTTGTTAAGATTGCTGCAATACGATCTTCTTCAGTCACTTCCGCTTCTTCTGTCTTATTTGTGTTAATCGTTTCTATCATATGCAAACTAGCAAGAGCTTCTGGCCCGATAGCCGTTATGATCGTCCGAATCTCTTCGTTAGCTAAAATTTTATCTATCCGTGCTTTTTCAACGTTAAGCACCTTACCTCTGAGAGGCAAAATAGCTTGATTGCGACGATCACGCCCTTGCTTAGCCGATCCTCCCGCCGAATCCCCCTCAACCAAAAAGATTTCACTTTTCGCAGGGTCTTTTTCAGAGCAATCTGCCAACTTCCCAGGAAGCGTCGTGCTCTCCAATGCAGATTTTCGCCTGGCTAAATCTTGCGCTTTTCGAGCCGCCTCACGAACACGCTGTGCCGCCAATCCTTGTTGTACAATTAGTTTTCCAACTTTCGGGTTCGTTTCTACGAAGTCAGTAAGCCCCTCATCCACTAAGGAATCTACGATCCCTTTTACTTCCGAGTTGCCCAACTTAGTTTTTGTTTGTCCTTCGAATTGAGGGTCTCTTAACTTAACACTAATAACAGCTGTTAAACCTTCTCTTAGGTCATTCCCCGTAAGGTTATTTCCTTTATCCTTAATATGGTCATACTTACGCGCAAAGTTATTAATCACTCGAGTTAATGCAGTACGGAATCCTGAAAGATGCGTTCCACCTTCACGGGTTCGAATGTTATTTGCAAACGACACAATGTTTTCATCAAAGTAATCCGACACATACTGGATTCCTACCTCAACTTCATAATCATCACGTTGCTTTTTAAGGTAGATCGCAGGAACAAAGACTGGCGTCTTACTTTCAGTTAACGACTCCACATACGCTTTAATTCCACCATCAAACTTATACTCTTTTTCAATAATATCTGCGGGGTCGCGCTCGTCTTTAAACCGAATCAAAATACCACTATTTAAAAAAGCCAGCTCTTTCAAGCGATGATCAATTACCTCAGAAGTAAATTCTAACGTATCAAAAATCTGGTGATCAGGCATAAAGGAAATAATCGTTCCTGTAGCGTGCCCAGGCGCATCTGTCGTTTCACCAATTAACTTTTTAGGATCGCCACGATAGTAAGTGTTCTCATATTTTTTTTCTTCACGATACACTTCAACTTTCAACCATTCGGCCAACGCATTTACTACTGAAACACCAACGCCATGAAGTCCACCAGACACCTTGTATCCTTTCCCTTCAAACTTTCCACCCGCATGAAGTGTCGTCATTACAACTTCTACAGCAGGAATCTTTTTCTCTTTATGAATACCGATAGGGATTCCACGTCCGTTATCCTTAACAGTGATAACATTTCCCTCGCCTATAACAACGTCAATCTCGGTACAGTACCCAGCCATCGCCTCATCAATACTGTTATCAACAACCTCAAAAATAAGGTGATTAAGTCCGTTTACACCGGTGGTTCCGATATACATCCCAGGGCGCTTACGAACTGCTTCGAGACCTTCTAGAACCTTAATATCATCTGCTTTATAGTCTTGAGTTACTTTGCTGTTTGTCATTGTTTAATCCAGTTGATGCTCTTTAATTAATAAAAAATCGATAAAAAGTGAGTTCAGTGTAGCACGTCAGCTAAGATCGTCGCAATCGATAAAAGCGACGTTTTCCAATTTTCAAAACTTGGTCATCCGTCCCATCCCACTTGGCGTCCAAATCCGTCACTTTATTTCCAGCCAAAGACACCGCGCCTTGCTCCATCAAACGACGCGCTTCTTTTTTAGATGGCGTCATTTGATACTCAACCATCAAATCAAGCAACTTAATATCTACTTGCGATACATACGTTTCTGGTATGTCTTCCGGAATATCTTTTTTACGAAACACTGTGTCAAAGTGAGCTTCTGCTTTATCGGCAAGGTCCGGGCTATGGAGACGAGCAATGATTACCTTCGCCAATTCGACTTTAATATCTCGAGGATTCACAGATCCCGACTTAATTGCTGTGGCATGTCCCTCAATATCAGATGATGACATCTCAGTCAGCAACGCAAAATATCTAGGGATGAGCGCATCGGGAATAGACATCAGCTTCCCGAACATGTCTTCGGGAGCATCCATTATACCCACATGATTATTAAGAGATTTACTCATCTTTTGGACGCCATCTAATCCTTCTAATATAGGGCAGGTGACAATCATCTGCGGTTTTTTGCCAGCTTGCTTTTGAAGTTGTCTACCTACTAATAAGTTGAATTTTTGATCTGTTCCGCCAATTTCCATGTCGCTTTCCAGCACTACCGAGTCCTGGCCTTGAAATAAGGGGTACAAAAATTCATGGATGCTAATAGGCGTTTCACTTGAATAGCGTTTTTGAAAATCATCGCGCTCCAACATTCGAGCCACTGTAAATTGAGCGGTAAGCCTAACAACTTCTTCCGCGGACATACTCGCTAGCCAATCCGCGTTATAAACCACTTTCGTTTTTTCGGAATCTAATATCTTAAATACCTGATCCTGATAGGTTTGTGCATTTTGCTTAACTTCGTCGACATCCAATGACTTTCGAGTAGCAGATTTACCCGTAGGATCCCCAATACGAGCCGTAAAATCCCCAATCAAAAACTGAACCGTGTGACCCATATCTTGAAGTATTTTTAACTTATTCAAAACCACCATATGGCCCAAATGTAGATCAGGTGCAGAAGGGTCCGCCCCCCACTTAATCGTCAATGACTTTTCTAATAATGCCTTGTCTAATTCTTCCTCAGGAATAATGTCTTCTAACCCTGATTTAAACCGTTCCAGCAACTCTAGTTTGTTATTCATTTCCTTAGTATATCAATTTATACATTGGAGTCACTATGGTTTGGTCGTAAATAAAAGTGCTTTTTTAACAAAGTAGTTCCAAAAATATACAATCCCCAGCATAACCAATTTGGCGTACAAATAATATACTCCAAGAAGATCAGCCATGATATATAACCCCCCGTTACTAATCCCAAGCCCCGCCAAACAAATAAAGACAAATATCATCATCTCATGCCTTTTGTTTTTTACCGATCGAGACGCAAATACCCAACGTATTGATATTACATAGCCAACAAAGATACCCAGTGTATACCCAGCAGTCGCACCAACTAGATAATGAACGTCCAAAACATTAACCAAAGTAATCAAAACAGCTAAATCAAAAAGAGTGCTGATAACACTACATACAAAATTTCTTAAAAATTCTCTGTAACGATGTAGAAGTAATTTTATCTGGTTAAACATGTCCATAATGACTACCATAAACCAAAACACCCGAAAACGCCTAGTTTCCACCCAAAATTGAGTTCCAGCTTGGCGCGATGCAAATTTCTCCCTATACTCTTAGAATTAATATTATAATGGTGGATACCTATGATTTTTCGCTCAAACCGATCTATTGGCAAATTAACCAGAGTTAGCTCCCGAACTGTGGGCGCCGCTCATCAAGCACGGCGTGGCAAACGCAGAAAAGTGTTTGGAATCATGCGAAAATTACTCGTTATAGGAATCACTTTGGGATTAATTTCCGCAGTTGGTATCGGCATATTAATGTTTAACATTGCTCGTAAACTACCTGATGTTCATACAATTAGCACCTACATCCCGGCTGAAACAACAAAAATTTATTCAGCAGACGGCATCATTCTTGCGGAGTTACACCGAGAAGAAAATCGAATTTTGATCCCGATCGAACGCATTTCACCGACCCTCCAAAATACTGTAATTGCTATGGAGGACACTGACTTCTATAAACATACAGGGATTAATTTAAAAGGAATGATGCGTGCTTTATATAAAGATATTTTGGCCCGCAGCTTCGTCCAAGGTGGTAGTACGCTTACCCAACAGCTAGCACGAAATCTTTTCCTACATAAACAAAAGAAAATTATTCGGAAAATTGCTGAAATTATTCTAGCCATTCAAATTGAACGGGAGTACACCAAAACAGAAATTCTAGAAATGTATCTTAACCAAGTCTATTGGGGACACAATGCTTACGGTATTGAATCCGCTTCCCAAATGTATTTTGGAAAACATGCCAATGAACTCACATTAGCGCAATCTGCAGGCCTTGTAGGAATGCTAAAAGGGCCAGAGTTATTCAGTCCATTTAGAAATATGGGTCGATACAAACGTCGCCAACGAGTCGTCTTAAATCGGATGACAACACTAGGTATCCTTAGCCAATCCGAAAACGACATTTCATTTACCGAAGAAACCGTACTAGCAACCCGAAAAAAACATAAATATAAAGCCCCCTACTTTACGAGCTATGTCGTTAAGCAACTTATAGAAATGTATGGGGAAGAGTCTACCTACACATCCGGAATGAAAGTCACTACTACACTGGATTATGCACTTCAACAACATGCCGACAAAGTCGTTAAAAAGTATGTTGAACTCGGAAATAAGCCTTATTGGATTAAAGGAGAACGTGTCTCTAGTCTCAATTACACCGAAGGTGCGCTTTTGGCCGTCGATCCTCGTACAGGCTACATAAAAGCAATGCAAGGCGGCGTAGACTTTGGGAAAACACAATTCAACCGTACCGTGCAAGCCAAGCGCCAACCCGGATCAGCCTTTAAGCCCTTCGTCTACTTAGCAGCCTTAGACAAAGGACTCTCCCCAGGCACATTTTTAGATGACTCCCCGGTTACATTTAACACTATCGAAGGCCCCTACTCACCCAAGAATTACAATCTCAAATATTCCGGAAAAATTCCAATGCGAAAAGCATTAGAAAGATCAATCAACGTCATTGCGGTAAAACTAAATGACTTGGTAGGTCCAAAACGCGTCGTCGAAGTTGCCCATCAAATGGGAATTGAATCCGATCTTAAACCAGTGCTATCTTTGCCACTCGGCGCAAATGAAGTAACGATGCTCGAATTGGTACAGTCTTATATGGCCATTGCTAATAATGGAATCAGTATCAAGCCAACCTCTATCTTAAAGATCGAAGATCGGGATGGAGTACCACTATTCAAACATGAAATCCGAGAACGAAAAGTTTTTGATGGAAACACAATTGCAGCGCTCGTAGATATGATGACCGGCGTAGTAAATTATGGAACCGGAAGAAACGCTAAGTTACCCCGACCAATGGCCGGAAAAACAGGGACAACATCTGACTACAAAGATGCATGGTTTTTTGGATTCGTTCCTCAAATCGTTTGCGCCACTTGGGTAGGAAATGATGACAATACACCAATGATTAATGTAACCGGTGGATGGATGCCCGCTGCAATGTGGAAAGACTTTATGAAAACAGCCCTACGAGAAGTAAAACCCCAAGCCTTTACTCGACCTAGAGGCGTTGTTCAACGTCGTGTTAACTGGGAAACTGGTTTACTCGCCTCTTCAGCAACCCCAAAAGACGCCAAAATAACCACCGAAAAATACTGGAAAGGCAAAGAACCTACCCGCCGAGATACCGTTAAGACAATTAAGTCCGTGCAACAAAGTCGCCTCATCAAAAAAAAGCAAGAAGCTCTTATGAAAGATTTCTTTGATCTCTAACACCCAATGATTACGAAGCTTAGAGAATTAGTAGCCACCTTTGAAGACGTTGAGCGTCGTATTAGCGACCCTGAAGTCATTGCCGATCAAAAAAAATATCAAGACTTAATGCGACAACATTCAGAGCTTAAGGATGCCGTTGAACAAATTAGAGAATTCGAAACTCTCACAGTCGAAATCGAAGATACCAAAAGTCTCTTAAACGACCCTGATATGAAAGCAATCGCGGAAGAAGAGCTTCGTGACCTAGAAACCCGACAAACAACGCTTCACGACGATCTACAACTATTCCTCATTCCAAAGGATCCGAATGATAATAAAAGTGCCCAGATGGAAATCCGACAAGGCACGGGTGGCGATGAAGCCGCTCTTTTTGCAGGTGAGCTTTATCGTATGTACACCAAGTATGCAGAAACTCAAGGTTGGACCATTAAAATTCTATCCTCCAATATCTCCGGATTGGGCGGCATCAAAGAAATCATCTTTTCCATTGAAGGAAAAAATGTATTTGGAAAGCTCAAATACGAAGTCGGAACTCATCGTGTCCAACGCGTCCCTGCTACCGAATCTCAAGGCCGCGTCCATACATCTGCGGCTACCGTAGCCGTTCTAGCTGAAGCTGAAACAGTGGATATAGAAATCAACCCTGCCGACCTTAGAATCGATACCTTTCGTGCTTCTGGTGCAGGAGGTCAAAAGGTCAATAAAACCGACTCCGCTGTCCGTATCACCCACTTACCAACCAACTGTGTGGTCTCCTGTCAGGATGGACGCTCCCAGTTTCAAAACAAAGACACTTGTATGCAAATGCTACGAACCCAACTGTATGAAATGCAAATGGAAGAAAAGCGAAAAGCCAATGCAGACCTTCGAAAAAGTCAGGTGGGCAGTGGGGATCGCTCCGAAAAAATTAGAACTTATAACTTCCCTCAGGGTCGAGTTACAGACCACCGTATTAACTTAACTCTGTATACCCTAGAAAAGGTTCTCGAGGGCGATCTTTCAGCAGTAATCGACGAACTTATGAAAGCCGAACGATTGGCCAAACTAAGCACACAAACCACTAACTAATGAGCACGTTATCGGCGCTTTGGAATTGGGGAACCAAAACCCTTCTAAATGCCGGAATAGATACCGCTCAATTGGATGCTCAGTTTATTCTTGAACACGCTTGCGGCATGTCTTTAACACAGCTCACACAAAATTTAGATGCAACCGTTGAGGTACCTACCAAAGACCAATTTAAATCCCTTATTAAGCAACGAAGCCTAAGACTCCCCATTGCTCAACTAATTGGCAAATGGCCATTTAGAGCTCATGACTACTGGATTGAAAACCAAGTCCTCGTCCCCAGACCCGAAACAGAACATCTAATCGATCATGCGATTACATTAATTAATCTCAATCAAACCCAATCACCTCTCATCATTGAATGCGGGTCAGGGTCTGGAATTATTCCTTGCGAACTGGCTTTTGCGTTTCCAAAGGCTCAAATCCACACGTGGGACATTTCACCTACGGCCATCCATGCCACACGAAAAAACTGTGATTATCATGGTCTACACTCAATTTCTATTTCAGAAGGCGATTTTTTTGAATCATCTAAAAAAATTCAGTCCATGATAAAGACATCCGATTCACTTCCTCTAGTTATCAGCAACCCACCCTATATCCCCCACCACGAAATCGAAACGCTAATGCCCGAAGTAAAGAACCATGACCCTCATATTGCCCTAGATGGTGGTGTGGATGGACTCGACTTTTATCGACAGTTTATAACTTTATTATCCGGCCACAACAGCCTCTTTTTAGCAGAAATCGGATCGGACCAAAAACCCGCGCTAATTGATCTAATTCAATCCCATTCTCACACCATAAGCGACTACCAATTTCATGAAGACTATCAGGGACACCCCAGATGCTTAATGATTCGATTTCATGCAAGCCCTCCTCTTTTCTAATACAATAGGACTATGCCTACATCTAAGCCCATTATTTGCGTTGACATAGAAACCACTGGCCTGGCACCCAATAAAGATAAAATTATCGAAATTGGCGCGGTAAAAATACATAACGGAAAAATAGTGGCCCGGTATCAAACGCTACTGAATCCCCAACGAAATGTACCTCCCTTTGTACTTAAACTAACCGGTATCAACCCCAACGATCTAAAAAAAGCACCATTATTTGAGGATATCTACGAAGAATTGGTTGCCTTTGTAGGGACCGACACATTTATGGCGCATGGCATTGCTTTTGACTTTGACACTATTAACACTGAGTTAGATCGCATTGGACAACCGCCACTTACCAATTCCCTTCTAGATTCGTTAGACTTGGCATTATTGCTCTATCCCAACCTCAGCAGTCATAAACTCTCTTCCCTGGCCACACATTGTGACCTGGTCTTTGAAGATGCCCATCGCGCCTTAGCAGATGCAGAAATGCTAGCCAATGTGGCGCTCCAAATGGCCGTTGAATTCCAACAGATCAACCCCATTGTATTGCGTGAAGCCATTCGCGTTTTAAGTCCTGAAAAAGACGGACTTAAAGCATTTTTAGAAACCCTATATCACCCAAGTCCTTTGGGGAAAAGTTTAGACTATAAACGATACTTAGCAACTGTTAAAAAAGACATCGTCACGCTCAATCGATCTGCTATTCCAAATTTTCCTAGCTCCATTTCAGATTGGTTTCAGTCACAACAATTTGGTCCTGGAACCGAAAACCGCCCTACTCAACAAGCCATGTCAGAATTTATCCAAGAATGTTTTGACGGTGCTCAACACGGAGTAGTAGAGGCAGGTACAGGTATCGGAAAATCTCGAGCTTACTTAATCCCAGCACTTGTTCGAGCGATAACTACCCATGAACCCGTTATCATCAGTACCAAAACCAAACATCTTCAATCTCAGCTAGTAGCCCATGAAATTCCACTCTTAGAGCCACTCTTTCCGCCATTTTCTACGGTAGTGGTAAAAGGAAAAGAAAATTATATCGATATTCAACGCTTCGATTTATTATATCGATACTATCTCACCACTGCCGAAAAATCCGATACAATTCCTTTTCTAGGCTTGCTTTCCTGGATCCTCCAAACCAAAACCGGCGACTTATCCGAACTACATCCCAGTATTAATCGTCGCTTTATAAACAAGGTTCGGTATACCTCAGACAGTGAACAACGACGATCCAATCCCCTATGTTTTGTTCATTCCATACGTCAACGTGCCAAATCCGCCGATTTAATTATCACCAACCACGCCTTTTTATTCTCAGATTTAAATGCCGATACTAATTTACTACCTAATGCCCCTGTGGTGATCTTCGATGAAGCCCACAGCATTGAGGACATCGCAACGCAAACCGCCGCCAAATCATATACCATCCAATTCTTTTCCCAATTCAGAGATATTATTGTCGACAAGAAAAAAGAAGGCCTCTTGGAAATGCTAAGAGTAATTAAAGCCACTCTATACGACAACGATATCGCCACACTCACCCAAGTCAAAACCCGAATCAGGCAAACCATGAATCAACTGGAAAAACACCACAAGAGTCTAATGACCAACCTGTTGGACTTAGCAAAAACACAAAATAAATCCGATCACTCAGGACGTCTTCAGATACCAATATCCGATGATGTGATTATCACTCAGCAATGGCAAACGGCACTCCAAATTCAATCCTTAATGATTGAAACGTTGGGCCAGCTAAATCACCATTTCGATGCCCTACACACAATATTTGACCGCTACAATGCCGAACAAATGGGGTTAGTCACTCACCTTTTAGATGGTGTGCAAATCAAACTTCAGCGATACATAGAAACACTCAATGACTTATTTTTAAACGATTCCGACCATATTGTTTGGTTAGACTGTACTCTGCCACTCCATATTAATAAGGTCTCGCTTCAAGTCAGCCCTGTTAACATGGGGTCTCTACTCAATAATAAGTTATATTCCGAAAAACGCTCTGTAATCGCTGTCTCTGCAAGCCTCTGCGTAAATAAATCTTTCGACTTCTTCCTAGAGAGATCAGGGCTAAATCATCAAGGAGAGCGATGCCATACCCTTCGACTAGAATCTGACTATAATTATGGCAAACAAGCCAAAGCCTATTGCCCTACCGATTTGAACCCAAAAGAATTAAGTGAACTTATCACATCGATTGTTGAAATTGTTGGAAAACGATCATTAGTGCTCTATACCTCCAAAAATAGCCTAAATGCCAGTTATCAGTACATCAAACGATGCTTAGGGCATCAAACACGCCTATTTTGCCAAACTGTTCATGGATCCCGAGAAGCCATCTTGCAACAATTCAAAGTCCATAAAGGCCCAGCCACCATACTGGGTGTAGATAGCTTTTGGGAAGGCGTCGATCTAGCCGGAGATCTTTTATCTTGTCTTATCATTCCCAAACTGCCTTTCCCTGTGCCTAGTGAACCACTTCATATGGCTAGAATAGCCCTATTGGAAGCCGATGGGAAAAATGGATTTAAAGATTATATGCTCCCCCTTACTATACTCAAGTTCCGCCAAGGTATCGGACGCCTCATACGCTCTAAAACCGACCATGGACTACTTTTTATCCTAGATGAAAGACTACAAACACGGTCTTATGCAACCCTCTTCAAACAAGAAATAGCAGCCTATAATACCGCTGAAATATCATCATTGGACAGTATTGAAGACGCTAAACAATGGCTCAACAAAACACCTTTGCTTAACCAAGAGTCCTAGATGGTTTACAATACCAAAATGCAGCCTAGGAGAAATGCCCTGTGAAAACCTTAACGCCATTTGGTGTCCAAGATTATTTACCCGAAGAAGCCAAAGCACGTAATGAACTACTTCAAACGATTCAAACAATTTTTGATAACGAAGGATTTCAGCCAATTTCTACGCCTGCATTTGAGTATTATGACAAATTAAAAACTGCAATGGGACCGGCTTTATGTGACCAATGCGTGCGGTTCTTCGACCCCGAAGGACGACTATTGGTCTTACGCCCAGATCATACAACACCTATTGCACGAATGGTGGCCAGTCGCCTATCTCAATCTAACCTTCCTTTGAAATGGTCCTATTCAGACCCCATTTTTCGAAAAAGTGCTTCTCAGGGAGATACCGAAATTTTCCAGTCTGGTGTTGAAATAATTGGCGATTCTTCTCCAGAATCTGACGCGGAAATCATTAGCACTTGTATTCAAGCACTCCAATCTGTAGGTCTAAAAAATATCGGAATCGACATTGGGCACACCGCTTTTATCGATCCTTTAACGGACAAACAAAAATCCGCATTAGCTCGAAAAGATTGGGTCGAGTTTGGATCCATACCTGAGCGTGGCGGAAAAGAACTTGTCACCAATATTCCCGAATTAGACGCACTTGCCTCTCAGCTTGAAAAAGACGGACTAAGTGACTTTGTGTCATTTAACAAAGGATTGATCAAGGACGTTGATTATTACACTGGCATCTTCTTTGATTGTTATGTGGAAGGCTATGGACAATGCATTGGATCCGGAGGCCGATACGATCAACTTATTTCCAACTTTGGTCTAGATGCCCCCGCAGTAGGGTTCGCACTCCAAGTAAACCGTATTGAGGAGGCTCTTCGTCATGCCTAATACTAAGCCTATTGTTATCGCAGTCGCTAAAGGCTATCTCTGGAAAGAAGGCCTCGCTCTATTAAATAAGTGTGGAATCACATTTGAGTCCGACTTATCAGATAGTCGAAAACTCTCTACTACGGACACTACAGGAATGGTAACCTTGCTCCAAGTACGCTCTACTGATGTACCCGCTTATGTAGAAAATGGCGGCGCTGATCTTGGCATGGTAGGCAAAGATGTCTTGTTAGAACAGTCTCCTAATGTAGTCGAAATACTAGATCTCAAATATGCAGGATGTCGCTTAGTACTAGCAGGTACAACTCCCATCGACCCCAAGTCGCTCCCTCACAACACTCGCGTTGCTACCAAGTATTGGGAATGCACCAAAACCTATTTCAAGGCCTTTGGACTCAAAGTTATTCCAATCAAACTCTATGGCGCCATTGAATTAGCCCCAACCATGGGAATTGCAGATATCATTTGCGATCTCACCGCTACAGGAACCACTCTACGAGACAATCATCTTGTAGAACTGGGAACCGTCTTTGAATCTACAGCGCGATTAATCGCTAACACTGTAAGTAGCAGATCACATTACGACACAATCAAATCACTATCGGATCAAATTCAAACGCATCTATGATCTCGCCCAAAAAGTATTTTTTTTCTTGGACCCAGTACCGAGAGCTTTTACGGGAACTTTTAACTCCAAACGAAATATGTGAGAATCCCGAAGACATTCATGCAGAGGATCTTTATCGCAAAGGGTTTCGAACAATCATGCTCGATATCGACAATACGATCATGAAATACACTGAACGAGATATCTCACTCCAAAAAGTTGCTTGGGTAGATTCTCTCAAAGCCACTGGATTTCGAATATTTATCCTGTCGAATAACAGCAGCAAGCACCGAATTCAACGGGTTGCCAACCAACTCCAACTGGAAGGTGCCTATTTTTCCCAAAAACCCCTTCCATTTGGGTTTCGCGAGCTCGCACTTAAGCACCATATTTTCCCTTCACGCACTATTGTAATCGGAGATCAACTCTTAACAGATGTCATTATTGGCAACTGGATTGGCGCTCATTCCATCCTAGTCGACCCTCTCGACAAACGCGTCTCCTTTATCAAAACCATGCAACGAGAGTTGGAACTATTCGTTCTACGCAAGCTCGACGCTTATCCATTCTAAAGACATCGATTTAGCTAGGCTTGACAAGAAAGAAGGCTGAGCATACACTTTTCAAGTTAAATAAAACGCGTTCACGCAAGGAGAGAGCACCATGGCTCAAGCAACTAAATCTAAAAAGAAACATCAAACCCCAGATACGAAAGACATCGCTTACAACAAGCTCACCATTACGTGTGTTTGTGGATCAAGTTTTGACGCAGGTTCAACTCTAGAGTCTATGCGTGTTGATATTTGCTCTAAGTGTCACCCGTTCTTTACTGGTGAAGATCGTATCGTGGATGCAGAAGGTCGCGTCGAAAAGTTCAAGAAAAAATACGAACAATTCAAGAAGTAACCTTAGGGATTCTACGCTATTCTAAAGTGGATTAGCACCATCATTTATTCAACTACGGTGTTAAGGCAAGAAATACGCTTGATTGCGAACTTCCAGCTGGTATACTAAACGCATGTCTTTGGACTTTAAAATACATATAACAACAAACGAGATCATTCCCATTGTTCATGTGAACGGTGAAATTGATGTCTATACTAGCAATGAACTCAATCAATCCATCGCGAATGTAGGGGAACAAAACCCAAACATTATCCTGGATCTAACTAATGTCCATTTTATTGATAGCACTGGTTTAGGCGTCATCGCATTCAATGCCGAAAAATGCCGCCGAGCAGGATCTGCACTCTGCGTTATCTGTGACAAGCCTCAAATTCGAAAAGTATTTGATGCATCTGGTCTCAGCGGAAAAAGCGTTCTGGTTGTAGAAGAAGAAACAGAAGCCATATCTGCCATACAAACTCGGGGAGGATCCAATGACAACAACTGAAACATCAAAACGTGTAGAGACCGTTAATTTAAGTATTCCCTGCGCATCCGATTACGTCGGAGTCGTTCGTTTAGCCGTCTCTGGAATCGCTACTCGAATGAATTTTTCCATAGAAGAAATTGAAGATATTAAAATTGCAGTCTCAGAAGCGTGCACGAATGCCGTTCAATACGCTTATGATGACCCTAGCAACAGTCGTGTAGAAATAGAATGCCACTTACACCCCGAACAAAAACTTGAGATCGTAATCATTGATACCGGCAACGGGTTCGATGTTGAAGCGACAGCAAAATCCAAACAAGAGAATTCCATCTTAAGTGAAGATGCCAATTTGGATGATCCAAACTCCGTTCCTAGCTTAGGTCTCGGAATGACATTTATTAAAAGCCTAATGGACGAAGCTGAGTTTATTTCTCAGCCCGGAAAAGGCACCACTGTTCGCATGGCAAAAACCATCTAACCATTTCTTATGGGTAGATTTATTTTTCTTGCGCTGTTGTTACTTACATCAGGCTATATCTACAGAGATGCCATTCGCCGTGGAAATGGGCCATTTCTAGCCTCTGTATGGTCCTTCGCAGTGGTCATGGCTCCTGTGTTTGCGCTACCTATTTATATGGGCGTTGGACTCCTTCGCTCCAAGCCTTCCCAGCAGTCAGCTTCATCCAACAACGCCTCTATTCAAATCGCCCACCTATGCTCCAAGTGCGGACATGAAAGCCAGGTTAGCCTCTCCGAATGTCCCAAGTGCCACAATAAGCTCACACTAGATTGATCACGACACAATGGGTAAGCGATATTGCTAGCCCTATCCTCAATATCTCTAATCTATCGTTTCCAAAATACAAAACACCAGATACTTTATATCACTATCTTCAAACCCATTACCCTCAAGTAGAAGAACAGTTACTTCAGGCTATCTCAATCCAATCCGATCACACTTATGTATCGATCGAAGACATCGTATGGGAATCTCAACGTAGTTGTCTTCAAAACATGACACTTTGTCGACAGCATCGCTTTTTTCCCCTTTTCGAAGGCCCGTCTCAAGTAGGTATCTTAGTCGATAATCCGTTTAACCCCATTATAGACACTCCAGAATTAGCAAACTTACCTGCTAAATCCATCATTCCATTTACAACTACAAGCTCTCAACTAAACCAATGGTTCCACCAAATTCATCAAAGTAACCAGCCCTACTCTATTCTGGATCAAATCATGATTGATGCACACCACAGTCACGCAACTGATATCCACTTTTCCGAAACCCTAACCCATATTCATATCCAATCTCGGATAGATGGCCTCATGAATCCAATGCAAAGTCTCATTAAAACGGATGCTCCTTATCTAATGAATCAAATCAAAGTCCTCAGTCATATGGACCTGGGGGTCACACCATATCCTCAAGATGGCCACTACCATTGGAAAGCAGGTACAACATCCATTGAATGCCGCGTCTCATCTATTCCTACTCAATTTGGAGAGGACATTGTGTTTCGTCTAATGACTCCCGATACAGCCATCAAACCGTTAAACAAGTTAGGGCTTTCTGACGACCTATATCAAGCATTCTCCCAAACACTACTACAGCCCAATGGGTTAATTCTTATCACGGGCCCCACCGGATCCGGAAAAACAACCACACTCTACGCCGCCCTAGAAATCCTTCGTCAAAAAAAGGACAAAACCATCATCACATTGGAAGACCCTATTGAGAGAAACATCCCTGGAGTTCGCCAGTCCCAAATAAATAGTAAATCAAACTATACGTTTTCCAGTGGATTGAAAGCCTTGTTACGACAAGATCCTGACATCATTATGGTTGGTGAAATTCGAGACAAGGAAACCGCTCAAATGGCCTTAGATGCCGCCTACACTGGTCATCTTGTTCTCTCTACACTTCACACTAACTCCATAGAAATGACACTCCATCGATTAGCAAGTTTTGATATTGATCCCTTTTTAATTGGTCATGCACTTCGCTGTATAGTCACCCAGAACCTGGTTCCCAAATCCTGTCCCCATTGCAATCATAGCGGCTGTTCTGAATGCCGGTTTCAGGGTGTCTTGGGGCGACAGCTTCAAGCTGAGTGTCTAACTATTCCAGAGCCTATAGCCATATCTGATTACACCGAAGGTACACGCCTTCTATTTGAAAAAGGGCAGCTCACCAAAAGTAAGTGGAGCAATAATGACCCAGCACCTTAACTCTATTGTAGAGGTGTCTACGGCCCTCCAAAACGGCCAAGTCGGATTATTTCCTTGCGATACTATTTGGGGAATCATTGGCACCTTGGCTACAGCGGATACGATCCGAAACATCAAACAGCGATCTAAGCAGTCTCCTTTTATTTGTCTCATCCCTTCAACCAAACACCTAGCCACAGTGTCACTCCCTATCGCAACTGAATACGAGACGGAACTAAATAAGTGGTGGCCCGGCCCCGTAACCATCATCGCCCCAAAATCACCCTCAATACCCAACACCGTAACCGCAGGCAAATCCTCTATCGCTATTCGAGTCCCTAAGTTCCAACCGCTCAATGAATTACTCAACCAACTCAACGCCCCGCTCATATCTACCAGCGCAAACATTTCCGGGACCTCCCACCCCCTTTCAATATCTGACATCTCTCCTGAGTTGCTCGACGCCTGTGGCTTTATCTATGACGCTTGCGAGCCTGGATCCAACACCCCCTCCACGATTATCGACTGTACAAGTTATCCGCCAAAAACGTTAAGATAAGATATACTAAGTTTGCATCATCCCAAACGATAAAAAGGAAATTATTATGAAAGACTTTATGTTGATATTACACTTTATCGGACTCACAATGGCACTGGGCACTGGGTTTGCTAACCTTGTTTTGCGCATTACTGCCAAAAGCTTACCTGAAAACGAACAGACCCCTTTTCTTGTAAAAACACTTAACCTTGCTCGTGTGGGCGCCTTTGGCCTGATATTACTTATCATCTCCGGATTCGGAATGCTACATCCTTATATGAAGACTCTTGGATCCATGCCACTATTTCACGTCAAACTCACCTTAGTAGCCATACTCACTGTGCTCATTGGACGAATGGGACACCTCACGGCCAAAGCTCGTAGAGAAAACGGCGGCCCATCCCTCAAAAAACTCGCCTTCCTTGGCCGAATTTCCTTCTTTACCGCGATCGTGATTGTTGTTCTAGCTGTCCTTACGTTTCATTAGGCGGGGTCCAACCACGTAAAAGCAATTCCCGTCGTTTCTCATCTATTGTTCGCTTATCCAGCACAACATAGCTAGGGCCAGATAGTCTTTCATTTAATACCTCATACGCTTGGGATTCTGGGTTATTAATACTGTTATTGCATCGAAACATATTCCTGCCATCCCGAAACAACAGTCTAATTGGCAGCACTCGCTCCTGAAAATTCTTTTGGGGAAAACCCTCTAGAATGAAGTAATCCACACCATTACCTGGTATTTCATTTATACCGAATTCATCCGTTAGTGGAACCTTCATCGCATGATTATTATCATTAAAGTAGTCTTCAAATTGATCAACAATTCCAGTAAGTCTCCCTATAATCTCAGTTTGATTACTCTCGCCTGTAACCATGCTCGATTTTCGAAGCAATAAAAGAGTGTACTCCAAATTAAACAACTCCATCATATTAATAGCGGGATCCGCCCCCGGAAGACTATTTTGTCTGGCATAGGCATAATCAAGAATTTCAATCGCATCATTAACAACGTCTGTTGTAGGCCTAATATCGCGACTGCTCAGCCCCTTAATAAGCGTTCCAACAACATTGCGCGCCTTAGCTTCTAAGGCCCCCTTCTCCAACTCCAATCCTGAACTCCATTTAAACCCTTCTCGCCCTATCGTTCTTAACTCGCCCAACACATCCGAAACCTGTCTTGGAATATCAGACGGCGCCATTACAATCCCCTCCGCAGCCTCTGACAACCTTACTATTTGATACCCTATACTCCCGGCCACTGAATTAGCCGTCGTTGCTAACGTTGAAAACACAGACTCAACAGTAGAAAAGACTACTCCTGCCACATCAACTATTGGAGTCGAATTTACTACTACAGAAACACCTGACGTATCCTCCACTCTTGTCCCTGAAGAAACATCTCCAGTATCGACCGCTCCTACATTAGACAAACCTGGGATAACTCTATGAGAAAAGTCTGCAAACCTACCCCCTTCATCCAAATATTTCATATAACTATTTATCATAATAACCCCACCCTTTTAACTAAATTTTATTAATCGCCGCAATCATACCATTTTTCCCGCAAGACTACCCCACATCCCCCTGCCTCGGAGTAAATAGTCCAAAGATCAAGGCATCTTTTGGCTTTTCACCCGCAGGGCTATTTCACCACCCCCAACTCGGTGTTAATTTTCCGAAGATCAAGGCTTTTTTAATTTTTCCCGGAGGCGTATTACTATACGTCGAGGACATAAAAATTAAACAATACGCAGATATTCGGGAAATTTACCCGAGTTACCCGAGTAAACCCTTAAGATATTGGAATTCTTTTAGCATGTAATAGCCAATATTCTGTTTGCGCTTCTTCGACCCTTTGTACCAAAGCTGCATTTTGCGGTGGAACCAGCCGGACTCGGACATCCACGCATGGGCAAGCTTAGTTACGGGATTAATCCCTAAGAATGTTTTTAATTTAGGGTGCTTAGCTAACATACGTTGGGCCGATTTCCCTTTGGCGTAATGACGAGTAATCTCCTCATCTCTTGTAAGAACGTGGTAATGATAATTTTTGGCATTTTTTAGATAATGCAAAGACACCTTATCTTTCTGAATCAAGCGATAGCCCAAATCGAGATCCTCCCAACCATAGCTCTGAAAACTCTCATCAAAACCGCCCGCTTCTTCAAAAAGAGTTTTCGGAAAAGAAAGATTTCCTGTTAAAAAGTAGTACCACCCTAACCGCTTGCCATCAGCATAGTTGGATTGAATATAAGCATAGGTATCTACTATATTCGGAGGCCAATGCAAATGAGTCATGTTGTAGGTAACCCCTTCATAACACACTGGCTTTCCAGGATGGTTGCGATGCGCCTCAACATGCGTCTCTACAAACTGAGCGTCAGGGATCATGTCAGAGTCACTGATAATAATGAGACCCGAATTGGCTACATCTACCCCTTTATTTCGAGCTGCCGCTTTCCCTTCGTTAGCCTGAATTATCGGGCGCAGCTGAAAGTTCGTGTTCGTTGGCGTATAGCCCGTCAAAAAATCACCCGTACCATCTGAGGACGACGAATCTACAATAATGACCTCAAAAGGGTCTTGCATAGACTGCAACTCATAATTAGCCAAGACTTTCTCAAGAATCGACTTTTGATTATACGAACCTATAACAATACTTACGACAGGGGGCTGAGTGCTCATGTTTGCTTCTCCATTTGAGTGTCGTAATAGTGTAGCAAAGACTGCTCACTTCGAATATATTTAGAATGTTCGATTACTATCGGAGGTGCATACACAAACGGTGCTACCAAGGATCTAATCAACGACCACTTCCATCCCATTCTAGAAAACCCATGAATTACCGTAAAGTCAGCGACTGCCAAACGCCTGATCAAAGAAGGAATGAACCATCGATCATTAATCACGGTATATCGATACCCTCTGTCCTCAAGCTCTTCGATCACCCGTCTGCTTTCACCATGGTCTATTTCGGAGCATCTCACTAAAACACCTACATGATGAGCGCGTCTCAATAATCCCTGCCTCGCTTGTTCCCAGGTTCCTGGAGAGTCTAATAAATCCTTTGCAGATGCCAGGGCCCGATCGGGGATAATCGCCGCTACACAATGCGGCGCGGAACACTTCAATGGATTACACACTAACGGACAAGGTCTTGGGTCCCCCAATAATCGACTCGGCACCCCCCAGGGTCCCCAGTGCGATGCTTTTACAAACTTGGTAGGGGCCAATCCCAATATAGAAATACCAATGGATGCCGCCATATGAACAGGACCGGTATCGGTGCCCACAAATAACTCACACTGACTCACCACTCCCATTAACTGAGTCAATGACGTCAGTCCACATAGATTAATTACTCCTTCTCCGGCTTGATCTACAATCTCCTTACACACCTTGTTATCTGCAGCCCCATACCCCGTTAGAATCACCGTAGCCGACAGGTCCCTGACCATTTGTTTCGCTAGAACGGCATATCGCTCAGCGCCCCATGCCCTGTTATGCCCACCCGTTGTGGGGTGAATCCCAATTAATCGCCGCCCACGCCATCCTTTTTCTGTTAAAAAAAAGTGGGCCTCTTGTCTCGCTGATTCAGGTACAGTAACGCTAACCACATCCACAGAATCAATATCTGGCAACCATGTCCGCAACAAATCAATGTTTTGCTCCGCTACATGACGATTTAAGTTACGTACTGCTTGAGGGGCACCATGAGTAAATGCAGCTCGATAAGCCATTCGATTACTATCACCAATCCGAATAGGTATTCTCGCAAACCACATTAACCACGCCAAATAATCATCCGAGTATGGCAAAATAACCACATCATAAGATTGGGCTTTGAGCCATTTAGCGTACCTAAAAAAACCAACTAGTCCTTTTGCTTTACCAATAGACCGACGATCTTCAATCACCTCATCTACAACATCAGACGCCTCAAAAAAAGGCCGAGTATAGGCACTAGCCAGAACCGTTAGTTCCGCATCAGGAAATTGACGCTTCAGTGTTGCAAGCAGAGGCAAACACAGTACGGCATCTCCCAAGGCATCCGGACGAACAACTAATAATCGATTAATGAGGGGTGTCATCTGCTTGTGGTCGCAAAAACAAGGGCGATATCACATAAATGCAGGTCAGAACAAAAAGGATCTCAAACGCATAAACCTTCTGGGTAAACGGAATTTCTAATAGTTTAAGAATGGTAAGACCTGTAAAAATCAAACCCGGTATACGAAAAAATCTAAAGAACCGTTCTTTCTTGGCAATATCTAAATGTTCATACTGAAGCCGACTAATCATTAACAAACAAGACCCCATTACAACACCTAAAAACACATATATAGTAGATAAAGAGGGAGAAATAGCCGCAACGATTACCAACGCCGCACCGACTGGTGAAGGCAATCCATCAAAATAAGACACGTGCCCACCAGAATCACTAAACCGACGCAATCGATAATGAACCGAAATATAATATACAAGCCCCATCCCAATAGCCGCATAAGTCGCAAAAGGAATACTACTTGTTGAAATTAGTCGGTAAATCACAACCGCTGGCGCCACCCCAAAACTTACAAAATCAGCCAATGAATCCAACGAGGCTCCAAAGGAAGAAAAGGCATCTAACCGTCGAGCCAACGAGCCATCCACTGCATCAAACATAACGCCGAGAATAACCAATAATGCCGCTGTATGGTAATGGCCATATGCAGCATAGCCAACCGCACTTGCCCCACATATGAGATTAAAAAATGAAAATGCGTTGGGAATTAACGATCTCAAAGACCGCCTTGCCGCATCTTCATCTCCATTCCATTTCTTAAGATATAGTGCCCAGATAAAGTCATCAAAATACTCAAAGAAAGACCATACGGTCACCGCTACTGTTAGATAAACTAACAACGAAATCACAGATTGCGGCCAGGAAATTACCCATAATCGAGCCCAATCCAATGGCATTAACAGCCAAGGGCTTTGAACTGCCTCCTGCACAGGAACTCTCGCCAAAAGAATCCCACATACAGGTAACGTTAAGGCCGTTTTAAGCTTACCTGAGAATTGAGCGGGAATCACAACGCCTGCTTCCTTAGCACTGAACACTCTCAAGGCCATAATCGCAAACTCTCTGGCCAAAATTATAAACACAGGAAAGGACGTAATAATCTGCATTTCTAATAACGGTAAAAACACCAACACTAATATTTTATCCGCCAAAGGATCCAGTACCTTACCCAAGTCCGATTCGATAGACAGCTTTCTAGCCACCCAACCATCCAAATAGTCAGTAAACGCTATCAATATATAAATCGACAAAACCACTAGTAATCCATAACTAGTCTCATAGGGGGTTAGCCAAAATATTATGCCAACTCCCAAAATACGAGTCATTGTTATAAGATTAGCTATATGTCGAACAGGAATCATCCGATTAGTATAGCATTAGACTCTAGAAACCCGACAGACTCTCCATAAAACACCTCATATTCTCGACCATCCCTTGACCAGACTTACTGAGGCTCGTATAATACCTGAGAATTTTGAACACAAATTGAATACAGTAGGTAAATCAAATGAAAAGAACATTTCAACCAAATCAACGTAAGCGAAAAAAGACTCATGGATTCCTCGTACGAATGCGTACAGTAGGCGGACGTAGAGTTTTAAGAAATCGCCGTCGTAAAGGCCGTGCTGAACTCGCTGTATAGCGTGGTTCAAAAGCGGTTTTCTTTACCCAAATCCAAACGACTACTAACTGCCCCTGAGTTCGACCACATATTTTCTGCCGGGCGCCGTTTCGAAAATAAACATTGTCGGGTCTTTGTGACACCCGCCGTTAAATCCGAAGGAAAAGTAGCCTTTATATGCAGCAAAAAAGTGGGAATCTCTGCCAAACGCAATTCGTTGAAACGACGCTTAAGAGAACTTTTTCGTCTAAATCAGCACCATATATCACCAACAATCGACTTCGTTCTATCGGCCAAACAGCCCCTTTTGAACGACCCCTTTCAAGTAGTAAATGATCATTTTATTGCCCTACTCCGAAAAAACAAGTTGTTAACCCATGAAGTGGCTACTCATTAATCTTATTAAGTTATACCAACTAATCATTTCGCCTTTATTAGGGCAACGATGCCGATTCTATCCCTCATGCTCACATTACAGCCTGGATGCCATCCAGTTTCATGGGGCCACTAGAGGCAGTATACTTAGCGTTAAAAGACTTATTAAATGCCATCCATTCCACCCTGGTGGCGTCGATTTGGTTCCCAATCAATATCAAACAACAAGGAGATAACCCATGAGCCCAATACAGCCACTAATCGACCATATAATGATTCCGTTCCTAACTTATTCCTATAATAGTATTTACCCGAACTATGCAATCGCAATCATACTATTAACCATCGTTATCAAAGCAGCGTTATACCCGCTAACTAAAAAACAATTTGATTCAATGAAAAAAATGCAGGTATTACAACCTCAATTTAAAGAACTAAAGGTCAAATACAAAAAAGACCCTCAACGCATTCAGCAAGAAACAATTAAGTTATATAAAGAAAACAATGTAAATCCATTAGGCGGTTGTCTTCCCCTAATCATTCAACTCCCCTTCCTCTTTGCTCTTTTTTACACTATGAGTAGTGATGCATTTAATGCACTAATTACAGCCCCCGGAGTATTTCCAGGACTAACAACCTTTTGGTTGCCCAACTTAGCTGACCCAGATCATAGCTACATTCTGCCAGTATTAATTGGTGTATCCACCTTTTTATCTCAAAAGTTCTCCACTGTAGATGCACAGCAACAAAAAATAATGATGTTTATGCCAGCTATCATGGTTGTTATTTGTGTGAAAATGCCTGCAGGTGTTCTTCTGTATTGGGCAGTTTCACAAATCATTGGTACAGCTCAACAATATTTTATTATGAACCCAAAAAAAGAAACTGCAATTAGCAAAGGAGCCACCAAATGAAAAAAAGTATTTTTGACATTTTTAAGCCAACTTCAGAAACGCTAGAAAACGAGGACTCACAAACCGAAACGCTTGTTGCAAATGAAGCGCTCCAACAACAACCTATCAGTGTCGAAGGCGCGACTCTCGCCGCTAATCTAGAAGAAGATGACGATCCAGATGCACCCGATCTAATAACAGATGAAATGGTTGAATTCTGTAAAACTCAGCTTGAGTCCATCCTTTCAATGTCTGGGTTTAATAGCCTAGTCACCTCAGAGAAAGGCGGAAAACGTCTCATCAAAGTCAGAATGGATGATGAGGCAGATATTTCTAGGCTTATTGGCCGTGAAGGCAACAACTTGGAATCGCTACAGATTTTAATAAAAGCAATGGCCATCAAAAAATTTGGTGTATCCATTCAAATTGCTATGGATGCTGGAGACTATCGTGAACGTCGTATGGAGAAGATTCAGTCTCAAGCCTTACGAATTGCTAGTTACATTAGTGACACAAATACCAAAGAAGAACTAAACACAATGAATGCTTCTGAACGACGTATCATCCACATGATCTTCAAAGACCACTCTAGTATCAAGACATACAGTGTAGGCGAAGGTCGGAATCGAAGAATCGTCCTAGAAAAAAAGTAAGCGTCTAATGCAGGAACTGGATGACACTATAACGGCTATAGCTACGCCAACTGGTGTAGGAGGAATAGCGATCATCCGAATCTCAGGAATCGCGGCACTTTCTATTGCGAAACAACTTTGTCCTACTCTTAAGAAATGGGACCCACGCTATGTTAGCAATACAAGCTTTCGCCACCCCGAAACAAAAACCCTTATAGATGAGGGTTGCATTGTCTTCTTCCAAAGCCCTCTGTCCTTCACGGGCGAAGATGTCGTTGAATGTCATTGTCATGGCAGCCCAGTAGTCCAGAAACAGCTTCTGAGCGCTATTCTAACGGCTGGTGGCCGCCTAGCTACAGCAGGGGAGTTTACCAAACGCGCCTTTTTGAACGGAAAAATGGACCTGACAAAAGCCGAATCAATTGCGGATCTAATTCATGCCGAAACAGACATTAGCAAAACCGTTGCACTCTCTCACTTGCAAGGAAAACTCTACAACCATATCAACCATATACGATCCCAACTCATGGACACGCTTGAACACATTGAAGCCTCCATCGATTTTCCAGATGAAGTCGATCCATTAGAAGTGGGTATTCTGACAAAAACTCTCACCAGTAGACAGCAACAAGTTCAATCTATTTTAGATCTGAAGGATTATGGAAAATGGATTCACACTGGGGTTAAATGCTTAATCGTTGGCACCCCAAATGTAGGCAAGTCTTCTATTCTAAATCAGTTAATTGGCGAGAACAGAGCCATTGTAACGAATATTGCTGGTACTACCCGTGATTTTATTGAGTCCAGAGTTGAGATAGGCGGTATCTTATTTGAGTTTACGGATACAGCTGGCTTACGAGACACCCTAGATCTCGTCGAAAAAGAGGGCGTATCCCGTGTTCAATCACTTATGGAAAAAGCACACGTAATTCTTTGGGTAATCGACGGTACACGAGCGTTAAGTAAAGACGAAGAAAAACTCTACACTAAATTAAAAAAGCATCCGCACTGTTATGGGCTACAAAACAAATCCGATCTAATGTCAGAGAACCAAGTGTCATCATTAAAAAATGTCATTGCCCCGCTCATTTCACTTTCAATTTCTGCTAAAACAGGCGCTGGGTTTAGTGATCTAAAACAACGTTTAGTAAATGATTTCTCGGTCGCACCCATACAAAAGGATGCGGACCTAATCTGTAATGTTCGCCAAGTTCAGTGTCTTGAAAAAGCCCTTTCTTCTATAGATGCTGCGCTAAGGGGTTTGTCCGATGGCCATGTCCATGACGTCCTCTCAATTGATATAAAGACGTCTATACAGGCACTTGGAGAACTCACCGGCGACGAATTAACCGAAGAAGTTTTGGATGGTATCTTTTCTAGGTTCTGTATTGGCAAATAAGCCAATTATTTAGAAGAAACCAATGGCTTTGCTCGCTTTTTTTGAACGGCTAAATCCTTTTCAAGAAGCTTAAACTCACGACGAATATTAAGTAATGTATCTTGGAGTTTATCCATCCGTATCTGCAGTGCATGCTCCGTAAGTAATTGTTTCTTATTTAGATACTTGAGCATCCCAAATGTAATAACACTTTGAATGACAATCAAAAACAATATTTGAAGCACAATAATAATCCAATTAGAGCCACTAAATAAGTTCAACAAAAACACGAGAGGGTACAAACTACGCTGATCCTCTTTAGGGTCTACCCATTCCCCAGAAAGTAGATCAGCGATGGAGTCAGGATCTGGAACATCTACCCCTGCTATCCGCTCGCCACCACTAGGATGCAAGGCTTCTTTGATATTTTGAACCCAATCCCTAGCTAAACGATAGGCAGTAGTCTGATTAGCAACCGTGTCTCCATTCGTAATGGCAAACACCCGAGTTCGATCAACATTGGCTGTATACTCACTCTTATATCGACGAACCCTCAATTTATGAAGGTCCATTCCCTTTTTTTCCAGATCAACCAAAATAGAGTAAACATGCTCGGCGCGTTCAAAATTGCTTTCAAATCGGCCCTTTGGACCTCGGTCTTGAATCGTCATTGCCGTCCGGCCATTAACAACAATTGTAGGAACCAAATAGCCGTTTATAACCTCAGAATGAAGCTTAATACTATTGGCAGAAAAAGCAAAGGTGGACCCTATAGTCAAAGCAATAGCGGTCAAAAAAAGTCGAGACAAGTTTACACTCCAAGTTTATTTTTCAGTCTTCCACGAAGGCGTACTATGGCCTTCGTGTGAATCTGAGAAATCCTAGATTCACTCACGCTGAGTATTAACCCTATTTCTCTAAAGGTCAATTCCTCATAATAGTACAACAAAAGTACCATTTGTTCTTGTCTTGGCAGAGCTTGTACAACGCCTTTAATTAATGTTTTACGCTCTTTGCTAGCAATAGTCTTAAACGGTTCAGAGGAAGAGTCAGGTAAAGAGTCCCCTAACGTATTACCTTCATCATCCCGATAAGTGGGGTCATCCAAAGACACCAAAAACGATCGCGCCACTTCTGCGTACAAGATATGTAGTTTTTCAACCGTAACGCCCATTTCCTTTGCAACTTCCAAATCTGTAGCTGCTGTTCCATCTTTTCCAAACTCAACCTTACGAACCGCTTTTTCCAAATGACGCGCCTTACGACACAATGTCTGACCACCTAAACTATTGCGACGAAGCTCGTCTAGAATAGCGCCCCTTACTCGAGTCGTTGCATACGTTTTAAACAAAACACCTTTGGATTCATCAAACTTATTAGCCGCATCAATCAAGCCCCATGTCCCAATGCTAATTAGATCATCTCGAGACATTCCAGGAGGAAGATTAATAGACATCCGACTAACAACAAAGTTCACAACATACAGATGATCAAGCACCATCATATTACGGCCTCGAACTGTTTGTGAAAGCGTCTTCGGCTGAGAAGACGCATTTGTCGAAGGTTGATTAATAGGGGTCATTCAATTAGGTTCCTTTTTACAATTAACGACGTTTAGTTGCGAATAGTGCTACAAGAGGGCTGGCAATAAGCAAGGACGAATAGGTCCCAGATATCACTCCCACTAGTAGTACTAAAGCAAAAGGTTTAATCGTCGTTCCACCAAAAATTAATAAGCAAACGATAACCAACAATGTTGTTGTTGAAGTATGAATCGTTCTTCCCAGCATTTGGTAAATCGATGTATTGATTATTGTTAATATGTCCCATTGCTTCAGATATCGGTTCATATTTTCACGAATTCGATCGAAGATAACGATCGTATCATTAATGGAATATCCTAAAATAGTAAGCACGGCTGCAACAAAAGCAGTATTCACTTCAATATTAAATAACGCTGCAAAACTCACCATTATTAGCGCATCATGCAACACTGCTAATAACGCAGAAACACCATACAGCAACTCAAACCGCCAACTACAATATAAAAGTAGTGCAATTGAGACCATGCAGATAATCCAAATAGACATCTGTCTCAACTCTTCACCAATCGAAGGGCCAATAATATCCACTTCCAACAACTCCAGTGTGCCAAAGCGCTCTTCCAACAAGGATAACAATGTCACTCTCTGTGTATTGGTTAACGGAATCGTTCGAATAATCACTTCTCTGTCCTGAGCAATCTGGATAATGCTTTTATCCAATTGATAACGGGACAATACACCTCGGACGTCTTGAATAAACCGTATCCGCGTCTCTTTTGGCGTATCAGTGTTGTTTAGCTCCGTATTCAGCTTATCAAATCTCAAAATCAAAGAGCTGCCACCAGTAAAATCGATCCCAAAGTTTAAAACAGGGTCTTGGTGCAAATACCGTTGCCCCATCACAATTAACCCTAAACCAATAATAGTTAGAGACAGCATAAACCAAAGGTTCTTCTTTTGGATTACTCGAATCTTACTCGGTGTTTGGCTCATAAAATAACCCTTTCTTTATTGAAAAGCGTTTTCTCCGTCACCCCAGCCAATGGCGCTAAGAGTTCCAAAACAAATTTCGTAACAAATAATGCCGTAAACATGCTAACCAGAATGCCAAGACTTAGTGTCAAAGCAAACCCTCGAATACTACCTGTCCCCAACCAAAACAAGACTGTCGCGGCCATTAAAGTCGTAATATTGGAGTCCAAAATAGCAACAAACGCTTTGGCAAATCCAGCGTGAATAGCAGATCTTAATGACTCGCCAACGCCTATCTCTTCCTGGATCCTCGCAAATATAATCACATTGGCATCCACTGCCATGCCAATGGTCAAAATAATGCCAGCAATCCCCGGTAAGGTTAAGGTGGCATGAAACAATTTCATTAAGGAGAAAATCAACAAGAGGTACGATCCCAAAGCTAAAATCGACACCACGCCAGATAGTCGGTACCAAAAAAGCATATAAACACAAACCAAGGCCAACCCAACAAACGCAGCCTTCTTACTTTTCTCAATTGAGTCGCGTCCCAAAGTCGGGCCCACAATTTTGTTCGAAATAATTTGAACCGGAACTGGCAATGATCCAGCTTTTAATTTAATAACCAAGTCTCGCATCTGCTCTACAGTGAAACCGCCTGAAATCTGAGCGCGTCCACCAGCAATCGGTTCATTTACATTGGGTGCCGAAATAATAACCCCATCCAATACAATCGCTATCGGTCGGCCAACCACTCGCTTAGTTGTAGCAAAAAAGATCTTGGAGGCCTCATCGCCGAATTCAATATTCACAATTGGTCGTCCGTACTGATCTGTTCCCGGACTAGCAGAGCTTAGATCCGATCCAGTAAGTGCACGATGGTGCAATATAATCGGCCGCTCAGAAACAACTTCTCCTGCCGCGTCACGATCCTGAAATACGGTAAGCCGCCCATTCCCTATCAATAGCTTTTGCTTAGCAGGAGACAACTTCCCAATACTCGGTGGTGCCCATTCGGCTTCTACAAACTCCAACAATGCCGTCTCACCAATCAATCGAATCGCACGATCCGGATCTTTTACACCAGGAAGTTCAACAATAATCTGTTTTAAACCTTTTCTTTGAATAATCGGCTCCGACACACCCAAGCCATCTACTCGTTGCCGAATAACACCCAAAACACCCAGTATTGTGTCCTGATCGATTGGCATCTCAGGGGTTTCTTGCGCTTCAATAATGAGGCGTGTGCCTCCTTGCAAATCCAATCCCATATTCATCGGATAATGAAAAAATGCGTAGGCGGCTCCAGAAAGAACCATAATTAGAAAAAATAAACGGGCGCGTCGTGTAGATGTCATAGTAATATCCCTATTATACCCAGGTCATTACTTCAAAATCTACCTTTTCAAGAAGCTTCGTTAACAGATCGCATATGAGGAAACAAAATTACGTCTCGAATCGAGGGCGAATCCGTAAGTAACATTACAACGCGATCAATACCAATCCCTAAACCACCGGCTGGCGGCATTCCATATTTTAGCGCTGTTACAAAGTCTTCATCCATTTCATGAGCATCTTCATAACCCGCATCTTTAGCCTTTTGTTGGTCCAAAAACCGATCATGCTGATCAATCGGATCATTCAATTCAGAAAATGCATTGGCAATTTCCATACCATTAATAATTAGCTCAAATCGCTCAACAAAATCAGGATTGTCTCGTTTACGTTTAGCTAAGGGAGATGTCTCCCAAGGATAGTCCATCACAAATGTAGGCTGAATCAAATTAGACTCAACCGTTTTGTCATAAAGCAGGTTGATCAACTCCCCTCTGTGCGCTTTTTCAGGAACATCTAATCCCAACTCAATCGCTCTTGCTCGAAGCGCATCCTCACCATCTGCAACGTCCACACCCGCATACTTTTTGAGTGCGTCTACCATCGTAATACGTTGAAAAGGCGGCTGAAAGTTCAATGTCTGACCCTGATACTCTAGCTCATGGGACCCTTTAACATCCTGCACCAACTTAGATAACAAGGTCTCTGTAAGCGCCATTACATCCGTATAATCTGCATACGCCTGATACAACTCCAATAATGTGTATTCTGGGTTATGTTTATAAGAGACACCTTCATTTCGGAACACACGTCCGATTTCGTAGACTCTCTCAAATCCGCCTACTAACAAACGTTTCAAAGGAAGCTCCAACGATATTCTTAAAAATAAATTCTGATCCAATTCATTGTGATGAGTGCTAAATGGCCTAGCCGATGCCCCACCATAAATGGTTTGAAGAACTGGTGTCTCAACATCCATAAAATCTTTGTCGTGCAAAAACTCACGAATAGAATGGATCACCTTAGACCTAGCCTTGAATGTCTCACGCACTTCAGGGTTAGCAATCAAATCAACATAGCGTTGCCGGTACCGTGTTTCCTTATCTTGAAGGCCATGAAATTTTTCAGGAAGTGGGTGTAGTGCCTTGGTTAATAATGTATAACTCTGAATCTTAATGGTTAGCTGCCCACGTCTAGATCGAAAAGGCTCTCCTTCTATACCTATAATGTCACCAACGTCCAAGTGAAGTAATCGATCAAAGGCTTCTTCTCCCAAACTATCCACTTTGGCATAGTATTGAATCTCGCCACTTTGATCCAAAATATTGCCAAACGTTGCTTTTCCGTGGCCTCTTTTAGCTACAATCCGGCCCGCAATTTTGACCGTCTCTCCAGAATGGCCGCCATCTTCAAGTGCCTCATGTGTAGCATTAACCTTACTAATGATATGGGTTGGATCGTAAGTATAAGCAAACGGATTAATCCCAGATGCCCGAAGCTGATTCATTTTTTCCAAACGTACTTCTTCTTCGGTTAATCCTTCTAATGATGGGGGGGCAGTTTGAGTCATAGCTTCCTTTTATTTCGTAAGACCAATAAATTTTTTGAGCGCATCTAACAATGCACTTCGTGTTTCTTCTGTTGCAGGTTCTGTTACGCCCTCTGTATCAAACCGAGACTTTAATGCAGCCTTCGCTTCGTTAGGAGAATAGGCATTTCCCTTCTTCTCCGTATTGCGACGAAACAGATTGTTTAATGCTTCCATCGTTACTTATGCTCCTCAAGAACCATCACTGAATGCGTCTGAATATCTTGTGTCATTTTGTTTAGCTTATGCATAAAACTGTGCATGATCGTATCTTCAACCGCATCCCCATTCATCAACACTTGGGACTTAGGAATGTCCAACTCATATTGGTTTTTAGCCGCTTTCGACTCTTCCAAATACAACATTTTTTCATCAGTGATTCGAGCATAATATACGGATGAGCCCGACGGCATTTGTCCGTGATTCGTCACCATTAAGCTCTTGATGCGACCCGCAAACAAATCCGAAAAAATATCTGACACTTCCGACAGCTTCTGTTGATTTTCAACGGCCTCTGCAAGATCTGGAGTATCCCGATTGAGCACTTCTTGCATCTGTACCGCAGCCATATCTACTAATTGCTGGTCATCTGACTCTGTCATTTTTAAGTATCTCCGGGAATCATTTAAAGTATATGTGGTGCGAGTGAAGGGAATCGAACCCCCACGCCTTACGGCACTAGATCCTAAGTCTAGCGCGTCTACCTAGTTCCGCCACACTCGCATTACCAAATTTAGAATTTGGGTAAGTAGTGCAATTCTAGCAACTCAAATTGAGCTTGTAAATTGGGCGCTTTCCGTACTTAATATTTAATCCAATTACCTAAGGCCTATCATTATTTCAAAGGCAAGGCACAATGAACACTAATTCCAGAGAAATATCACTTATATTTCGAGAAGAATGATGAAGTATTTAACGCTGAATTTAAAAAAATAGCACATGCTGTGTGATATACTCATTTGCATGATTATTGTTACTGGCGGCGGTGGATTTATAGGCAGCGCTTTAATATGGCGTCTGAATCAAGAAGGCATTACTGACATTCTGGTAGTTGATGAGCTTGGGTCGACTAGCAAGTGGCGTAACCTTGTCCCGCTTCAATGGACTGATTATGTACACAAAGATGTGTTTTTATCTGACCTTGTAGAAAACCATCTTCCCAAACAAATTGATGCCATTATTCACATGGGCGCTTGTTCATCCACCACAGAAGCCGATGTCGACTTTTTATGGGAAAACAACACACAATACACCCAACTACTCGCTGGTTATGCCCTAGAAAAAGACATTCCTTTTATTTATGCCAGCAGCGCGGCTACTTATGGAAACGGGGAAAATGGCTTCGATGACAACCACAATACGGTAGAGTCCTTAAGACCGATCAATCCTTATGCATTCTCCAAACAAGCCGTAGACTTATGGGCCCTTCGAGAAGACCTTTTGGACCAAGTCACTGGTCTCAAGTTTTTTAATGTCTATGGCCCCAACGAGTTTCATAAAGGTGAAATGCGCAGCTTGGTTTGCAAGGCTGTCGAGCAAATCCAAACTACCGACAAACTTAATCTATTCAAGTCTCATCGCGATGACTATGGGGACGGCGATCAAAAAAGAGACTTCGTCTATGTAAAAGATTGTGTAGATGTCATCTGGTGGCTCCTACAAAACCCTCACGTAAAAGGACTTTACAATATTGGGTATGGTGAAGCCCATTCATGGAATGAGTTAGCCAATGCCATTTTCTCCGCTTTGGACAAACCCACTTCGATCAATTACATCGATATCCCCGATCACATTCGCGGTCAATATCAGTACTACACCAAGGCCGATATCAGCAAGTTACGAAACGCTGGATATTCCAAGCCATTTTCACCATTAAAAGACACCGTCACGGACTATGTTCAGAACTACTTGGTCCCGGGCGCTTATCTAGAAGTGTGATATTATGAGTCTCTCTCCCACACTAAATCGTATAAATAAATCTAGGAATGTGAGCGTCGATATGAGCAATACAACTTACTTTAGAGGAATACGCGGCGCGATAACTGTCGATCAAAATGACCGTGCTGAAATTCTGACGAATACTCGTGAGCTACTCGACACTCTAATTAAAGAAAACAACATTCATACAGACGATATTGCCTCTATATTTTTTTCAGTCACTCAAGATTTGAATGCTGAGTTTCCAGCGGTAGCGGCAAGAGATATGGGACTGGTTCACACCCCCCTACTTTGCTTGAACGAGATCGATGTCCCAGGCAAACTCAAATTATGTATTCGCGTATTAATGCATGTGAATACCCCCAAAGCCCAAAAAGAAGTCCGTCATGCCTATTTAAGGAATGCGGTATCGCTCCGGCCCGATCACACAAACTAACACATGGCTACGCCTCAAAACATAGCCATTGTTGGGCTCGGATTAATAGGCGGGACCATCGCCAATCAAATCAATATCAAACACCCAAGCAGCCATATCACAGGCTTAGATTTTAACAATAACTACCTTAACAAAGCCCTAAAATCAGGGGTTATTCAGACTAGCGCTTCTCAAATTGAAGACCTCCCCGAAACCATCGAGCTTGTGATCATAGCAACCCCACTAGACACTATACGATCTGTTTTAAACACACTATCAAACCATTTCAAGACACCCACTACATTACTAGATGTGGGAAGCGTTAAAGAAGCGCTATGTGCTCCACCAATTCCCTTTCCGGATCATATTACATACATTCCCGGACACCCAATGACTGGCAGGGAAAAAACAGGGTATGAACATGCGTCTGTATCACTTATTCCCGGTAGCGTATTTATCATTTGTCCTACAGATCCCACCCAAGAACCTGTACAACAAGTCGAGCAATTCCTCACAAGTCTAGAATTCAAAGTCCTTCACATGACACCTGAGGATCATGACCGAGCCATGGCAGACGTGTCCCACTTTCCTTATCTAACAGCAGTCCTCACTACACTTAGCACTACCAACGACCCCGACACAATAGCACCACTTATCGCTAATGGGTTTAAAGACACTACAAGAGTCGCTTCATCCGATCCAAACTGGGGAGTCGCGGTATCGACAATGAACAAACCGGCAATTCTCGACACCATAAATCGATTTCAAAACCATCTGAACGCTCTCAAATCAGCACTTGAATCCGACGACACAAGACAACTTCTTTCACTCTACCAAGAAGCCAAAGTCGCTCGAGATGACTTGATGGCTCAATCCACTAAGTCAAAATAGCCGTTGCCATCACCTCTGCCACATTCCCTTGTGGGGGTGAAAATGTGGATTCCAACGCAAGGCTATCGAGCATCGCCAAAATAGACTGGCCTATTTTTTGAGCACTCGTTTCAGGAATAACATGTAACTTATTCCCTAATAGATGAGCCTGTTCTTCGAAACGCTTAAGAGACGTTTGGGGTCCCGTCCCAGGAAAAGCGACTACAGGTCTGCCACAATATACCGCTTGCTCGTTGGCTGTTCCCGCTAACCCGATTAAAAAAGTCGATCTCTGAATCACCGATTGAAAATCGTCAGAAAACTGGACCCTAATACCCAAAGCCGAGTGCCTTATTGTCGTTCCATCAGCCCCTGCAGCAAAATCCCAATCCCCCACTTTTAACCACTCTGACATTTCTGACACATTAAATTGAGGCGCCCTGGCCACACAATACTCCCACTTCTTTGCTTCAGGTCCCATAGCCACTATGACATTCAAAATATGCGCCATGTTGGCATACGCTTCCTCTCGAGATCCCGGAAGAATACCAATCATCAAAACCGATGATTCAGGTTTCACATCTGAAAAAGACAGGCCACACCACATCAGATTTCCCAGAAATGTCGCCGGAAGATTTTGGTCTCTCATACCTGATTCGGTCTCAGTATCCCGAGGAAACACTTGACTGGATAAACGTCGAATCAGCCAATTTTCGATCCAACTATGTGCCATAAACCGATCGCTTTTGGCTGTAGGAATAAAAACAACCTTCCCTCGATTTCCAGCTGCTGCCATCCACAAACAAAACACATCGCCAACAGCTATGGTGATCTGATAATTTGCTGACAACCGCTTAATTTTTCGTCGCTGCTTAAGCATCTGGCCAATCACACCCTGAAAAAGATCTCTGATCACATCTCGAAGCCGGCGCCAAAATCCGCCACTAGGCAATACCACATTTTTGAAAGCAATGGATATCCCTTGCTTAGCATAATGATCGCCTTCTCCCACCAACGGACACGCCATGACTCTAGCGCCTTTTAACTGACATTCTTTGGCCAAATATCCCGCCAAAACATCTTCCCCATACCCATTTGAAACCAAAAGAATCGATGTCATATTAATATCGAGTTAACAACCACATCATAAAGATCGTCACCAACGTAATCCGAATTAAGCCCATCCGCTGCAGCTAATGTTTTCAAGCCATCCCCAGTTCGAACCAACGCGGTCTTAGCCCCAAATCGTTCCCCAGCTCCGATGTCACTCGCCTTATCTCCAACCATATGAGTGTTTTTCTTACTTAAACCCAACTCTTGGCAAGCTTGCTCCAACATCCCTGTTCCTGGTTTACGACAACTACATGTTTTCAAATATTTACCTAGACCCGCTGTAGGGTGATGAGGACACCAATAAGTATGAATTTCTATATCATTATCAGCCAACTCTTTCGTAACCCGGCCAGATACCGATTGGTATTGCGCCTCAGTGATTAACCCACGTCCAATGCCCGATTGATTCGTCACTAATACCAACTTATAGTTAGCTGCTTTCAACAACCTTAAGGCATCGATGGCCCGAGAAATGAAGGTTACCTGATTAGGGTCACCCAAATAAGGAACATCCTCTATTAAGGTCCCATCTCGATCCAAAAATACGACGCCATTCATTAGGTTAAGGAAACAGCTGCTGTTCGATCATGTCACACCAAATATGATAGATCACAATATGAGCTTCTTGGATCCTTGGTGTGTCTGGAACGGCAACACAAATAGAGGTATCCGCAAGCTTAGCCATCTCGCCACCATCTTTTCCTGTAAGAGTAACCACATGAATCCCCATATCCTTGGCTTTTTTAATCGCATTAATCAGGTTAGTCGATTGTCCCGACGTACTAATCGCCAAAAATACATCGCCTCGCACGCCGAGCCCGTGCAACTGTCGCTCAAAAACAAGGTCATAACCAAAATCATTACTAATCGCTGTAATTCCAGAAGTATCGGTAGTTAAGGCTATGGCAGGTAACGGATCTCGATTTTTTAGGTAGCGTCCCACTAACTCTGCCGCTATATGTTGCGCATCCGCTGCAGACCCACCATTCCCCGCAATTAATAATTTATTGCCCGATTGATAAGCAGAAATAATTACTTTTGCAGCTATCTCTACCGCCTCTACAGGAATCGCCTGCTTGGCCTCTATACTCGCTTTAATTTGCGCTTCAATTTGGGATTTCATGACATTAGTATACCAAACCCTACCAAAAAATGTTGCCGAGGCTAAATTGAGGCTAATAACACCATGATTCCATACATGTTTTAGGCGATTCCCAACGATATATTGTATGATAGAGAGAAATACTACTCATTGGGGGCCAAAGCCATGTTAGGAATCGGATCACTAGGAACAGACATCTCCAGTTTATTGGAAACCATCAACAGTTCTTCTGGAAAAATGGGGCTCAGCAAAGGCGACATTGAGCTTATTCAACAAGTCATGAATCTCATAAAAATGATGATTAATGACGGCATTCAGCCTAACGAACTTGAGCGATTAGGGTTCTTAATGGAAGCTTTGGGCGAAATGGTTACCGAAGACCTAAAAGATGCAATCAATAATATTACTAAAAAAATCAAAGAGCTCTCTAACAAACTCCTCGATGGCGATACCGAAGAAACTACAACCATAACAGGTGCGGGTGGCGCTCATCTAACAATGAATTTAATAGACGGAAGCTTGTCTGCAGAAGGCGGCGAAGGCGATGACCCATATGCTTCACTATCCAAAATGAGTGGCATTTCTTCAAATCCTACCCAATCCAAATCCCAAGGAAAAATAGGAATCCCCAAAGCAGAACTTCTCAAAAACGTAACTCAGATGGATCAAAAGGCCAAAGATGCTGTAGATATTTTTGAATCTATTATGCGTCATATGACTGACTTCTTGATGGGCCGACTAACCGAAACATTGGATAAAAAAGGATTTTTGGATATTCCTACGGAACCCAATCCAAATCAACCTGTAGCTGGAATTGACTCTGTTAATATATCCAACCACAATCCTAACAACCCATTTTCATCAGCCCCGCCTACTTTTGGTGCCTAATTAACCCAATGAAGCGCTCCGTATATCTCATACTTACTATCGGGGCCCTTCTCAGCTTTTCAGCTTGTGGCAAGGTAACGCAAGAAGTAGCGCCCAATACATCCCCCAAAAAGCGGGGATTCTCGGTCACTTATTCACTAGCCATTCCCGTCAAAAACAACATCATTTCTACCGAAAACCAAGCTATTGTCGTTGCAATTAAAGGCCTTACCCCTTTAGAAGGGTTTACCCAACTCTCCTGGGGAAAAGGCAATACAAAAGCGACTATCAAAACTGTATCTGGAAACCCCACTACCACATGGACCTCAACGGCCAGTAATCGGCAGGACAACCACATCGCCAAGACAACCCTAAATGAGTCCCATTTAAGCTTAAGAACTACGTCAGGGGATGCCTTTGAGTGGATCGGAAGAAGCAGCAAGCTTCATTATGGATATCCGATGTATTTAATTGAAGGGTACACTGACGGAAACAAGCTTTATCTGGCTACAATCTCTGAAAAAAAAGCCTCCGATAATTCCGTTATTTTTTATGGCAAAATATCTCCCTACGAAACCTTCATAACCAGCTTATTCCTTAAGCATTTAGATGACCAAGATCTCTCTCTAGAAACAACTATCACCATCTCATCACTCAAATCATTGTTTACCGAATCTTTTTTCAACATCGCAAATTATACTTATCCCCCCAACTTAGTGAAATCATTTGACCCTAAATCTCCCCGATTATTGATTAATAGACCCCTTGAAAACCAAGCCATTTCAATCATTAACTTGCTACATCAAAACCAAAAACCAAAAGCAATAAAGGTAGTCCAAACACTTCAAAAGCCACGTTTATCCAAACAAGCCAAAACACTTCTAACCAAAGCAATCGATACCTATGTTAAACCTGAATCAACAACGTCTGCCTTAGATTTAACTGACAGCACATCTAGTGCCAACACCACTGCGTTAGACGCCGCCAACTAATCTTCAGCCAATATCCCTTCGCGGATACGGGTAACCAGTCGGACCATATGACGGATGTTATGCAAGCTCATTAGTGTAATCGCCAACACCTCTTTTGCAATAAAAAGGTGACGAATATAAGCACGCGTAAAGTGCTGACAAGCGTAACAATCACAGCTAGGATCAATCGGTGCCTGGTCCCTTTGAAATTGAGCATTCTTGATATTAAGACGACCACCTTCTTGATCAAATACTTGGCCGTGTCTAGCCAGGCGTGTAGGTGCAACACAATCAAACATATCAACACCCTGTTCAATACAAAACTGCATATTTTCAGGTAACCCTACCCCCATCAAATAGCGCGGCTTGTCTTCAGGAAGCAACGGAACAGTGTGAGCCGTAATCTCATTCATTTCATCCAATGGCTCTCCTACACTCACGCCACCAACGGCATAACCAGGAAAGTCCAAATCAATAAGCGCTTGGGCACTTTCTTTACGTAGCCCATTATCCATCCCACCTTGAACAATAGCGAATAGCAACTGCTTACCAGGGGCCTTTTCCCAATGAGCTTTCGCTCGTTTTTCCCATGCGAGAGTTTGAATCCAATCTTTTTCCAATTGATTCCGCTTACACGGATATGGCGAACATATATCCAAAGGCATCATAATATCTGAGCCTAATTGACGCTGAATGTCGATTACGGACTCTGGCGTAAACATCCGCTTGGATCCATCAATATGGGATCGAAATTCCACGCCGTCATCCGAAATTTTCCTCATTTTACTAAGCGAAAATACTTGATAGCCACCTGAATCCGTCAGAATCGGCTTGGACCAGTTCATAAACTTATGCAGCCCACCCATCTCTTCCACTAAATCTGACCCAGGTCTCAATGCCAAATGATAGGTGTTACTCAATACAATTTGAGCGCCCGTATCCTCAACCATCTGAGGGGTAAGGCCTTTTACCGTCGCCTGAGTGCCCACAGGCATAAAAACAGGGGTCTCAATCGATCCATGAGCAGTATGCAAGATGCCAGCACGGCCCTTATGTTTCTTAGATGACTTCAATAATTCAAATTTACCAACCATTCACTAAGTGTACTCGCTCAACTCATTCAGACACAAGAAATGGTTACCCAAACCAAACCACACAACCCACTATCCAAAAACTCCACTCTGCAAAAATTCGATACGCATCGTTATCAATCCAGGCTTTTGGAAGTCTGTGCAAGATCAATACCTGGCTCAAAATCACCCCCATAATCATCACCACTTCTACTCTAGAGTTAAGTACAACTAACATAACCCCACCCAATCCCAAGGCCGCAACAGCTAGTCCGTTAAAAAGGGACGCTGCCTGACACTCACCGATGAGACAAACAAAGGAGCCCTGCCCATCTTTTCGATCAGAATCCAGCTCAATCAACCCATACATCAATAGATTTAAATAAACAGCTGCCCCAAATAGCCCAATAACCGGTCCAACCGACAACCAATCAACTGGATCGCCACCATTTAAACGAAGAATAACAGGCCCAAACCAAATTCCTACTGTATATATGAGAGCAATGCCGTGCTCTTTCACCCACCAATACCTCGACAATCGCATTGACCACATATGAATTAGTGCAATTAAGACCAGAAACACCCCGCCATAAATGATTTGACCAGGGAGTTGGTGAACACAATAAGCAATAATACCTACCCCCATTCCTATTAAACCAAGCAACAATTTTTGGTATCGATAATGCCAATAATGACGCTTTGAAGAAACGCTTGATCCGCTTCTTAATGCATCCAATAAACGATCTAACGTATAGATTAGCCAAGTACTTATTAACAAAACAACCCACCAAGCTGTTGGCATGGGCACTTCTAAGAAACGCTCTACAAATAGACCACAAAAAAACACCCCAATTACGGTGTCTACACTGAAGTAAGCCACCCATCGATACCTACTATAGAAACTGCTGAACAATTTCATCAAGTACCCATACCCCCTTAGTTGTTACCCTCAAATCGTGGTCAGGCTTATAGATTAACTTAAGGGCGTACAATGACTGTATCGTATTCGCATAACGTCTTTTGATGTCTACCCCAAAAAGGTCATTTACGGTCGAGAATGATAACCCATCCATCATCCTTAAGCCTGTCATTATGTACTCTTTTAAAAGTTTATCAGATGAATAGGGCTTAACACCCGACTTCAAGTAGGCACTAGGGTAGGGGGCTCGGGTATAAATATCCAAGCTCCGTTTATTAGAATAACGATTTCCCTTGAAAAAAGAGTGCGCACTGGGCCCCAACCCAATATACGGTCTTAATTCCCAGTATGCCATATTATGTTTTGATTCCCTATTTATTTTTGAAAAGTTAGATACTTCATAGTGAAGGTAGTCCTTTTTTTTCAATGTTGTGATGATTTTTTGAAACTGTTTTCTCTCCATGTCCTGTCCAACTTTCAGCTGTTGGTTTCTGAAAAAAGGAGTGCCCGATTCTATCGTTAATCCATAAGTAGATAAGTGCTCCGGGTCATAATCCAACACCGCATCCAAACTATTCTGCAGAGACCTAACTGTGGAATTCGGCAACCCGAACATTAGATCCACACTTACGTTATCAAAACCAACTTCTCGAATATGCTTCAGTGTCTTGTGAGTATTTTCCGCCGTATGATTTCGTCCCAACACCACCAGTTCATCTGCATTCATAGATTGAACACCAAGACTTACGCGATTAATTCCAGCTTCTCTGAACGCTGCCAGCTTTCCCTTGGATGACATACCTGGATTCATCTCCATAGTAATCTCAACCTCATCTTGAAATGAATAGGCATTTCTAAGCGCAGTCATAATACGCTCTACTGATACTCGCTTGAGAATATTGGGAGTTCCCCCACCCCAAAACACTGTTCGCACCACCTCATCAGGGTAGTGTTCCCCATACCACTCAATCTCCTTCACAGTAGCCTCCACAAAGGCCTGCTCACGTTCTTTACCCCATTTCTGCTTATAGAATGCACAATACGGGCACAACTTGGCGCAAAACGGCACATGGATATACACTGACAATGCCGAATCGGAATGTTGAATCATAGGATTAAAGTATCATACAACTCATCCAGGTGCAGATACGCTCTCAATTTGAAAGGTAATTCATTTGAATAGAGCGGACAATTTCTCGGATTATTATATGCCCCAGTTAATTATAGCCTACAACCACAAAATTCCCAGATCTCTTACTCAGTAATTAAGGCTTTTTTGAGTACTTCAATTTCATCCAACGCTTTTCCTGTGCCTAGCGCCACACATTTGAGTGCATCTTCAGCGATAACTGTTCGAATATTCGTTTCCATTTGAATGTGCTGATCAAGGCCTTTTAGTAACGCCCCACCACCTGCAAGTGTAATACCTGAATCCATAATGTCTGATGAAAGCTCCGGAGGAGTTTTTTCTAGCGTTGTACGAATCCCATCAACAATCGTTGAAATAGTATCTTTTAGCGCTTCACGAATTTCGATACTCGTGAACGTAAATGTTTTAGGCAGACCCGAAACCAAATCACGGCCTCTTACTTCCATCGTTTTTTCTTCTTCCATGTCAAAAGCCGATCCCAAACGAATCTTTACTTCTTCAGCTGTTCGCTCACCAATCAATAGTCGATAGTTTTCACGACAGTGAGAAATAATCGCTTCATCCATTTCATCACCAGCCACTCGAATAGACTTCGCAACAACAATACCGCCAAGTGAAATCACAGCGACTTCTGTTGTTCCGCCACCAATATCTACAACCATACTTCCTTCTGGTTCAGATACAGGCAAGTTCGCCCCAATTGCAGCAGCCATTGGCTCTTCTAGTAAATAAGCTTCTCTAGCACCAGCATGATAAGCAGCGTCCAATACAGCACGCTTCTCCACACCAGTGATCCCAGAAGGAACGCCAATAATAATTCTCGGCTTAGATATCAAAAATTTGCGATCCAATGCTTTACGAATAAAGTATTTCAACATGGTTTCTGTCACTTCAAAATCAGCAATAACACCGTCTCTTAATGGACGAACCGCTATTACATTTCCTGGTGTACGACCAATCATTCGCTTGGCGTCGTTACCTACAGCTAATACCAAGTTCTTAGTGCTATCCAACGCAACCACTGATGGCTCTTGAATAACAACGCCTCGACCACGTACAAACACCAATACATTGGCTGTACCAAGATCGATACCTAGATCACAATTTAAAGAAGGAAACAGTTTGGACATGAAATTCCAACGCATAAAAAAACTCCTAGAGATGGGCTAAATTTCCCCTGCCCATTTGATTACTCGTGAGTATACCAGCCACCGACTTTTTTGTGTAGCATCGAGCTTTTATTTTATGCTTAAACGGCCTGCTAGTTTTGAAAAGGCGGCTATTTTTAGTCCGCTTTTTTCCGCAGGCGTATTACTATACGTCGAGGACAAAAAAGGTGGCTAAAATAGTTCAGACGCCAAAATTAGTGGCCGACCTAAAAAGTGTATCCAGCGGCTATTCGAAAGCCCCATGTCAACTTATTTGGATTGTATGCAATGCCTTCCAAGGTTCCCGTGCTAGCACTCATAGCTCCAAAGGAGTATCCCGCCGTAAATGCCAAATCAATAATAACAGGGCGTAAGGTGATCAAATATCCAGCTTCAGCAAATACAGCCGGAACAGTCCCTCTAGCAGTAGTCGAATCTGTTGTCGCCTGAACATCGCTAATCAAACCACCAAGCCCCCAATACCCCTTGGAAAACACTTCGGCGTACTGTCTGTAAGTGACCTTGTATGTCACAATTTCTAAGATATCTTTGTTAACACGCTGATTAAATGAACCGGCACCAAATGCGATCGATGTGGTCCCCGAAATAATATGGTCCATCTCTACGAAGTAACCATAAGGAATCTCATTGCTCCATCCATGACCAAAACGAAAGGCGTTATATTCGATCGGCGCTTTCGCTCGAGCAACCTTTTTAGGCGATGCCTCTGACTGCGCAAATCCCATTGAAGCACTTACAACGCACACTAAAAAACCCATGAGTAATGTTTTCATGGGCTCTATTCTACATTGTGCTCAGGGCTCTCACAACCGTTTGGAGAGATCTGGCCCAGTTAGTCCGAACGAACTACGTGCGTCTGCGACTAAGCGAGGGGCTGATTCATTCAGACCGAGCGCGATCCACCTTTGCCGAAGGTCAAAGTGGATCTTATACAATAGACTTTATGGCAGAACGGCGAACTTACCTTTTTCTATTACTTTCCCTTCATAGACAAATACATAGAAGTAAACCCCTGATGACAACTCGTAGCCGCCAAATGTTTCTGCATTTAGCTTAATCTTATTACCTGTTCCTTCGGCACCACCTACACTACCTTCTTCAATCTCTCTTTGGTAAATTCGGTGACCCAGCATGTCATAAATATGGAGCGTCATTTTCATATTACGTGACAATGTATATCCCAATTCAGCAGTAGCGCTTTTACTAATTACCCAAGGGTTTGGATATACCAACGGCGGCGTTACGAACCGAGCCTCTCCATCGTTAAACAAGTCAATGTCCGATACGTTGACGGCACCGTCCGCACCAAACAAAAAGTTATTAAATATTAAGCGAAATACTACCAAGTCATCACTGACACTCTGGCCATTATTAATGAACCAAAGCCCCAATACATCAATGGCGTTATTCTCACTTGAAGCCACTACCTGACTAGATTGATAGGTATTGTTTTCAAAGGTAGCGCCACCAGAATTATCTGAAGATGTAGCAAAAACGGACCCTGCTGCAACCGTAGCATAGGCTGGCTGAACGACTATCGCCGCTAGCATTAATCCCAATATCCATAATCTTACTTGTTTCATAGCTAATACTCCCGCGTACAACTATGGTATACCCCCTTTTTGGAAAGGATAAACATTCTACTTAAGCTGGAACTATCTTCAAAAAGACCTTAGCGCTTTATGCAGTCTTAGGTGTACAGGTAAGAGAGGCAACCTGGTCGGCATCCACTCGATCTGCCATCCGCTCAAAAGGAGCAATCTCACGATCGCTTATCAAGGTCCCAATTGCATCCCAAATTGTATCCGTTATACCCAAGAACGAAGCCACTTTACTAGATAGCACTGGCATCACCGGACTTAATAGTCCCGAAAGGATTGCCAAGGCATTTAACCCCGATGTACAAATCGCACGCGCATGCTCTTCGTCTGTTTTTACAACCGTCCACGGCGCCTTTTGGTCTATATATTGATTAGCAAGATCTGCTAACCGCATGATTTCACGCATCGCCTTGTTCGTCTCTCTGGCGTCATACAAATCTGCCACCACTGGAATCGACTGTCTCATCTCGGCCAATAGAGTCTCGCCTTCAGCGTCAGGAGTCGACAACTTTAGATCCAATTTCTTACGAACAATGGCACCCAACCGGCTCCCAATATTCACGAACTTATTCACAACGTCTGAATTCACTCGTTGAATAAAATCATCGAAGTTCAGATCAATATCTTCTACTGAAGCGGACAATTTAGACGCATAATAATAGCGAAGATACTCTGGGTTTAGGCCCTGTTCCAAATAACTACTCGCCAAAATAAAGGTCCCACGACTTTTCGACATCTTCTCCCCATTAACCGTTAAGAATCCATGCACATGCACATGATGTGGGGTTTGAAACTCAGCTACATGCAGCATCACAGGCCAAAAAAGCGTATGAAAATAGAGAATGTCTTTGCCAATAAAATGATGTATTTCATAATCACCATTCACCCAAATAGAGTCAAAATCCCCGCCATTGGTCTCGCACCATTTTTTCGTAGAGGCCATATATCCCACTGGGGCATCTACCCAAACATAAAAATATTTATCATCCGTTCCCGGTATCTTAAATCCAAAATATGGGGCATCTCTCGAAATATCCCAATCCTTTAAGCCTGATTCAAACCATTCGTTGAGTTTCTTTTTAAGTCCTTCATGAACCGGATCCTGTTTAAACCATTCTTGCAAAAAACCTTCATAGTCAGATAATTTGAAAAAGATGTGATTGGAGTGACGCAATACTGGCTTCTGACCACTGACCACTGACACTGGTTCCACCAAGTCTTTCGGTGAATAGGTTGCTGAACAAACCTCACAAGAATCACCATACTGCTCTTTTGCCTCACACTTGGGACACTCACCTTTGACAAATCGATCCGGTAAAAACATACCCGCTTCTTCATCATAAAGCTGCTCAATATCCTTCTCACAAATCGCACCCGCGGCCTTCGCTCGATTATAAATCAGCTCAGACAGTTCTTTGTTTTCGTCACAATGAGTAGTGTGATACGTATCAAACTCTACATGAAAGGCCGCAAAATCAGCCTGGTGTTCAACATGAACCTTCTCGATTAGCTCTTCTGGCGTAATGCCTTGTTTCTGCGCAGACAACATAATCGGTGTGCCATGCGTATCGTCCGCACAGATATAAACACACTCGTGCCCACGCATCTTCTGAAAACGTGCCCATACATCCGTTTGAATATACTCCACCAAATGTCCCAAATGAATACTACCATTCGCATACGGCAATGCACTCGTCACCAAAATTCGTCTTTTATCACTCATGACAATCATTATAAGGGCATCCCCACTTCAGGGAAAGTAGCTTTGGGCTCCGCGCTTCTCTATAATAGAAGATATGAAAAAATCGAGTCCGCGTATTTTGATTCAACAAGCCCGTTCGCGAGCAGATGTCATATTGGCCTTCCCTCTAATTGAACGGCTGACAGAGCACTTTAATACACCCATCATCGACATCATTACCAATGTTGAGTCGGCAGACTGTGTGACTTTTCACCCTTTAATCCAAAACGTCCATACATGGTCCCCTGGCTCAAGCAAAAAGCTGCGCCAAACAATTAAATCCCAGTCATATGACATCTATATTTGCTTATGGAGCCACTCACCTTTGGTACAATTAGGACGCCGTGTGGGTATTCCGTTTCGTTTTGGAGACATCAGCAACCCCATTAATCGATTATTTTTTAATAAAGGCACCAAAATCAATGCGCAAGACCTAAGTCAGCATCAAGTCCAACGCAACCTAGCCCTACTTCGCCCCCTAAAAATAGACCACCTTCCCCCCATTCTCAAGGAGTACACCCTGGCTGAAATGGATATCAAGGTCGATGCACTCAAGACCCATTTAGAAGATGCTAGCAAACAAACGCTTCTGGTTTATACCGGCCAAACTACTAACGGTCTTACCATCCCTCCCGAGAGCATTGCCACCTTTGTAACACAGACTCTTGATAAGGGGAGCTGGAACATCATCCTTGTCCCAGACGAAAAAGGACATGACGTTGTCCTAAAATCCATAAGCCATCCCAGATTACTCAACCTCCAGACATCGCCACCATTCATGGCGTTAATGTCATTACTCAATGTTTGTGACGCCTATGTCGGGCCGGACACTGATCTCATGCAAGCCGGCAGTATTATGGGAAAACCCATGATCGTTATCTCCCAATCCCAACACCGACATCCTGGTCAGTGGGGCCCTTTGTCTGATCCCTTTCAAATCATTAGAAAAGACTACTTATGCGATCATGCGCCAACCAAACCTTGCACTGAAAAATGTCTCCAGCATGTTTCCTCAGATTGCCTATTAGATCGGCTTCATATCTTGGAAAAGGATATGAAATTACTGCCCTATCATCCCAAGTCCACTCAAGTAGTCGATCGTCTAAAGAACACAACGCGCATCCTTGTTACCCTGCGCAACAGAAACGACTACTATCAGCTCCGACCGATTATCAAACACTTTAAACGCCAAGGGCTTACGCTTTTTCCTTACTATATACCCCTTTATACTATAGGCAACATTCACAAGCTTATGCGGTACTGCCTTCGACACAATATCAACGTCATTCACGACCCCCATTGCCCTACTTGGGCCCAAACATTACTCCGAGTCTTAATGCGAATTGGGCGTCAGGCGGCCCCACCGCTTCACCTCAATATGCACCTAAACACCCGTATTTCAGTTAAAGGCTATTTGGAAGCCATTGGCTCGCTTTGGAAACTAAGTCCCTGGGATTAATCTTGCCAAACACACCCTAAAGTGTATAAAATCTGAACAGTATGCCTGACAATCCAGAAAAGCCTTCGGTAGAAAAAGCCGACTTACTTGACCTTAAAAACAATCAATTCCTGGATGTTTGGGAAAATGAACGTGCAACAAATACTCAGTTTTCGGATCACTTTGCCACAGCTGATGCTGAAATAAACACGCTCTCCAAAGACCTTCTCAGTCGACTCATGGGGGCAGTGGCCAACCCCAATCTACCAACACCAGCACCCAAAGAGCTAGATCCTATCTTTGCAATTTGGCATAACGTTCGAGAGGCACATTTCCAAAACGGATTCACTGCAAAAGATACTGCCATGCTTATTTTTTCTCTCAAATCGAGTCTACTCAAATTCACTGAATCCAACACTGACGAGGCTGATGAGGAAAGTATGCAGCGACTCAGTACACTTGTAGACCTCCTTGGGCTGCTTGCTTTTGAAATTTACTCTGCTGAAAAAGAACAGTTGATTGGCCAACAAAACCAACAAATATCGTATCTCCAAGAAAAACGAAGTGCGGAACGATTCGGAAATCTTATTGGTCAAAGCGATAGCATGGCATCTGTATACAAGGCGATTGGAATGGTTATTAACAATGATGTGACCGTCTTATTGGAAGGGGAAAGTGGTACTGGAAAAGATGTAATTGCCAATGAAATTCACAAACACTCGTCACGAAAAAAGAAACCCTTTATCACACTCAATTGCGGCGCTATTCCTAAGGATCTCATTGAATCCGAATTATTTGGGCACGAAAAAGGTGCTTTTACAGGCGCTACCGAAAAACGATTAGGGAAGTTCGAACTCGCCTCTGGCGGCACCTTATTCCTCGATGAAATTGGAGAGCTCCCACTAGACCTCCAAACTAAACTACTGCGCGTCCTCCAAAACCGCGAAATTGAACGCATTGGCGGTTCTGACAAGATTAAATTAGATGTCAGAATTCTGACCGCCACCAACAAGGACCTTAAAAAAGAAGTGGATGACGGTACATTCCGATTGGATTTGTACTATCGAATAAATGTATTCCCCATTCATGTACCCCCTCTTCGAGATCGCAAAGAAGATATTATTCCCTTAGCAATCCACTTTTTGGAAGTCTATACAGAGCAATATGGTACCCCAGAAACACAACTTACATCCGATGCCCAAGCCTATCTGTTAAAGCAACTATGGGAAGGCAATATTCGAGAACTTGAGAACCTCATCCAACGCACAATCATCATGGCAAATGGCCAGCCCATTACCGCTGCTTTGATGCAGTTAAAACCCGGAGAGAAAGACTCGCTGATGTTGCGGGCCAACCCATCTTTGGCAGAGCTTCCCGCTCCCGACGACAACGTCATCATTCCCCTAGACGACCTTGAAAAAGAAGCTCTAAAAAAAGCGTATCGACTCACCAATGGCAATATCCAACGCGCCGCTAAGTCATTAGGTATTTCTCGGACAACCTTTTATAACAAAGCCACCAAATACGGAATCGAGCTTAATTAAGCAGCCCCTTCTGATATAATGCTCAAATGAGTCAAAAAATATTTATTACAGGTGGCAGTGGCTGTATTGGGCATCACATTGTTGAAGACCTATTAAAAAACCCTGAACTTGAGCTCCATCTTTTATGTAGAGACCAAGCTCGATTTAAGGTACCTGGCATTCAAACCCATCCCAATGTAACGTTTCATGCGGGGTCTATGGAAACCATTGAAACGCTCAAACCTGTTCTACAAGAGATGGATCACCTGATTCATATCGCGACTGAATGGGGCGATTACGAACATACTGTTCATATCAATGTAAACAAAACATTAGACATGCTGAACTCACTCAATTCCAAAAAAATACAGCGTATTATGTACTTTTCTACCGCCAGTATATTAGGTAATAGCACCTCTACTACTAAAGCCGCCGAAACAGAAGGCACGCCATATGTACGTTCTAAATACCGCGCCTATCAATCTATCTGCAAACATCCATTAAGAGACAAAGTCGTCTCCATTTTCCCAACCACTGTTTGGGGAGCTACCAAAAACTATCCCAAATCTCATTTATCCGAAGGTATTCCAACAGGCCTCAACTACGTAAATGTCCTGAAATGGTTTTACTTCGATGCGGCATTCCATTTAATGCACGCCAAAGATATCTCTAAGGTCTGTATTGGAGCGATGCTAACAGATGATACCTCTCTATTTAAACAATTCGCCAAAACACCCAACCTCCATCAAGGTATTGTTGTTGGACAACCGGTCATCACCGAACGACAAGCCGTAAAGGTATTCTGCCAAGTCCTTAGAAAAAAACAATGGTTTCAAATCAAAATCCCGCACTGGTTCATCTTCTTACTATTAAAGATATTCCGTATCCAACTCGCACCTTGGGACCGCTATTGCATCAACAACCCCTTCTTTAGCTATACCTGTATTCGCCCTGAAGACCTGCGTCTCACCAGCAGTTATCCGAATCTAGAGTCTGTTGTAAAAGAGGCTTTGGTCGCCTCAGAAACCCCTACCACCAAATAAAAGGCTTATCCAAAGCGACGGATACAGCTGTGTTTAGATAGAACACTGGCTCTTCGTCACTCGGGTGATAAGAACGCTGCGCAACAGCCGCCACTTCAAACGAAATCGTTTTTTGCCAAACATAAGAGATTCCAGCGCCCGCTTCAACAAACAAATTAGTATCGCCCTGCTTGGTATTAAATCCACCCACAATTTGAGTAAAGAAACCTGGGGCAATATCTTCTATATAAAGCCTGGCCCCACCACCAAACCCAAATGAGCCGGTAATATCATTAAATGTAGCGTGGGGGTTTAGGTGAGCTGTAAGCAAATAAGATAGATCCTTAGTCTGAGAAATCTCGTATGCAAACTGAAAATCGCCTCTTAAAAGCAATCCTTCTAAATCCAAAGACACTCGTCTTTTACTCAGTGTGACGTCATCACTCTTTGTAACAGGCGTGTATTGAGGGACAACCGCACTTACCTGCGCACTCGCAGATGCAGCGGCCTTAACCTCTGTTTTCGGAACATCGTCTTCATAAAGCTCTTGGGCCATAACGCCACCAAAAGCCCCGCTCAACATTGCCATCACCATTAACGTATATATAAGTCGCATACTTTTTTTATTGTAACACTAGACCTGTGACCTCCAAATAAAAATCGTAATGCCCTATAATAGCGGTCATGCTCAATCCGAATGTTCATTTTTTATATGGGGAAGAGAGTTTTTTGGTGGAAGAAGCTGTTGCTGACCTTCGTCAAAAACACGCCGCCCTAACCCTAGAGTCCCCCTCTAGTAAATGCACCATCAACGATCTATTGGGATTGGTAGCTACTATAGATATGTTTGGTGGAAACAAATTAATCCTACTCAAAAATCCCAAATTCCTAACCACTAGTCTCGACAAAAAAGACATCGCGATCTTAGAAGATCTTTCCAAAACAGCGCAGCAAAACCAACATATTCTCGTCATCTATCTAGTAGACATGACTTGCGACATGCGTAAAAAAGGCCCTGCCTGGATCAAAAAAAATAGTACCGCTACTGTATTTCAGAGCTTCAAAAGCTGGGAACAAGACAAGGTCATCCAATGGATACACGCACGGGTGCGATCCAAAAATAAATCAATCACCAAGGACGCTGCGATGGGGCTTGAAGAAATTGGCGGAACCAATCTACGCACACTGGCAAAAGAAATAGAGGCCTTGATGGTCTATATTGGAAACCGCGAGTCGATAACATTAGAGGACATCCATGCCCTTTCTGCAGAAACAAGTACCTCAATCTTTGCGTTTAATGAAGCAATGAAGCAACGTAATAAGAAAGTAATGCTCGAGTCTGTCAAAAAACTCATGGAAAATGGCGATGATCCCATTAAGCTTTTGGGTCTAATCACGGCCAATATTCGTCTCTATCATCAAGTACTCTTAAGGCTTCAGAATAGAGAAGCACCGAACAGCATCGCCAAGGCGTTGGGAAAAAACCCTTACTATCTCAGCAAAATCGTTCCGGATATTCGTAATCACTATTCCCTTCACATAACTAAGGCTGCTTATACACGACTCAGTGAAACTGACACCGCAATCAAACAAGGCAAACTCCCCCCAAAACGCGCTATTGAACTTGCGGTACTACATATTTAACACGGAAAATACGCCTGCTACTGAAGAAGCAGCGAACTTATTTCGTCTTTAAATTTGACTGTGATAGAATCGGTCATAGGTATCAAAATTTTTAGTTAATTTTATATCATCTTTTATCGATACATAAAGAATAGACCGGAACTACGTTATTATTAATGAAGAACGGGGAATAAGACTATATATACTAGAAAGGATAAGGGGCAGAGCATGTCAGAAAACAATCAAGGAATACCACAACATCAAATAAACGCTTCCAATCGCGCTGCAAGTAGACACAAGTCTCATAACGCTGCGCCACAACCTGGGAGTCCGAGTGATTTCTTGAATCATCTCAACACTGAGTTCAATTCTTTAATTGCCTCTGAAGGCGTGTTAGAAGAAGCGGCTTCTGAGTACTTAACTGACGACTTCCGTCCTTCATCCCCCAAAAAGAAAAACAAATCTAACATTTCCGAAGCTGCATTAGCCGCAAGTTATCACGGTAGCATCGTTCAATCTCGACGCCCTGTAGAACCCTCTGAAACAAAGAAAACAAGTGCACTCACATTAGAACGCCGATTGGCCCAACAACTCAAATCTACTGGTAATCTAAGCGATCTTAAGGCTAGAGGCCTAGACTAATGAGCGACGGCGCCGAAATCGCCGGAGCAGCAGCAGCAGCCTCTAACTTCCAACTCCCCCCCGACTTTAACCCTGCGCAATTAGACACAATTGGCACCGAAGTCGAAAAGCTCTGTGTAGAATGCTTAGCCCATAACAATAAAGGCGACGCCTTTAACACTGACCTTGCAACCCAACAGTTGGATCTCTTATTGCAAGCGACACCTGATGCGGATCTAAAAGAAAAGGTCCAGTCCGTCATTGATCGGATACAAGAAGGCAGTCCAGGACATAATCCGGCACAACTTGTTCAGATGGCTTTTGACACCCCCTCCCCCTCTCAAAGTCATGACAGTCTCTTAATCTAACTTACTTAGGTAAAAGCTGGTCTTTTTCGATCACGAACTGACTGATATACATCTTTTGAATACCTTCACGATACATTTGAAGTCGCTCGGGACTTAAACTATCTATCCGATTTTTATTCTCCATCGGATCTTCTTCAAGATGGTAGAAATATTCCTGTCCGGTCTTACTGAAGTATCGGTATTTGTACGGCCATTGAATAATGCTGAGGTGCTTGCCGCTATAAGGCTGAACCAAATAAATCGGATGCTGGGCAGCCTTCTTATCAATGATCGATCGCCCTTGCAGTGTATTTGGTCCAGGATTGATGGATAACAAGTCCAAAATCGTGGGCGCGATATCCAATTGTGAATGAGCACGAGCAATCCGCTTAGGCGCCACTTTTCCTTTCCAATACAAGAAAAAAGGAATCCGAAAGGACTCGTCATGATAGCCCGCTTCTAAGTGATAGTTCCCATGTTCTCCCATAGGAAACGAATGATCTCCTGTAATAATTACAATGCTATCTTCTGCCAACCCACGTCGGTCTAACTCTTCAAAAAATACCTTAATACCTTCATCCACTAAACGCACCGAATTGGCATAATTCTGACGAATTCCAGACGCATCTGGGTATACTAGCTTGCGATCATCTGACATCGAGTTAAAGGGAAAGTGGTTGGCTATCGTAGTCAGAACAACAAACTTTGGACTACTTGGAGTCGTTTGATTCCAGTCCGCCAAATAATCAAAGAAACGCCGAAAAAAGACCTTGTCTTCCACACCCCACTTCATTTTTTGGGCGCGTTCTTTTTTACTTAACCAAGGCTCTACAATATCAAATCGATCGAAGCCACGATCCCGACTTAGAAACCCAGCCGTATTATCAAACCCTTTATCGTGATGCGCAGCAAAAATGGATGTACCATATCCATTTTCTTGCAGCGCCGATCCAATAGACTTAATTCTCAGATCCGGATAACGAGTAAACGCCTTCCCTCTCATACTGGGGGTTACAGCAAATAATGTAGCAAAGTGTCCTTTGGCCGTCTGAACCGAGTTAGCATAGAACGGCTCCACAGACATCGCCCGCTTATTTAACGTATTCATATAAGGCGTATACGCTACCCCTTTAGGCGAGCTCGCCCCAAGCGCACTCGCGTTTAGGGACTCAACAATGATTAAAAACACATGAGGCGCCTTTTTAGGCTTGGGTATTGATCCACTCAACAAGTTACGACCATCGGAATTAAGGAGCGGCAAGTCTTCAGGCAAAACAACAACCTTCCGATCAACTACATCTGTATAATACCGAATTCCTGATCGAATAAAGTTAACGTTTGGATCCAATGATCCCCATGGGTTGAGTAGAAAGAATCCATATAAAACAACGGCTCCCAATAGCTTCCACCGGACTGGGCTACTTTGCATACCCTTCAATGTAATCGTCCGTCTTTGTCGCTCTAAGAATCCAAATACCAGCACAATCAACACAAAATATTGAAGAGCTCCCACATCTAAAGAGTTAATAATCACGTCAAATGCTTCTGGACTAAATGCACTTGTCGCATTGTCCGCAATGACTGAATAATCCAACTCTTCATGCGATCCAAACTGATAGGCAATCAAAAGGTCATAAAAAAGAAGCCCCGCCACATTAGCAATAAAGTTCAGCCGCTTACTGCCACTGAACAGCACGTTCCACAGCTGAAAATACGCCCAAACCGACGCCATACTACCTACTAACATCGCAATGCTACCTACAGAAAAACTCATCCCCCCTACATCGTTCGTCGCTACCACCTGATAAATATAGTAGAACTGCAGAAAGACCATAAACTTCACAAACCTGCTGGTTTGCATCGGCAATATCTTCCCTAATCCACGCTTAATTCGAGTCCAAATTTCCATAGCGATTATTATAGCATCGCTGACCTCTAGTTTTGGGCCTTTTTATCCGTAATCAACTATGGTCTACTAAACACATGCTAACCGTACAGAACAGTTTACCCAAAATGGGTGCAGCTCTAGTTAAAAACCCAGCGCTCAAAGAGTCCTACGACGCACAAAAAGCCGACCTTTTACATAAGGCTGAAATTGACCCGTTTGGACTTAACAAACTAAATACCTATCGCGAAGCACTACAGCTAGCATTCGAACCTTTTCTTAATGACTATTTCCCCCCAGAGGTTAGCGAACAAATGATGGATGTTTTTATTAAAGCCATTCCTGAAAAAGAATTAAAAGAACTTAGAAAGGTGATACAAGAATATACCAAAACTCATCTTGTTTTTCGCAATAATATTGACTCCGAATTAATAGATCTAATAGATCCAAAACTCGATCCCATTATCGAGCGTCTTATCCAAACTGCAGAGCTCATCCCTGATGCCCCATTTAAAACCAACCCACCAAACAAATTAATGGCAATAGCATATGAAGAAAACAAAGAATATAAATCTATCCAAAGAAAAAAATATTTTGACACTCTGCAAGAGGGCTTAAATTGTAATGTTTGGGCCCCCTCTAAAGATGACCCAGAAACGTTAGTACTAAAAATGAACCATCCTACCAAATTAATCAAAAAAAATGGGTCTCCCACTAAACAGATGACCAAAGTAGATGCGATTTGTACAGCTAGTCCCATATACTCTGAGGCTAATGAGGTTTTGGTAAGAACTGAAGACCCTGAAGAAGCCTTTCCCTTAATACTTAGGGTAAAAACCGTTAGATTTATACGAAAAAACAAGACCGATGCAATTCTAGACAACAGTCGATATCCAAGGCCCGACTGGGAAACAAAACTAGACCAGGTGCCTGAAAAATATAGAAAGCTTACGTTTAACCTTCTCAAAGCTCGTGCGCCCCTTAACATGAGCGTTTTAAAAAAAGACCTATTATTTACTATGACAGATCTCTTCTTAGCCGGACTCAAAAAACTAAACGATACTAAAGAGCGATTTTTTCCTTATGAGCTAGGCACGACAATCCATCCGGCTCCAGTTGCTCCATTACCCCAAGCGCCCTGCCAGCAATCTTTAATCATGGTAAGGCTCGTTAATCGGTCCATGTGGCGATACCTAAAAACAGAGTTATTTCCACAAGTACTAAATCGCGATTTGCCGTCTAAACTATTTCGTCATTTAGATTTAAATGCCCTAGGTGTTCGAATCCAAGAACAACTATTTGCACGCACCTATATTTTCAATGGCGGCATAGTCGCCGAATCCACATCTATTAGCGAATTTGGCCAACCTCTAGAGCATACTGAGGGCGCCGGCTCATATTCTGGACTTCACAAAAAAATTGAAAGCTTACAGTCTGGTCATCCGGAACTAACCGATAAATGGTTTGCCACAGCACTTTTAGGAGCATTAGAGGGCAAGACGCCTACGCCTCCCATCCAACTGACTCAACGAGAAAAAACCGCGCTCAACCAATTCATACGACACCTATCATTCTTATTATTCGTCACAGAATCATACCGCAACACCGCTGCAATTGTGCACATCCAACTAGGGTTAAATCTAATTAGTAAAGACCAACTCACCTGGAAAGCGTTTATTAACACTCCTCATAAAATCAACGGAAAAGATTACAAGGGAGGGCTAATGCCAACTTCAATAGCTTCACCAGAAGGACATGCCAGTACCAGCCAAGTTTCTAGACAAATCCAACGATCAGATGAAACAAACACTGACGGCTTTTATTATTCTGGATTTCCCGGGTTAGAAAGTAATGATAATGCCCATGGCCCTGAAGTAAAAGCCGAGTATCTTAGACGTGAAAATGCACTTTTAACACTCTGGTTAACTAAAAACGGACATATTGATAGACCCTCCCTCATTCAAATCCACCTCATCCGCCGCTTTATGAGCATTCAATTTCAATTCAATGCTGTAGACTCCATTCAACTCGATGCTAAGTTGAAAATCGTTAAATAGTTTTTATACGCTTATCTCCATGTAGCTATCAATTAAAAGGTCATTGTATAAAATTATTCTTTTCAATAAATTCTTCCCATTGGCACACCCCTGAATTAATTAGTTTATCTGACCCACAAATCAAATTCCCTGTGCCATCATATACATCAGCAACAGCCATAATTCTGCACCCCTTAAGCTTAACTAACTCAACTTTATTTATATTAATTCCAAAACCCTCTCCGGGCGGCAGGACCAGTACATTTCTAACATTCTTTATGCATGGGTCAAGCTCAGATCGCCTATACTTCGTAAGTGGATAGCCATGTTTCTCAGAATTATAGAGGTCCATTATAATCTGCAGGTCAAATGAATCATTTATGGCGTTCTCAACATTTTGCCGATTCAAACTTTTATTAATCAAATGGTCTTTCAATTTTGCAATTTGCTCAATAATTACCAAAATAACATTTTCGGTTTCCGAAAGGGTTCTACCATTCTCAAAAGTTATCATCTTACCCGCATCTATCTCTGTAATTTTGATATATTTTTGAACATTCTCATCAACCTTCAATCCAATTGAAGAATATAACCTACGCAATCTTGAGGGTAAGTCATTGAAATCCATAAGAATAATTATTCAATGGAAAACACTATTAGTAAACTCCCCCTAAAAGCGCAGGAGTTTTAGGATAATTTGGTCAGGTGGTGGGTGCAGCTATATTTCCTATATAGCAAACCTGGCAGCTGGGCAAAGGATCCAAAAGTACTAACTTAAAACGCTTGGCCTAGGTTGAAGTGGATTATTAAATCGCCACTCCCCCCCCATCCAAAATCCAATCTGAGTGGCGCAAGCGCAGTAAAGTAACGAACGCCAAACCCGGCACCGGACTCATAGTTAGATAGATTGGTTGAAACGTCATCTTCAAAAACTTGACCCAGATCATAAAACAGAACACCTTGAATATCTTTAGAAAACTGATGGCGGTATTCTACGTTGAACAGGACGCGTTTCTTCCCATAAAAGCTAAGCTCGTGATAACCACGCAAGCTATTTGATCCGCCAAGCGGAAATTCTTCACTATCGAACGTCTGGATATTTGCAGCCGTGTCAGGGCTAAAATCACCATAGAAAAAACGAGTAGCTAATACCGTTTCTTCGCCAATGCCAAAGAACTTGGCCATGTTAAGACTCCATCGATTAAAGTCTAGTCCACCTAAGTCAAACGCACCGAAGTTACCGCCACGCTCCATACTATAGACCAAATATTCCCCTGAAAATGGGTTTGTTTTATTAATACGATCATCAAAGTTAGCGACAGCTGTTAAGGAATGGATGTCGTAGGAATCAAAGTCATCGCCATCTTGAGGTCTAACAGACTCCACTTTCCCTTTCATTGATACTGTAAACTCATCCGTAATTAAAGGAGAGGACAAGATGATATCTCCTCCTTGTCGGATATTATTACGAACGGTTGTTTCATTGGTAAATGACTCACTTCGAAACTCGGTATAAAAATCAACTGCAAACTGAACCGGAATCGTATTCAACAGCCAAGGCTGGGCATATCTCAACGAATAGCTTCTCAAGCTAAACTCTTCTCCAAACTGAACTTGGGCCTTGGCAGAGATCGTATCGCTTTCTAAGAAAAGGTGGTTATAAAATACTTTCGAGAAGGCCGCAACGCCTTCATCTTGTTCAAGCTGCTCAATACCAACACTCACCATATTAATTTTTTTTTCTTTCACATCAAACTTGATATCAATCGAATCGCCCGACTCTGCCAATGATAGTCTGGGGGACGACACACTCGAAAAATATCCCAACCGAAGAATCCTAGCCCGATCCTTTCTCAGCATGAGCGAGTTAAATACATCGCCTTTTTGAAAGGACAACTCCCGACCCACAATAAACGGCTGTGTTTGAGTCATTCCTTCAAACTCAATCGAGCCCACTATCCCCTCAACAATACGAAAAATTAGAACCCCATCCGGCGTTATTTTGGTTTCTTGTACCGTAAATAAATCAAACCCTCTATCCCGAAAGGTGCTCTCCATCTTTTTAACATCTGTATCTAGATGAGCAATATTAAGCGGTTTTCCCACTTTATTATCAATCAGTCGCTCCATAAAAATGGGAGAGTATATCGTCAATCCTTGAAAGGTCATTGATTGAATAATAGGGTTTTCTTCAAACACAAAGGTAATTAGAGTGCCTCTAATCGTATGTTTCTTCTTAAATCCAACGTACGAAAAATATCCCGACAGATAAAACCTATGGACCGCATCTGACAGCTGCTTATCCGTAACAATTTGGCCCATATATCGCTTGGCTTCCTTCAGGTAAGGAACCTCATACACCGTGACATGAGATAGCCCTTCAAACGCTACATCTCTAACAATTCGAGTAGACAACGCCGCATGACTCACCGATGCCAAAAGCACTATTACGCCAAAAACAACAAATAGATACCGCTTAAAATTCATGGATAAACGTCAGTGAGAATCGGGGACTAAAATCATCTGTTTCTCTATAATCACTAATGTCCGAAAAGTTAACGGAAAATTGATTCGTTATTAAATAAGTCAACTCAAATTCGGTAAATTTAATACTGCTGAGTGAGCTTCTGGATTCCGACGACAAGTCCATATCTGTTTTAACCCTCAAAAAAAGTTTTTCCGACATTAAATCTGCCACCATGTTTAAACCAACCAAATTAGTATCTGTAGTACTACTTCCACTTTGCTCATCTGTAAACAAAGCCCTGCCAACATTATAATCTAAGCGCAAATCATACAATCCTACTCGGCGTGCCAAGCGTTTTTCATAGGGCCGAATCGTACTACGAAATAAATTATTGGCCTGACTTTGACCCAGCTTAGCAAACTCCGCATCACCTGTTTGAAGAAAGTCTGGCAAAATTAGTTTGAGCGCTTCTTGAGACTCTTCTGAATCAGATCCTGACTCCAAATCAAGTTCATATCGACGAACAAACTGGGCGCCAACTGATCGAGATAGCGGATTGGTTACATCATACTCTTCAATTATCATAGACCGCTGAAGAGCATCCAAACGCCCCTTAAATAATGCCACAACTCCTTTGTAGGTTGATTGGGTTGTTATCAGATCCGTCGTCGCGTTGTCACTTGCTGTAGAATCCGTAGTATCCGTAAACTGCTCAACGTAGGAAACAGATCTTACATTCATAACAGGGATTAATCGCTGTTTCTCATTGTCTTTGGGGTAGTCTGTGACAAACGATAATGTATTTGAACCGATTTCATCCGGCTGATGGCCAAAGAACTGACGCTGTTGCTCCACATTCATAATCTCAAATAATCGATCAAAAAATGTAACCGACCCTTCAGTAATAGTAAGCGTGTTATCAATGCGCAACAAATTCAACACGCCACCGATATGAATCGCACTTTTTTGATCCGTTGGGGTATCTTGCAACTCCAAATAAAAATTATTCGCCAAGCTAAATACTCCAGATCCAAAGATCCCCCCTTCAACAAAAACACCTTGCTGTATGCGCACATCAACATTCAAGGCATAGGACGGCTTAAGTGCTTTTTTCTTAATAGTAGGAAACGCTATTCGACCGTCTCTAAGCTCAACAAACGCTTTTATCTCAGGGCCTTTTTCAAGGTCCGTTCCCGCATTAGCCACCCATATTTCTTTGGCTTCATCTGATAGCGGAATATAACTATCACCTTTAATAGTCAGCGAATGAACATTCATGTCACCATGGTAAATATCCGTCAGGTTAAGTGCATAATAGCGAGGGCCAAATTTCAAATTCAACCCCAAAACCATACGCTCCCACTCCGCCATATCAAACTCACGCAATACTAACGACCCAGAGACATCAAATATATTGTCATAAATATCATTATTAAATCGACGCCGAGTATCCTCACCTTTCCACAAAATTTTCAGCCTGTTGAGGCGCAAAATATTGTTTTTTAATTTTAGATTGGCCTTCGCGATTCGAAACGGAGACCGAAAAAAAGTAGTCTCTGGATTAAATAAAATTTCAGCATTTCTTAATGTTAGTCGTGTTGCGTTAAACACTGGCGATTGCAGGGACCCTGTTACACGAACTCTTATCTCGCCGTCATTCTTAATCTCATCAATATAAGGAAGTGCCAAAGAGAACAAGTTAATATCATTATTTTTCAACACAATCGACACGTTCATTGGAGAAACTCGTCGACGTTTATCCCACAACCCGGAAATCGGAATGGTTCCGGTAATAAGCTTGGGATTAATTTGACCTTGAGACACCCATTCAGAACGCCGAACCAACAGATCTCCGTCAGAGTTAAATACAGAAGCCAAAACAAATGATTGAAATGTAGTCCCTTTAATGACGCCGTCCTGAACCGAAAGATCCACCCCAATGTCATCGGCCCTTGTCCGCACAAAAAGATCTACACGCTTAGTATCCAGAAGTCCCAATATCCCGTCATCCAGGCGAAGCTTTGTTCGAATTAACGGGTTGCGTCCCTTTCGTGATTTAGCCCTAACATACCCATTAAGAACCCCTTCGAAATGCCTTTTTAAAGTGGAATCTTGGACCAATAAATCCGCTGCTTGTGCCGCTCTTATTTGATCAAAAAACCCCAAACTATTTCGTTTATTTCCAGGCTGATACAACGCACGGATTTTTTTAGAAAGATAAGGGTCTCTTAAACTATATGCAATTGCTGACTCAGATTGAATCACTTGCGCGTTACCATTACTAATTTTTTCCGATAGTTGTGGTTGATTTCGTCGCTTATGCTCTCGATAAATTAAATCAACTAGCTCGACACTGTTTTCCAGCGCCACATCCTCAAATTGAACGGACATGTCATAAACAAAATCACTGATGGTCGCACCCTCTTTTAAAAGAGTAGAAAAGTCCATATGGCCATTCAGACGATAGGTACTTTTTTGATCACGAATCACTAATGACTTAAAAATCGCCTTTCCGGATTGATACCCAACACGCCCTGAAATCGCCTCTAGTCCAATCGCATTGTATTGCAATCCTTTGGCTTGGATGTTCAAGTCAAAGCCAGGTGATTTATATCGCCCTTTCAAAGCACCGTTAAGATGAACAACGCCTTTTACATCCCCAAATAAAGACAAAATCGTATCAAAATCTGAAAAATACAAAACCGTTCCAGGAAGCACTTTTAGTGACATCCCTACGTCATTCAACGTCCCGCTCACACCTATCTCCGAAAGATTATTAGTAAGCTTAAAAGCATCCAAATCCAATCCATTGCCCCGCCAATGGGCTTTGATCGCCAGATTATCAAAGGGTTGATTAAACAATCGACCTGCCTGGACACGAACCGTCCCTTTTACATCGATATTTCTAAGCGCGTTCCACACACTTCGCTTCTTTTTGGGCGGATAGACTTGCTCATATTCCGTCAACACAACACTCGCACTTAGTTTGCCACTAACAGGCTGCCAGTCATTTGGAATTACACTCATCAATAGTGGCGCGTCTGCTATTTCAACCTGACTCAGGGTCAACCTCATATCCTGAGGACGCAATCTCTTATAATCCCCGTCCAAATGAATAGAGGACCATCCGTCTGCCATATCCAGATATTTCACAGCACCATTCGATTTGGAATAGGTCATTTTGAGCGCCGCTTTTTGAAAAGGAAACCCCATTAACTTCCCATGAGAAAAGGTCGCGTCGGTATCTACAGAAAGATGCTGCATTGGAGATTTAAAAAAAGCAGGAATCAAAGGCGCTGAAAATGTACCAGTCAAAGTCGCTTGGCCAAACTTATTCTGCTTAGTCTTGGGATAAACGTCATAAAAGGGAATCTGAGTCCCAGAATAACGTAATGTAAGGTCTCTTAGATTTTTGATGCGCCCTTTAGCTGTTAATGATTTATTGTCTTCAAGCGCCATATCAAATGACTCAATAGTCACCTGGCGTCCATCATGAACAACCATGTCTATGTCTAAGCTGGAAACAGGCTGCTGAAACAGCTTGAGTGCTTCGCTACCCATATGAATCGAAGCCAAAAATCGATCCCAGCGCCCATCAATTTTCGCACTTACATTTACTGATGGAGAGAGGTGTGTTTTCATTTTAGGAAATAGCCGATGCAGATTTATATCCTGTGTATCAAACGCCATGTTAAATGCAGATCCGCCTTGAAACCCTATCGCCCCTTTCCCTTGAAAGGTCCCACCGAATAGCTCCCCTTTATCAAATGAAAAAACTAAGTTTCGATCCAAAAATTGATAATCTACTTCAAGTGCCTGAGGAGTAAGTCCATAAAAATAAGCACTCTTAACCATCATTTTTCCGTTAATCTCTGGCCGATTTAGATCGCCAGTAACTTTTAGGTCCGTCGCCCCTACCCCTTTGTAAGACCATATATCCAATGCTGGAAAAAGTGCCTTCATGGATTCCAATGAAAAAGATGACTGCGTTTGAATGGCCAAATCAATCTGCTTATCATCAATAAGAATATCACCATGTCCTTTTAAAGGAATGCCCGCTAACGCTCCCTTAAATCCAGACAAATGAACACGAACATTGGGATTGTTAGTAAATAATAAGTCCCCTTCCATATGTGCCATAGGGACCGGAAAGTACGGTGTCTTAAACATAAGATCGCCAAATTGAAGATTAAAAGAATAATAAAAAGGGCTCCCAGTTTTAGGGATAGGGTTTTTACTCTCTAAACGCCCAACAACAGATATTGGGTCATCTCCCAATGAAAACCCCTCTAAGGGAAATACATACTCGCCCCACTTTTCAGTGTTTAAATGAGGTATAGAAATCGCATATTGGAACTGGCCATTATAGCCATTCATTGTTCCGTTCATACTCATTGGCGACCCGGTGTCTTTAAATCGAGCGGACAGGCTAATACTAGCTTTCTCAAGTCGATTAAAGTTAAGTCGTCCAAATCCCGAGTCAAATTCCTCATAAAACGGGGTTTCTGGTATATCTTTTCCCCACCCATGATAGTCCTTAAACGTTCCCCTCAACCCTTGAATAAATAGCGTGCCACGAAACGTCAAAGGTTTGAGTGGGGGCTCTCCCGGACCGGGTGGTGGCGGAACCAAAAAGTCCATTAAGTTCCATTTATCATCCTGAAACCGACGCAGGTTAAGCGTAACCCCTCTCATATCTACAGTGTGGATTCCAGCCAATATATCGCCATTGTTTCTAAGCGCTCGAATGAGACTATAGTTAGCTACTAGCTCATCAATTTCCAAAAGCGTTTCATTATCAACGGTATCCATACTGGCAATTCGAATTCCCGTTAATTTTGCTTGCGTTATCAAGTTTCCAGAAATCCCATCCACTTGAACTTCACGACGAAAAGCTTTACTCATTTCTCGCTCAACAAGCGTCTTAATCGTCCGTTGAGGAACGTTACTTCGATAAAAAGTCGACAGGGAAATGTATCCCCCTAGTCCAATGCCTAGAGCGATAAGAAAAAACATCCGAGCGGATGAGGTCATTACTCTAGTTCAGCCATCAATATGTCCTGCACTTCTGAGCGGTCACTAGAGACACTCCTGGGCTGTGCTGAGGCAATTTCGATAGCTCTATTTGGGTCTTTCAGTCCATGACCAGTTAACGTTGCTACAACTACTTCTGAGTCGGATAAGCCTACATCTCGGTGATGCTTGATAATCCCTGCAACCGAAGCAGCGGAAGCAGGTTCACAAAACACCCCTTCGTATTGAGCCAAAAGTTTTTGGGCTTCGGTGATTTCTTCGTCAGTAACGCTATCTATAGTGCCGCCAGATTCATCTCTAGCCGCTTCAGCGAAGGCCCAGCTCGCAGGGTTTCCAATTCGAATTGCCGTAGCAATCGTATCAGGATTTTCTACCGGATGGCCCAGCACTATAGGCGCAGACCCAGCGGCTTGGTACCCCATCATTTTGGGACGTTTTGTTGATTTTCCATGATCCGAATACTCTTTATACCCCATCCAATACGCCGTAATGTTTCCGGCATTCCCGACAGGGATAAAATGATAATCTGGCGCATCGCCTAATTGATCTACAACTTCGAAGGCACCAGTTTTTTGACCCTGTATACGATAGGGATTTACACTATTTACCAAAGCAATCGGCGTTTGATCCGCTACATCTCTCACGATATTTAGCGCTTCGTCAAAGTTTCCCTTTATTTGAAGCACTGTCGCGCCATGCATGACAGCCTGGGCCAATTTACCTAAGGCAATCTTTCCTTCAGGAATCAATACCGCACACTTCATTTCCGCTCTTGCTGCATACGCTGCGGCTGCGGCCGAAGTGTTTCCAGTAGAGGCGCAAATTACCATTTCCGCGCCTTCTTCTTTGGCCTTTGATATCGCCATTGTCATACCGCGATCCTTAAACGACCCTGTAGGATTCAACCCTTCATACTTAAGGTGAATCGTTGCGGGGCACCCAATGGCTGCTGCCAAACGATCCGCTCGTAACAAGGGGGTGTTTCCCTCTTGAAGAGTGATAACTGGTGTTGCATCGCTGACAGGTAAATACTGTCTATATTCTTCGATTAGGCCTTTCCACATAGCTGTCTCCTAGCCACATTTTCCCTCACAAACCCATGCCTTGCAACCTGTAATCGGTTAGCCGCTACTACTGCAGAGTTTTTAGAAGATCCCCAACCTCAGTGGTATCTCCAGTTTCCAAGGCTTGTTGAACCCGTTTTATACTCGGATCTTCCAACACTTTTTTCTCCAACTTTAGCCCTACAAACCGATTAGTTACCAAATCACTCATAGGCTTTGCAATCTCAGATTCTGCATACATCGGAAAATCAGCATGGGCCAAAGGAATCAATACAGGTAGCAAATAACAGAATCCTTTTATCGCACCAAAAAACAAGCCGCCCAATCGATTGAGCGGACCAACCACGGTAGGATTACTTGCCTTACTTACAATGGAGCCCAAGAAGGTGAAGCCTAGATATGCAACGCCCCAAACCACACCAAAGCTAATAAACGTAGCGTAGGGCTCTCTTATCCCTAACTCTCCAATCAACCAAACTGACCCATCTTGATAAAACGTCCAGGCAATCCAAACGCCACCTATTAAAGCAAAAAGATCGAAAATTAATTTGATCAACCCTCGAGAAAACCCCTTAATGGCATGAAATATAATAACGATCATAACAACAAAATCTAGAAGATTCATTTGAGTCCCTTCACGAACACTTCCATTCGAATCAATGCTTCTTTTAATTCCTCTGTACTCGCCGCATAACAACAACGAATATGCCCTTCGCCCCCGTCTCCAAAAACTGGTCCGGGAACCACTGCAACACGCGCCTCTTTCACCAGTCGTTTAGCAAACGTCACCGAGTCTAATCCCGTCGACTTGACGGACGGAAAACAATAAAATGCCCCCGCTGGCATAGCGGTTTCTAACCCCATCTTTCGACAGCCTTCAACAAATAGATTGCGCCGCTGTTGATACGATTGTCGCATCTCCTCCATCGCTTTTCGACCATTCTTAAGCGCTTCTGCTGCGGCCATTTGAGAAAAAATCGATGCGCATAATGCACTATATTGATGAATTTTAGTAGCCCTAGATATAAGCGATTCGGGGCCACATATATAACCGATCCGAAACCCTGTCATCGCATAGGCTTTTGAAAACCCGTTAAACAAAATCGTTCGCTCTTTCATGCCAGGTAAACTCGCTATAGATACAAACTCCGTTTCGTAACTTAGCTCGCCATAAATTTCATCTGACAGCACCCAAAGGTCGTTGGCTTTCGCCACCTTTGCGATAGCCTCCAAAACATCCCTTGGAATAGACTGTCCGGTAGGGTTGTTGGGATAACAAAGCACAATCGCTTTCGTAGAATCTGTAATCGCAGATTCAATCGCTTTGGGGTCTGGAACAAAGTTCGATTTAGACGTATCAACAGGAATTACTGAAGCACCGGTCAACTTGATTAGTGGGTCATAGCAAACATATGCAGGTTGAGGTAATATCACCGAATCACCAGGATTCAACAGCGCTCTTAATACAATATCCGCGCCTTCTGACACTCCATTGGTAACCAAAATCTCAGTCTCGGGACTATAGTTAATGCCCCATTCCGATTGGCAGTAGTTAGATATTGATTCTCTTAGTGACAATAACCCCTCGTTCGAAGTATATGTTGTATATCCCTTCTCAAGCGCATATATTGCTTCGCTGCGAATCGACCATGGGGTGGTAAAGTCCGGCTCCCCTACCCCCAAAGAAATAATGTCATCCGAAGACATTACCAAGTCAAAAAACTCACGAATGCCAGATGAAGGAATAGATTCTAAATACTGAGAAAAATCGGCTGTCATGGCATAACAGCAACGCGCTTGTCGTTGGCAGCCCCTTCAAACACAACGCCATTCTCTTTGTACTTTTTAAGAACAAAATGAGAGTTAGTGCCCGTGACATTATCAAGGGTAGCGAGCTTATCAAACACAAAATGAGCAATTTCTTGGTGAGTGCTTCCTTCCACTATAACCAAATAGTCAAACTGCCCCGACACCAAAAAATGAGCTTTTACACTCGGGTACTGATAAATTTTACTCGCAATCGCGTCATATCCCGTTTTTCGCTCAGGACTAATATTTAGCTCCACAAGTGCTCGAATAGGTTGTGATACATCATCCATTACCTGTTCATTTACAAGTGCTGTATATTTCAAAATTACACCGCTAGACTCCATAGACTCAATCCGTTTTGCAAGTACATCAACCTCTATATCAAGCATCGTGGCTAATTCATCATTATTACGACGTGCGTTTTCTTGCAGTAAGGTCAAAATTCGGTGGTCTAGGTTATCCATATTTTATAACTCCGGTTTTTAGGGGTATCTACCCATAGATTCTTACTCAACAGTATAGCAGACCATTTTTGCTTCTCATCACCATTTAATGTAGACTGAATCTCATAAAAAACAGGAGGCGCCTGCCATCATGACAACACAAACATCTCTACCATATAAAGTTAAAGACCTATCCCTTGCCGACTACGGAAGAAAAGAAATTGTTGTGGCGGAACATGAAATGCCAGGACTAATGGTCCTACGCGACCGATATGGTGCAGAACAACCGCTTAAGGGCGCTAAGATAATGGGCTCCCTCCATATGACCATTCAAACAGCTGTGCTTATCGAAACATTAACCGCGCTAGGTGCAGATGTACGTTGGGCGTCATGTAATATTTTTTCTACTCAAGATCACGCTGCTGCTGCAATTGCTGCTACTGGCGTACCTGTTTTTGCCTGGAAAGGAGAAACTTTGGAAGAATACTGGTGGTGTACAGAACAGGCGCTAACCTTCCCTGATGGAAGTGGCCCAGATCTTATCGTTGATGATGGTGGCGACGCCACTCATCTAGTCCACTTTGCACCTCAAGCAGAAAAAGACGCTTCTATTCTGGACAAACCTGTTGATAATGACGAATTAAAAGTAGTAAATGCCCTCCTTAAAGAATCGCTCAAAAATACTCCTGGAAAATGGACCGCTATTGCCAAAAACCTACAGGGCGTATCAGAAGAGACAACAACTGGTGTCCATCGCTTGTATCAAATGTTAGACTCTGGCGAATTATTATTCCCAGCAATCAACGTAAACGACTCTGTAACCAAATCTAAATTTGATAACTTATATGGATGCCAAGAATCATTAGCCGATGGTATCAAACGCGCCACAGATGTCATGATCGCCGGAAAAACAGCCATTATCTGTGGATACGGTGACGTTGGAAAAGGCTGCGCAGAATCCCTTAGAGGATTCGGAGCCAGAGTTATTGTTACCGAAATTGATCCCATTTGTGCGCTACAGGCCTCAATGGCAGGGTTTGAGGTGACAACATTAGAAGCCGCAATCCCAGAAGCTGATATTTTTGTAACAACCACAGGAAACAAAGACATCCTAAGAATAGAACACATGGCAGCTATGAAAGACCAAGCCATTGTTTGCAATATCGGTCATTTCGACAATGAAATTCAGGTCGAAAAACTCAACAATTATCCTGGAATCAAAAAAGACACGATCAAGCCACAAGTAGATCGTTACGACTTTCCAGAGGGACACAGTATATTTCTATTAGCCGAAGGTCGCTTGGTTAACTTAGGGTGCGCCACTGGGCATCCTTCATTTGTAATGAGTACATCATTCACTAACCAAGTGCTCGCCCAATTAGAACTTTGGAAGTCAGACTATAAAACAGGCGTATATCGTCTTCCTAAACACCTAGATGAAGAAGTAGCAAGATTGCATTTAGACAGATTGGGCGTAAAGCTCACTAAATTAAGCAAAGAACAAGCGGATTATATTGGCGTCCCTGTTGAAGGCCCTTACAAGCCCGAACATTACCGCTACTAATTCATCTGTCTTGCCGTTATAATTAAAAAAATTAGTACAGAAGGATATCCCCATTACCATGAAATTTGTTGAATTTTTAGAACCCGCAAAAAATGACTTTATTATTTTTAATAACTTCATAATATTTGAACCCGCATCACATCGTATTCCTGAAACAGATATTTTGCTTCAAGGGGACGAGGTTCGCGAGCTATTCGACAGAGTAATGATGCAAATAGGGTATGACACTAGCCTTGAAACACGTACATTAGCCAACCGACTTAATCGTATCCAAATGATGTTAGATTTAGTCAAAAGCTATGACAATATCATCATCTCTAAGTTTTTAAATAAGGTTTGGAAACGCTATGCCTACTTCAGCAATCTAGGGGAAATGTTCCTCAATATTGATGAGTACACTAGCTTCCTTCCTGAGTTCAAAGGTGACGATTCTAAACTGATTGTTCAGCGCATCGAATCCGAAGAAGATATGGAAGCCGCAGACGCAGCCGCAACCAAGGATGAAGCCTCTGATAAAGAGGGTAAAGATGAGGCTGATGAAGAAAAGGGTAAAGATGAGGACAAAAAGAAAAAAGTCAGCGCCGCTAAGAAGCCCGCAAAAAAAGCCGCTAAGAAATAAGTTTCTCCTTAACTTTTACACTCAAATTACCGACAATAAAGTATAGATACAATGGGAACTTCCCACTAAGGAATTGTCGTGCATGAAAACTGATCTTTTTAATTATCATTTACCTGATTCTTCTATTGCTCAAACCCCAACGGATTGCCGAACTGAAAGTCGATTAATGGGGCTATTCCCTCCTTACTCAAACCCCACTCACACAACATTCAACCAAATACTCGATACACTCACCCCTAATGATTTTTTGGTATTTAACGATACAAAGGTGATCAATGCTAGATTGATTGGCAAGCGAAAAACAGGAGGAAAAACCGAGGTTTTTCTAGAAGAGCCTCTATCAAATAACCTATGGCTGGCAATGATGAAGCCTGCTGGTCGAATGCATGTAGATGACATTATTGAGATAAGTCCTGAGTGCTCAATCCGTGTAGTTCAAAAAAACACGCGCGGTGGGCTACATACTGTTGAAATTCTAGGAAATGGACCGATCGATCAGTTAATCGAGGACAATGGCACCGTCCCGCTCCCTCCATATATCAAATCCGACTCACCTGAGAGTTGGGCTGAACGATACCAAACCATTTATGCCAATCACCCTGGTGCCGTTGCTGCACCTACAGCAGGCCTCCACTTCACTCAGGATCTGATGGATCAAATAAAAGAAAAAGGGGTTCAAACTGCCGCTGTTACTCTTCACGTTGGTCTAGGAACCTTTAAACCGGTAGGAGATATTGATCTAGAGAATCACGTCATGCACGACGAACGCTATATTATTTCTGAGGAAACGGCTCAACGTCTCAATCAAGCCAAAAAAGAAAAGAAAAACATCATTGCCGTTGGCACTACAGTAGTGAGGTCCTTGGAATCCAATTTTAAAGATGGTGCGTTTCATAGCGGGGCCTTTCGAACACAAATTTTTATTAAGCCAGGCTATCAATTCAATGCAATTAACGGGCTCATTACCAACTTTCACCTTCCCAAATCCACCTTGCTTATTCTGGTATCAGCCTTCGTAGGAAGAGATATTATATTATCCGCCTATCAAGAGGCCGTTGAAAAAGGATATCGATTCTTTAGTTTTGGAGATGCCATGATCATCAAAAAATAGGGTTGTTATGAAACGATTTATTTATGTTGGAATTCTATTATTGTGGGGGGGCTTCCTGGGAATAGGTTATGCCGCAGAATCTACTCCTACCAGTCCGTCAATTCAACCCGCAAATATCTTGGACCTAATCGCCTCAGAAAACAAAACGGTAGAGCCACTTTACCTTCCAGGGTATTTTGACACCAACACCCCTGTCGAAAAACTCGTCACCGAAAGCAGTAAAATTGAAACCATTTTAGGGTACAAGTCCACGCCAACAAGTCAAAAAATTACTAAAAAGCCCATGCCTTTTATGTCGAGGTACCAAACAGACAGTCGGTATCCTGACGTTCAAACAGATGGATTTATTGAGTTAAAGGTAGGCGGACGGGACCACTCGTCAGATATAAGTAAATTAGATGCCATTCGAAACGATACAATTTATAAAAAATTGCCCAATGACGTACTTAGAGGCTCCCCAAAGTTTGATATGAGATACCTTATCAGCGTAGAGGGAAAATTGGATGAAGATCTTTCCGTAAGTTATGACATCGAAAAAGAGCCCGATTTCCCCGGAAAATATAACATCGGCATTATAAAGGGCCCTACCGAACTAACTTTTGGCGACTTCGAAGAAACGTTTAATACAGGGGAGTTTATCAATGTTAAAAAATCCTTAAACGGAGTTAGAGTCAAATCATCCTCAGATAACTGGAGAGGAACTGCTTTAATCGGTCAAACCAAGTCAGAACCTCAGAAATATGAAACATTTGGAACAGACAACACCGTCTACAAGGTTGGAAAACAATTCCTGCTAGAGGGTTCCGTCTTAGTCTACCTAAACAACCTACTTCTAGAAGAGGGTGTCGACTACACAGTCGATTATTTTGAAGGACAAGTAACGTTCTCGACCCCCAAAACAAAAATAGACTTCATTAAGGTAATTTATGAGTTCACAAACCCCATTCAAGATTTTATTCCATCACTATCCAGAAAAACATTTATGGGAGCTCACTACCAATGGCGTCCAGCACACATGAAAACCAAGGTTACCAAACTTACGACAACAATCTCTGAAACATTAATCCCAGAGAATGAAGTATCTTTTAACCCTAAGTTTCAACTAAGCGAAGCGCCAATAGTACTTGGATCAGAAACAGTTAGCTTAAATGGAAGCCCTCTCGAGCGAGTTACAGACTATCTACTCAAGCAATCCTCAGGAGTCTTATCTATTCGAAATCGAAAGATTTCAAAAGAGGATGCTTTAGCAATCACATATGACTACTATCAAACCGCCGCTGTCACCGAAAATATCCTGGCGAAAGGAATCCCGGGGCCTTATTACCTTCAAAAAGGGCATATTCTGCCACAAGACATTACTGTTACGGTCTCTGGATACAAGGCAAAAGAGTTTGTGGATTATACAATCAGCCACAAAGAAGGAAAGCTCTATTTCAATTACCCAATAAGTTATCCAACCGAAATAACAGCGTCTTACAAAGCTTTGGAGGTAAGAGCGGTCACTACAAATATAGAAGAGTCGCCACTTAGCTTTGGTGCAACCTACCTTGAGGAGTCATCCTCCGTAAAAGAAGACCTCCTTGCTGCCAGAGCAGACGAGATTCCTGTAGATGTCACCGGAGACCTTAATAACATACTAGTCACCAAATTCAACCCTATTGAGGAGTCCAGGCCAATAAAAGTTGTCCTTAACAGCGAAGAGGTCCCATCAGCCCAATACACCGTTAACTATTATGAAGGAACCATTCAACTAAACAGCCTCCAAAACGTAATCGCTTCTCAAGTAAAGATAAGTTATTCCTATCGGAAAAGTTTTCCTTCCGACTATTCGTTTAGGGGGCTAGGGCTTCAAACGTATCGCATCTCGGACATAACGCCCCCCAGTCTACCCATTAAGTTTAATGGAATCGATCGAATCATACTTTATCCCGGAGATATAGAATTGGAAAAAGGAAGGGATTTCGAGGTCACCTATCCGAATGATGGTGAAACGTTCCAGGATTTTGAACTCAAGTTTCTTAAAGGGTTTCCCTCCCAATTGTCAGATTTCCCTGGTAATGACACAACGATAAAAATGAAATATAACTACACCCCTGACTCTGAGTTGTCCCAAGCCAAAACGCAACAAAAAATGATTGACCTTACTATGCGATATAACGTATCGGACAAACTAAAAATTGATGCAGAGTATGCTCACTCTTACCACGATTTCTCCAAATCCAAAAAAGACGGGTTTGAAAGTTTTACAAAAGCACCTGAAAACGAGATATATGTCCTGGCCTTCGAGCCTATTGTAGAAGACTCAGAAACAATCTTTATTAACGGAGTATCTCAAACCAGAGGGTCTGATTACTTTATGAATTACGAACAAGGTGAGTTTAGATTTATTAATAAAACGATACCCGACGACGAAACCGTTGAGATATTTTATAGCTATTTTCAAACCGACCTTCCCGAATCAGCTAATGCAAACGCACTGAGAGTGGCCACTGCTTACGAGGTACAAAAGGGCCTCACAGTAGATACCGAATTCAAATATATTGATCCTCAATTCAGATCCATTGGAGAGCTAAAGGATGAGAAGGGAACACTCGCATTAAAGTCGGGTGTAAATTGGGCAATAAACAGTACCAATAATATTCAAACACATTATGAAAAAAGAACAAAGATAAACGAGCAGAAACAGACTTTAAAAACAGAAAATGAGTTTATAACGAAATCCAACTTAGGAATTGCAGGACTACACACTACGCACAGTTTTCGACACTACTCTCTTACGGCTACGGGAAGCGCCTCTGCTGGACAACCCAATACCGAGTCCACATCCTATGAAACATCATATGCATTCGGAAATGATGAACTTAACACCAAATTCTCAGGGGCTGTTTCTCAAAAAATAGACAGCCCAGAATCCACTACCGCCTTAGTCGACTCCTTCTTGTTTGGGTATGGCATACAAACATTCTACACACCTAAATCCCCTCTCTTGGTAAAACGGTTTAATCTCAACCCCTACTTTTTTACCACTACAGACAAGGCCGACAAATATCTAGATGCAAACGACCTAATCAAAACTACAGAAAAAATAGGGTTTAAGACCAATACCACCTTAATAGATCGAATGGATAACACATTGTCATTTGAACAACAGGCTATCAAATTAACCACCCCAAGCTCCAGCTCAAACGACCCTTATTATAACTATTCATCGTTAACAAGTTATGCCCCATATAGATGGTTAACCACTTCATATGGACTAAATCACAACGAATCTATTAGTCCTATTGCGGGACAGGAGGACCGTGTTGAGGATGTTGAAACCTTTAGGGTTCCTCGCTTCGAGCCTTACTTTGGTCTTAAGCATTTAGAATTAGATGGGTGGTATACCAAGCCACTTTTTGGATCCCATGCATCTTATTTATCAGGAAAAACCAAACGCCGAGAAAACAATCGAAAAAAACAGTTCTTACAAACCAATCAATCCGCCACCTTTAGTAACTTCGCACCCATACCTGGAGTATCTCTAACATCTATAGCTGTGGAAAACAGAGAGTCCGAATCGGCTGATACAAACAATATCAACTCAACCACTTTTTCAGGAGCTACAATCAACTACGATAAAATTAATGGCCAAGTTAAAATTAAACCCACCCCAGCCCTACTACAAAAAATTGATTACACTTGGGATTTTTTTAATTCCAAATCACTTACTAATTCTCAAATAGACTTTCTATCAGGCACAGAAAACATTACTACCCAAAGGTTATCAGAAGACATACACCACCATAATGTTTCTTTCTCACCAGGGTCACTTGGTATTGGATTTTTAGCGCTTCAAAACGTACGATCCAGCTATCAACTAAAGACCGCAACCAAAACAGATCGGTCATTACTAAAAAGTTTCTTAAATGGAAGCTCTATTGATGAAGGTAGCTTAACGTTAGATGATAGTGCGGTTAGCGCAAATATCTATTCGCTAGGGTTTGCTCCTCTTGGGTTAATCGACATAGACACTGCCTATACGGATCAAAATGAATACTATAATCGTAATCGATCAACTACCACTATTGGAAGCTTGTTTAAAGAGATCGACGATGTTGCAATCGCTTCAAAGGCATCCCCTTTCTCTTTCATTACACTTACCTCATTAGCCGAATTTAATCGCTTAAACCAACAAAGCGCAGTAACCATTAATATAACCCCTCAAGCACTAAGGAAAGGTGATTACGACAGCAGCCTAAGACTTGATGAAAGCCATGCAAACATTGGAGGTACATTTAGTCCATTCGGTCTAATTTCATTCAATGGAACTATCGATCACCGAGCATTTGATCAAACCCAAGTAAGCAATAGTGCTGCCATCAAAGATTTGTTTTCTCAAGATAAACTAACCACTGGTGTCGCCTTACATATTATTGAAGGGATGGAGCTATTCTATGACTTTTCAAGCAAAAGACTACAGCAAAATGCAGGTGATTTCTCAAATGGATTTGAAGATAAAATTGGATTCAAATATAGACCAATTAATTACAAGAACTTTAATGTAGATGTCGGATTTTCAAAGGTAAGGAGTTATGGGTTTGGGTTTAATGAAATTGAGCGAGATAATTTATTAACAGCCTCCGGAGAGGTTCTGTCAGTAGAAATTCGAGAACGAAACGACTCTTTGCTTATGGGAAACCTTAACATCAATATTAATGTCCCATTAAACAATGTGCGTTATCTAGAAAACCTAATAATTACCGGAGAAGGATATGTAAAAGAAATTAAGGATGAAATAAATGCAGGAAATAACTTATTTATTTCAGGAATGTTAATTAAAGGCACTATCAATTTATAAAATGATTTAAACTATAGCTATGTTAAACCGCATGGTCTTGTTCTTCATATTAGTTTTAGGCACGCCTCTTTTGTTAATAGCGAGTCCAAAAATTCATATCTCTGAAAACCCAATCTATTTTCAGGCCCCTTTACTAGAGAATAAGGATGCGATATTCGTCCCGCTACGTGAGCTTGTAAAAGAATTGCATGGAAAGTTGAATTACGACCGTAAAACCAACACCTACATCATCACCATAGAGGGCCAGTCCCAGATCCATCTTTTTCCAAATACCACCCAATATACTCAGGCCGACACTCCGAAAAAATTAAGCCACCCCTCCTTCATGAAAGATCGAGTGTTATACGCCCCGCTCGCTTCTGTCTTGTTACCAATGGGGTTTCAGCTACAAGAAAAAACTGCCAATCATTTCTATATTATTGAAAAAGGTACACTAAAACAATCAAAAGAGGCTAAATATGTCCAAAAAGATTCAAATAGTGCTATTTTTAGTTTAAAAATAGACCCAAAACCACCCATTGGGAAATATGAGCCTTTAGACAAAAGAAAAAAAACATATATCGATATCTCAGGGAAACTGTTTGATATAACAGATCGCTTTGAATATTTTGATAATAAATTACATGTTGAGTTAGCTGCTGTTCTGAAACAGTTGGGATACATGGTTAAACAAACTGACTCTACTATCTCATTAGAAAAAAATGGTGTGTATTATACATTTCACGCCAACAGTAATCAGGTAGATATCCAAAAAAATACTAAAACCAAAACCAAATCTCTTGATTTTAGTGTTAAATTTTCCAAAAACCAGTTCCTTTTTCCTTTACACGCTATGGCTCATGATCTTGGGTTTAGCCTTAAATGGAGACAGTTTGATAGATCTATTATATTTCTTAAAAACATCACGGGACTTACCCTTACTAAAAAAAATGAAGGATATACAATTCATATTGAAGGAAACCCCCTGATACGACTCCCTAATCCCAATACACTTCATCACCCATTTCGTTTATTCTGGGATATCCCCCAATCCCAACTCAAACTCCAACCCTTTTCAAAACATTTAGACCATCCGACAATCACCCGGATTTCAGCAGCACAAAAAGGATCCGATACCCGACTAGTTATCACCTCTGCTCAACCTCTAAAATTACAAAGTACCAACCAAAATACAAACCTATTAATCCCATATACTGCTTCCGATAAACCTGGTCTACCAATTTATAAAAAAGACTCAATTAAAAAGGTTTTTGATCAAAAAGAGCCAAATATAACCAAAAATGGATCAAAAAGAGCCAATAAAGCTCTAAAAAACAAGGTTATTGCAATAGACCCTGGACATGGAGGACGTGACCCTGGTGCACTTGGCAGAAGAATGGAAAGAGAAAAGGCATACACATTAGATATTTCAATCCGCTTAGAAAAATTACTTAAGAACCACGGTGCAAAGGTGTTAATGGCCCGTCGTAATGACTCCAACCCCTCTCTAGCCGCCCGAACGCAACTTGCAAATAGAAATAAGGCAGATATTTTAATCAGCGTTCATGTGAACTCATTTATAAAATCTTATGCTCGAGGCACTGAAACTTATTACTATAAAAAATCAGACAAACCGCTCGCTACAGCAATTCAAAAAGAAATGGTTAAAAACCTTCGCCTGAAAAATAATGGGGTTAAACGATCCATGATGTATGTGTTGAATCATTCAACTATGCCTGGCGCATTGGTTGAACCCTGCTTTATCACTAATCCAAATGAATACAAATTAATTAAAACGGCCGCTTTCCGACAAAAAATAGCGCTGTCCATTTTTAATGGTATCGTATCTTACTTTCAAAGCCACTAAACCCACACTATAATAAGGCCATGATTAAACAGCCTATTGGAGTGTTCGACTCAGGTGTTGGTGGCTTGAGTGTCTTAAGTACCTTAACTCACGCATTTCCAAACGAATCATTTATCTATGTAGGAGACACATTAAGAGCGCCTTGGGGCTCTCGATCAGTAGATGAGTTACATGATATCGTCTTTGAAATCATTGCATTCCTTCTAAAAAAAGATATAAAAATGCTAGTTATTGCCTGCAATACTAGTAATTCTCTTTTTCTAGAAGACGTTATCAATCAAATCAAAATTCCTGTCCAAGACCTGGTATTACCTACTGCATTAAGCTTATCTCCCCAAGCTCTTTCGGCGCCGATTGCAGTTATGGCAACACAAAACACTGTAAATACACATTCCTATCAACAAGCAATCCACTCAATCAGCCCAAATACAACGGTCCACGAGATCGCTTGTCCTGAGTTAGTCCCTTTAATTGAAACTAACCGCTTAGGATCCTCAGAGGCTAGTTTAGTGGCCGCACAATACACTAGTAAGTTAATAGACCTAGGATGCCAAACAATTATTCATGGATGCACACACTATCCCTTCTTTGAATCATTACTTTCAAAAGAAAACCCTAAGTTTAAATTTATAAACCCTGCAAATTGTATTGTATCGCCACTAAATCAAAAATTAGTAACCCATTCACTCAAAGCAACAGTAGGCCCACCCAATAAATGGGAAGGCTATGTCACAAAAGATGTAGAAACCTTTCACTCTTTTATAAATAATTTCAACTTGTGGGAATTATCCGATTATCAATTAAATTATCTTAATTTAACCAATATTTAGGCAGCTGTTTCTTCCAACATTGTTGTTAATAAATCAAGAAGCTCTTCAGGTTTAAAAGGCTTCGACAATTTATAGGGGGTGGGAATTTCAAGTGTGATATTCCCAGCAATTTGCGCCGTTGCTGTAAGCAACATAACCGGAATTTTTTTAAGCTTACTATCTGAAGACAGTAGTGTCGCGACCATGTAGCCTGACATTTTGGGCATCATAACATCTAAAATAATCGCATCCGGCAGGTATTGTTTAGCTATATCAAGCCCTTCTTGGCCATTTGAGGCCTTTAAAACTTGATATCCTTCCGATGATAATAATATTTCAACGATCTCTAAAATCGATGGTTCATCATCAACAATTAAAATGCGTTTAACATCGCTCATTATTTTTTATTCGCTTTCATACGTTTTCCATATTTTTTATACTTATGCTTGCGCATTTTTTTTCGTCGTTTCTTAATCAAACTACCCACTTACACCACCACCTTAATTTATTACTAACTTTTTATCGATCAAAAGTAACAGTCATTTTACCCAAAAGAATCTCTATATGCCAGGAGTTTGATTCCGACAAAAAATACATTGTCCACCTGATTGGGTCCAAACAACCTCACAAGTCGTACATAATATCTCCCCATTATCGCGTCGTTTAGTCGCCATATAATTAATTTTATCTTCAAAATTTAAAGGGATCTTATTGTTATTTACAGTCGAATCAACACTATTATTATTATTTTGTATCTCAAACTCAAACTCAGAGTCTACGCCAATTTTAATGGTATAAACTATTTTTTTACCTTTGAAAGCTAACTTATTAAGTTTAGTTATAAATTCAGCTCTATAATAATCAATTTCAGTAACCCAAACCGGATTTTTAACAATAATTCCCAATGTCCCTGATTTAAAATAACCAAAATGAAGCTCATTTGATAAAGATTTAAAAACATCTTTCCATACCAATTTAATATGTTGGGAAGATTGAATTGTTTTAACAAAGTCACCAAATCCTCGGCGCTTTGCTAGTACTTTAAATACATTATCCATTTGATAAAACGCCTTTTTTAATTTGATAAACCATACATTCAGGAAGAAAATTTTCATCACTTCTATCCGTTGTAGTATAAAAAATTTGGGTATGTGCTGATATAAAAGGTAGTAGCTTAGACCGATTAGTATCATCTATTTCTGCCAAAGCGTCATCTAATAAAAGAAGGGGAAACCCCTTACCCCTATTAGAAAGTATTTGAAGTTGAGCCACTTTTACCAATAATGACACCGCTCTATTAATTCCTCTTGAGAAAAAATTAGTGAGGCTTTTTCCATCAAAACGAATAGAAAAATCATCACGATGAGGACCATATAAACACTGTTTTGAGTGCCACTCTTTTAAGCGACCTTCTTTTAATTTTTGTTTTAGTTTTTCCTGATAATTAGGAAATTGATCTAATGCGTCTCCAAGACTTTTCGCTTGATATAGACAATCTAATTTAGAAAATTCAACCAAACCCAACTCATCCATAAACAATTGAAGTTTGTCTGATAATTGTTTAAGCGCTAATAACCGACGATTAACTAAAACCTCAGCCAAAGGAATTAACTGATCATTCCAAACATCGACAGATGAAGGGTTTATTGACTCTTTTAAGGCCGCTGATTTTTGCTTTAATACCTGAGAATATCGCTTAAGTATAGCAGTGTATTCATGATCCAACTGACCAACAAACTGATCTAAATCACGTCGACGTGTATCTGGATACCCTTGAAATAAACGAATCACATCCGCAGAAACATAATCCATTGGTATTTGCTTCTGTAAGGAACGAAAAGAAGTAATGACTTGTCCATCTAACGAAATTTCTTTCTGTCCTGTCTCAGAGAATTTTACATAGGCCTGATGAGAGTCCCCATCAATATCATAAGCCACCCCCATCACTGAATGAGGTTTATCTAAAGGAATACAGTGATTAATTTCAGATTCTTGAGGAGACCGCCCAAATGCGCACATATACACGGCCTCCAAAAAATTCGTTTTTCCTTGATTATTCAATCCATACACATATACATTGCGGGACTGGTTAACCGAAACCATAATATTTTCTAAATTACGGTGTTGTTTAATCCAGATCTTATGAACCATACCTCAATACTACGCTAAACTTCTGTAGTTGATCCTACAGGATTGTTAGTTGTTACTGATGTTGGAGTAGCTTGAACAGTTACTGGTGTACTTGAGACTGAAAATTCCCCTACTGGAACAGTAGGTTGTGACACTGGTTGTGTAGGTGCCACAGGAACTGATTGTACAACTGTTCCTGATACCTCATTCGGAGTAGGTGTTACAGAAACCGGAACTGGAGCAGATACTTCATTTTGAACAGGTGCGGCTGGTGTCGGAGTAACAGTAGGTGTTTCGTTTTGAACGGGTACGACAGGCGCCGTAGGCTCTACTTCACTTTTAGTTTCTGTAACCGATTCAGAACTAGGTTGTTGAGTTTCTTCATCGTAATCACTCGTTCTGATTGGCATAATAATATATGTGAATGTGTCATCTGAAATAGGACGTAAGACACAAGGACTTAATTCATTATTAAAAGCCAATGTTAAATCATCAGAATTTAATTGCTTGATCGCATCTAGAATTAATTTAACGTTAAAAGATACTTTAGTTTCAGTATTTCCACTAAGCCTTGTAGCTTCAACATCCTCTTTAAATTCACCCATTTTAGGAGCCACTGCTTTTACTCGTATAAATGTGTCGCCAAACGTAAGACGAACCACATTATTAGACTGAGATGCAATAATCTGAGCTCGTTCAGATGCCCCAACTAAATGACGACGCGCCACTCTATAACTAACCTCTGTTACCTTAGGTAGGACTTGCTGATAATCTGGGAATTGCCCTTGAATCAGACGCGATACCAATAGAATATTCGGCATAGAAAATGCAATTTGATTGTCAGATATTGTTATTGAAACCGCTGTTTTTGAATCCAATTGCTGAACAATTTTATTTAGCTCATTCATCGCTTTAAATGGAACAATAACGGAAATATTAGATTGAGCCGACTCTAATTTTAGTTGTTTTAATGCCAATCGGAATCCATCTGTAGCTACAAAATGAAGTGAATCACCTTCTAACTTAAGTAATATTCCATTTAAAAACTGTTTGGTTTCATCAAAAGAAACAGAAAATATAGTGTGTTTAATCAAATCTGCCAGTTGACCAGCCGTTAAAGTAACCTTAGTCCCATCTTTAATCACTGGGAATTCAGGGTATTCTGAAACGGATTGTCCTAATAAATCAAAATCTACATTATCACCATGTAGAGTTAATTTATTACTCTCATCAACCTCCAAAGACAACGTCTGTTTAGGCATTTTTCCTACAATACTACTAATCGTACTACCCTTAACCAAAGCCTTTCCTGTCTGATCCGATCCAGATACAGGTAATCTATATTCAATACCTACTTCTAGATCATTTCCGCGCAAAGTAAGTGTTGAACCTTCCAATGCCATATATATATTTTCCATCACAGGTAATGCTGTCCGAGAAGAAATTGCTTTCTCCACTGTCCCTACCGCCCCTGACAATTCCTCACTGCTACATGAAAACTTCATAAAAATACTCCTTACTTTTTCCTATTTAATTGATATTAATTATTATTATTAAATTATATTTATAAACTAGTAGTTGTTATAGGGCCTATGGATATGTGGATAACCCTAAATTTGTATATAAAAACAAGTAAATTTATCCACAATCAACCTGTTAATAAAATGAGAATAACTCGACCAACTTCAAAAAAAAACTATTTATCCACGAGTTTTAACAAATTATTCACAACATGTAAACAGACATACCCCCATTTATTCTTGCGCCGAACGGATACTAGTTATTAAAGATTGAACAATACCTCGGGTTTCCATATCACTTTCCATAAGCGATTTTATCTTGTCACAAGCATGCATTACAGTCGAATGATCACGCCCCCCAAAATTTTCACCAATCTTAGGAAGGGAAACGTTAGTAAGCTCTCTGGACAAATACATTGCCACTTGGCGTGCATAAGCAACCTCTTTTGTCCGAGTTTTTGAGGTTAACTCAGTCAAAGGAATGCTGAAATAATCAGCAGCCTTTCGCTTAATAGTACCAATCGTTAGCGGCTTTTCGTGGTGCATTCCAACTAAATCCTGAATAACATTACTAGCCATTGATAATGTAATTTCAGTATCTAATAATGAAGAATGAGCAGCTATGCGTGTTAATGCACCCTCTAACTCCCGAATATTACTTGGAATTTGAGTGGCAACATAATGAAGAATCTCATCCGAAATAAGCAGTCCATTAACCTCTACTTTTTTCCTTAAAATAGCGATTCTTGTTTCTAATTCAGGCGGCTGAATATCAGCGATTAACCCCCAACCAAATCGAGTTCTTAGGCGTTCTTGAAGGGTCGGGATATCTTTTGGAGGGCGGTCTGAAGTAAATACAATTTGCTTACCATTTGAATGAAGCTCATTAAAAGTATGAAAGAATTCTTCTTGAGTAGCCTCTTTTCCGGCTATAAATTGAATATCATCAACCATTAATACATCTACTTGCCGATATTTATCCTTAAATTTACCCATTCGTTTATCTTTCAATGAATTAATAAGGTCGTTTGTAAAATGCTCCGAAGTAACCACTAGGATTTTCATGTGAGGATGCAACTCTTTAATTTTCATAGCTATAGAATGAAGTAGGTGGGTTTTACCAAGCCCGACCGAGCCATAAATAAACAATGGGTTATATGCGACAACAGGTTTTTTTGCCACAGCAAGTGCCGCAGCATTTGCAAAGCGATTATTATTTCCAACAACAAAATTTTCAAAAGTAAAATTTTGATTTACACCTACTAATGTATCCTTTGGAATGCTTTCGCCTGGCATTGGAGATTGTCTAGGAAACAGCTCCATTTGAGGAATATCATCTTCTTCCTCTTGTATTTGTTCGAAAATATAATCAAATACAAGGTTTGAATAATTTGTTTCTGCCAAACTTGCCTTAATAATTGGCTCACACTTATCTTTAACCCAGGTCCGTGTAAACTCATTATTTAGTTTTAAGGATAATATATTTCCTTCATAGGAGACCGGCGCTACCGAAGTAGAAAATATTTGAAAATTCGGTTCAGACAATTGTGTGCCCAATGAATCAAGAATAATATCCCAAATAGGTTTAATACTCATATATAAACAGGTTATCCACAGGTTTTATTTGTGCGTAATTACGCAAAAAAAACCAGAAAAATTAGGTTAAAACCCCAGAGTTTGACTGAACTCGATTATTGATTTAGTAACAACTTATCCACAAGGCTATCCACAATCCACAATCTCACCCAAACTAGGTTCGCATATATTAGCACAGCCGAGAAAGAATAAACAATTTATTCTCGTTTTTTACAAAGAACAAAAATACTAGGTGTTAGATTGGTCCATGAAAATAAAATTTGAAATAAATGATCAAAAAAAGCAAGTATTTTGGCCGGAATAACCTTTTTTAATATAGAAATGCGGAAAAAACTGGTATTTTTGGTTCTTTTTACATCAAATCCACAGGCATTTAAACGAGCAATGATGTCTTTATAATGATAGTTATAAAAATGATCACCCAGCTCTAGGCGTTCATATGTAAACGGACTAACTCTAGTTTTTCTTAAAATCCACCGAATAATGTGTAGAATGTGGCGTTTATTAGATATTTCGATCAAAAAATGACCATTTTTGTCCAATATTCGGCTTACTTCATTAAAAAACTTCTCTGGCTTATCAACATGATGAATGGTGCGTACTGTAACCACCACAGACTGAGAAGCGTCCTTTAATGGAATAGAATAGAAATCGCCCTGAACAAATGAAAAAATGGTGTTTGAATAGGGCTCGGAAGACTTTTTTGCTCCGTCTAACATATTGGTAGCGTAGTCCATACATGCAACGGATCCGACTAAATCGTGATAAGAGGGGATTAAACGTCCAAACCCACACCCGGCATCCAAAAGACGACCATCTTTTCTGACAACAGGCTTTAATAACGTTCTTAAGGTACGTTTCTCACATAAATCTTCATATTTTCGGACATCATTGCCCCAATAATCTGACTTATAGTCGTACCCTTTGTAGTCACATACATTTGATTTCGAGTCCATTCCTAGTATTATATCCTATCGACAAAATGAAAGATAAGACTAGTATGAATGATGTGATTGTAATTGGCGCCGGACACGCTGGATGTGAGGCTGCGCTTGCAGCTGCTCGCATGGGATGTAGAACATTAGTATTTACAGTTGATAAAAATAACGTAGCCTTAATGCCATGCAATCCCGCAATTGGTGGCTCAGCCAAAGGGCAAATGGTTGGTGAAATTGATGCCTTAGGGGGACAAATGGGCCTTTCGTCAGATGCCACATCCATGCAAATGAAGGTGTTAAACCGCAGTAGAGGTCCCGCAGTTCATGCACTTAGGGCTCAAAACGATAAATATGACTACAACGATTTTATGAAGCAGGTTCTCTCTGATCAAAATAATCTAACACTCATTGAGGCAATGATTGATAATCTGCTGATTCAAGACGGCCAAGTGAAGGGGGTCATTGATAACCAAGGAAAAATTTATAATTCGAATACGGTTATTATCACCTCTGGGACTTTTTTGAGGGGAAAAATTCACATTGGCTTAACCAATTATCCGTCAGGAAGACTGGGTGAAAAAAGTGCTGACAATCTATCTCAAAGTCTTCTTAATAATGGGTTTCGGATAGGGAGACTTAAGACGGGGACAACACCCAGGTTAGATGCTCGATCTTTAGACTATAGTAAAATGAGCGCTCAACATGGTGACCCCATGAGCCTCCAATTTTCCTTTAGAAGCCCGCCATCAAACCGTCATTTGGATCAGGTCATGTGCCACCTTACATATACAAATATCGAAACGCACCGCATCATATTGGATAACTTAGATAAAAGCCCAATGTTTCAGGGGTTAATTGAAGGCAAGGGACCAAGATACTGTCCTTCTATCGAAGACAAGATTCATCGATTCAAAGACAAAGACTCTCATCAGTTATTTATGGAACCTGAAAGTCGCCACACACATGAAATTTATGCTCAAGGTCTCAATACTTCTTTACCTGAAGATGTTCAGGAACAATTTTTAAAAACAATTCCGGGTCTTGAAAACGTTGTTATTCTTAAACCAGGTTACGCAGTGGAGTATGACTTTGTGTTTCCCGATCAATTACTTCCTACCCTTGAGACAAAAAAGATTAAAAATCTATTTATGGCGGGTCAAATTAATGGGACTTCAGGATACGAAGAGGCTGGGGGGCAAGGAATTGTGGCGGGTATGAACGCAGCCCTAAAAGCACAAAAAAAGGAATCCATCATATTGAAAAGGGAGGACTCTTACATTGGAACAATGATAGATGATCTAACTAGTAAAACTATTATCAATGAACCTTATCGGATGCTTAGTTCACGTGCCGAATATAGGCTCCATTTAAGACAAGATAATCCAATGTTTCGTTTGTCAAAAACGGGTTATGATGCCGGCCTTTTAACCAAAGATGACTATGAAAAAACCTGTTTGCTTCGGGAGTTGGTTACCCAAACTATTAAAGTGTTAAGGAAAACCTACGCAGATCCAGATATGGAAAGTGAGTTTAAACTCAGTCAAAAAACAGCTTTGTATGATCTAATTAAACGACCCGAACTAGATATTGAAAAGGTTATGGACTACGCCCCATTTAAACAATTTGAAATAGAATCTCTTAGAAGGGCGGTAATTGAAATTAAATACGAAGGGTATTTGGCCAAACAACAGAAAGAAATTGCTAAATTAAGAGCTGTTGAGTCCAAACGAATTCCAGAATCAATCAATTACGACGCAATTCACGGGCTTAGAAATGAAAGCAGGGAAAAGCTTAAAATGCTTAATCCAAAGACCTTCTATGATGCCAAGAAAATTGCAGGTATAAATCCAACAGACTTAGGTATATTATTGGCATATATGAGGGTATAATGAGCACACAAAAAATTAAAGACTACATCGCATTACTCAAGGATTATAATGACTCAGTTAACATTTATTCCAAAAATGCATACCCACACCTAGATTTTCATATAGAAGATAGCCAAAATATGGCAGAGCTTATAGGTAACACATCTATAACGATAGCGGACATGGGCTCAGGTTCGGGGCTACCATCCATTATACTGGCGATTATGAATCCCAATAATAAAATATGGGCAATTGAGTCAAAGGGAAAAAAGAGGACATTTCTTAAGCAAGCTAAAGAAACTTTAGATCTAGAGAACTATAATGTATTCGATGGGGATACTCAGGAGTATGCGAATAGAAAAATAGATAAAATTGACGTTTTAACTGCAAAAGCGTTCGCTAAACTACCAAAAGTGATCAAAATCGCCCAAAAAATGCCAATTCTTAAGGAATCGTATTTATTGGTGCCGATCACTCAAAAACAAGTATTGGAATATGATCTAAAAAGCACTGATTTGATAACAAAAGTAACAAAAAGTAACAATTTTATCTATTTTAAGCAGAATATATAAGGTTATTGAAGAAGATTAAATAGTCGCTCAATGTCATCAGAAGAGTTAAATTGTATTTCAATTTTTCCCTTACCTCGCGCGCCCTTAACAGACACCTTTGACTTTAACTTATCAGATAAAATAGCCTGTATCTCATACCACCGATTTGGCTGATATTTATCAGAATTCGATTTAGACTCTTTCTTTTTAGGCAAGGTATTCGTCACCAAGGTCTCTGTATCGCGAACGCTCATTTTTTGAGAAATGACCTGCTCTACAACAGAGTCAATTTTTGTATCTGAATCCAACGACAACAATGTTCGTGCGTGACCTTCGCTTATAGCGCCAGAACTAACTTTTCCTTGGATTGCTTCAGGTAGCTTTAAGAGCCGTAATGTATTGCTAACAGATGCGCGGCTTTTGCCGAACAGGGTGCCCACTGTTTCGTGTGTGACATCAAACTCAATAATTAAGCGCTGATACCCTTTTGCAATTTCTATTGGATTTAAATCTTCCCTCTCAAGATTCTCAATCAGGGCGAGTTGTAGGGAGTCCTTATCATTTATTGATTTAATTATTGCTGGAACCTCATCTAGTCCCGCTAGTCCACAAGCGCGAAACCTACGCTCACCAGCGACCAATTCATAGCCATTATTTATGACTCGAACAACAATTGGTTGGGTTAAACCATGCTGGCGAATGGAGTCTGCCAGATGAGATATGGATTCGGGATCGAAATGTAGACGTGGCTGAAACGGATTGGGTGAAATAGATTTTATGGGGATTGATTTATAAGATCCATCAGTGGAGTCTTTTGTTTGGGTTGTCATAGAGATGGAGGGGATCAAGGCCTCTAGGCCTTTTCCTAAACGAGATGTTGTATTATTGGACACGTTGAATAAACTCCTTAGCTAAGTTTGAATAAGCTAGAGAACCTGTTGAAGAGGCGCTATAAAGTAAGATAGGTAATCCATGGCTGGGCGCCTCAGCTAGGCGAATATTCCTGGGAATAACACTGTCAAACACAAGTCCTTTAAAATAGGCGCGTGCATTATCAATGACCTGTCGATTCAATGATGTGCGAGAGTCATACATTGTAAGAACGATCCCTATGATACGAAGCATAGGGTTGAGCCCACCCTTAACAAGCTCAAGTGTTTTAAGGAGGCCTGCAATGCCCTCGAGAGCGTAGTATTCACACTGAACAGGGATTAGGCATTGGTGGGCCGCACAAAGAGCGTTAACGGTTAATAGCCCTAGGGATGGCGCACAGTCGATAATAATATAGTCATAGTAGTCGAGCAGTGGACGGAGACGGTCTTTAAGTATTGTTTCACGTGAAACCATGTTGGATAGCTCTACTTCTGCCCCCGCCAAATCTTGGGTTGCGGGAAGGATGTGTAGATTTTGGAAGGGGGTGGGGTAAAGAACTTCCGAAACATCCTGGTTGGAATCTAATAAATGATAAGAATGTTTTTTAATTTGATCTCCCCGAAGCCCTATTCCAGATGTTGCATTTGCTTGAGGATCGAAGTCAACCAAAAGAACCTTATGCCCCATTTCACCAAGAAAAGAAGATAGATTAATGGATGTGGTTGTTTTTCCTACACCACCTTTTTGATTAACAATAGCAATTATTTGTCCAGACACAAGACCATTATAGCAAATAAATTTGTAATAGGAAGAGACGAAAACAAGCTCAATATATCGAATTTCTCTCATGTATACTTTTTTGTGATGGTGCAAATGTTTCACGTGAAACATGTTTTTATGAAAAGAGTAGGGAGCTATGCGATGGTTGGGCGTAAATATATACTAATATCATGGTAACACACACAAATACAACAGAAAAACTACATGTATAAGACATGGGTAATGTTTCACGTGAAACAAATGGAAATGAGAGTTATTAATATAGGTAGGAATATATCGATATTTCTTCATGTATATTAATTTAAAAGTAGGTGTTGTACTGTACGGACTGGTTATTTGCATTTAATGAGTATGGTGTATTTTTTTCGAAGTTGATGCATTTTATACATAATAAGACTTCTATGGACCAAAAGACGTTTGTGGATCTTATTAAATATATATAGCGCCAGCGGCTGAGGGAATACGAGATTATTTCGCGTTTCCGTGATTAGTGTCCGCCCTTAAAGATGGGTCTGAATCTTATTGAAAAAGAAACGACTATCTTTTACTATCCGACGTAAGCTAAAATAAATAGGAAGACATAGAGGTATCACATGCAATTTAAGCTCATCAAAATAGTTGTTTTGATCGACCATATAACTAGCTAGTCAATACTCACTATGAGAAACCTAAGTCCAATAATATAGAAGTTTAAGAAAGGGGAAAAGTAAATGTTTTCACGATTTACAGAAAAAGCAATTCAAGCCATTATGCTCGCTCAAGAAGAGGCCAAGCGGTTTCATCACAGTTACGTGGGCACAGAGCACATTCTCCTCGGAATCATAGGTGAGGGCAACAATGTTGTCATTAAGTCTCTTCACGAGCTAAATATAACGATAGATCAGATCAAGCTATCCATAGAAGAGCGATTAGAATATGGCGGCTTATCAGCAGATGCATCTAATATTCCATTTACTCAGCAGGCTAAGCAAGTATTAACCAACGCCTGGGACGAGGCTCGAAAACTTGGACACAACTACGTAAACGTTGAGCATTTATTTCTGTCAATTTTTAGAGACCCGACAAGTATTGCCGCACGAGTATTAGCCGAGTTAGGCCTTACGTCAGCACGGTTTAAGGAAACCCTCTTTAGTACACTTGGCGATAAGGTTGAATCGAGTCAAAAAATTGTAAGTTCAGTACCAACCCCCACAGTAGACCTATATGGACGCGACCTGACTCGATTGGCCAAAGAAGGAACATTGGATCCCGTTATAGGTAGAGAAAACGAAATAGAACGCATTATCCAGATATTAAGCCGACGGACCAAAAACAACCCTGTTTTAACAGGAGAACCCGGCGTAGGAAAAACGGCAGTTGTAGAAGGGCTTTCTCAACGCATTCAAAAGGGCGAAGTGCCTGAAAAACTATTTTCAAAGCGTGTGATTACTTTGGATCTAGGACTACTTGTTGCAGGAACCAAATATAGAGGCGAGTTTGAAGATCGCGTCAAAAAAATAATGGAAGAAGTACGTAAGGCTCAGAACATCATCCTCTTTATAGATGAGCTACACACGATTATTGGAACTGGTAGCTCAGAGGGAAGTTTAGATGCAGCCAATCTGTTCAAACCAGCGCTAGCTAGGGGAGAACTTCAATGTATTGGTGCAACAACCCTCGATGAATATAGAAAACATATTGAGGGCGACGGTGCACTAGAACGTCGATTCCAATCTGTATTAATTGAAGAGCCTTCAGCTGAGGAATCAGTAGAAATATTAAGAGGAATCAAGGAGCGTTACGAAGAGTTTCATGATGTAACAATCACAGATGAATCGTTAGAAGAAGCAGTGACCTTATCAACGCGTTATATTACGGATCGACAGCTTCCGGATAAGGCCGTAGATCTAATCGACGAAGCCGCCTCAAAAATAATGTTGAAAGCATCACGTGCTCCGCAAGAATTAAAAACGATTCATGACGACATGAAACAAACCAAAAAAGAGCTTGAAATTGCTAAGAAAAAGAATGATGAAACTCTAAAAGAAGTTCTTATTAAAAAAGAAAAAGAACTAAAAGAAGCCTTCCTAAAGTTTCCTAAAGAACAACGCGAGATGCTTAATAAGGTAGTCACACCACATACTATTGCGGAAGTAGTCGCGGTATGGACAGGCGTTCCAGTAACCAAAATTTCTCTAGAAGAAACCAACAGACTAGTGAAAATGGAAGAAGAAATTAAGCGATCTCTCGTAGGGCAAGACGATGCAGTTACCTCCATAGTTAGAGCCGTAAAACGAGCCAAAATTGGTCTAAAAGATCCAAATCGACCGACAGGATCGTTCTTGTTTTTAGGACCTACAGGCGTAGGAAAATCAGAGCTGGCCAAAATATTGGCAGATTATTTATTTGGTAGCCGTGAATCCATGATCCGAATAGACATGTCTGAGTATATGGAACGCCATACTGTTTCTCGCCTGATTGGATCCCCACCAGGGTATGTGGGCTACAATGAGGGTGGACAATTGTCTGAGCCAGTAAGACGAAGACCGTATTCTATTGTTCTTTTCGACGAATTGGAAAAAGCACATCCCGATGTCATTAATATCTTGCTTCAAGTATTAGAAGATGGACGATTAACGGATTCGAATGGCCGAACAGTTAACTTCAAAAACACAATCATCATTATGACCTCCAACGTAGGGGCCAAGTTTATTCAAACCGATTCGTCATTTGGGTTTACGACTAACGACAATGAAGAAGAGCACCAATTTGAAGGAATCAAAGCCAAAATTACTGACGAACTCCATCGCGAATTTAAGCCAGAATTTTTGAACAGAATCGACGACACTGTTATCTTCAGACCGCTTCAAAAAGACAGTATCAGTGTCATTGTTGGGAAAATGCTAACAGAAGTTAAGAATAGATTAATTGATAAACAAATGTTTATTAAGTGGGATAAAAAAGTCGAAACCTTCCTTGTGGAGAATGGGTACAACCAAAAACAAGGTGCTAGACCCCTTAGGCGTGCGATCCAAGAGCATTTCGAAGATCGTTTAGCAGATGATATTTTGACCCATGGACTCCGATCTAGTATTTCGGTAACGGCCCAACTCAAGAAAGATAGAATTGAGTTTGATATCAAAAAGCTGACCAAAGCAGAAGTTAAAAAAAGAATGGAAAGTCAGCCCAAAAAAGAATCAAAAAGAAAGCCAACGCATTCGACGTCACGCGCTAAACCGAAACAAAAACAACTCGCAACCGCTTAATCTTAAGAATGGCCACAACAAAAGTTCAATACGAGTGCGTAGAGTGCCATGCAACGTTTCCTAGATGGCTAGGGCAATGCACGGAGTGTTCGGCCTGGAACGCCCTGCTTGAGGTAAATGCCCCGAGTAAGAAAAAGACATTGAACACAGCGCCGCGGACGACGAAAGCCCCCCAGTCGATTTCTAGTATTGATATCACGCCAGATGAGGTCGTATCTACGAATATAAAAGAAGTGGATAGGGTTTTGGGGACCGGTCTGGTTAAAGGGTCCGTAACTTTAATGGGCGGGGAGCCAGGCATTGGAAAGTCGACGCTTTGCTTACAGATGGGAATTAACCTAAGCAAGAGAGGGTTAAAAGTCCTGTATGTCAGTGGCGAAGAATCTGAAAAACAAATTAGCCTAAGAGCGCAGCGACTGAATGGAAAAACAGAATCGCTTTATGTTCTTTCAGAGCACAATTGCCTAAATGTATTACAGGCGTTTGAGAAAATGAAGCCGGATTTGATTATCATTGACTCGATTCAGGTGCTAAATCACCCCGAATTAGGCGGTACATCGGGGACCGTTAACCAAGTTCGTCAGTGTGCGATGGAGATCATTGAGGCGGTAAAATACCATAATTCAATAGGAATTATTATTGGTCATATCACCAAAGATGGTCATTTAGCTGGACCCAAAGTACTGGAGCATTTAGTAGATGTCATCATGAACTTTGAAGGGGAACGTACCCAGGAACTAAGAATTATTCGATCCATGAAAAACCGCTATGCGAATACGAATGAAATTGCAGTTATGCAGATGAATGACAAAGGACTTGAAGATGCAACCTCCTTATCGGAGCTATTTATGGACCCAACTACATTGGCAAGCCCAGGCTCTGTAGTGGCACCGATTATGGAAGGAAGTCGCGCTATTTTAACTGAGATTCAAGCGCTAGTGGTTGAAACGGGATATGGAATGGGAAAAAGGACATTTGTTGGTGTAGACTCAAATCGAGCCCAACTTAGCATGGCGACAATCGAAAAGCGACTGGGCCTTAAGCTACAAGGTATGGATGTTTTTTTAAATGTTGTGGGCGGGCTAAAGATCACAGAAACAGCCACAGACTTGGCAATTATAATGGCGATTATATCCTCTCATAATGGAACGCCACTGCCTAAGCACACCGGTGTCATAGGTGAAGTTGGCTTAACAGGTGAAATTAGACCGGTAACGAATATTGATAAACGACTCAAAGAGCTCGAAAGTTTTGGGTTCACCCACTGTTTAGTGCCTGAGCGTAACCGGAAACACGTTCCTAAAACTTGCAAAATTACACCCATATGGATTAGTTCGCTCGAAGACATCCAAAAATATTGCCCTCAATAATAATTAGGGATCAACAGACCAACTGCCGAGACGCTAAGCTGTATTGCCCTTTTTCTGCGCACGAGTTATACTCAGTTCTAATTCTAGCTCAGACACTTTTAAAGACTGGGTAATTCAATCCAAATCGCCATTGAAAATTTGGATGGTCAGAAAAAACAAAAATTATTAGGAGGACTTAACATGGCAAATGAGACGACGACGGAGAATACAGCGAAGGTGGAAGTGAAAAAACCAGCTTCAGCACCAACAAAAGAGGCGCCGAAGGTACACAAGCAGAGCGGGCCAGTGACAATGCGGCAACTATTGGAATGTGGGGTTCATTTTGGACACCAAACACGACGATGGAACCCTAAAATGAAAAAATATATCTTCACATCACGGAATGACATTCACGTCATTGACCTTCAACAAACATTGAAACTATGTGAAAAGGCTTTCGATTTCATCAAAGAAACAGTCGCTAACCGTGGCACAATTTTGTTTGTTGGTACTAAGAAACAAGCACAAGAAGCCATTATTACGGAAGCTACACGATGCAAAATGCCTTACATCAACCAACGTTGGTTAGGTGGAACGCTAACAAACGGAGTTACCATAAGAAAGAGCATCAACAAGCTAAAAAAATATGAAGACGAAATGGCAAAAGGTCTTTTTGACACATTATCTAAGAAAGAAGCATCGCGTCGAACTAAGACGTTAACACGCCTTAAATTCTACCTAGATGGAATCAAAGATATGAACACACTGCCTGCGGCAATTTTCATTATTGATACTCAAAAAGAGCAACTAGCTATTCAAGAGGCACACAAATTGGGCATTCCGGTAGTTGGATTGGTAGACACCAATGCAAATCCAAATGAAGTGACTTACCCAATCCCAGGAAACGATGACGCAATCCGAGCTGTAAAGCTAATTTGTAGTGTCGTTGCGGATGCGGTTGAAGCTGGATCTCATACACAAGAAGACCAAGGCAGCCACGTAGCTGTAGACCAAGTAGCTGACACATTAAACGTTAAAGAAAAAGCGAACTAAACGATGAGTATTACAGCAGCACAGGTAAAAGAACTTAGAGAAAAAACAGGCGTAGGAATGATGGACTGTAAAAAAGCCCTAACCGAAACCAATGGCGATATGGACGCTGCAATTAAGCACCTTAGAGAAAAGGGAATTGCAAAAGCTGAAAAAAAAGCAGATAGAGAAACTAAAGAAGGGCGTGTATTCACTGTGATTTCAGGAAATACAGGCGCGATTCTAGAACTAAATTGTGAAACTGACTTTGTAGGAAACAACGACGCATTTATTCAATTGGGAAACCAGTTGGCAAAGGTTGTACTTAACACTGATGGAATTACTTCAGAAACAATCGACGGCATAGAAGTTGGAGGCAAAACTGTAAAAGACGTTATTGCCGATGGAATTGCACGTGTTGGTGAAAATCTGACGATAGGGAACTTTGAACGGTTTGTTACCGAAGGCGTAGTCACAGACTACATTCACCAAAACGGAAAGATTGGCGTATTGGTAGGATTTTCTGGAACGATTGAAGATGAAACAGGAAGAGATGTTGCTATGCAAGTGGCCGCACTTAACCCACTTTATACACGACCTGAAGAAGTCCCAACTGACGAAATCGACCAAGAAAAAGATGTGATTCGTAAACAAGCGGAAAACGAAGGTCGGCCAGCTCAGGTAATCGACAAAATGGTTGAAGGGAAAATCAACAAATTCTATAAAGAAGTATGTTTATTGGAACAAAGCTTTGTTAAAGATGACAAAAAAGCCATCAAACAAATCTTACCTGAAGGGGTAACGATAGAAGGCTTTCGACGATATTCACTCGGGTAGGCTAACCACCCTGTGCGCGAATTTTTTGAACAGCAAGAAGTAGAGACATTATCACCCCTTGCTATCAAAAGTATTCACTCCAAAGGACGACGGTTCGAAGAACCGCCGTCCGGAGATCGCACTTGTTTCCAACGTGATCGTGACCGCATAATCCATTCGAAGGCGTTTCGTAGACTCAAGCACAAGACCCAAGTGTTTATTGCTACCGAATCAGACCACTTTCGATCACGATTAACCCATAGTATTGAAGTGGCTCAGATATCGCGCCATTTAAGCCGTATGCTACGCTTAAATGAGGATGTGTGCGAAGCAATAGCCTTGGCTCATGACTTAGGACACACTCCTTTTGGACATGCGGGAGAGCGCACGCTAAACACTCTAATGGAAAGTCATGGTGGGTTTGAACACAATCTTCACAGCCTACGCATAGTGGATATTCTTGAGAGCAAATACCCTCAATTTCCAGGATTGAACCTATCGTTTGAAATTCGAGCGGGGCTAATGAAACACAAGTCACCGTATGATGACCCGGGAATGACCTTGGACTTTAATTCTTTAGAAGCGGAAGTAGTGAATCTTGCGGATGAAATATCTTATAACAATCATGATTTAGACGATGGCCTTTCATCAGGTATTTTGACTGATAGTGACCTTGAGAAGAAGGTTACGCTTTGGCGTGAGGCAAAAGCGCACATTCGTGAGGAATATAGCAACCTCGAAGACCATGAGCTTAAATATTTGATTAATAGTTACTTGATCTCATCTCAAATCCGGAACGTTGTAGATACAACCAAAGCTAAGATTGAAGAACTAGACCTGAATACAATTGATGATCTCCAAAAGATCAAAAAAGATGTTGTGTCGTTTGATTCAACCATGAAAGAAGAAGCTAAAGAATTGAGAAAAACTCTGTTTACTCAGTTTTATACACACCATGAAGTCTACCGGATGAATAAAAAAGGGCAGTTGGTTATTGAAGATTTGTTTAAAGCGTTTCAATCCGATCCCAAACTCCTCCCACAAGTCTACCGTGAAAGAATTAAAAACGAGCCTAAAGAACGTGTCATTTCTGACTACATTGCCGGCATGACTGATACTTTCGCTATAAAAGAATACGAGGCACTTTTTCAGTAATTTTTGCGCTTGTGGCTGAGAGAACTCGAATTTATTTCGAGTGAAAGCGATTCATCTTTACCGAAGGTTAAAGGGAATCTTATCTAAATAAATACGAGGCACTTTTTCAGTAAGTCTTCCAAACACTTTACTGTCTGTAACCTTGTCCACTAAACTATAGAATAACTTAGATAATAACCACCTATATAAATGGTGATGGAGGATATATCATGGCTGTAAACAAAGTAGATGACGCTAATTTTCAAGAGGAAGTACTCAATAGTTCTATCCCGGTCCTTGTCGACTTTTGGGCGGAATGGTGTGGGCCTTGCAGAATGTTGGCGCCGATTGTTGAATCCGTTTCAACTGCATTTGAAGGTAAAGTAAAAGTATGTAAATTAAACACAGACGAAAGTCCTCAGACAGCACAAAAAATGCAAATCACAGGCATTCCTTGTTGTATCGTTTTCAAGGATGGTCATGAAGCCGGACGTATCGTAGGATTCAAACCCGAAGATACTTTTACAGAAGAACTTGAAGCTTTAATATAAACATCAACCGAAGTTTATTAGGCTTGGGTTAGAGATTGCAGACCAGAAATAGCGGCTTTGTAGTCTGATGACCCATATAAGTAAGAGGCGGAGATCAAGACATTTGCACCTGCGGCGACAGCCAAAGGCGCGGTGTCTTTGTTGATACCACCATCGATTTTGATATCACGAGTATAGCTGTAGTCGTTTCGTAGTGTACGAACCTTATCCATAACTTCGGGGATAAAGGCTTGGCCAGAAAACCCAGGGTTTACAGACATAATTAAAATGCTGTCACATTGGTCCAAAATAGACTCAATACAGGCAACAGATGTTCCTGGATTAAGGGTAACGCCAGCACTAACACCTTTAGACTTGATATATGCCAAATCACGGGCTAATTCATCGATTTTGATGGATTTACTACTTCTTGGAACGGTATTAATGAGAGTATGGTCAATTGGGGATGTGTCATAAGCTTCTGCATGAATCAAAATACTATCCATACCACAGTTCACATAGTCATCAATAAACAACCATGGCTGATCAATCATTAAGTGAGCATCGCAATGCAAAGATGTTTTTTCACGAATGGCCTTGATGATTGGAGGACCAAAGGAAAGGTTGGGAGCCATGTGCCCGTCCATCACATCTAAATGAAAGGAATCAGCACCAGCGGCTTCAGTAAGCTGAACCTCTTCCCCAAGGCGAGAAAAGTCTGCGGATAATACACTGGCGGAAACTTGAACTGAAGACATGATGAATCACTCCTTAAAATGGACCCTCATTATAGCAAAATCTAATGCGAAAAAAAGGCCCTATTTAGCCTCGAATCACGTCAACAAATTTATTGTACCGAAAACCCTTACATGATATGGTGATATCAACTAATGGGGTTACACAGGAGACCTGGCGATGAAGAAAGAGCGCAAGCTATATAAAATTGGACATATCACCAAAACCCTAGGTATTACGCCAAGAACAGTAAGGTACTATGACCAAATGGGTCTCTTGCCTCATGTTAAGAGAAGCGAAGGCGGTGTTCGGTTATTTGATGATGAGGATATTGTCATTTTGAGAAACATTCGCAAGCTTCAAAAAGAAGACGATTTACCATTGGATGTAATCAAGGTAAAACTCTTTGGCGAAAAAGGCGCCGCAAAACTTAATAAAAAAGCGGTTGTGACAGACAGCACCGCCAGCTTGCCATCAAAACTAAGCGACATTCCTTTTTTAAAAACAATTCCAATACAAATAAAAGTCGGGGGAGAAACTACCCAGGACAGTAGTAAAACAGAATCAAAGATGTGGGCGCAGGTACGTAAAGAGGGCGCGGAGCCAATCATTGAAGCCGTCTCTGAGGCCGACTTTATTAGCACCTATACAGGACTTCAGAAAAAAGGCCTTACAGAGATATACTCAGTCCATTTGTCACCAGAGTTTTCTAAAACGGCTCAAAATGCGAGAACCGCAGCACTAAAAGTAAAAGACATAGTCAAAGTAACAGTGATTGATACTAAGTCTATGGGTGCCGGACTAGGACTGTTGGTCCAGTTGTTGGTTGAAGGGATTAACGAGCAATATTCAACGGAAGAAATGGATCTTTTGGTTCAAAAAAACAGCGCGATGGTAGCGGACATTATTACAACAAGCGACCTCAAATTCTACATGAATGACCCTAAAAATGAGACAAACCCTGCCAAACAAATGATTATGAACACCATTACAGAATGGCAGCCTGTGCTTTCGATCAAACAAGACAAAGGAATGATTGAAGTGGTTGATTGTTGTCGTAATCGCAGCGAAGCAGTGACCAAAATCTTAGAGCACTTCGAAGAAGAGGTGGAGTGTCGTGGCGGTTACCTAAAAAAGGTTGCGATCACTCATGGCCACCTTTGTAAGGACACGAAAGCATTGGCAGCGCACTTTGAGGAACATCACCCCACTGTCCCTATAACATTTCATCAAAACAGCGCAGTGCTCTCAACCTACGTCGGACCCGAATCCATTAGCGTTTCGTTTATATAAGGGAGCTATTAAAAGTAGAAGAGTAATCCGCCAGATACGGCGATGCCTTCACTTTCTAATACTTCATTTGTTGTGATTGTGGAGAGAGATAATTCCAGTGTTAGGAATGAATTATCGAGATTACTAAGCAAGGCAAAAACAACATTTTCATGTTGTGCATTAGGCGAGTAAGTAGGAATTTCCAGCCCCAAAATCCATTCAGACAAGACTCTTCTCTCACTGCCTTCTTCTTCGGTACGCTGAGAATCGTAGCTATTTCCAGCACCATATCCGACATACACTGACATGATGTTATTCATTACCAACGTGTCTGCTAATCGATAGAGTATTCTGGCATTCGCCATGTCGAAACGACCTGTTTTGTCGGAGCTAGTCCATCCAGTAAATTGGAACCCTACGTTATCAATGAATTTTCGGATGGTTAGTCCAGAGACTACAGGGCCGGCGTGGCCACCAATCGCAAAGGATCCAATGGATTCTCTTACGCGCTTAGTCTCAACTTCTTTGGCGCCTCTACTCGGTTTACGATATTTCGTTTGGGGAATGTTAACGAAAGCTGAGGTGTTAATTGTCTGAGTAATTCCGTACTCTACTTGAATCGTCTTGCTGTAGATCGTTTTTCCAGCATCTTTTACAGTCACGACGTGTGACCCAGGCTCAACTTCATAGTTACGGACGGATTTGTTGGCGACATATTGGCCATCAATTGATATCTCGGCAGTAGCATTTTCGTTGATAACGGTAATCTTTTGAGCAGAAACAGAAGTGGCCATTAAGAGAGCCAATCCCAAATATAGTGATAACTTTTTCATTCAAATATCTCCTAGCTATAAAAGCGTGAATTTTTTAAAAATCGACTTACTCTACCATAGTTGAGTGTGAGGGTCATTTAATGACTATACCAAAGCGGCCATTAACAGCTCTATTTCATCGGGTGTTTTCGGGATATCGATGGATAGATTTTCACAGCCCCGGCCGGTGATTAATAGATCGTCTTCAATGCGAATACCGATCCACTCCTTATAACGATGCCGATTAATGGTTAATTCGAAGTAGCCGTACAGTCCAGGCTCATTACTGATGACCATACCTGGCTTTAAGGCAACGTCATTATAATTACGAAATGGATCACCTTCATGGACCTGATAGCCGATCAAATGCCCAATACGGTGGGGAGCAGTTTCATATTCGAGTTTGGCGAGACCACCCTTGGCGAGAACCTTTTTCTCAAGTAATCCATTCAATGTGTCCCAAGCCAAGGTATTTAGACTATCCAAAGTTGCCCCAGGCTTAGTGGCTTTTTGGACTGCCTTTTGAGTTTTCAAAACAATATCCATAAGAACGCGCTGCAACGGCGAATATATTCCAGAAACCGGAATGGTTCGTGAAATGTCCGCATGCATATGATTCCAACGAAGACCAAAATCCAGTAGCAGAAGGCCTTTCTTAGGAAGGGGATCGTTGTTCTTTGTGTAATGAAGCACACAGGCGTTTTTACCACCCGCAACGATACTTGGAAAGCTCTGTCCAAATGGCGAGCGCATCTGGAGTTGGCCATTTAGATAACCAGCCACGTCGGTTTCAGTCTTGAGACTTTTTTTGGCGACTAATACATCTTGAAAACAATAGCCGGTGAGGTGATTGGCTTCTCGCATGTCTTCAATATCTTCTTTATCCAGTACCAAACGTTGATCCCATGCCTGAGGGGCAATATTAACCACTTTTGTGGAAGGGCGTTCTTTGGCTAACAAGCGCTCCAATTGTTTTTTGAATCGATAGTTGGAATCCTGAGCGACTCGTTTCTTTCCCTGGGTAGCCTCATGCCAGAAGGTGCCAATACTGCGCTTTTTACTGGCCTTAAGTACTTCCAGAATCGCCTCATTCAAGTCATCAATATAGCGAATATCCTTAAATCCGGTGATCTCTTTGCTTAGCTTTTCGATTGCTTTGGTACCGACACCGAGCTGCTTACCTTCCCAGAATTCTTTCTTGGCATCGTGTGGTGCCAAAAACAAGATATCAGCACCAGTAATAGGGTCTACCAATAGAGCCGTATTTAGCTGATTCACACCTGTTAGATACAATAGCTCAGGATCTTGATAGATAACGGGCACATGAGAATCCCAAGGGTTACCGCCACCAGGCCCTTGATCCAACCCATAGATTACATAGGGCATCCCAACAGTCTTGGCCAACGCCTTACGCCTTTTACGGTATCTAGCCTTGGCTTTGTCACCCAAGCCACCATCCATAAACGCCATACTATAGTCTCGATTGCTCATGATTTTAGTCTAACTTATGAGAGTCGGGTATGACTAGCTATCGAGAGTGAATCTTTTGTCACAGTATTTTATAGCCTTACCTATTGGAGACATAAGACGACCCCTGTTTTTAAAATAATTAGAGAGATTAACTTCTTCATGTCTTATTATCGACTCCGACAGGCTGGGAATTTCAATAAATCCCCAGGGAGATACAGTCAGGTCCTATAATAGAAATTATACTGCCATATTGTCATAGTTATTTTATCAGACACTTAATATGATGTTAGACGCCCACCTAGCCGCCACACCCATTCTCTTTTATAATTAAGACCATGCGACAGTACTTAGACCTTTTAGAATTTGTTCTCAAAAATGGCGATCAGAAAACGGACCGAACGGGCACAGGTACACGATCTGTTTTTGGTTATCAAAACCGCTATGACTTGAGAGATGGATTTCCTTTGGTCACGACTAAAAAAATCTATTTTGATTCTCTAGTTAGAGAGTTAATTTGGTTCTTGAGAGGCGCTACTAATATATATGATGGCCTTAATCCGCAGACCAAGATCTGGGATGCTTGGGCAGATAAGGATGGCGAACTAGGCCCAGTTTATGGCTATCAATGGCGCAAGTGGGAGAAGCATGGTGTGGACGCTTCCGGAAATCCAACGGTCGCCCATGTAGACCAAATTACCGAACTAATTAATGGTATCAAATCCAACCCAGACTCCAGACGCCACATCGTTAGTGCTTGGAATGTTGCGGATATCGACCGTATGGCACTTCCCCCCTGCCATACTTTTTTTCAATGTAATGTAAATGATGGTCACTTGGATCTACAGCTCTATCAACGCTCTGCGGATATCGCGCTTGGTGTTCCTTTTAATATCGCGAGCTATGCACTTCTTCTAATGATTTTGGCCAATGAATGCGATCTAATTCCACGCCACTTCGTCCATACATTTGGTGATGCCCATATCTACGACAATCATTTTGATGGGATAAAAGAACAGTTAACGCGTACGCCACTTCCATTACCTAACGTAACGATTGCTAAGAAGCCTATTTTTGAATTGGAGTTTGAAGACTTCAAGCTTAATGACTATCAACATGGCGACTTCATTAAGTTTCCTATAGCTGTTTAATGCCTGGTTTCAACATTATTGTCGCCACAGATAGAAGGGGCGGCATCGGAAAAGATAATGGTATTCCGTGGCACTTTTCTAGAGACTTCAAATACTTCAAAGAGGTCACATCCAATACAACAGATCCATCCAAGACTAATGCAGTCATCATGGGCCGCAAAACCTATGAGTCGATACCGGAAAAGTTCCGACCCTTACCAGGTCGAACCAACATCGTCATTACACGCCAGACAGACCTTATCCTTGAAGGCGGCGTAATTATCACATCGAGCCTCCAAGACGCGCTGGACGAGGCGAATAATCGCTTTGAGATTGAGTCTGTTTTCGTGATCGGTGGCGGAATGATTTATGCAGAAGCCATCAATCACCCTCAGTGCGATAAGTTATATATCACTCGGATCAGCAAAACCTACGATTGTGATACGAGTTTTCCTCAGATTCCCAACAACTTTCAATGGATATTCGAATCGAACGGCTACTCACTAAAGGATACCACGTTGATGTTTAGAATAGCCCAAAATATCAAAAAGTAAACTAATTCACTTTACATTATATATAATCTAATATAGTATCTTAATAGGTCGTGCATGACCCCTATCGAGAGAGGCTTCTATGCACTATGGCTTCAATTGGTTTCAGACCAGCTAATTGAATCTACGTGCGAGACCCCATGTCTTCTTTTTGCCTCTCTCGATGGGCTCACGATTATACAAAAAAGCCCCGCACATCAATGAAGACATACAGGGCTTTGAAATCGTTAGTGATTTAATTGAAAACTAATCTAATTAAAATGCTACGCCTACAAATGCTGTCAGACTTGGCATTCCATCTTTCGGAATGTCTATTGCGCTTACGGTACTTGAATCAACAGAGGTGCCATTAATTTCATAAGACTCAGATATTTGTCCCGGAATCCAACCCGCAGTAACGCCGCCAGATATCGGCCCAACAGCAATGATATAGCCCACTTCAAATAACAAACCATTTTGCTCAAAGGTTCCATCTACATTGGTGCCAATAGAGTTGCTTCCAACGGTCTCGGTCAATGTTCCATTTGCTTTGATAGTTGAAGAGCTATAACCAACGCCAGCGAATAATCCGCCGATGAGGTCTAATCGAAGCCCAAGTCCAAAGTTGCTCAATTCTACAGATGTATCATAGCCAGGCATTGTCCCATTTAGCGACCCGAAATATACATTGGCACGAGTGTTTAAGAACACGGACCGCTCATACATAAATCCTGCCCCATTTGGCACACCTGTAACCATACTAATACGATTCTCAAATAATGCGTGTCCCGCTACTGGGAATAACGCCAAAGCTACTAAACCAATCATTAAAAAACGCTTCATCGAATGTCTCCTTAAATCTACAAAATAATAATTATAAGTCTAGCACCCCAAAGGGCAAAAAAAAACCGGAGCACGAGGCTCCGGTTTTCTTATTAGTGAACTGAACTAAACTAAAATTAGAAAAGTACTGCTACACCAACACGAGCTGAACTGAAAAGACCAGTTGTTTCAGTTTTTGTTGAGCTAATGTCTAATGTAGTCGTTCTATACAAAGATGTTTCTGCTGTTAGAACTACGTTAGAAGAAAGCGCACGTTCAACACCTACGTTAAGGTCAAGAATTGTGTATGTGTCGATTTCTACTGCAGAAAATTCTCCAGAGATAGTTTTGTATCCGACACCAACTGTGTACGCAGTTACGCTGTCAGCAGCGATTTTGTAGTTAGCGTTAACACCAATTGATGTAGTTTCTGTTTTTGAAGCAGCGTCATTAGAAGAAGTAGCAACAGTCAAAGAACCGTTATAAACGTCATCAGTGATGAACACACCAGCGCCGGCGTCAGTGAAACCAATTACACCGAAACGTGGATCTGCATTAACTGCTGAAACTACTGCTAAAACTGTAAGAATTGAAAGTAAACCTTTTTTCATGGTAAAAACTCCTTAAAAAGTAAAATAATAAAATCGTCTGGCTTGCTATTGCAAACCGCTTAAGTCAAGAAAAAGATAGAATAAATCTACCTAAAATATCTGAATTAGAATCTTCCGATTTCTTTACTTTTCACCCCTTTCGTTAGCGAGATTTCGGTCTAGCTGTGGCCAGTATATCCGAAGCAAATCCCCTTGTAAATGTTCGCCGGCACTCTAAAAGCATCGGTCCTTTAGTGAGTATGATTGAATTAAGAATGGTATGCAAGCGAGGCTTTCTTTACTATAATAAGCAGGACGTAGGGTCGAATTATTTCGGAGGAAAACATGTCAGAGATGCTTCAAAAAATTAACGCAGTGATTGAAAAAGAATCCCAATTTGTGGAGGGGCTAACCCATGAAATAGGGAAGGTAATTGTCGGCCAAGAAAGAGTGGTTGAGCGCCTATTAATCAGCCTTTTAACAGGCGGACATGTCCTACTCGAAGGGGTTCCTGGACTGGCCAAAACACTCGCTATCAAAACACTTGCTGAAACAGTGGCCGTTTCCTTCCAGAGAATTCAGTTTACACCCGATCTACTCCCGGCAGACTTGATTGGAACAATGATTTACAATCAAGCAAAGGGTGAATTTACGCCTAAAAAAGGCCCAATATTTGCCAACTTTATATTAGCGGACGAGATCAATCGAGCCCCAGCTAAGGTGCAAAGCGCACTGTTAGAGGCTATGCAAGAACATCAAGTCACTATTGGTGACCAGTCCTATCAACTACCACCGCCATTTTTGGTTCTAGCTACGCAAAACCCTATCGACCAAGAAGGCACATACCCATTACCAGAAGCCCAAATCGATCGATTTATGATGAAGCTAAAAGTGGGCTATCCCAATAGAGAAGAAGAAAAATTGATCGTTGAACGAATGACAAGCGGAACGGCACCAACTGTCCAGAAGGTGATTGACCCTGCAGCGATCCAACAGGCCAAAAATGCTGTGAGCCAGATTTATTTGGATGACAAAATTAAAGAGTATGTGCTCGACATTGTATTCGCGACACGTAATCCAGAAGACCATAACCTTAAAGACCTATCCAAGTTAATTGAGTTTGGTGCATCACCACGAGCCAGCATTGCATTGATCCAAGCGGCAAAAGCACATGCGTTCATTAAGCGCAGAGGCTATGTCGTCCCAGAGGATATTAAGGCGATTGGCCCGGATGTCCTACGTCATCGATTGATTCCTACTTTTGAAGCGGAAGCTGAGGAAATGGATTCTGACGCGATATTGGATCGTATTTTTTCTGAGATAGAAGTTCCTTAACCCAAAGGCGGACTGGTAATCGTATGATTTCGCAGGAACTCTTCAAAAAAATAAAAACGCTGGAACTCAAAACGCGTCGCTTGGTAACCACGACATTAGCGGGGCAATACCACTCGGCATTTAAGGGTCAGGGCATGTGTTTTGCCGATGTTAGAGAGTATACCCCCGGAGATGATATTCGATTTATAGATTGGAATCTTACGGCCAAGACAGGGCTTCCACACATTAAGCAATTTGAGGAAGAGCGAGAGCTGACGGTTATTATCCTGATGGATGTAAGCGGTTCGGGTGAGTTTGGGTCGCATACCCAGTCCAAAATAGATTGTGGCGCAGAGATCGCCGCAGGACTTGGGTTTTCGGCCGTTCAAAACAACGACAGAGTAGGATTGTTAATGTTCTCGGATCAGATTGAGCACTACAGCCCCCCGCGCCAAGGAAAAAAGCATATGTTTCGCTTAATTCGGGAAATGGTAAATGTGACACCCGAAAGTCGTCAGACGAACATCTCAAATGCGATTGAATATGCTCTAAAAGTGATTCGGAAAAAGGCGATTATATTTCTAATTTCAGACTTTATAGACCCCCATTATCACCAAGCCCTCAAGACGCTTAATCGTAAACATGAAGTGGTTCCCATTGTGATAGAAGACCCCAAAGAGTTGGTTCTTCCCAAGTCGGGGCTGGTTACACTAGAAGATGATGAGACAGGCGAGCAAGTGGTTATCAATACGTATTCAAATGATATTCGAATGCGGTTTCGTAATATTGTCTTGGCGCGCCGTTTAGAGCGAAACAGATCCTTCAAGTCCATGAAACTACGTCCTATAACGATCAACACCGAAAAACCGTTTTGGGACATAGTTGTCAGCTATTTTCAGACGAAAAGGCTCAAATGATACAAATAGGGATTCGGCTTATGGCAATTTTAATAATGACAGCACCTATAGGATGGGCCGCTGCGCCGATTATCGGTGCCACAGCAACACCAAATCGCATTGTAGTTGGGGACACGGTTCGGTATGAAATCGCCGTGACAATGAATAGTCTCCAAGTCCTGGACACCCCTATTTTAAAGGAAGGTGAACTAGAAGTGGTAGATATTGAGACCATTGAAAACCAACTTAAATCAGGGTTAACAACGATTCAGTTTCGTCAAACACTCCAATCATTTAAACCTGGCGACTGGGTTGTTCCTACACAAACGGTTTACTGGGTGACCAATGGTGCCCGGCAGTCCAAGCAAATACCAGCCATCCCCATCCAGATAATAAGCAGCCTTGAAACAACTCAAAATGTTGAGATGTTACCTACAGCCAAACCCAAACATCTCCCCAGATTGAGGTGGACATTAATTGTAGGCTCATTTGTAGGGTTAATTAGCTGTGCCGCATTGTGGAGTTACCTGAAGTGGAAAGAGTCTCAAGCCAAGCCTTATGAAGGGAAGCCCAAACGACAACACTCCGATAAATCGCCTAAAGAATTAGCATTAGAATCCATTGATCGACTGAACCATCATGGGTTTATTGCTAAAGGCGAGCTCAAAGCTCACTATAGCGACCTAACAGAAATCATCAAACAATTTTTGTCTCGAGAACTTGACCATTCTTTTATGGACGCAACGACTTCGCAAACATTAGTGGAAATCAAGCCTCTAATTGATTTGGAGACCAATAAAAGGCTTCAAAAACTATTAGAGTTTATGGATACAGTTAAATTTGCAGCATGGGTTCCTGAGTCAGAGAAGCATAGCGAAGCACTGAGAAGAGCAGAAGAAATCATTCAGCGATTATCGGAGAGAGATGAATGAGATTTGCTGAACCACTATTTTTAACCTTATTCCTAGGTATTTTTGCGGCATTTTTTTGGAAAAGAAAACGGTTTTTTATGCCAACCATTCTTTTTCCAGATGTTAGTGCGCTCAAACAACTCGAAAACACCCGAACGCGCTGGTTGGCAAAAGGCGTGGAGACCATCCGAATCATTACGCTAGTATTGATTGTAATAACTTTGGCACAGCCACAGTTGATAGATGAAAACAAACGCCAATCGGAGAGCGGAATAGATATATTGTTAGTTTTGGACGTATCTGGAAGTATGAACGCGGAAGATTTTAAGCCCAAAAACCGGTTTCATGTCGCCCAACAAACAATCAAAAACTTCATCAATAGTCGAAAGTCGGACCGCATTGGCTTAGCGGTATTTGGCGGAGTGGCCTTTAGCCAAGTCCCGCTTACCCTAGACTATCGAATTTTAAATCAAGCAATTGACCGCCTCAAGGTGGGACAAGCTGGCGATGGAACAGCAGTGGGGATGGCAGTAGCAACAGGAATCAATCGACTCAAACAGTCCGATGCCAAGAGCAAGGTAATCATTCTTTTAACGGATGGCGAAAACAACCGAGGCAATATTGACCCGATAAAATCGGCAGAAATGGCGAAAACGATGGGGATTAAAATCTATTCTATTGGCGTTGGGAAAGAAGGTGGAGCCCGAATTCCAATATATCATCCCAACTTTGGAAAACGATATGCCAGAGCGATTGATGGCAGTTATGTCTTAACTAAATTGGACGAACTCACCTTAAAAGAGATGGCTGTAATAACGGGCGGAGACTATTTTCGAGCACGAAATGAAAAGGAATTGAGTGAAGTTTATACCACTATCGATGCCTTGGAGCAGAGTGAGATTGAAACCCTCCACTATGAAAACATTATTGACCTTTTTCCCACACTATTAATGATTTGTCTGATACTAATTTTAATCGAACGGTTTATCGCGCATGTTATTTTGGTGACCGTTCCATGATATTCAAAAATCCAAATTATGCCTGGTTTTTGCTTAGTCTTCCCGCCTTAATTGCAGTGATGATCATAGGCCTCAGGTCCAAAGAAACCAAGTTGAGACAGTTTATAAATCCGCTTATGTGGCCCAAAGTGGTTCCATCATTTGATCGCATGGCGTTGATTAGAAAGCATGTTTTGGTGTTGATCGCGATAGGCTTGATTATTTTTGCGGCGATGCGGCCTCAATACGGCACGGAATTTAAGGTGTCTAAGCGGCAGGGCTTGGATATAGTTATGGCCTTCGATACGTCACTAAGTATGATGGCAGAAGATATCTCCCCCAATCGATTCCGACGAATGAAAAAAGAAGCCATCACCCTAATTGAGTTACTTACAAATGATAGAATTGGTTTGGTTGTTTTTTCTGGAGATGCCTTTATTCAATCCCCGCTAACACTAGACCACTCCGCACTCAGACTCTTTATTCAGGACCTGCATATTGGAATGATATCCAAATCAGGGACGAACTTAGCTGCCGCGTTAGAGACAAGTATTGATGCACTCAAAGAAACACCGAAAGATCATCGCATTGTTCTTTTGTTTACGGATGGCGAAAACCTGAACCAGCCGATGGAGCGAGCCATTAAGCGCGCTCAAAAAAATAATGTCAAAATAATTCCAATTGGATTAGGAACACCATCAGGGGAGCCCATTCCGATTCGAAATGACAAAGGCGTTATTTTGCAATACAAGCGGGATCGCCAGAACAAAACAGTGTTATCCAAGCTGGATGAAAAAACGTTAATTAACTTGGCCACAAAAACGGGAGGGTCCTACTTTAATACATCAAAAGCCCCAATATCCGCACCAACTATATACAAGGTGGTGTCACAACTCGAAAAAAGAGATGTGGAAGCCGATATTAAAAAACACACCAAAGACAGATACCATATATTTCTTGCGGCAGCCTTTTTGATTCTTTTAATGGAGTTTTTACTATCGGCGCGAAAACCAAAAGCCAAAAGACTAAGCATGCTCTTGATCGCAGTTGTTGGATGGGGAATGATGGAAACCCCAACATATGCGCTTTGGAGTGAGGCTTACTACCATAATGAAAAAGGGATAAAGCGGCTGGCGCAATCTGACACTACCACCGCTGAAAACCAGTTTGCGCAAGCACTATCGGAGCTGCCCGATTCGGGGCCAATTTACTATAATCTGGGCAATACATTTTTTGAAAAAGGGCAATATGACAAGGCAATCGATGCATATACGCAAGCTTTGGGACGATTGGAGAAACGTGACAGAAGCGATGCTTTTTATAATATCGGAAACAGTTTTGCCAAAAAGGGAAAGTTGGACAAGGCAATAGACCATTATAAAAATGCGCTTAGAGCCACTCCAGATCATGGCCAAGCCAAGCACAACTTAGAGTGGGCGATGATCCAAAAGAAGATCCAAGAGTCCAAAAAAGATGACTCCGATTCCCAGACACCCAGCCAAAATGCTAAGGAAAAACAACCTAAAAAAGAGGCTCAGTCGGAAGCGGATAAAAACGCTACAATGGAGAAGGAACAAACAGAACAAGTGCTTCAATATTTAGAAGACCAAGAACAAAAAGCCCGCAATGAATATTTTGAAAAGAAGATGGAGAAGAAACGATGGTTACGAGACGATTGGTAAGAGCAAGCTTATTAATAGTATTACTAGTTAGTACGTTGGGATTTGCCGTCGAGGACGCGAAGTTGGCAATTACGGCTTCTGTAAATCAAACGAAAACAGCTCTCAACACCCCCATTATTCTTTCGGTGAGCTTATCGGGCGAAAATGTTCAGAAGATCCCCAACCCCCAACTTCCCGATCTAAAGTCCCAGTTCCGCATAGGAGGAACAGCACAGTCCACGTCGTTCTCTTGGATTAACGGACAAGTCTCTAGTGCCAGGACCATTAATTACACTTTAATACCTACAGCGGTAGGGGTGAGTATTATTGACTCAGTTGCGATAACTTGGGAGGGCAAAACATATCGATCCAAACCCATTAAGGTGAGAGTCACAAGGGCAAAAGCGGCAGCAGTTCCTGTCACTACAACCCAGCCCAATTTACTAGAGCGATCCAGACAGCCTGTAGCAAATCCTGATCCAAAAGTGTTTATTCGTACCAATGTGGATAAGCAAACCGTTTACACGGGTGAAGAAATCAATTTTCAAATCCATTTGTTTCGACGCGTCTCTATTTGGAGCAATATTTCAATCGATCAACCCAAGTTTAAGGGGTTTTTGGTGAACGACCAGAAGCCACGAGAAGAGACGATTCAGAATCTAAACGCAAAACGATATTACGTATTCGAGGTGATGAACAAAGCGTTGTTTCCACTTGAGCCAGGTGAATTTACAATTGAACCAGCTGTAGTGAGCTTCGTTCTAAACACAGGAAGAGAGTATCTCAAAACCGATCCAGTAACGATTACGGTATTGCCCCTCCCTCAAGAAAACAAACCCCCATTTTTTGAAGGTGCAGTGGGCGAGTTTCAGTTAAGTGCCAGCATCAACGCTACTGAGATCAAAGTAAATAATCCGATAAATGTTCAAATTCACATTGATGGCAAAGGCAACCATCTTGCGATAAAAAATGTTCATTTTGAATCATCGGATGACACATTCAAAATATATAGATCTGAAATAGAAGATAGTGTGGACCCAGACACCCAAAAACTAAACAAACGCATTTTGAATTACGTAGTAGTGCCATTAAAAACGGGGGATTTAACAGTGCCATCATTTTTTCTAGCATTCTTTAACCCCAAGATCCAAACTTACGAAACGTTACAGTCCGACCCCACCCCGATTCATGTAGAAGGGGCCATTTTAGAAATAGGGGGGAAGGATCAGAAACGTGTCTCGGTAGCTAACAACCAGAATATTCGATACCTCAAAAAAATACAGAATAGAGAAAAAGCGCCTATCTATTTCCACAAAAATCCTTTGTTTTGGATTATAGTGATTTTAAATGGGTTGGGTTATTTATTTTTCAGTTGGGTATTTATCCAAAAAAACATCCTGAAAAAAGAGCTGCCTTTCCAGAAGAAAAATGAGTATAAGACTGCGATGATAGCGCTTGAGGCGTTAGAAATCGAAATTGCTAATGACCCTTCCGCAGTGTCAAAAGCCCAAAATATTGCATTGGATTATCTGGCGAGAAAGTTTAATCTCCCTGTTCAGAAAATGACACGAAGCGATATGGAAAAAGAAATAGAGAATAAGGGGTTTTCGAAGACAAGTGTCCAAAAAATATCGCAATGTTTCGATCGTGTAGATTATATTGGATTTTCTCCTTCGGACCACCTTGCGGCAGAGTCAAAACAGATACTCAATCGTGTGAAACAAATTATCAAACACATTCATAAGAGCTTAAAACTACTGATCATTACGGGCTTACTGGTCGTAGGAATGAGCCAAGCCGCTATAGCTGAGCCCAACCCGTTTATTGCGGCAGAGGCACTTTATCAGCAGGGGCTGATTACCCAGGCCGAAGCGATCTATAAGGCATTATTAATTAAAAATCCACGGCAACCCAGCATATTATACAATTTGGGAAACTGCTATTTTAAGGAAGGTTACATTGGAAAGAGCATCGCTATGTACAAAACGGCAATACGTTTTGCACCTCGAGACGCGGACATCAGAAGCAACCTTAGACACCTAAAATCATTAAGTATTGATGACATAGCCTCTCAAAAATCAATTTCATTTCAAAAGACGCTGGTTTGGGTCGAGTGGCTCTCAATTAATGAATGGATCGGATTAGCACTTATTCTTCTAACGGGGTTCAATGGTATTGGCATACTCTGGTTCTTTGGTGGACGTGAAGAGTTTATGCGAAAGATATTTATAGGAAGCCTTCTTTTCTCGATAGTGTTTTCAGCCTGTTTTATCGATAAGGTTATTAAGGAATTCTATACAAATCGAGGAATAATAATCGTGACCAAAACAGCGGCCAAATCAGGGCCAAATCATAATCTATCAACAGTGTTTTATATTCATGAAGGAACAGAGTTTGTGAGCCGGAAAAAAAGTAATGACTGGGTAGAGATTCAATTAGCAAATGGGTTCATAGGATGGATACCTGCTGGGGATTTTTGGTCCATCTAAATGAAAAAGAAGACAGTCATATGGAGTTTGATCATGGCTACCTTAGTGGGAGGCATTGTTCAGGCTGAAACAGATACGTATTATCCATTTCGAGACGATATACATCATGAAATGACGTTTGGAAACTGGCATCAACGCCAAGTAGAAAATGTATTCTCAAACCCGGCAAATTTGGCAGGAAATAAAGGTCTACAGGCATTAATCGGGCACCACTCCGGACGCCTAGATACGACAACAATATACACTGCTATGCAGTGGCTTATCGGAAACGTAGATTTTGCTATTGGAATTGATACGACGTTCTCCGATGACATCAAAGAAGTCGTCGATGGGGACTACGCCCCTTCACAGGTGGGGTCATTTCGAGATGCGTATTCGACGATAACTGTTGGATCCGGAATCCCAATCAACTCGGAGTGGACATTTGGGCTAAAGGGACAGATACGCACAAGAGAATTATTTAATGAATCTGCGGTAGGGCTATCAGGTGACATAGGGTTAACATGGCAAGGGTACCCGCTAAGTATTAGTGTTTATACTCGGAGCCTAATTCAGTCGCCCTTAACATGGACAACAGGTCTTGAAGAATCCTTAGCCCCTAGAATGATTGTGGAGACAAGCTACATGTTCGATCCGATTCAATTCTATTCAGGAATACAATACAGTGATCAATTGGAACAAGTAACAGGGGGTGTGGAATGGTTTATGTCCCCAGATATGAGTTTATTTGGCGACGTAATGGTGGATGCTGTGTCGGATACACAGTCGATTCGGTTTGGGCCTTACATGTCTTTTAATGAAAGGTTTAAAATGCGATATTCGTACAGCACAACCCAACATTCTTATGCCACAATTCAAGACCATGAGATTGGCTTTATAATTACCCTCTAAGAGAATATAATAGGGAAATATGACACCCTCAAAGACTTATCATTTTATCGGTATTGGTGGCGCAGGCATGAGTCCAATCGCTGAGATTCTTTTATTAAAGGGCGAGCCTGTATCCGGCTCTGACTTAAAAGAGACACCGATTACTAGATTTTTAGAGAGCCAAGGAGCCAAAATCTCCTATGGTCACAGCAAAAAAGCAATCGTGAATACCAAGCAGATAGTTGTTTCAAGTGCGATTTCTCAAAAAAACCCCGAAATCAAAGAAGCAATAGCTCAAAACATACCCATAATGAAACGAGCGGAAATGCTAGCGCAACTGATGGCACCGTTTCCAAAACGAATGGCTGTAGCTGGAACACATGGCAAAACAACCACGACCGGAATGTTGGCGGCTATTTTTGAACTAGCCAATCAATCACCAACATTCTTGGTGGGATCTGAGTGTATTCATTCAGGAAAAAGGGCTCAGCTTGGAAAAAGCGATACATTTATTACAGAGTCGGACGAGAGCGATGGCAGCTTTTTGTTGCTGTCCCCTAACAGTGGCGTTATTACTAATATAGAAAAAGAGCATATGAACTATTTCAAAACAAAAGCCAACTTGATGGACCACTTCAGAGAGTTTATGACCAAAATAGTAGGAGAAGGCGGGCATTTGGTACTTAACAAAGACGATTTAAATACCCAGCAACTTTTAACCCCTGAAATCAGCAAAAATGCGATCTTTTTTGGATTTGATGAAACGGCAGAGTTGAGTGCCACAGACCTTCGACATACCCCAGACGGCAGCATTTTTCAGCTCAACGTAAAGGGCAAAGGATGCGGTGAGGTACATCTGAAGGTTCATGGGGCCCATAATATTTATAATGCACTTGCGGCAATGGCGCTTGCTTTAAAGGAAGACCTGCCACTAGGAAAAATTATTGAAGGGATCCAATCGTTTCAAGGTACCAAACGCCGCCTCCAAAAAATAAGCACTCACCAGGGTATCCGAGTCTATGATGATTATGCCCACCATCCTACCGAAATCCAACATACTTTATTAACCGTTAAACTTAGCTTTCCTGGGCGGGTAATATGTGTGTTTCAACCCCACCGATATTCTCGGACTCAGAACCTAATGAAGGAGTTTTTTGCCGCGTTTGATTCGGCAGATAAGTTGATCATTTCCGATATTTATTCGGCGGGTGAAGACCCAATAGAAGGCGTTAAACCGGAGAAATTAGTAGCTGAAATCAACAAACGAAATGTAAGCGCTGAACATGTGGGTAGCAACGAAGCCATTTTGGACCACTTGATAAAAACTACAGAGCCCGGAGACATTGTCGTAACGATGGGCGCCGGAGACATTTCTCAGGTAGCGCATGGGTTAGCTAAGCACTTAGAAACCAGTCATTAAAGACAATGCAAATTCAAAAAAAAGTCCCGATTGAAACTATAACAACATTTCAAAACAAGGGAACTATTTCAGAGCTTTGGACATTAGAAAGTGTGTCGGACGCCCAGGAATTAATCAAAAGCGGTAAGGCATGGACGGTATTAGGAAAAGGATCAAACACTCTTTTAAGAGGCAGGTCGGTGGACATAGTTGCCCAAGTGTCACCCAAAAGTGAGATGCCGATCGTTTCGGGGACCAAGCTTACAGTTAGTGCTGGAACGTCTGGCAATAGACTACTCAAACTTTGTCAAGAAAACGGCCTTACGGGAGTAGAGTTTTGTGCTGGAGTACCGACAACAGTGGGTGGAATGGTAACGATGAATTTTGGGTGCTGGGGAGATGAGATTGGTAACCATGTTGAGTCGGTAGGTATAGTAAATTCGGATGGTGAGTATCTAGAAATCGCCTCAGAAGATATGGCATTTTCTTATAGAGAAAGCCGAATCCAAAAGGAGAAGTGGATCGTTATGACGGCCACTTTTTTTCTAGAAGAAGATGATCCTGCTACCATTCAGTCCCGAATTACTCAGATGATACAAACACGATTGGAAAAACAGCCTCTCAGAGAGAATTCGTTTGGAAGCATCTTCAAAAACCCGCGGGGTAAGTATGCAGGCCAAATTATTGAACAACTCGGGCTCAAAGGATTACGCCAAGGTGATATCCATATCTCACAAAAACATGCTAACTTTATGGTAAATGACAAAAATGGAACCTATGAGGAAGCGATAACATTGATTCAGCACATTCAAGACGAAGTTCAAAAAAAATCACAGGTTCAACTGGAGCCAGAAGTGCAGATCGTACCATGATCAAGAGTAGTCGTATTGCGGTCATTTATGGGGGAGAATCAAACGAACGCGACGTTTCCATTCGATCAGGAAAAAATGTGATGGGTGCCTTGAAACGGCAGGGATACACAAACCTGTTTCATTGGGACCCAAAGGAACACGAACTCAAAGACTTGCAGGCGGACGCTGCATTTATAGCCCTTCATGGGAAACATGGCGAGGACGGAACGATTCAAGGTGCCTTGGAACTCAAACGGATTCCCTATACCGGCACCGGAGTCTTGGGCTCTGCGATTGGAATGAATAAGTGGTTATGTAAACAGTTAATGACTGCCTGTGGCCTACCAACAGCCCCCTATCAATTATTGACGGACACCGTCACGATTCAATGGCCAGTTGTGGCTAAGCCTATCGCAGGAGGATCTAGTATAGGGGTTCATTTCTGTGCCAACGATGACGAGTTAGAAGCGGTGAAAAAGACGCTCAAGAACCCAGAGACCTATTTTATAGAAG
>JABISL010000048.1 GCA_018700055.1 bacterium | reverse complement strand
TCCGTAGTTGAGACAATCCGTCACAGTGATTGGCCTCGCACCAACCGCCACGACATTTCTGACAGCCTCGGCCACGGCAGCAGCGCCCGATACGTACGGATCCGCCTCACCATAGATATTACTATCCATGCTTACGGCGACTGCGGCATCGCAACCCTCAATTGGCGTCACAACAACGGCGTCTGCTTCTCCCGGATACACTACCGTGTCTCCACGAACTGCGTTATCGAAGTTACGATACACGTAACGCTTAGATGCATTAAACTTTTGCGCCAATTGGGCTATCGCTAATGCCTGAACTTGGGCTATATCAACACGCGGCGCCTCCGCCCCTTCGCGTTGAATCACCCTCGGCTCTGCGGTCCGCTCCGCCTTCACCTCTGTCGTAATCGCCGCTACAGGCAAGTCACAAATCGCTTCACCTTTATACGTAATTACAAATCTGTCATCCGTAGTCACTTCACCGATGACTGCGGCCCCTGCTTTGTGATACAAATTGGGCATTTCGAAGTCTTCGTTAAATAGTTTGATAACACTTGCCGTTGCAGTTCTTGGCACAACTACACAAAATCGCTCTTGCGTCTCGGAGCAGGCAATTACCTCAGGCGGAAGACCTTCGATCGCTACATTTACGTTATCCAGATTTAATTTAATACCGAATCCACCACCTATGGCTAATTCTGGCGCCGCACAAGAAATTCCACCCGCGCCTAGGTCCTTAAATCCCCAAGGAATACCTTTTAGAACCTTAGGTAGTTCTTTGATTGCTTCTGCTAATACACGCTTCAAGAATGGATCATGAACCTGAACCGCCCCCATGTTTTGGACTTCATCTTCTACATCGAGAATTGCACTGGAGAAGCTAGCGCCCCCAAATCCCGTTGCGTCTGTAGACTTACCAAACAAGATCACGTCGAAGGGCTCTGTTGCCGCTTCTTTTGGTACATAACTGTGAACAATGTCATCCTCAGCGATCAATCCAAGTGCCGCTACGTTAACCAAACAGTTGTCGTTATAGCTCGGATGATAAAGTGTTTCGCCACCTAACATAGGCACTCCAAGCGCATTTCCATATTCAGAAACACCTTCGATGACACCCGCTTCAATCTCTTCTACATGACTAGAGTTGCCATCTTCGTTCACCCCAAAGTGAAGCGAGTTAAGCACACCGAATACTTCGGCTCCCATACAATAGACATCTCTTACTACACCGCCAACACCTGTGGCTGCACCTTCAACAGGAAGGATTTGGGACGGATGATTATGTGATTCATGTGACACGGCGATACCGTAGCGACGGCCTTCGTGTTCAGTAAAATGAATAATGCCAGAGTCTTCACCAACACCCAATGTAACCTCAGATCCCTTTGTAGGAAGCGTCTTAAGTACGGGCTTAGTGCTCTTGTAAGAGCAATGTTCCGACCACATTGTGTCGAATATTGTTTCTTCAATCTTGGACGGTTTACGCCCGATAATGGCCTCGATCTCTTGATGGTCAGATTTACTTAATGTCATGGCAGCTATTATAGCGCGGAACCAATCGACCGTGAACGTCCAATTAGGGGTCGGTTATATTTGATGAAATTCTTTACCCCCAAATCACGATATGTATCAGATACCTATTAACAAACCCTTATCTATAATTGGAGTTCAACCAAATGAACAGACTGTTTTCTAAAATTTTTTTTCAAAAACCTCCCAAACCAAAGCTCAACGAGACTAACCAAACAACTGTTGATTCCAACGACACAACGCAAGTAACTAAAAACCCTGCATTTGACCAATCATCAATGAAAGTCACGAGCAATCCTATGGTAGACGTAACCGAAAACGTGACCGTTAAAGGCACTGTAAAAACGCCCCCAAGACCCCATACTCACACCTCTCAAAACAACATCGCAACACCACAACGCTTACCAACTCCCCAAAAAACACCTCTTCGAGCATCCCCCATTACTACACCTGTATTCATACCTAAAGCAGCTAGCCCACTCCCAAAAAAACCTGTTCACATCTCTCAAGGCAACATCGCAACGCCACAACGCTTGCCAACACCCCAAAAAACACCTCTTCGAGCATCCCCCATTACTACACCCAAAAATAAAAGCACCACCCCAAAAGTCTTACAGTCGCCACTTGTTGCATCCAAACTATCCAGAAATAGAGCTAAGCTCATAGCGGCTCGCCTTGCCGCCGGAGCAACTGCACAATCCCCTAAAAGAAACAGTCCACTACCCAAAACGCCCGGTCAAAAATCCAAAAACAAAAGCGCCACCCCACAAGTCTTACAGGCACAACCTGTTGCATCCAAACTATCACGGAATAGAGCCAAAATCGTAACAGCTCAACTTGCTGCAGCAATAGCTATCCTATCTCCTAAAAAACATAGCCCGCTACCAAAGACGCCCATCCGACTATTAAAAAGAAACATTCCGAAGCTAACCCCTTTACCTGCAAAAGAGCTTGCCCCGAAACACTCTAAAACACGCACCAAACTCATACAGGCTCAACTTGCCGAAAAAGCCGCTCAACACCAACTTCCGTAATATTTAGTGAAATTCTTTACCCCCAAATCACGATATGTATCAGGTACCTAAATTAATACAACGTCATCCAAAACTGGAGTTTTTAAAAAATGTATACTTCTAAACCTCGCGTGATGAGAAGCTTAGCTCAAATCATGGCTGATAAAAAAGCCGCAGAAGAAGCCGCCAAGTTATCCCCTAAAAAAGAATCATCTCCACCAAAAACGCCAACGAGAACTCTTGTTTCCCAAGATGATATTAACGTTAAGTCACCAACGCCAACTAAACGAACAGCACCTACTACACCAATAAGAACATCACCTATCACTACACCTCAAAAAGGTAGTGCAGGAAAACCAGCTCGCGTTCCCTCTCCGGAACCAACGTCTTATGTATTTAATTCAAAACACTCAATGGGTCCCAAAAAGGGTATGGAAGGGTCTTGGAATCAGTTCAAAGCCCCCAAAAAAGAACAGCCCTCTCCAGAGAAATCGGCCCAAAACCCACTACGCTTCGTAGACTATAACCCCGCAATACAGCCAATTCCAACGGCCACGTCGCCAACATATGTCCCCAAACAAGCAACCTCGCCTATTGAATCACCTGTTAAGACCCAAAGACCTCAATCGGCGCCTTCCCGCCCCAAATCGGCTCAATCAAGAGCAGCAAAAGCAGTCGACCTTAGTGACTACTACGCCAAGCTCATAAATGACGCCCAAGCCGCCAAAAAAGCTAGCAAAAAAACATCCAAAGATATCAAACGCAAAGACTATGAACGCTTAAGCCACAGTCAGCAGCATCTTAATTATTTAAAGAAAAACCCCGGATTTATCGAAAAGATAAAAGCCAAAATCGCCAACGAACGTCCCAAAACAGCAGGAAAAGACATTCCTGAAATGGATACCGTTCGACAACACCACCTAAATAATACTGCCATGCCTGAAAGTCGTAGAGAATCCGTTGAACGCACTCGACAAGGAAAGGACAGAGATAAGCCTAAGCACATCCCAAAGGAACCCAAAATTGTCCCCAAAGATATTCCTAGTGATGTCTACCAAGAACTGACTGACCTCAATTTAAGAAAATCCATCAAAGACGTACCCGGGTTTTTCGACTACAGCATGGTAAGTGGCGGCGATTTCAACGGAGACAGCCTAGTATTCGGAAATCTGCCTCAATCACCATCAAGAACCGGCGCAACGTCAGGGGATCTCACAACACCACCACCTAAGCCACCAAGTCTGCCTGGCTCCGCAGAATTCGACGCGTCAAATGAATCCGATTTTTTTAATCAGCTCTACAATGCTACTGTAAACGACAAAGTTACCCAAAACAATCTACTAGCGTCCCCAACTTCAGACTCATCTGACGACTCTAACGGATGGTTAGATGACTTACTTGCTCAAGATTTGGCTGCGGCTAAGCCAGTACAACAAAAACCAGCTACCACCGAAACAAAAAAGAAATCCCGACCGTCCAGTGCCAAACCACCTAAACCCAAAGTAAGCGCCGTTAACTACCCTCGACAGACAAATTATCAACTATATCTAATGAAAAATGCACCTCCAAAAAAATATATACCTCTAACTCGTCCCAACTCCGCCGCAGCCCTCAGAAACCTGACAAAGTCTCGAAGAGCCCCTAGCCCCATTACTACACCGCAACGTCCAGCCACGCCTCGTAGTACTACTGCTACGCCGGCGAAGATATAATAATCCCATGCTAAGCTCTCCATCATCACCTGGATCAAGTATCTCTTCGACGCAATCAACGTTTTTACCAGCCCCTATCTCAACACCTAAGGTACAAGCCCCAAAGCCTGTCACAGAAGCGCCTAGACCGATCACCTCGCCCAAGGTACGAGTAGTAAACTCTTTCACCGTATCCCAAGCGTTAAAACATAGTAAATCCAATCAAGATAATCATTTACCGGCTAAGAAACATATCAAAAAGCCTCCTACAACAACCCCGCCCAAAGAAATGCGAAAGGCTGTTCTTTATGTTGCTGCCGAAAAAATAGGAACGAATACTAGAGGCATTGAGTTCTCATTTAGTTCGCCTACGCCTGTAAAAACACCAACCCCCTTCAACGACAGTATTGGATCTACCACCCCTCAAACCCCCATCGAAATAACCCGAAACCCATTCATGTCTCCTGAGACTCCAAAACTTACACCCAAGAAAAAACACGCAGCTCAAGCCACACCTGGATTACTCCGGATATTAAACGCACGACATAGAACCCCAACTAGAGTAATCCGATCTGCCTCTACGGACCCAAAAACACCGCAACTCTCTGTGTCAGGCAGCAAAAAAGAATTAACCCCAACCTCAACCCGATTGGCCAAAACTAACAGTAAGAAAAACTTATTCAAACTGCTAAAAGATCATATAAAAACCACTTACCGCCAAAGAAGCCGCAGTGTTGCACCCGCCCCAAGCACAACACCCAAAAAATCTACTCCAGTACGAACGTCACAGGACCGTCGTTCACCAACGAAACCTGCATATTAGCGCCAAACGCTCCTGTTTGAACCAACCCGGGTATCTCAGACTCGAACACGCTAATCATTGAGTTATATAACGACTTGGCTAGATCAGGTGACGCCGCAACACCAAAGCTTGGACGCCGCCCTTTACTGCAATCGCCATAAAGCGTGAATTGAGACACCACCAACACCTCTCCCGCTATATCTCGTAGGGACAAGTTCATCTTGCCATCCGTATCCGAAAACGCGCGAAGGTCCAACACCTTAGCAACAGACTTGGTAATCATCGCCTCGGTATCATCTGGCGCAAATCCTACTAATATCAACCACCCGCGTCCAATAGCACCAACCACTGTCTTATCAACAGTCACGGAGGCTTCTTGAACACGTTGTAGAACTAACTTCATAGTCTAGTTATACCAGTTTCTCACTGACTTCTAATTTTTCGAAGGTCGAGGCATTTTCAATTTTTATCCCGCAGGTGTATTCCAATACAGCGAGGACATAAAAATTCAAGATAACGATGAAATTCGGAAAATTAGTGTCAGTTACAGGTGCTTTCCGGCCAACTCAATGTACGGCTTGAGGTTGTCGATCAATGCCGCATACTGGTCGAATGTTAGGGATTGAGGACCATCTGACCATGCTTCATCTGGGTTGGGATGCATTTCAATCATTACACCGTCAGCGCCAGCCGCTACTGAGGCCTTTGCCATTGGTTCAATCATGTCACGACGTCCTGTTCCATGCGATGGATCTGCAATAATCGGTAAATGAGTCATCTTCTGTAATGCAGGAATCGCGTTTAGATCTAATGTGTTGCGATACGCTTTTTCGAAGGTACGAATCCCACGTTCACATAGAACAATGTCACGGTTCCCTTCAGACATAATGTACTCGGCTGACATCAACAAATCTTCTAATGTCGCTGACAATCCACGTTTAAGAAAAACCGGCTTGCCGATTTGCCCCACCTTTTTAAGAAGTGGGAAGTTCTGCATGTTACGCGCACCGATCTGAATCATATCCACATACTCAGCTACTAACTCAGCATTAGCTGGCTCAACTAGCTCAGTGATTAAACGAAGCCCTGTTTCGTCTTTCGCCTTTTTCATTAACTTAAGACCATCTTCTTCTAGCCCTTGGAAGCTATAGGGCGACGAACGAGGCTTATATGCCCCACCACGTAGGAACTGTGCCCCACTTTTCTTAACGGCATGTGCCGCAGTTAACGTTTGCTCTTCCGTCTCGATTGAACAAGGACCTGCGAAGATCGCGAAATGCCCACTACCAATCTTGATACCGTCCACATCCACAATAGTGTCGGATTCCTTGGAGGATCGTGACACTAACTTGTAGGCTTGTTGAACGGGAAGTACCTGCTCCACACCGTCGCTATAAACCAACGACTTAAGTGCATCTTTACTCTTGTCACCAACTGCGGCAACAACCGTCTTAATTTCACCAACCAACACATGAGGGGAATGCCCTTGGCCTTCAACTTGTGCACGAATAGCTTCGATTTGATCGGACGTTGCGCCCGCTTTCATTACAATAATCATAGTGATAACTCCTTATAAAAATCCCAGCGCCAGAGGCTAGGATTAACGGTGTCATTCTATCAAATATCTATCCGGGTAGCTATCTTCAAAAAATACCTGGCTGCTGTGTCTCCAAGCTCTCAATGACCTGAGCGGCCTGAAGCAAGAACGGTTCCTTCCAGGCATCGTCTGTAATCACTGGTCCATTTGTAAATCCTTTACTTGCCACCGCCTTTTCTGCTGGCGTGCCATAGGCGTTCATTGAATCTGACACCATTCGGTTATAAGACACTTGAGTGTCCATCTGCATCTGATCGATGTCGCCTAATGCAGCAAACGATGACTCAAATGCGACTACCAGTGCCTTTACCTCATTAATACGATCGTATTCGAGAGTAGGCTTACGCCCAATAATCGCCAATTTCTTAGAGTAGTCAGACATCACCTTATTACGTATATCAGCAGCGGCTCTCAACTGATCATTGGCCGCCTTTGCCGCATTTTTTATATTTGTTTGAGCGCGTTGTCGCGGATCGACTCTTCCTTTCACAGGCACCTTTCGGTCCGTTACCGACTCCAAGTAGGTAATAATCGCCAATAGCTCTGGCGTTTCATTCTCCTCATAACGCTTAGCCGCAGTCATCAACAGATCTCTGAGCGCAACACTGGTCTTAGCGGTCCAATTTGGAACACGCTTAGGATCCTCAGGCATAAAGCGCAATACAGATGGCGTCCCAATCGACTGCGCCGAAAACAACTTAACAACACTCTGTAGCGTAACTAAATCCTCAGTAAGTAATGCCGACTCTAACGCTGTTATATCTGTCTTAGCAGTCCCTTTTCGCTTAGTCGCCCAATCCACATTATTGTTAGACAGCACCTTAATGAGCCTCTTTCGATGCACGGGGTCCTGGATCTCATGCAACATCTGAACCGCATGAATCGTATCATCAGCCCCATTTAAGTTAATCTTAGCCGTCGCCAATAATCTAATCACGGCGTTAACCTTCTCCTCATCAGTCTGTGTCCCCTTAATAACACGACACACGGCAGACATCTTCTGAGAATTAACCAACACCGTCTCGCCAAGATACGGTGCCAATCCAAAACTACTCACAAAAGTAGCTATAAAAGCAGCAGATCCATGACGGAGAATCGCATCTAATAATCGAGAGCCTCCTGGTCCACGCCGTAACAACAACTCAGTAGCGCGAAGGCGATCAGTCTCCGATATTGCATCGCCAGGCGTCCACTCTGGCAACAAGGTCGCCATCATAAATGACTCAAGCGTCTTCATTGAAGACTCGGTCAAAGGCCCTCTCGCGGCCAACTTAGCCAAAATACTCGCCAACGCTGGAGACTGCTTCATATAAGAATGGGTTAAATGGCCCCGGGTTAATTCCCCTTCATCTAAGTATTCAAGCGATAGTAACGCCATTGGGTCTGAGGCGTCATCTATCACCGACAACAAGTCTGTAGTTCGATTATAAGCAGCCTGTTCTTGCGCATCAACCACATCGCATATCTCACATAAGTCATAGTGGATCGCCACGTTTGCTTCCTCTTCTTTGGATTCATAATATTCCGTTTCCCGAACCAAGCCCTTCCAGGGCGTCTCGCCATTGGGAACCCCGTCATTGCTCAAAGCAGGCGCATCCATACTCGCCCCTAATATCATTAATAACTCAACAAGGGCTGAGGATCTATTCTCTACAGCTAAGTGCATCGGCGTCTTACCTATTTCATCACGCATCTCTAATACCCTAGGATTGATCATAACAAGCCGCTTAATAACCTCTACATACGCCGCCAACTTAGTCTTAGCGTCGGCGCCTGTTACTGTTGCCGCGCCCAGAACAGCCCAATGCAATACGGACTTGGCCTTTTCCTTAGGGTTACCCGACGACAAGGCCTCAGCTTGCAGCCTCAACGCGGGATCATTTAACAAGACCTCAACAACATCGAATTTTCCCTGAAAAGCCGCAAAATGCATTGCTAGTCCTACCCTATCGTCCACCTTGATATCTCTTGGTAATACCGTAACATCCGCATTATCTAAAACAGCCTGAACATCGGCTCCATTCCCCGTACGCAACGCTGATTCAAACCGAATAGAATATACTTTATGATCGGCCAATAAGCCCATCATCTGAGAGTAGACCCCTGACCTTTTTTGCGATTCGTATTGCGCTACATCTCGCTCATATTCCAATAACGCTTTTCGAATCCCAAAATACCGCTTGTCTCCACTCGAAAGACTACTAAGGTCCGCACTTGCATTCTCTATCTCAGCCTTGGCAGCTGCTATCTGGTCATCCAAATGATCTCCAATATATTTCGCCGCGTTTCTATAAGTTAATAAATTAGTCTGATCTGAAACTAACGATCGCTCATCCAAATCGGCTAATCCATGCTCGATCCAAAAATAAACCACATCCAAATGCCCTTGTTCAACAGCCGCTAACATCAAGTCTGCCCCTTCATCAATCACCTTCAAATCAAATCCAGTCGCCATCAGAACATCCAAAACGCCCTGGGTACTCGCTACAGAGAACAGCCTCTTAACTACCCCATCAAACTTATCTGGATACCCCTCTTTTATGACCGCCAATAAAAATTGAACTATCTCGTGGTGACCATTCGTAGCAGCAAATATCACCGATTGATCACTGATTGGAAAAGCAAGCCCGACGGCTCTCAACGCAGCATGTAGTGCCTTTAATGACTCCAAATGCCCTCCCCGAGCCATCCGCTCAGTAGCCGTTACATCTTCCCCATCTTTTGCCATCAAATAAACAGAACCGACCGGCGGCTGCTTTGTAATCACGCCCTCTATAACTCGCGCAATCTCCAGTTGAGACGTTCCTTTTCGATGCGCAAGCTGATGTAATAACGTCCCCCCATTCACATCACTTGTAACGGGCTGGCCCGCCGAGTCGATAAGAAGGTCCGAGATATCAGCTGGGTCTAAGGGCTTCGTAGTCGCATACTGCATCCGAGTCTGTAACGCTATCGTCTCAGCCCCCTTTGTACCCGATTCCGTCTCTGTCATCTCAACACCTTTTTCACACAACCAAGTTACAACTGCTGGTTTTTCAAAATAATAAGCAAAATCCAGTGGGTTCTTGCCCATCACATTCCGAAGGCCCGTTACCCACTTTTCAACAGTCTCCTCCTCTGGGATCGAGGACAATTTGGTATTCCACATCAGTTGAATTGCGGGTAGATTCCCAGCCCGGGCCGCTGAGTGCACAATCGTATTCTTAGAGGTATCCTCAATTGAGTGTAGAAAGACCTCTTTAAAATAGCCTTGGAATGGTGCAAACCATTTCGTCCCATCTTCCCCAATGTTGGCTTCAAGGTACTGTTTAGTCCCTCCAATAAAATTATCTTTTAGAAACTGAACTTCATTGGGCTTCAAGGTTGAAAATCGATTGAAAAATGGCATCACCAGCTTAACAACATCCAAGCGCCCTAATTTGGTCGCTGACAACAGCAACCCGCCAAGCATCCCACCCAACAACTTAGTAGACTTACTCTTCACCATACTAGTCACAACATCCTGCAAAATAACGGTTAACAATGGTGTTTTGTCTTCTTTTACCATGACCATCATTGGATTATTCTTGGGTTGACCATACATCCCGATACATTGATTAATAAGCCTGGCATAGCCATCACTACCATCGCCACCAACAGCCAACTTCAACTCTTGCCAATAAGCAACATCCCCTGTGTCTGCCAATAGGCGAACGATATCGTTTTCGTTCCCTGCATCCCTATGCGCTGGGGTTAGCCAGTTATAGAGAAATCCGTCCTTGGACAACTCCTGAAACAAGCCAATCTCCGTTAACGCACTCAGATAATCAGTGAACGGCAAATGACCCGTCAGCTCAGAATCTGTAGTGTCATATGCATCGGAAGGAAACCTGGCCAATCGCCCCAGTTCTTGTGTGATCAGTTGGCCAAACCGTTTCAATTCTCCATCACCTACCCCCATAGCTTTGAACAACTGTTCAGGTGGGTTTGACCCTTTAAATATAGCCTTCATTAAGGGCCGATTAAATGTGACGTCTTTGGCTTCTGATTTGTCATCCAAATCGGATACTACCACCTCAAACACCCTATATAACACGTCTAAAGAAGGTAGTGCTCCCCTATCCTTCAACTTGCCAACAAGCCTATCGTTGTTAGCCTCAATCGCTAAATCCATTAAGGCTTGGGTGTCCTTTTTATCTAGCTTGCCAGCTAAAACCGTCGCGGACAACTGGTCCAAAGGCACATTACAGACCCTGGCCAGTGCGGGGCCCACTTGAGCACTCCACGATCCCCCATCTCGAATAAGTTGCTTAACATCTTCTAGCGACTGCTCTTCTGGGGTCTTATCTGACGGCGTCTGAATCAACTGAATCAGCCCATTAAAGGCCTCTATATTCTGCTGCTTCAATTGAGTTAATGACTCGATTTTTTCATTTCCAGTCATATTAGACTCTGAGCCCCACGCGATCACATTGCGCGAGTCGTATTGCGTTACATGGGCTATATGCGCATCAATGCCATTCTGGGCATCATTAAATGCCTCAAACAAGGATCCTTCTGTCGTTGTAAAAAAGGCCTTCCGGAGGGATTGAATATCGTTAGAGCGATATTTATAGCCTGGTTTATTGATTCCATTGGTAATATTCGCCACCGTCTCAGGGTTACAGTCTCTAAATGCGGATTGAACATTCCCTGGCTGCCCTTTAAATACTATTGGTTGCGACAGGGCACTCTTGGTGACACCTACATCCCGACTCTCAGCACCCGGTCGCAACTGAGCAACAACCCCGGACTCGGCGAAACTGGGCAGTGTGGTGGCTCGCTCAAGCTCGATGCCTTGTCTAACCCGATCACCACTCTCAGTCCCTGCTAGACCCTCGGTCCCTACCGCCGTTCCCACCACCGCAGGCACGGACCTGTCTTGCTGGGCCTTCTGCCAGTCTCGATGCAGCTTAAGCCCAACGCCTAGCACTTTAGTAGACTCTCCCGCCCTTGATATAGTCCCCCCCAGGCCGCTACTCATGACGGGTTACCCCATACCCTCGTCACCGGAGCCGTCGTCGGAGTCTCCCTCAGAAAAATACTCGTCATCGGAGACAGCCTTACCGAAGCCACCTAGCCCATCGTCGGACTCGAAGTTGTAGCCGTAGAGCGAAGAGGCATGTCTGCCATGTCCGACTAAACGGGGAGATTCTCCAGGATATCCAGATGGGAAAGGCTCATCATTCTCTCCAAGAACTAACCTCTGTACACTCTCTTTTTCATTTAAATCATGGAATTCAATAGTTTGGCCGCCAGTGTCTCCACCGAAATTATCATCAGTGGCGTTAGGACCTTTTCCTTTAGGCCATGTTCCGTCAGCTGGAAGTGCATGTGGCTGTGTCGACATATCTAATCTTGCATTACCCAAATAATCTGGAACTTCTAACGATCGTCGTCCTTGGTTATTAGCTCCAGGTTGAACAGCACTATTATGTTTAGACTCCATATTGTGTAAAAAAGTTGAATCTTGATGTAGTGAGGATTGACCCCCTTGGTGAGCACCCCCTCGTCCTTGGTTATTAGCACCACTTGTAGTGGAGAAATAACCCGGGTCCTGAGCATTAGCCCCACCAACGCCAGTCCGAGGTCTGACGACTCCATTGCTTAACTTTTGTTGTTGGTTATTAGCACCACTTGTAGTGGAGAAAGAACTCGGGCCCTGAGCATTAGCCCCACCAACGCCAGTCCGAGGTCTGACGACTCCATTGCTTAACTTTTGTTGTGGGTGAGCATCAAGATCCCGTGGCACTCTAAATGGGCCTTGCCCACGACCGGCACCAGTACGGGGTCGGATTAAAGCGTGTAGTGAGTCTGGTTTGATATTTTTTAAACTTGGCCCCATAGGAGAGAACCCTCCAGAAGTCCCTGGGCGTATTGTTTCTCTTCTTCCATTCGGAGTAGTAGGCGGTACACCACCCGCTGCAGCCACGTAGTCCTCCCGAAATTTCTGCGCATTTGCTCCAAACTGTGGATTATCAGGATTAAAAGGTAGGGAACCTTTACCACTTGTTGCTGGTCGCGCGATATCTTGCCCATGAGATGTAGCTGGGCGAACAAAAGGTTGTCCTGCTAATGGCTGAGGAGGTTCTTCATACAGAGGATGGGAGGCTGATAGCGTGTGACCGTTATCATATGTGCCAGGAAATACCTCATCGAGGACAGACTCGCCTAATCGATGTACACGAGCCTGAGGCCTATCCACATCATCTACATCGTTATCGAAAGCGATCTTTATCACATGCTTGTTAATAACATGATTCAAATAATTCCTAAGGTGAAATTTTGTTATATTAACCTCAGTTTTATCTGGAAACTTTTCCTTAAAATAGTGTATATATCCTGCGTTCTCTTTAACAGAAGATGGGTCAAGTGTCATAGCAACACTAGTCACTACACTCGGATCTGTAAAATCAACACCCCTAAGACACTCGAAATAACTCTTTTGCACTGCCTCTAAAACGGATTTAGTAACATCCGCACGATCAGAACTCGAGTCTACTGAACTAAAATCCAATGGAACGTTATTCGCAGCGAGTTTATTAACTTGCTTATCTGCAGTCATTCCAAGAATCAGATTCGCTTCACTACGTAGGTGGTTCAAAAGGTGTGAGACCTGAATATTATCAGTGCCATAGTTATCCTGAAATCCAGGGTCACGCCCAAAGACCTCTACCGGAACAGCATTCATAACAGCTGTTAATGTTTCGCTATTATTAGACACCAAATCATCTGGCGACACTGCATCAAAGTCAATCGACTGAAGAGCCGCAATATCATGATAAGTGGACTTCACCTTCTTAAGTATGGCTAGTAACACCTCACCTCTTTTAGTTCCCGATACCTTACTAAAGTCTAACTCTGGATAGGCCGTTACGGATGGGGCAGCCCTCCTTGAGCGAACTGTCATTACAGGTGGAGCAGCGGCAACTGCCGGGTTCAATGCCGCTTCATACATAGCAAATCGAGCCTCGTATTGAGCAGATGCCGCCATCCAACAGTTATTATTCATATTAACCGTCGTTCCTTGTGCCTTCATAAAAGCGGAAGATTGCTGAGCCTTTTTATATTGGTCTAATGGAACCAAACTCACGCTTTCCATCAAAGGAAGACTATCCACAAGCATCTCCATCATATTACCTTTAGACACGAACCCTCGTATATCCGTACCTGATACAACCTGATAATCCTGTTCCAGGCCATTTTTAGACATATACTGTACCCCATAATGGCCGCCACCATTATGGGTCATCATTAACATTGCATATTTTTTATTATCTTTTGAGTCCTCAAAAACTAAAATTGGGCCATTTTTAGACGTCTCTTGTGTCACCCTATAAGAAGTATTTCTATTATCCATTCCAGTGACCTCAACATCACTATTTTTAGGAGTAAGAGTTATATACGAAGACTTAACATCTCTGTCATTCGCTTCAGTTAACTTAGCATCAAAAAAACATAGCCTCTGCATAAGATTATCTTCATTTACCGTACTAAAAGGAATATCATCACCCGGATCTCTATTAGAACTACGACTCCCCTGAACCGTATCCATCATATTCAAAAGGGCATTCCTAGACGCCACTTCTTCACCTGCCCCATTACCTGTATCTGCCAGAAGCGGATCACGCTCATATAAGAAGGCTCGAAGCGTTTCAAATTTATTTGCGGCTACGGTCTCTCCTTTCATTAATGGCTGTTGTATCTCTACATTATAAAACGAGTTAAAAAATACCTTCTTTCTATTGGCATCTACTAAATCTAACTTAGCCATTAGCGCCTTCTTCGCTTGATCTACATCCGCAAAAACTTGTTTATACGCATTAGCAGCATCGGCTGTAAGCACAAAATGGGTCTCATTCTTAAATTGATAGCTACCTTCTACCCCGGACCTCACGCTCACAGTCTGCTGCTTAGGCTCAGCTGAACTAGCATAATAAGCTGGAAAAAGCTGTAATGCCTGACTCAAATTGGTGATTTCATCATAATATTGGTCGCCCTCTGCAGGAGTACCCAAACGGGCTATCACCGCGCTTACATTATCCTGAGTGCCCCATAGTCTTTTAGCCGCATCATAATTAGCCATCTTATGCACAATAACTGGCGCGCTTGCATCATCTGAATTCGTACGACCTAATACCCCAGGCGCAGTCGTTGGCCAAGGATTCCCACCCCTAAATACACTGAGTTCGGGTATCTTAATACTGTTTCCCATAACAAAGGCTCTTAACGCCTGCTCATTCGTACCCAACTGCCAATCTCTCGGATCCGCAGGCGCTGTTGATGCCGCACTAGACCGTCTTGCCGGCGCTTTCGACTTAGGAACAAGACTATCCAAGTGGTCCATCATGATTTCTTTGTTGGTCCCGCATAGTAAATCAACGTACTGATCCATAACGCCTTTGTTCTCAAGCGATATTGTTAATTGAGTAACATCTAAGTCCGTTTTTTCAAAATCGTCATACACCGTATTGATAAACGCTTTAATAGCCCCAACATTTTTTGCATTTAATTTATTCAAATCCAAGTGGATTAGAGGAACTGCGAAAGCATCGGGTCTAGGGCTAAAGGTGATTGGCGTCCCTTCAATAGTTGCTACATAGCCATTCCAAGTAGTTAGTAAAGGCGTACCTGCCTTAGGTCCCTTAGGCCCTGTCTTAGGATTAGACTTATCTGATTCACCAAGCCCCTCAAGAGCACTAAGCAAGGTCGGCGCTCCACCTTCGGACGGAACCATTCGAGCGGAAGCGGCAACAACCGGTCGTGTAGAGTCCGGTCTAACCAAGCGATTCACATCATTATAAAAGGCGTTATGGGCCTTGGGGTCAGCCCCTTTCGTAGCCAAGGTCATCTTCCCTTGAACGAAGTATTGGAACCCACCCGGTGTACTCAAATGCTTGATCATTGTCTGAATGCCAGACTTGTTCGCATCGGGGTTTTGCAACCGATCCAAAAGTTTAGTCGACAGCGTTAATAACGTCTGGTCCTTAGCCGATATCGTCCCACCATTCAGTACCTGGCGACGCTCCACGCCTGCCTTAACAATCTCAATCGCTGGGGTCAAATAGGTTATCGTCACCCATGTCTTGAACTCTGGTGGGGCAATACTAGCAAACTCTCTAGCATTTAGGTCACTGAAGCTCGCAAGCGTTTCCTGGGGCACACGAGCACTCCCTAATGTTTGTAGTAACGTTGTAAATGCCGCTTCATTAAACCCTGAAACGGGGAGAGCCTTCGCATCAGCCACCGCTTGCATGTGTGGATTCAACATCATATAAGTACGGTTTTCGAACTTCTGCATCGCAGCCTGGAGTCTTTCTTCTGCATATATTTGGGTTTGAAGCTCCGCTCTATCAGCTTTATCCGTAGGCGGCAGAGCTTTCATTGCAACGCCAAGTTCATGCCTAACTTTTTCAGACTCTTCAGTCATTGTAATGGGCCCTAACCCCGCGTCATAACTATCCTCATCCGCTTCCGTCACCCCTGAGTCATCCGCCCCCACACTCATAGAACGGCCTCTCGGTGCAGGCACAGCACTTGATCCACGACTACATATCTCCATTACAGTAGGCGTAGGCGCCATTTCATCGCCTGAATCGTTCTCACCAGACGTATCTCCATCAGAAGTATCTCCAATGGAACCACGCGCGGGGATAGCCCCTACTGCGGTTGGACCTACTGCAGGTCCTCCACCAAACATTCGGGGTAAAGG
>JABISL010000024.1 GCA_018700055.1 bacterium | reverse complement strand
TGTTTTTTGAACCTTCCACTCGGACGAGAGTGTCATTTGAGATGGCTATTCGGACCATGGGGGCTACGTCGCTAAGTATTGATGTCGCTAATAGCTCCCTTAAAAAAGGGGAGTCGCTCTATGACATGATTAAGAACCTCGAAGCGATGGGGATTGATGCGATTGTTATTCGACATGCCAACGGTGGGGCGCCTAAGTTTGTGTCCGATATCACCAATGTTCCAGTGATCAACGCAGGGGATGGATACCATGAACATCCCACTCAAGGTCTCCTCGATATATTTACAATGATTCAACAGAGAGACACTGTAAAAGGAAAGAAGGTTCTTATATTGGGGGATGTCGCACACTCTAGAGTGGCCAAGTCCAATATCTGGGGGCTAACCAAGCTGGGCGCGGAAGTCTTTGTCTGTGGACCGCCAACTTTAATCCCTCCAGGAATTGCAGATTTGGGCGTCACCGTGGTGCCTTGTTTGGATGATATTATTCCCGAAGTGGACTTCATTAATGTCTTACGAATCCAATATGAACGCCAAGAGATGGCATTTTTTCCCTCCGTTCGTGAGTACAGAGCACTGTACGGATTAACGAAGGACCGTCTGGATAAGGCTAAGAAGGATGTGGTTGTCCTTCATCCTGGACCGATTAACAGAGGGATTGAACTGGACTCAGAAGTGGCTGATGGCCCACACAACGTTATTATTGATCAAGTTACAAATGGGATCGCTGTTCGAATGGCAGTGCTGTATATCCTCTTAACGCAAGGAGCTGGAAAATGAGTAAGGCAATCGCATTAATTAATGGCAAGGTTTTGGATCCCAAGACCAAACGTATCGAGCGTCAGAATATTCTTATTCAAGGTGGCAAGGTATCTGGAATCGGGTATGTCCCGGATGAAGATGAAGATAAATTAGATATTATTCAGTTAAAGTCGGATCATTTGATTGTCCCGGGTATCTTGGATCTTGGTCCTAATTTTCGTGAGCCGGGTAGAGAAGATAGAGAGACAATCTCCAGTGGAGCGAGTGCAGCACTTAAGGGTGGTATTACTGGTGTGGCATTGTCACCAAAGACTGTTCATCCGATCGATACGCCAGAAAAAGTCGACTTTGTTTGTAATAAAGCCAAAGGGTGTGGCGTAAATGTCTACCCAATTGGGGCGATTACTCAGGGCTGTGAAGGGGACGCGTTAGCAGAAATGGCATTGATGAAAGAAAGTGGTGCTGTCGCGTTTTCGGATCATTACTCTGTTGAAAAAACGCAAGTGTTAAAGAACGCGATGACCTATGCCAGTTTGATCGGGATGCCGATTATTATTGGTCCTGCCCATGGTATTTCGGACTCAGGTGGGGTGATGAACCAAGGTAAGATGGCCACGATTCTAGGAATGAAAGGGGTGTCTGCTACGGCTGAAGTCTCGATGATCGAAAGTGTGTTAACGCTTCAGTCTGTGACGGGTGCCCAGATTCATTTTTCACATGTGTCTACTGAAAAAGGCTTAGGCTTAATTATACAAGCCAAAACGACGGGTGCGGCGGTTACTTGTGGTGTATCGCCCATGTACTTTCGATTTACGGAAGAAAACCTATCTGATTATGACCCAATGCTTAAAGTCGATCCGCCATTGCGAACAGAGTCGGATCGAGCAGCTATCCTGAAGGGGATTCTTAATGGGGAAGTGGATGTGATTTCATCTCATCATGAACCCTGTACGATCGATGATAAGCGAACGGACTTTACTGACGCCGCATTTGGATGCAGTGGCATTGAACTGCTGGTTCCGTTGTTGATTACGTTTCTTCATGTGGAGCATGGGATGGATATGGCCTCGTTGATGCAGATGATTACAGTGAACCCTCATCGAATATTGGGTATTCCGTTTCAAGGAATTAAGTTAGGAAAAGCCCCTAATCTATCGGTCTTTAATTTGAAAAAAATTGCCAAGGTAGAAAAAGAGACACTTCAGTCAAAGGGGCATAACTCTCCCTTCATTGGTGAGTCTTTGGCCGGGGTTTGTGAGTGGATCGTTGTGAATGGGAAGATGACGAATCCCCAAGCCATCTGATAGAGTAACGTCCTAATGAGCCACATAACCCTTTACCGTAAATATAGGTCCCAACGTTTCGATGAATTAATCGGGCAAGAGCATATTGTTACGACGTTATCGAATGCGATTGAGATGGATCGTTTGGCTCACGCGACTATTTTTTCGGGTCCTAGAGGAACTGGAAAAACGTCAACGGCACGTATTCTAGCCAAGTCCTTAAACTGTGAAAAGGGCCCATCTGTTACACCGTGTTTGGAATGTGGTCTTTGTAAAAAAATTACACATGGCACCAGTGTGGATGTTATCGAAATCGATGCGGCATCTAATACGGGTGTGGATAATATTCGTGACTTGAATGAGCAAGTGAACTTTATGCCGGTTGAATGCCGCACCAAAATTTACATTATTGATGAGGTCCATATGTTGAGTACAGGTGCATTTAACGCGCTTCTCAAGACCTTAGAAGAGCCGCCTGCACAGACTATATTTATACTGGCTACAACGGAGCCTCATAAGATTCCGGTAACGATTCATTCTCGATGTCAGTCGCTTCATTTTCGTCGGCTTAAGTTGGATGAAATTACTGGGCATTTGTCTAATATTGCGACTAAAGAAGGCCTTCAGATCGATGAGGCCGCGACGCGATTGGTCGCTCAAAACTCTCAAGGTTGTATGAGAGACGCGTTATCATTATTAGATCAAATTCGATCGTTTAAAGGGAATCAGATTACTGGGGATGATGTTCAGATGATTCTGGGTACCAGCAATGTAGAAGCTCTTTTAGAGTTTGTGCAGCAGTTTTTGTCTGGGGATCAAAAGGGCGTCCTTCAGCTTCTTAAAAAGTTCTCAAATGAAGGACTGCATGTGAACCAACTCACTCAGGATATCGCGAATGTTTTTCGGTCACTGATTTTTGTTCAATTGGGATTGGAGTCAGAGTTGGACTTCGATGATATTCGGATCGCCCTGATGAAACCATTAGCGGCTCAAGTAGATGCCGCTCGGTTATTAGCATTAACAGAAGCCTTTTCACGACTGGAAATGGATTTGCGCTGGTATCCGCAGCCAGACGTGTTATTACAATTAAAAACATTGGTATTGATGTCGGCAGAACCGGGGGTAGCACCTGCACCTCGAGCAGTGGCACCGCCAGTACAACAAGCCCCACGACCGGCACCTGTGGCTCAATCCGCACCGGTAGCACCGCCAGTACAACAAGCGCCAGTAGCTCCGCGACAAGCCCCTGTTCAGCAGGCTCCGGCGGCGGCCCCCGTAGCACCGGCTCCTGTGGCACCGCCAGTGCAACAATCCCCAGTGTATGCTCCAGTAGCACCTACACCACCAGTGCAACAACAAGCGCCCGTTTCTCCTGCACCAGCGCCAGTAGCTGTTGCCGCGCCAGAAGTGAAAAAGGCCCCAGTTGTAAAGCCAACGTCTATCGAAGGGTATGCGGATAAGTGGCAAGCCGTTTTAGGGCGAGTGACTAAAGAAAATCGTGGGTTGGCGCCTATTTTGACGGGGTCATTTATTGCTGACGTTACCGGCTCGAAGATGACAATTCGATTGGGTCAGGAGTTTCGTTTCTTTCTTGAAAAACTTAAAGATGCCAAGTATCAGACCTTTTTGGGTGCGATTATCAAAGAAGAGTGTGGATTCTCTGGGCAGTTAGCATTTGAAATTGAAGAAGGGGAAGTGGACTACTCTGATGATTCAGATAACACATCTGTTGCAACTGATACAACGGTGGACGCTTCATCAACCCCAACTGTCTCAGGGAGTGACTCTCAGCCCGGACAACCTGTCCCATCAGAACCTGTTGCCGAAGCTGCTCCTGATGCGGCTGTAGCCCAAAGTAGATTGAATCAAATCGTAGAAATGTTTGAAGGATCCGTTGTATAAATAACCCAAAGTGGGTAAGGAGTATTTGATATGTTAAAGAAATTTCAAGATATGGGTAAATTACTGAAACAAGCGCAAGAAATGAAAGGTGCGATGAAAAAGGTTCAAGAAGAACTGCGTAAGACAATTATTCCAATCAGTGAATTGGAAGGCAAAATTAAAGTACAGATAAATGGAGAGTTGGAAGTAATTAGTGTGGATATTGATCCATCCTTATTGAACCCAGAATCTAAAGACGCGCTACAAAATGGCGTTAAAAAAGCATTTAGCATTGGAATCAAAAAAGCAAAAGATATCGCTACAACTAAGTTGTCTGCTGTCTCTGGAGGATTGCTTCCTGGATAGAGCCGAAGGGGGGATTAACCCTCTTTCTGAGTTAATTGATCAGTTGGCCAAGTTACCTAGTGTGGGGAAGAAATCAGCGCAGCGCTTGGCCTTTCACTTCTTGTCCCAAACCCAAGACGTTGTAGATCAATTGGCAGAGACGATGGTTCGGACGCGTCGGAATATTCGATATTGTGATACTTGCTTCAATATAAGCTTGAGTGAGCGATGTCATATTTGTTCCGATGCGGGTCGCGACGAACATGTTCTGTGTGTGGTGTCCGAGCCTCGAGATGTATTCTCGGTAGAACGGACCCATCATTATCATGGCCATTATCATGTGTTGGGCGGATTGATTTCGCCGTTGGATGGGATTCACCCCGAGGTTTTGCGGATTCAGGAATTGGTGGAAAGACTTCGATCAGGAACCTTTACTGAGATTATTTTGGCTATTAATCCCACTGTAGAGGGGGATGCGACATTACTATATTTGAATTCTGTCCTGGCGTCGTTCCAAATCAAAACGACCAAGTTGGCTTATGGATTACCAATGGGTGGCGATATTGAATACGCCGATGAGTTAACGTTGCAGCAAGCCTTTCACGGGCGGACGGGGATATAGATGAAGGGATTGTTTATATCGTTTGAAGGCATTGAAGGATCTGGGAAGTCTACTCAGATCGAAAAGGTTGCGGATTACTTTCGTAAGAAGGGGCGTGAGGTTGTTGTTACCAAGGAACCTGGTGCGACGGATTTTGGGAAGACGATTCGGGAATTAATATTGAATCCGGAAACAACATTTCATAGCAACACTACTGAGGTGTTGTTGTTTACTGCCGATAGAGTCGAGCATATAGAAGGACTTATTAAACCGGCTTTGGCCGCAGGTAAGATTGTTCTATGTGATCGCAATATTGATTCCACCTATGCGTATCAGGCGGGTGGGCGACAATTGCCAGAAGCCTTTGTTGAGCAGATGATCCGGGTAGCGGACCTTAAGCCTGAGGTAACGTTCTTATTGGACTTGCCCGTATCAGAAGGGTTAGCACGGGCTAAGGCGCGAGCCGCATTGGACCGATTTGAGCAAGAAGAAATCGCGTTTCATGAACGCGTCCGAGAGCGTTATTTACTTCAATCCGAAGATGAACCCGAGCGCATCCAAGTGATTGAATGCAAAGGCTTATCAGTAGACCAAGTTTATGATCGCTTACGTCACTTGCTTGCGACCTTTCAGTTGGGCCAGTAAACTGACTTTATGATTAAAGTAATTATTAATGGTGCGAGTGGACGAATGGGATCAGAATCAGTCAAAGCGGTAAACGCAGCTGAAGGATTAACGTTGGTTGCTCAATTAGATGCGGGCGATGACCTTGTATCTTCGATTAAAGAAACGCAAGCGGATGTGGTTGTAGACTTTACCCAACCGGATTCGGCGTTAAGTAATACCTTAGCCATTCTTAATGCCGGTGCACGACCTGTTGTCGGGACTACTGGATTTACGGATGAAAACCTAAATCAAATAGATACGTTGTCCAAAGAAAAAGGATTGGCGTCTATGATCGTACCCAACTTTGCGATTGGGGCGGTATTGATGATGCAGTTTGCCAAAGAAGCGTCGAAGCATTTACCCGATGTAGAGATCATTGAATATCATCACCCCGGTAAAAAGGATTCGCCTTCCGGAACAGCGGTTAAGACAGCTGAAGTGATTATGGAATCGAACCCGAATGTGAACCCAGACTTGGAATCGCTTAAGTCTACTGAGCTAATTGAAGGCGCTCGTGGCGGTGCCAAAGGGCGTGTGCCAATTCATTCTGTACGTTTACCTGGTTATGTCGCCTCACAAGAAGTTGTGTTTGGTGGACTTGGCCAGACATTAACCCTTCGTCACGATACGATTCACCGCGAATCCTTTATGCCTGGCGTTGTTTTGGCTTGTTCCAAAGCGACCTCGTTAGCTCCTGGGTTAACCTACGGATTAGAACACGTTCTTTAGGTCTACCATTTAATTTTCCGGATATTTGCGTTACTTTTGACCTTTCCGTACTCGAGCTGAGGAAGTTACGAACTTACTTCGAACTTTCGTGATTGATGTTCGCCCTTAAAGGTGGGTCTCAATCTAAATATAAAGAATAATAAATGAAATTCTGCCTCTTCCGAACACGATATTAGATGTACGGGAGGGACAATATGAAAAAGTTATTTATATTGATGGGGTTATTACTGGTGATGTCGTCGTATTCTGAGGCGGCAATTCCAATGTCGATTATTAGATCAACTAAGACCGGTGTGTTTGAGGTATTGAAGAAGCGCCCAATGGACCCGCCTTCTATTAAATATGCGACGCCTTTGTCATATGCGTCACTTCCTTTTGATCAACGAAACGATGCGTATGAGTCGATTGGCTCTGCCTTTTTGATTGGCGATAACGTGTTTGCCTCAGCTGCCCATGTAATAGATGTGTCTCATGATACGTTGAACAAGACGTTTTATATCCGTGATAGTAAGAAGCGGGTCTATCAAATCAATAAGGTTGTGCGTTACTCAGAGCATAAGGACCTCATTGTGTTTGAAGTGGACCGTGGCAAACGTCGATTTAAGACCCCGTTTAAATACAATGTTAGGCCGTCATTGAATGATGATGTGTATGCCGTGGGTAACGCATTAGGTGAGGGGATCGTCATTCGATCAGGCCATTATACGTCCAAGACCTCTGAGCCTTTGTTGGGTAAGTGGAAGTGGATTCGGTTTTCGGCTGCGGCTTCTCCTGGTAACTCAGGTGGTCCATTATTGGACTCCGCAGGACGAGTAATCGGTGTGGTATTGCAACGATCTACAGGTGAGAACTTGAATGTCGCATTGCCTATAGAGGAAGTGTTTAATCAAAGTCGTCGCTTGGCGGAAGTGTATCGGGAAACGTATTTTGAAATTGCTCCGATTCAGTTTCAAACCAAACCTCAGCAAACATTTGTGCATCCATTACCGGCTGCGCCAGAGACGTTGATATCCTTTTTTGCTAAGAAAACGGATCAGTTGAGTGCGGGATATTATGCCGGGTTAATGGCAAGTGTCAAAAAAGTGAAACATATTCCGCCATATTCCGAGGAAACAGATCGCCTTTTTAACCAGAGCTTACGAAACGTGTTTCCAGTGATTTTGTCTAAGGATGGGCTGACTCCAGCGGTATTCCGGCAAGCAGGACATATTGAGTCCATTATGTTTTCGGATACCTCGTCGTTTCAAACGGCCTCTTTTGGTAAGTTTAATGTGTTTAAATACGACAAGCCGGACCACATTAATATTTGGCAGTATCAGCAACACATGGGTGTAACAGATATTGCGGATGTTGTAGTGAAGGGGCACAGATTCTCTCGTACGATTGGATCCGCCCGTTTGCCAGTGTCTTCATTGGGGAAGCCGACAGATTACTATATGTATCAGGATCAATATTCACGAACTTGGTTTATAGGTATCTGGGATCTTGTTCCTATGGATTCGCGAGTAGTGATTGTTTATTCGATTACTCCGGAAGGTGTTGTGGGAATATATGATACGTTTTCCACAAAAGATTCTCATTACAATCATGAGCTACGCAAAATTACAGACTTGTTGTTTTTCTCATACCGAGGGACCTTTTCCGAATGGAAGACTTATTTGGCGGGTAAGACAATTAAGCCAAAATGGTTTAAGGAAATTACGATGGTGGGGTCAAAAACTCAGTTGAATATTGAAGGTCCTGCGTTGTCTTTTTCAATTAATTCTAAAAAGGCTCCGATTACAGAGGCTTCTCGTATTCAATATAATCTTAGACCGGATGCATCGCAGGATGGCTTGAGCTTGTTTCCTTATGAGGTTCAGCTCGATTCCGGTTCCAAGTCGATGAATAAGGCGTCAATTAAATCAAGGGCCCCTCGACTGGGTTATCAATCTCAGCGCGATTCTAGTACTGATACCGTGACCATAAGTTTTCGCTAGGGTATGATACAATTTTAAGACAATTTTCAGTGAGGTGACGTATGTCAAAATTTAAGATAGCAATCGTTGGCGCTACAGGTGCTGTAGGGCAAGAGTTAATAAAAGTATTAGAAGCGCGTAATGTGCCTATTTCAGAGTTGCGTCCGTTAGCCTCAGCTAGATCTGCGGGCACGATGGTCACATTTAATGGTGAGCCTATTGAAGTGTTAGAACTCACTCCAGATTCCTTTGAAGGAATCGATTATGCATTGTTTTCTGCTGGCGGATCTATCTCCAAAGAGTTTTGTCCGCATGCTGTCAAAGCCGGTGCGGTATGTATAGATAATACCTCTCACTATCGAATGGACCCGGAAGTTCCTTTGGTTGTGCCTGAGGTAAACCCTGAAGCGGCTAAGCGCCATAAAGGGATTATTGCGAATCCCAATTGTTCTACGGCTCAAATGGTTGTGGCCTTAAAACCTATCTATGATGCAGTTGGTATCGAGCGCTTGGTTATCTCTACCTATCAAGCGGTATCTGGTGCGGGCTCGGATGCTATGCATGAGTTAGAAGAACAGTCACGATCATTATTAACGGGTGGCGAACTCAAGCCCAAAGTGTTTCCGCATCCGATCGCATTTAATGCGATTCCTCAGATCGATGTGTTTTTGGATAACGGCTATACCAAAGAAGAAATTAAAATGGTGACAGAAACCCAAAAGATCATGGAAGATGACAGAATCCAGGTGACTGCTACTTGTGTTCGTATTCCGGTATTTATTGGCCATAGTGAAGCGATTAATATTACGACATGTGAAAAAATATCTGCCGATAAGGTAAGAGAGTTAATGGTTGCTGCGCCGGGCGTAGACCTTAGAGATAACCCTGCCAAATCGGAATACCCATTGGCGCGCGATTATTCTGGAAAAGATGATGTTGGTATCGGACGTATCCGTGAGGATATTTCTCAAGCCAATGGAATCGAGATGTGGTGTGTAGGTGACAATCTCCGAAAAGGTGCTGCGCTGAATGCTGTTCAGATCTTGGAATTGTTCGTTCTTTAGACGGTTTTCTTGAGCCTGTTTAACTAAATTTTATTTAAATGTTGATTTTGGCTTTTTTTAAATGTTAGACTGCAATCATGTTTCATAAAGTTTCATTTTCGTCAGCAGAATTGGGTGTGTTCAGTGGGCTTCAAGTGTCTGCAGATTCATCTGATGCATCGTCTCCAATAATTGGGATGGATGGGGTAATACTACCTTCTATTCATAGACCCAGAGGACCAATGCCTGTTGTCATGATTATGGAGACCAGTGACATTGATGATGGGTTGGCATTGTTAACATTGTTAGCGGATGCGCGGGTTACTTTGAAGGCACTGGTTGTGTCTCCCGGAACCAATGAACAAGTTGGCTTGGTCAAGGCGATGCTTGAGCCGTTTGGATTATCTCACATTCCTATTGGGAAGGCTGGCGGAAAGGGCGGGGCAGAGAGTGTTTCTGATCCCTATCGGTCGGCATATCGCAACTTTAAACCTGCTAAGAAGGGTGATATTCAGGATGGGGGCGCCGTTTTGAAAACATATTGTGACTCCAGTACTACATTGGTTTGTGGTGCATCACCAAAAGTTGTTAGTGAAACGATCAAAAAACACGGAAAATCATTTGAAGTTGGGGAATTGGTCATGCAAGGAGGGTTTGCTGGAAAGACTGTTGTTCCAGATGAGTTCCAGCTAGATAAATTTAAAGATATGACTACTTGTACTTCTTTTAATTTTGGAACTAATCCAAAGAATATGCAGGCTGTTTTAGATCATGAGCAGATCGGGCGGGTATCGTTAGTGTCCAAGAATGTTTGTCATCGCGTGGAATATGGTGAAGAACTACACAACTCCTTTTCTTCTGCGATAAAATCTACTGTTGGTGAACTGGAATTGTATAGGGTGCTAGAAGATTATCGTACGACTCATCCAGAACCTAAAAAAATGCATGATGCTTTAATGGTTATGAGTTTATTGCAACCTGAAGTGCTTCGGTCCAAGGAAGTCAATATGGTTTCTGAGGGAAAAGAATGGGGCGCATCACTTCCAGCGTTAAAGAAAAACGGTAAGCCTGAAAAAACAAATACGTTTATTTCAGTTGGCTACGACTCTAGTATCTGGACATCTTTTTTTAACGGGACGAAGAACTAGACATACGCGCTTCTGAGAGTGTGTTTTTGATCGTTTGAAGGTGTCCGCCGCTGATGATAGAAACAAGGGTTTCTCTGGTTGTTTTTGTTGGGTGGGGCTGTGTATGAACGATATCGCCATTGGTCCCTAAGAAATAAATGCCTTTATCAGAATCTCGTGATTGATGGTTGGCCTGATAGTCGACGTCTTCTGCTGTGATGTAAGGTGTTAACCCCATGTTTAATTCAACATTGTTTGGGAGATCGTTGATTTTTACATGAGATACTTCATCGACGTTGTGTATTAACTCGATGTCTCTTTGTAAAATGTCGCTTGGGTCGAATATATCGTTTTGTATTGTTTGTGCGAGAATGACTAGCTTAACTTGAAGTTTGGGGTAGGTGTTGGTGGGGAATGTTTCTGACAGCATTGTTATGAGTGCATTTACTGAGCCTCCACCGATACATGTTTCAGCCAATGCGATTTTCAATACATTAGTATTAGTTGCACAGTGATTTGTATATTGTGTTTTGATTGACGTTATTAATTCTTCTGGGATTTTGGACTGTTGGCTTGTGCCATGCGCATGTTTGGTGATTTTATGGTGTTCAATGGGGAATCGTCTGGCGGCGTTTATTTTTTCGCCAGTGACACTGCCACCTCGTTCGATACTGTACATTGTTTGACAGTCATTGACTGTTTGGGCGAGAGCCATGATTGTATTTTCTTCATGTTCGGCAAAAGGAATGAAGATTGGGCCCTGTAATGGTTTATAGACTTTATCATCCATTCGCATTGCTTCTACGGCTGTTATTCTAGTTTCTTTTTCGGGGGAGGTTAATTCTTCAGGAAGGTTTTTAAAAAAGGCGTGGTTTGCTGATTGGATATATAATAGCCCTTCTTCTGCTTTCATTTTGGTTGGTCTTCTTGCAAACCGTACTTGTGTTATGGTGGCTCTTAATGGGGCGTTAGATCTATTAGGGCTTACTTGTTGAAGTTGTTCAAAATGGTTCCTAATAGGCTGGAATAGATCTTCGTCTATTTGTTTGTAATCCATGGCTTCCGGTTCTTTTTGAAAGGCGATTGATCTGCTTCTGGTTCTATTTGCTTGCTTTTTTGGACTCCCTTTTACGGCGCCAATTTTTGCTGGATCCATGCGAGATGCCTTTGCACAGATTTCCTCTGTCAATGTTCCGTCTTCGCGTGCAGATCTAAACTTTTTGACTAGGGTGCCGTAGCTAATATTTAGTTTTTGTGGGCTGCAATGGTGAATTCCAAGAGGAGAAGGTTTTTCGTTTTCTTTTGCATTGGGTGTCGCTGGTGGTGTGGAAGGAGCTTCCTGTGGTGGACTATAGTTTGTGGGCATTCCCTGATGACTGCTTGATGCTATATTGTTGTTGCCGAGTCCTTCGTTGCTGGATCCTTGCTTTCTTCTTTTTGTTGCTAAAGGGGATGTTGGGGGGGTATTGCTTTGTTTTAGAAGTGGTAGCCCTTCAGAACTAACGTTGGTCCCATTTTGTATTGACGATGCTTCAAGGTTTAACTTGCCGAAAACATGATTTAGGTGTGAGCTGTCGGCGTTGAAGGAGCGATTTAAAGGGGGCCTTGTTTGTGACCGTTTGTCTTGAATTTGTTTGTTAGAATGCGGGGATAAGTTGAATTCCATTGTATTTCTCCCTTATATATTAAGGAGGGCTCGGGCCCTGTCTCTTATTATCGGATCTTCGCGCGGGACAATTTCATAAATTTTATTAAAATTATGAGCAGGCGACTTTATACGTCATTTAAAATAGGTTTATAGAATGTGGTAGCATTGTGGGATGTCGGTTGTTTCTGAATATTTTGATGCCTTATGTAAGACGTTTCCGGAAGATCCTGTTAAGGCATCTGGGTGGTACTCAGCATTTACACAACAGCTTCGATTTTTGAACCTAAGTATGGTCGGGGATTTGAATGGTGTTCGCATCTTGGATGTGGGGTGTGGCCTAGGTGACTTGGCTGGATACTTGAGTGACGAAGGCTTTGAAGTGGACTATACCGGAGTGGATTTGTCAGGCGAAATGATTAGACGGGCCCGTGGGCGTCACTCGGGACTCAAGTTTATATGTAAGGACTTAATGGATACTTCTTTGACAGGAAAATGGGATTATGTCGTGGCATCTGGTGCGTTTAGTTACTGCAATGATGGAGATCCTTATATATATCTAGATAGATGTATAAGCCGTTGTTTGAGTTTGGCGACGAAAGGGGTTTCTTTTAACTGTCTATCTACCTATGCTCCGGAGTACTTTAATGCCAAACGGTTTGTTTATTATGAACCAGATCGCGTCCTTAAGATGTGTATGGATCGCGTTCCATATACATCACTAAGTCATGACTACCTGCCGAATGATTTCACAATCAAGATGATACTGACGTAGTTACTTTTTGTTTTTAGCAACGATTCGATACCCACATCCGGGTAGGATTTCCGGTTTTTGAAAATATTGTAGGGCAGGGTATTGCCTACAGATAAACGGCCGCCGTCGATAGATACTGCATTTGCCTTCTTTTAAGTAATTGCATTTGAATTTGATTACTTTGTGCTCTTCTAGATCTTCGATGTGTTGGAAGTTATACACAAAGGTGTAGTAGCGTTGCGCCAAGCGTTTGAGCCAAGAGTGTTTCCAAAAAGAAGGTGAAAGGCAGATTGCTATGTTTTGGCAGCAGATACCTCTTTTTTGGCAAGCGCCTTCTATTACATAGGTTTTGGGGAAGAGCTTAAAGCTAAAATAAGAGAATAAACCATCGATGTCTCGGATGAATCGGAGACCGGTTCGCAGCGGCCAGAGGATTGGGTTCATCACCATATTATATCAGGGGGATGATGAGTACGTTATAATGCTTATATGTCAGGTCAACGCGTTTTGATTATAATTGCCTATATGATACGCGTTGTATGAAGGCGATATCTGTCGATCAGGTTGTTCAAAAGCTTGCGGGGATGTTGTAAACTCTACTTATGAATTCAGAATCCCGTACGTCTACTTGGATTGCCCTGTTTTTTTTGATTGTTGGGGCTTTTTCTATTGTTGTTAACTATGGCCTTGTTGTCATTAATTTGGATTTTCTTAAGTATTGGCCCTGTATTCTAATATATATGGGTGTAGAAAATGTTCTGTTTTCTTTGGTTCCAGATAAGCCTTCGGGGTCAGCTGAATAGGGGCTACTTTTTTTTGGATAAAAGGCCCCCTAAGCACAGCTGCTTTTTGAGACTAAAAAATCTTTAAAAACATTGTTGACACCCTTTGGTAATGGCGGTATCATTTCTACCTCGTTGCACATAGCGTTTGTGTCACGGTCCGATCTTTGAAATTGCTAGATTTTTAGAAAAACATAAGAAATAGACTTGATATTTTAATAGCAAGTCTGTGTTCCGTTTTTGTGCGAGCTTATAAAGTCAATAAACAATTAAGAGTACTTCGGTACTCTTCAAGGATACTTCGGTATCCTTTAAATAACTGAGAGTTTGATCCTGGCTCAGGATGAACGCTGGCGGCACGCTTAACACATGCAAGTCGAACGACCCTTCGGGGGAGTGGCAAACGGGTGAGTAATGCATAAGTAACTTGCCCTCGAGTCCGGGATAACTGCCTGAAAAGGTAGCTAATACCGGATATTCTCTTTAGATCGCATGATTTATTGAGGAAAGTTTTTTCGCTCGAGGAGAGGCTTATGTCTGATTAGCTTGTTGGTAGGGTAAAGGCCTACCAAGGCGACGATCAGTAGCTGGTCTGAGAGGATGA
>JABISL010000013.1 GCA_018700055.1 bacterium | reverse complement strand
TGTCGAAGGCGTCTAATGTTGTGGAAGGGTCCAAATACCCCGTACTAATTTGTCTGCTCCACTCACTTGTAATCATTTCTACTTTTCGCTCGTAGTCGTCTATACACCTATCCGCACAAATTCCCAAAAATGATTCTATGTCGTTGATAGTCCTTTTATCATTTTTATCTTCGTTCGCTAGTGCTTGAAGTCGCTTAATCTCGCTTTTCAATTCTGAATCTCCCGAAAAACTGAAATAGAACCCCTCCATTAACAGTCGAATTTCCTGAGCCGCCAATGCTTTATGTTCAAGCCCTTGCAATCGCTTAAATTCGTTTTTTACCATTTTACCCTTAACTCCCTTAGGTGGGTTCGAACTCTGCACAAAACATCGAACATCCTGAGGTTCCGTTTCTTGGCGTCTTGCTAATTCACTCATGTATTCTTCCTCTTCAAAAAAGTCTGAAAAATTTCTCATTAGTTCATCTATAACGCCTGAATTATTTGCATCTTGGGCCTTATTAAATTCGTTCAACACGGTGGGTTTATCAATCAGTTCTTTATACTTAACCATAAGATCAATTTTGGTATATGGGCTTTTCGTTTTATCCAAAACTGCTTTCATTATCTTTTGGTCTATCCGATCCTCAAAAAAACGCTGACGCTTATAATACCTATCATTAGGTTCTTCCCAGAAGCCAAAGCTATCATCAGCCATATTGTGTGGTTCTATCCATTTAATTAAGACGTCATCGGATACTTGATGGCGAACAGCCTGCAATACTTCGTATCTATCTGTTCCGTAGTGCCAGCGTTTATCCTCAGCAAACAAGTCGTTAATATAAGTCTCTGCCTTCTGTTGATCAAAGTTACTTTCGTCTATATGGCGTAAGATCTCTTTAAGGTTATGGTATTTCCAGTCCCTGGGTTTTGTTACTTGTTCCGTCACAGACCTAGGCGACACATTTGCTTTTGTGGACCCTTCTGCTGTCGAAGGAACTGTTACCGCGGCTTCTTGTATAACGAATGCCTCGCGCGGACTCAGGACGACAACATCCCTTGGGGGTTCCACGGGGGAGGCTTCCTGAAAAACCTCTACTGCGGGAACCTCTCTTGGCGTCAGACCTATCAATTCATCTAGACTGTCTGGGACAAGAAGGCTATTAACCCCTAGAGTCATTTCCTTGGGAATCGAGGTCGCGTCTTTGGGTGAACCTCCATTCGTTATCTTATGATGCTGCACCAAACTAGTAGGTAATTCAGTCTGTTTTCTTTTGGAACTCCTTAATGGTCTTTCAGCTATTCCTGACTCCACCTTTTTTGGAGAACCGCCTTCTCGAAGAATGACAGTATGCCCAGTTCTTTTTACACTCTCTCCACGTGGGGAGTCCAAATAAGCTGGTGGCTTCCACCCATCTATAGCGCCAAGCTGAGTTGTCGCACTATTAAGCGACGTCCCTGCTCGAAAACTTCCTAATCCTATTCTTTGTTCCATATAAAATTATCGAAACGAACATTATCAAAATTTCACCTACTTTAGATTTAAAAAGCTACGTCGTCCGAAAGTAATACGTAGGTGTTACTCGAATCTGAGTTTGAGTGCCTCTATATATCTCTCGTTGCGACGCTGGTGTGACCGAATACCTCTCTAGTGATTGGTCCGGAGTACCCATAAGCAGTTCTCGCTGTTCCATTGCCCCCAAAGTGCGTTGATGTTCCGGCCCGGTTGTATGAAGTGCCATAGATCGCTTAACCCCACTCAGAAGTCTTTGTTTGGGACTGAGTTGTGTTTCGTCAAATTTGCTTCCCATCGTTTTTGGAAGTGGCCGAGGGTGTTGTGGTACAACTGCCCCAGTGTTAATCGGCCCTCTACTTTCTTGTGACTGAGGAGCAATACGTATCGAAGGGTCCCCTCTAAGGACAGCCCCTCTAGGCGCTTCACTATCATAGGGAGTCTGATCTTGATACCGTCCTCTAATCTGACCTTTTGTCGTGTCATTATTAAGAGATAGCCTTCCACCATGTTGAGTGGTCGATAACGCACATTCACGGGGAACGACTAACCGTCCGGGTCTATACATTGGGTTTCTTAGCTAAACTTTATCCAAAAAAGTTAGCAATCTCGCGTTTAGCGCTTTCAGGGCTATCGGATGCGTGAATGATGTTCTCGCCTTTGGATAATGAGAGGTCCCCACGAATAGTCCCTGGAGCCGCTTCTGCCGAGTCAGTAGACCCAATCATTGTACGTACTACAGAAATGGCTCTCTCTCCCTCTAAGACCATTACTACGATTGGCCCGGAAAGAATAAACTCTTTAAGCCCCGGATAAAAAGGTCTTTCAATATGCTCTGCATAATGCGCATCGGATAACTCAGATGTCATCATCATGTGACGACATTCGTTAAGGACTAGTCCTTTTCGTTCGAATCGAGAAATAACCTCGCCTACTAATCCGCGTTTGACCCCATCTGGCTTGATAAATACTAATGTTTGTTCTGACATAAAAATAAATCTCCCTATTTTGAATATTGTTTTGATAATTCTTTGATACGAGTAGCCACTCGCTGTGATGCGGTGCCCCCTACTACGTCTTTTCGGTCTACTGATGCTTGATACTGAAGAATATGGCTGATATCCGCCTGTAATTGATCGGAGAATCGCGCCAACTCTTCAATCGTTAATTCTTCCAGTGATTTGTTTTCTTTTTCAGCATACTGAACGATTCGCCCCGTAATCTCATGCGCTTCTCTAAAAGGGGTACCATTTTGAGCCAAATAGTCCGCAATCTCAGTCGCTAATATAAACCCCTTATGAAGCGAGTTATGAATCACTTTTTCATGAAACTCAATGGATGACAGCATCGGGGCAAAACAAGTCAAACACGCCTTAAGCGTATCGCCAGCATGAAACACCAATGGTTTGTCTTCTTGCAAGTCTCGATTGTATGTCATCGGTAGGCCTTTGATCATCTCATGTAGGCCCACAAAGTCTGCTAGAACAGGGCCTGTCTTCCCACGGATTAACTCGGCCATGTCTGGGTTTTTTTTCTGCGGCATAATAGAGCTACCTGTCGTAAACTCATCCCCTATCGTGATAAATCCAACTAATTGAGAGCTCCACAGAATCAACTCTTCGGAAATCTGACTTAGATGCCCCATACAAATGGCTGCGGCACTCGTATATTCAAGCATGTAATCGCGATCGGAGACGGCATCCATACTATTTTGCGTAATTCGAGCGAACCCTAAGTCTTTGGCAATCGCCTCTCTATCCACTGGATAGTTACTCCCGGCCATCGCCGCTGAGCCCAATGGACATTCATCCATACGCTCTAGACCATCCTGAAATCGATCCAAGTCACGTTTGAACTTTTCATGATACGCCAATAGATGATGCGATAGAAGAATAGGTTGAGCTATCTGTAGGTGTGTAAACCCGGGAAATATAATTTTTTTATTACTATCCGCTACGCTTACAATGGTCTCTAAAACCATTTGTAATAGTGCAATGATCGCCTTGGACTCGGTCTTAAGATAAAGACGCATATCTGTCGCTATTTGATCATTACGGCTCTTGCCTGAATGCATCTTCTTACCTAGATCACCACACTTCTCGACAACAAGACGCTCTACACAACTGTGAATATCTTCATCGGGTTGTGGGTTTCCTAGAATCTCTTTTTCAAATTGTTCAGGCAATTGATTCAGAGCTTCGATTAACGTATCTCTTTCTGTCTCTGATAGAAGGCCTATCTTGGCCAACGCTGTAGTGTGAGCAATATTCACGGCGATGTCTTGGCGATACAGTCTTTGGTCAACTTCAAACCCAAAACTTAGGTCAATCGCACTTTGATCTAAGTCCTTTTCAAATCGACCGCCCCATACCTTGGCCATTACGTGTCCTTCCGGCTTACTAAACCCTGAACCTTCATAGGTAAGCCAAACACATTAATGAACCCTGTCGCATCTTTTTGATCATATAGTTCCGTGTCAGTAAAAGATGCCAAGTCCTCGAGATATAGTGACTCTGCGGCTTCGGTTCCCGCAGGAACGATATTCCCTTTATAGAGTTTAAGTTTCGCCGTTCCGGTGACGTGCTTCTGTGTTTCATTAACAAAAGCGTCTAAAGCCTCTCTTAATGGGGTAAACCATTTTCCATCATAAACGATATCTGCATATTTAAGTGCAATCTGCTCTTTTTGATGTTTGGTGTCTCTATCTAACACTAACTGCTCAATCGCATGGTGGGCTGCATACAATATTGCACCACCCGGTGTTTCATAAACCCCACGGGATTTAATTCCGACGAGACGGTTCTCTACCATGTCGATTTGGCCAATGGCATGTTTACTTCCATAAGCATTTAAGGTCTGGAGTAGTTCTACAGGGGACTGTTTCGTTCCATTCACTGAGACGGGCGTGCCCTTCTCAAACTCGATTGAAATAGTCTCAGATTGATCTGGCGCTTCTTCAATTGTATTTGATATTGTAAATACCGCATCATTCGGTGCATTAGCGGGGCTTTCTAAATCGCCACCTTCATGACTAATATGCCAAATATTACGATCTTCTGAATAGATTTTTTCCTTCGTTTGGAGAATCGGGATATTGTGCTTCTCTGCATAAGCAATACAATCTTCACGAGAATGAAGGTCCCACTTGGGGTCTTTCCATGGGGCAATAATCTTAAGTGTGGGATCTAGAGACATATACGTCAGTTCGAATCGAACTTGATCATTCCCTTTTCCCGTAGCGCCATGAGCAACCATAGTTGCACCCTCTTTATGAGCAATCTCAACCTGACGCTTAGCAATCAATGGACGACCAAAGCTTGTTCCTAATAGATATCGGCCTTCGTATATGGCACCGGCTCTGAGAGTTGGATAAATATAGTCTGTGATAAATGGTTCGGTTAAATCTTCAATGTAAGCTTTAATCGCACCCGTCTTAAGGGCTTTTTCTTCAAGGCCATCCAATTCTTCGGCTTGCCCCAAGTTGGCACACATTGCGATAACCTCGCAATTGTAAGTCTCCTTTAACCAGGGAATCATCACGGAGGTATCTAGTCCTCCAGAGTAAGCTAGTACTACTTTTTCTTTAGACATGGGATCCTCCTATTGCTACCATAATCGCTTTTTGCGCATGGAGACGGTTTTCTGCTTGATCAAATACTACGGATTGGTCACTCTCAACGACATCGTGTGATACTTCTTCGCCGCGGTGAGCCGGCAAACAATGCATAAATATTGCATCCGATTTAGCTAGTTTCATTAAGTCACTGTTAATTTCATATCCACTGAAGTCACGAAGTCGCTTTTGAGTCTCTTCTTCTTGTCCCATTGAGGTCCATACATCGGTATATACAACATCTGCACCGGTAATGGCATCTTTAGGGTTGTGAACGACCGCATAGTCGCCCCCTTCCATTGTGGGCTCATACCCTTCAGGACAAGCCACCGTGATAATTACTCCTGTAGCATTACACGCTTCAATCAAGGAATGACAAACATTGTTTCCATCGCCGACATAAGTCATCTTAAGTCCCTTTAAAGGCCCTTTTTTCTCTTGAACAGTCATCAAGTCAGCAATAGCCTGACAAGGATGATCAGTGTCTGAGAGGCCATTAATAACCGGAATACTCGACTGGTCAGCAAAGGCTTCAACATCTTCATGTCGATTGGATCGAATCATCACCATATCGGCATATCTTGAAATCACTCGAGATACATCCGGAATTGTTTCTCGTGTTCCCATCTGTATATCGCTTGCCTTTAGATCAATGGCCAAACCACCCAATTGAAACATTCCTATCTCAAAGGATAGTCGTGTTCGAGTCGATGGTTTTTCAAAAATCATAACTAAGGTCTTTCCCTGTAAAATTGGCGTAGACTTCCCTGCTTTTTGATCTGCCTTTAAGGCAATCGCATTATCAATACATGCTTGTACCTCGTTGTCAGAAAACTCAGATACTTTTAAAAAGTCACGGATCATTGGGTCTCTCGAATCATGGAACCAATACCACCATCGGTAAATACTTCTAACAACACAGAGTGCTCAACATTTCCGTTAATAATATGAACCGTCTCTACCCCACCCTCTACAGCCTTAATACTGCAATCCAGCTTGGGAAGCATACCGCCTTTGATTTGATCATGAGACATTAACGCCTTTGCTTGTTCCAAGTTAAATCGACTTTGAAGTTCGCCATCAATCATCACACCATCAACATCAGTGATATAAATAAGTTTCTGCGTACCTAAAAACTGAGCTATATAAGAGGCTACATTATCGGCATTCAGGTTCAGACTCTCCCCTTCTGCACTCACTCCAATAGAGGAAATAACGGGGATATGCCCTTGAGCACAAAGCGTATTCAGTAAATCTGTATCGACGGTCTTAATCGTCCCCACAAACCCAAGGTCTTTGCCTTTATCGGCTTTTAGTTTTTCAGCGGTAAACAAGTTAGCGGACTTACCGGACATCCCGATAGCTTTCCCCCCTTGCTGGTTAATTAAGGTTACGATTTCGTTATTGATTTTACCGGACAATACCATCTCAGTAATTTCCATGGTCTCGGAATCAGTGACACGCAAGCCGTCAATAAAGACGGATTCTTTGCCCATTTTCTGCATCCATTTGGAGATTTCCTTGCCACCGCCATGAACGATGATGGGGTTTATACCCACATACTTCATGAGGGTAATATCGTTGGCAAACACCTTTTTCAATTCGTCATCCACCATTAAGGATCCGCCATATTTGACGACCATCGTGGTCCCACTGAATTGTTTAATGTAAGGAAGCGCCTCAACAAGTGTGCGCGCTTTAGTAATTTTATCGTTTGATACCATAGGACAGATTATAGTGGATTTGGGCGCTTAATTATAGTCGGTATTGATCTCAATGTAGCGTTCCGTGAGGTCACATCCCCAGGCTGTTGCTGTTGCGGATCCGATATTGAGCTCAAAGGTGATGTTTACAGGGTCTTTTTTAAGGACAGCAACAATCGCCTCATGATCAAATTCTACGGCATCGCCATCCTGATAAAGGACGTGATCACCAATAAATACGCTGAGTTTATCGGGATTCAATCTAGTATCGGGCTTACCTGCAGCCATTAATAACCGACCCCAATTGGGATCATTTCCATAGATGGCTGTTTTGACTAAAGGCGAATCAATTACACTTTTAGCAATGGCGCGGGCCTCTTTGACCGTTGGCGCCCCATTAATCGTCACCTCTATAAGCTTGGTCGCCCCTTCTCCATCTCGAACAACCAGCTTAGCCATTTCGATACACACTTCGTTTAACAATGTTTGAAAGGCCTCCCATTCGGTCTTATTACGAACATTAACGTTATGCTGCCCTGTTGCCCAGCACAGCACAGTGTCACTAGTCGACGTGTCTGTATCTACTGAGGACATGTTATAAGACATGTCTATCGCCGCGTTAAGCGCATCCTGCAACTGTTGCTGAGGGATGTTAGCGTTGGTAGCCAAATAGCCCAGTGTCGTGGCCATATTAGGGGCAATCATCCCGGACCCTTTGGTCATTCCTGCAATCTGAATTATTTTTTTGCCAATCTTAGCTTCTTTATAGACCTGCTTAGTGCATAAGTCAGTTGTTAGTATCGCCTCAGCAGCGCCTTGACCATCTTTCTGCTTAGGGTCTGCCAAGATACTAGTAATACCTGACTCTATCGCCTCAAATGGTAATGGCACCCCAATAATCCCAGTAGAGCTCACTGCCACTTGCATGGTTTTTAGCCCCAAGAGATCCGCTGTTTGCTGTGCCATTTTCTTCGTATTATCAGCTCCGGACTTGCCCAATCCAGTATTGGCATTCCCTGAATTGATAATGGCAGCCTTAATTACTCCAGACTTAAGCGCCTTTCGATCATGTACAACTGAGGGCGCAACAACTTTGTTTTGAGTAAATACGCCTGCACAAGATACCGCATCCGGTACGTAGATATACGCAAGGTCTTTCTTGTCGCTCTTAACGCCACAATGAATACCACTGGCAAAAACACCTTCTATATCAGTAATCGATTTTTTAGAAGTATTCACAGATGCCACCCTAACGTGGGCAGCCCTTCTGATTCGTCTAGGCCGAGTCTAATATTCATGTTTTGAATGGCTTGTCCGGCAGCCCCTTTAATGAGGTTATCAATTGCTGAAAATACCACGATGTTACCGTTATTCATTACCCGGGGGGTAATAACGCAGTTATTGGTACCGGTTACAGACTTGGTACTAGGCGTCTTAAGATCACGACTTATTTTTACAAATGGATCATCTTTATAAATGTCTTCATAAAGATTGACTAAGTCCGTTTCCGATATCGCAGTATTAGGCGTCACATAAATAGAGGCCAATATTCCACGCGACTGAGGAATTAAATGAGGGGAGAAAAGAAAATCAGAAAAACCAAGCTCTTGCTTCATTTCGGCAAAATGACGATGATCACCTGTGCCATAGGCCGTAATTGCTTCGGTGGCCTCACAATACAAAGACCCTACCTTAAGCCCTTTACCTGACCCAGACACACCAGACTTAGCATCTATGATTACAGAAGCACTTAATTGATTGGCTTTAGCTAGAGGGTGGATACCCAAAATCACAGCGGTTGCATAGCAACCTGGATTGGCTACCCAGTTGGCCGTTTTTATCTCTTCTTTATATAATTCAGGGAGTCCATATGTTGCATTCTTCAATAGCTCAGGAAACGTATGTTCCGTACCATAGTACTTGGGGTAATCCATCGGGTCAGACAGGCGAAAATCTGCCGATAGATCAATGACTAATAAGTCCGGGTGCCCTTCTCGTATTGTCTGCGCTAACGGATGTACTTCTCCGTGAGGCATCGCCAAGAATAGGACATCCGTATCCGTCGGTAATTGATTGGGAACAAACGCCTCAAGCTCAAGATCCAATAGACCTTGAAACTGAGGATATATGTCAGAATAAAGCACACCCGCCTTTGAACTAGAAAGGAGGTGGCTTATCTGACAACTCGGATGTTGCACTAAGAAACGAACAAGTTCGAGTCCGGTGTACCCTGTTGCCCCAACAACAGTACAGCGGATGGGCGTGTTCAACAGAACTCTAGTCGCGTTTCTTTACGCGGGTTGCTTTTTTACCAACGCGATCACGTAGGTAAAACAATCTTGCGCGACGTACTTTTCCTTTTTGTTTCACTTCAACTTTGCTCAGCAAAGGTGAATGTAGTAAATAGGATTTTTCTACACCAATCCCATCAACTATACGACGTACTGTAAATAATGTACGTACACCTGTGTTTTGAATCTTGGTAACCAAGCCTTCAAATCGTTGGATTCGTTTTTTCTTTCCTTCAAGGATTTCCTTGAAAACTGCTACGGAGTCGCCCACTCTAAATGATGGAGCTTGTTTGTTAAGCTGTTCTTTTTCTAGTTCATCAATAATGTTACTCATGATTTTCGCCGCCTTCTGTTTCTAATAATTTGGTTAATATTTTCTTGTCTTCTGATGAGAGCTGGGTTTGAGCCAGCAAATCGGGACGCCACTTGAGTGTTAGTTCCAATCCTTTTTCTCTGCGCCACTGTCGAATCTTCTCATGATGACCCGATGTAAGCACTTCTGGGACAGTGTGTCCCTTGTAGGCTCTCGGTTGGGTATACTGCGGGGCTTCAAGAATCCCCGATACAATTGAATCATCGGCGACACTTTCGTTATTCCCTACAACACCGGGCAATAATCGCATTGTTGCCTCTGCGATTGCCAATGCGGGAACATCTCCAGAAGAAACGACCACATCACCCATTGAGACTCTTTCAATTTCAAATAGCGAAAACAGGCGCTCATCAATCCCCTCATAATAACCCGAGAGAATAATCAGTCCTGTCTCTTGTGACAAACTGGAAGCAACCTCTTGCGAGAGTATCTTCCCTTTTGGACAGGTATATAGTATCCGATACTTATCATATTGATCAACACTCAAAATTGCGCGCTCTATGACCTCACATCTAAGAAGCATGCCTTGAGTCCCTCCAAATGGCTTATCATCTACCCTTTCTTTGGGAGACTCGCAGTAATCTCTGAGGTCTTTGAATGTGAGCTTTATTTGCCCGGACTCTACGGCACGACCAAATATACTACGTGTTGCCATTGCCTCCATTTGAGCAGGAAATAGCGTTATAAAGACGATATGCATTAATCTATAACGGCTGTTGGGGAATTATTTTGATGTCGTTTACAACACCATCTTTTACGATGACTTCCATCGCTCCCAGTTTTTGGTAAAGGTCGTCGCCAACCTTAATATTGGCAAACCCTTCGATAGTCCCTTGGTTGAACAAAGTTTCCAGTTTTAACCCTTGAGCTTCATTAATTTTATTCTGAAAATCTTCCATTTGGACTTGGATCTGTTTTTTTTCATTTGAAAGTTGAGCAAAGTACTCTGTACTTACGCCAGGTGCTTTCTCTGCTTTCTCAATCGTTTTGATACGTTCATCCATTACAGCGATATTATTATTTAGTTCCAACACTAGAAACTTCTTAAATCGTTCAGTAACAATTGCCTTAATACTCACATTTCGTTTGAGTGTTATTGCAGTTGGGTTGTCGTCGGAAGCCATTAGTTAGTTCGGGGTAATGATTTCAACAGTGACTTTTTTGTCATGTTTCGCTGCAGCAGCTTTTACAACAGTCCGTATCGCGTTTGCAATACGGCCTTCTTTACCAATAACCTTACCAATATCATCAGAACCAACGCTAATTTCTAGAATAACTACACTTTCACCTGCGGTCTCAGTGACTCTAACGTCTTCTGGTGTATCAACAAGTGCTCTTGCCATCATTTCTACAAGTTCTTTCATCTCTTCTGCTCCCCTGGACACTGGTTTGGTAGGACTATCTGTATTCATTAACTACGACTAAGCGGTTGCTTCTGCAGGTTTTTCAGCTTCAGTAGCTGAGACCTCTTCAGTTGTTGCTTCTGCTTCAGGCTCTTTGCCATCAGTACCAAAGGCACCGTTCGTTTCTTTTGTTTTTTGTTGAATTTCTTCTATCTCTTTACGAGTTTTCTTGGGAAATCTAGCTTTTTGACCTTCCTTCTTAGGAAGAACACCATCTTCACCCAATAAGCGTTCAACCGATTCTGTAGGTTGTGCGCCTTGACCCAACCAATAGTCTAGTCGGTCTTTTTTATATTCAAATAATCGAGGTTCTAATAATGGGTTATATGTCCCAATTTCTTCTACTACTTTACCATCACGCGCTGCAGCCTGATCAGCTATTACGAGCCTATAAAAGGGGCGTTTCTTTCGTCCAAATCGTTTTAATCGTATCTTTACAGCCATGCTGTTCCTCCTGAAAATGTCTATAATTGAGTTCGTATCATAACAACATCGACCTTAGTGGTCAACGGGGGTTAACACTCAATGACATTGATAGCCAATCCGCCTTGGGACGTCTCTTTATACCGGTGCTTCATATCATCCCCCGTTTGCTTCATTGTTCGAATCACCTTATCCAGCGACACCTTTTGATCCCCATCACCGGACAAAGCCAATCTCGCCGCATTAATTGCCTTCACGGCCCCCATGGTATTTCGCTCAATACAGGGAATTTGTACGAGTCCTTTTACTGGATCGCAGGTAAGTCCCAGGTGATGCTCCATACCAATCTCTGCGGCATTCTCTACCTGATTTATATTGCCACCCTGTAGGGCAGCTAGTCCGCCGGCAGCCATTGAGCAAGCCACACCAACCTCCCCCTGACACCCCATCTCTGCGCCAGAAAGTGACGCATTGGTTTTATATAAAATTCCAATAGCCCCTGCCGTCATAAAGAAAACAATCAGCTCTTCACGGTTTAATGGCCTTTGGAATTGATTAAAGTATCTTAAAATCGAAGGAATGATCCCAGCAGATCCATTGGTTGGGGCCGTTACGACCCTTCCACCAGCCGCATTCTCTTCATTCACAGCAAGAGCAAATAAACTTACCCAGTCCATCACCACCATGGGGTCCGAAGACGTATCAGCCATTATACGCTCATATAAATCAGGGGCTCTTCTTTTTACGTTCAAGCCTCCTGGCAAAACACCTCGAGTTCTACACCCTTTATCTATCGACTGTGTCATCGCATCCCATAGCTTAGTTAATTGGAGGTCAATTTCTGACTCTGTTTGATCCCAACATTCATTAGCCCACATAATCTCGTGTATCGACTTATTCTCTTTTTTGCATAGACCCAACAGGTCACTCGCGCTTGTAAAAGGATATGGCACCAACCGTTTTTCCTCTTGCTCAGCCTTATCGCTTTCACTGACAAATCCCCCACCCACGGAATAATACTCCTTTTCTAAGAGGGGTTGGCCTAGCGAATCAAACGCTTCAAATCGCATCCCATTACTATGAAGTGGCAAACGTTTTCGTTTGTGAAACCGAATGGTTTTGTCAGTAAAAGGAATGGAATGATCCGATTTTAGGTTTAATTGCCCCGTTGCCCTAACCTGATCCACCAAAAGATCGACATCATCTGGTGAAATAGTTTCAGGCTCTTGACCTAATAAACCCAATATAATGGCGCGATCAGTGTGATGCCCAACCCCTGTAAGTGCTAACGATCCGTAAAGGTGCACTTGAATGACGCTAACCAATGAGATGTCTTCGATCGTATCTCGAAACCATTTAGCCGCCCGCATTGGTCCAACGGTATGGGAACTAGAAGGCCCTATACCAATTCGGAACAACTGAAAAACGCTAATCATTCAGGAGAGAGTCCTTTGAGGTTTTTTATAGCCTGGCTCATCGTCGACTGAATCGCCGATTTGGACCGTCCAGCTTGCGCCAATTGAGCGACTAATGCACTCCCAACGATAGCCCCATCCGCAAATTCTAAAACGGACGTAACATGCTCAGGAGTACTAATCCCAAACCCAACAGCAATGGGGACATTCTTAACCGCCCTTATGGTCTTAGTAATGGATTTAAGAGACTGATCCACTCTATCTCGCACCCCAGTAATCCCCGTAGAGGCTATTAAATAGATAAACCCATTACTCTGAGCGACAATTTTCTGAATCCGCGTGGGAGGTGTTACTGGGGTTATGAAATCGGCGATAACTCGCCCCGTTTTCTTGGCCCATTTGCGATACTCGGCAGATTCTTCCATTAATAAGTCCGGAATAATCGCGCCTGAAACGCCCCCTTTTTCCAATTGTTTAAAAAAAACTTCACTCCCCATATGATTAATCAGGTTTACTGATAACATCAAAAAAATGGGTTTGCCATACTTGGTGACCAAAGGACTAATCCCCTTAATTACGTCTTGGACGGATAAATCAGGGGTCTCGGCTAATGCACGCTGATGTGAGGCTTGAATGGTCGGACCATCTGCAACGGGGTCCGAAAAAGGAACACCTACTTCGATAACATCCGCCCCCGCTTTTAAACAGGCCTCAATCGCCACCAAACTAAGAGCGGGTGTAGGATCACCATAGGTTAGGAAGGGCATTAACGCTTTCGTTATTTTCATGAGGCCGTGTCCTTATCATGCGCCATTAACGTTTCCATATCCTTATCCCCACGACCTGAAACATTTACAATAATATGGTCCGATTTCTTGACAGACCCTTTTAGTTGTTTGAGTGCGGCAAACGCATGTGATGTTTCTAACGCTGGAATAATCCCTTCTAAACGAGATACCCATTGGCATGCCGCTAAGGCTTGTTTATCAGTTGCGGACATCACTTCCATTCGGCCTTCATCTTTTAAAAAACTTAATTCAGGGCCCACTCCTGGGTAGTCCAACCCTGCCGAAATAGAGTGTGCCAATTGAACTTGTCCCGTTTTGGTTTGAAGTAAATAAGACTTGGCACCATGAAGAATGCCAGACTGGCCTTTTTGAAGCGAGGCTGAATGGTGTCCAGACGAAAGCCCTTCCCCTCCAGCTTCAACGGCAATTAGGCGAACGGACTTCTCTTTTACAAATGAATGAAATATCCCCATTGCATTTGACCCACCACCTACACAGGCAATAACAGCAGTGGGCAAGCCCCCCGTCATAGCACGCATCTGTCGTTTAGATTCTTTTCCGATAATCGCTTGAAAATCTCTAACAATGGTTGGGTATGGATGTGGGCCTACTACTGATCCTATTAGATAATAGGTATCATCTACATTTAGCATCCAGTCCCGAATCGCTTCAGTCGTTGCGTCTTTTAAGGTCTTAGACCCATGAGACACTGGAATCAGCTCAGCCCCAAGCAGCTTCATTCTATACGCGTTTAAAGCTTGGCGATTAACGTCTTCTTCGCCCATATATACGACACACTTAAGCCCCATAAGAGCACAAACAGTTGCCGTAGCAACGCCATGCTGTCCAGCACCTGTTTCAGCTATAATGCGCTTTTTTCCCATATGCTTGGCCAAAAGGATTTGCCCAATCGTGTTATTAATTTTATGTGCCCCGGTATGGTTCAGGTCTTCCCTTTTTAAATAAACCGAACACCCAACTGCTTCAGACAACCGAGTCGCCTTATATAAAGGCGATGGACGCCCCACATAGTCTTTTAATAATGCCTTAAGTTCCGATTGAAACGATTTTGTTTTTATGATCTTAGGGTAAGCCTCTTCAAGAGCTCTTACAGCAGGATATAAGGTCTCAGGTATAAACTGGCCCCCATACCCCCCAAAATGCCCCTTTTTACTCACTATGAAGGCTCCGCTAGTTGGGGAGTCTCCATATACGGAGGCCTAGTTGTTAACGGCTTGGCCCCTTTGGTTATTTTTTTTATTTGATCTAGATTATCAATAACGGCCTGATATCCCAATTCAATCATTCTTTCTGCCTTTTTAAGATCAAATGAATTAATATTTTCGTTAATTGGATTCAGAACTATGTTGGCTGATTTATAAGAGGCCTTAGCACTACGATGTAAGAGTAAATCCAACCCTCTATCAGTCATTGTCGCCAAGTTATTAGGTAATTTATCCAACTGAACATTGGGAATAACATCTACAGCAATCACAACATTTGCGCCCATTTGTTTGACTTCAGCAATCGGAATATTATGCGATGCGCCGCCATCTACATAATATCGATCACCAATCTTTACAGGGCTATAAACACCAGGGAATGACGAACTTGCTCGAATGGCCTTCGCTAAGAACATCTCAGGATCCGTAAATGCGACCCCTTCGCCCGACAAAATGTCCGTAGACAATGCCCAGAACGGGATTTTCAGGTCCTTTAGCTTCATATTCCCTACCATTCGAGAAACAAACCTTTCTAGCTTGCGAGAGGACATCATTCCTCTAAACGAAAGGTGAAACCCTGCTAAGTCCATCCAACGGATCTTCGACACACTAACAATCATTGTATCTATGTCAGCGCCACTTGCATAAAGTCCACCAACTAAACTACCGGAACTAGTTCCTGCAATACAATGGATGGGGATATTATTATCCTCGAGTGCTTTGATAACACCCAAATGAGCGATACCTCTTGCGGCCCCCCCACCAAGCGCTAATCCAATCCGCTTTTTAAGGGGCCACAAAAAATTCATCGTTTAAGCTGTTTCAGAAACCTCAGAAGACGCTTCAGAAGCAACTTCTGCAGTTGATGTCTCACTAGCTGTTTCTTCAGGAAAATCTTGGTTCAAGCGTTTGATACTCAATCCAATTTTTTGTTCTTCAGGAAGCAATTTAATAATAACCGCATCAACCTTGTCTCCTGGAGAGATAACGTCAGTTACTTGATCAATATGCTCGTTAGCCAATTCAGAAATATGAATTAGTCCTTCTAATTTGTCATCAATCGACAAGAATGCACCAAATGTAACAGTACGAGATACCGTCCCTTGGATTTTTTGTCCGATTTTATAGTCTTGAGCAACAGTCACCCATGGATCTGGCTGAAGTTGTTTCATTCCTAATGACACTCGATTTTGTTCTTTATCAACACCTAGAATGAAGACATCAACATCTTCTCCTAAGCCTAGTAATTCTGATGGATGACTTACACGTGTCCAAGACAATTCTGAAATATGGACAAGTCCTTCAATGCCACCAATATCGATGAATGCACCAAAGTCTTTGATACTAGAAACAATCCCTTTACGAGTTGATCCTACTTCAAGCTCTTCCATCAACTGCTTAACTTGTGCATCATCATGTCGACGACGACCAGCCAAACGGTTAGAGAAGATCACTTTGCGACGTTTGCGATCTGAATGAATCACAGCAACATCAAGTGTTTGCCCTACCAAAGTCTCTAGGCCGCCTTCTTGTTCGCCAGCTTGAGAAGCAGGAATAAATCCTTTAATACCTTTGTATTCAACTACAAGGCCACCTTCTACGTGCGATGCAACGTAGACAGACACTTGCTCTCTTGATTTAACTAGATCAGCAATATCTTGCCATGCCAACTCATGTTGTGCACGTTTGCGAGACAAATGGGTATACCCTTCTTTTGTCTCAAGTTTCTCAATATAAACATCAATCGGGTCACCCGGATTAAGTGTATTTTCTGCTGTTTCATTTGGATCATTACTGAATTCGTTATTTGGAACAAACCCATCTGATTTGTAGCTGATATCAACTAAAACGCCGCCCTTTTCAACGTGGCGAACAATCCCTTTTATAATATCTCCCTCTTCAAATGAGAGAAATGTTTCTTCCATAGCATCCTGAAAGAAATTTGATTCATTAATATCTTCTTGAGACTCTGTTGTAGTTTCTTCTACAGTCTCAACGCTGACTACAGCTTCTTTTGGTGTTTCACCTGATGAATCTATAAGACTCTGCTCAAACTCTGACACTTCTCCCAAGCGAGTTGCTGTTAGTTTCGTTTCCTCAACTTTCTCAGCTTCCTCTGATAGTTGATTATTAAAAACAACCTCATCTTGACCTAATTTCGTACCCTCCATAAGACAACCTCCACGACGTAATATTACCCGGCATTTTTAATAGGTATACCGGAACCATTTATTCGAACAGATGAGTGTACCTCGATTCGAGAGTATTTACAAGATCTGAGGGGGGATGGGCCTAATCCCACTTCGAAGACTAACGATCTAGTTTGGTGAGACTCTCCGACGGACGGATTTAATATCATCGTAATAACCCATAATGTCATTCACATAGGTAGTGGTATGAGCATTTACTTTTCCATTCTGTCGAGCCAGGGCATTCGGACCTATAAAATAAGAGGCTAAGGCCATCGATGCAGGGTCGGTTGACTTGGTTTTCCACCGTCCCACCATCTTACTTAGATACTTGGTAGTCCCGTTTACATTTTGCTTGATGTCATACGGATCCTTGATGTCTAATGATTTAAAGTTAAAATCCTTGATTTGGCCCAAGCCTTTGGCGCCGGTCTTACTGATGGCTAACCGGTTGTATCCCGACTCTCTCGCCATTACAGCCGCGGCAAACTTAGGATCTATATTATGTTTTTTGCCATACTCTACTAGATACCTGGCAATTTTTTCGGCATCTTGAGCCGTAACTTTCTTAAACTTGCGCGTAATATATTGAAATATAGCCTGATATTCTTTAGTCGCATTAAATGTCCTGGGATTTATACTTACATTCGGGACCTTAAAACTAGGTTTCCGAAACGATTTCACCAAGTGATTTCGGCTCCCCCCTTTAGCAGGGCTCATTACATTACCTCGGCTAGTTGAGTTTGACCCACCAGAACTCATCATAATAACGACGAGAATCGCAATGGGAATAAACGCGCTCACGTGATTAACCAACTATTAATGGTTGATAATACTTGATCTGGCTTAACTGACACTCGGTCGCCTGTGTCTCGTTTGATTAGTTCTACTTCGCCTGTTTCGGACGTAATCTTTCCGATAACACACTGTACAGGGAACCCTATAAGCTCTGCATCTTTGAATTTAACCCCAACACTGATATCTGATCTATCATCTAGAATGGTGTCCCACTGGCTATCCAATAATGCTTTATAAAGTTGATCACCGATGGCCGTATGCTCTGGATCCTTGGGCTTAGCTACGATCACGTCAACATGAAACGGTGCTAGTTCTGTTGGCCAAACTATGCCTTTTTCATCGTGACATTGTTCAATAGAGGCCGCCACAGTTCGGCCAATCCCTATTCCATAACACCCCATTATAAACGGAGCAGTTTTGCCATTAGCATTCAAAAAAGTCTTATCCATCGCTAAAGAGTACTTATCTCCCAGCTTGAATATATGTCCGACTTCAATGCCTCTCGTACTCTTGTAAGTACCACCCTGAGGCGACTCATCACCAGGAACGGCATTTCGTAGGTCATATCGCTCAGTCAGCCCACAATCTCTTGAGAGTTGAACGTGCACAATATGAGTATCTAACTCGTTAGCGCCTACCGTAAGGTCACCGTTTAGAGGAACCGAATGATCCACTAATACCTGACATGGTTTCTGGGTTTTTAATGGACCAAGAAATCCAGGCGTTACACCACAAATATCCACGATTTCGGCTTCTTTGGCAGGGCGAACCCCTTTTCCATTCAATACATTTTTCAGTTTGGGTTCATTCAACGTATGATCGCCTCTAAGTAATATCATTATGGGCTCTTGATCATCAGTGATGTAGATCAACGTTTTCACCAAAGTCTCTGGGGATTTATTAAGGAATGTTGCCAACGCATCAATTGTCTTAGTCCCTGGCGTATTAATCGCCTCAGGCTGCCCGACTTCCATTTCAGGATCAGGAATAGCCACTGTTTCTGCCGCCTCAACATTCGCTGCGTATCCAGAATCAGTCTCGAGTATTTCATCTTCACCGGTATCAGCCGTTACCATAAACTCCGCGGACTCACTCCCGCCAATCGATCCTGAATCGGCATTCACTACCTTAAACCGGAGTTGGCACCGCTCAAAGATGCGAACATATGCTTTATGCATTGCTTCATAAGTTAAATCTAAGTCTTCCGGCGTTTCATGAAAACTATACGCATCTTTCATTACAAACTCACGACTTCGCATTACCCCAAATCTAGGGCGTATTTCATCACGAAACTTGGTCTGGATTTGATATACATTAATAGGTAACTGTTTATAAGACGTAATATGCGAGCCAATTAGTTCAGTTATAACTTCTTCATGTGTAGGTCCAAGGCAGAAGTCTTGGTTTTTACGGTCAGTAAATCGAAGAAGCTCACGGCCATACTGATCCCACCTAGCACTTTTTTTCCAAAGTTTTCCAGGAACTACCATCGGGAGCAAAACCTCTTGCGCACCTGCCTTATTCATTTCTTCACGAACGATGGCTTCAAACTTTTGAATCACACGCAACCCAAGTGGTAAGTAACTGTATATACCCGCTGCACTTTTGCGTATCAAGCCTGCACGGATCATTAGCTGATGGCTCACTACCTCAGCATCTTTGGGTGTTTCTTTAAGAGTGGGAACGAATAGGTTCGAAAACTTCATGATTGGCCTGATCTCTATAGGATTGGAGGGATTTAACCTCGATATCATTGTTACGATACGCTTGAATAGCATTCACAGTAGCAATAGCACCGGCACTAGTCGTGACTACTGGAATATTTAATTGATACGCCACCTGCCGAATAACAATCTCATCTTTGATTGGATTCTTCCCGGAAGGTGTATTTATTACCCATTGTACTTCACCGTTTTTGAGCTTATCAACTACATTTGGGCGACCTTCGTATACTTTTTTCACCGTATCACAAGGGATTCCATTCTCAGATAGGTAAGCGGCGGTACCAGTCGTAGCAATTAATGTGTACCCACATTTCGCTAAGATTCGAACACTTTCTAGAATTTTTGTTTTATCACTATCTTTGACACTGATAAATACAGATCCTGATTTGGGAATATGCTGTCCAGCTGCCATTTGTGCCTTAATAAATGCCATTCCAAACTCTTTATCTATACCCATGACCTCACCCGTAGATTTCATCTCAGGGCCAAGAATAGTATCTACTTCAGGGAATCGGTTAAATGGGAATACTGATTCTTTTACAGAAACATGCTTCGGAACAACCTCTTTGACGTTCAAATCTTTGATGGAAGTTCCCAACATTACCTTCGTAGCCAGTTTGGCCCAAGGAATGTCGGTAGCCTTACTTACAAAAGGAACCGTTCGAGACGCTCTAGGATTCACTTCTAGAATATAAACAAGGTCATTCTTAATCGCAAATTGAATATTCAAAAGGCCGATGACCTTCAACTCTATTGCGACAGCCTTTGTTGCTTGGCGGATTGTCTCAATTATTTCAGCTGAGATGGAATGAGGTGGTAATACACTGGCTGAGTCTCCTGAATGGATTCCTGCTTCTTCAATATGCTCCATGATTCCTGCGACAACACACTCGTTACCATCAGACAATGCATCGACATCTACTTCGATGGCTTCTTCTAAGTATTTATCGATCAAAATAGGATGATCTGGGGACGTTGCAATTGCACGGTCCATATAGGTTGCCAAATCTTTGTCTGAATAAACAATCTCCATGGATGCGCCGCCCAATACATAGGAAGGACGAACGAGCACAGGGTAATGAATACGATTCGCTACTTGAATCGCCTGCTCCGTCGTCGTTACTGTTCCATTATCGGGTTGAAGTAGGTCAAGCTTTTGGATCATCTCCTGGAATCGCTCTCTATCTTCTGCTCTATCAATACTGTCATAGGATGTCCCTAATATAGTAAGCCCGGCTTGCTCCAGTCTATCTGCTAAGTTAAGCGGTGTTTGGCCGCCAAACTGAACGATCACACCCTTTGGTTTTTCTGCCTCATAAATATTAAGCACATCTTCATATGTAAGTGGTTCAAAATACAATTTGTCTGAAGTATCAAAATCAGTGGATACTGTTTCAGGGTTGGAATTCACCATGATGCTTTCCATCCCTTCTTCACGGATGGCATAAGACGCATGAACGCAACAATAATCAAACTCAATCCCCTGCCCAATACGATTGGGACCGCCACCTAAAATCATGACCTTGTCTTTAGACGTCTCACGACTCTCGTCTTCTTCTTCATACGTGGAATAAAAATAAGGTGTCTGGGCTTCAAATTCCCCCGCACATGTATCTACAATCTTAAAAGTGGGCTTAACCCCCAACTCTTTTCGTCGCTTACGAAACGTTTTTTCATTTTCGTAATTGAGCAGTCGTGCTAATTGAACATCCGAAAACCCTTTCTGTTTAGCACTTTTGATACTCTCTTCCGTATCAGTTACTTGGTCGGCTTCCTTAATAAGGGCAGCCAATTGCGTGAGGAACCATGGGTCGATGTTACTAATATCGTGTAACTTCTCTAGAGTCATTCCTGACCGCATTGCGTAAAACACATATTCCAGACGGTCTGGGTTGGGAACAGTTAGCTTGTATAACAGTGTTTCGTCAGAGATATCTTGAAGATCTTTGCCATCAAAGCCAAACCCAAATCGTTTGGTTTCGAGTGAACGAAGGGCTTTTTGCATCGCTTCTTTAAATGTTCTTCCAATGGCCATTGCCTCACCAACAGACTTCATAGATACCCCCAACTCAGGTTTGGATTTGGGAAACTTCTCAAAGTTAAATCGAGGAATTTTAACCACGCAGTAGTCTAAAGTTGGCTCGAAACAAGCCGGTGTATTTTTGGTTATATCGTTCGTTAGTTCGTCTAATGTATAGCCAACAGCTAACTTAGCCGCTAGCTTAGCAATCGGAAATCCCGTGGCCTTCGATGCCAAAGCGGAACTACGGGATACTCGAGGATTCATTTCAATAATAATCATATCCCCGTTATCAGGGTTAATCGCAAACTGAACATTAGACCCGCCAGTTTCTACCCCAATTTCGCGCATGACATCCAAAGACGCGTTTCTTAGCATTTGATACTCTTTATCAGTGAGTGTTTGGGCAGGTGCAACTGTAATCGAATCGCCTGTGTGGACGCCCATAGGATCCAAGTTCTCAATAGAGCACACGATTACGACGTTATCCGCCTTGTCACGCATTACTTCTAGTTCATATTCTTTCCAACCCAATACAGACTGTTCAATCAGAATCTCTGATATAGGGCTCTTATCAATACCGTTAGCGGCAATGGATTCTAACTCTTCGATGTTATAAGCAATTCCGCCACCTGTACCACCCATAGTAAATGCGGCTCGAATGATACAAGGAAACCCGATTGTTTCAGACACTTTTCTAGCTTCATCTAATGTTCGAGCAATCTCAGACTTTGGAACGCTATATCCAATCTTGGTCATCGCAGCTTTGAACTTATTTCGGTCTTCAGCTTTCTCAATTACCTCGGCATTTGCGCCAATCATCTCTACGTTATATTTTTTGAGCACCCCATTTTTATCGAGGTCCATTCCCAAATTCAATCCAGTCTGGCCACCTACTGTAGGAAGTATCGCGTCTGGACGTTCGAGTTCAATGATTCGAGTAACAGCCTCTACGGTTAGCGGCTCAATATATGTTTTATCTGCGGTCTCAGGATCCGTCATAATCGTCGCGGGGTTAGAGTTAACCAGTACCACTTCATACCCTTCTTCACGCAACGCCTTACAGGCTTGCGTGCCAGAATAGTCGAACTCGCAGGCCTGCCCAATAATAATGGGGCCCGAGCCAATCAATAATATTTTTTTAATATCGTTACGCTTTGGCATATTGAGTAATCTTTTCCTTCTCGAAAATAAGCTTGCCTTTTTTACGGACCTTGATTGGGTATTTTCCATCAAAACAAGCCGTACAGAAGTTTTCTGGTTCAACTGTCTTAATAGCCTCTAACATTTTGTCCTTGGCGATATATTCTAAACTATCCGCACCAACATACTCACAGATTTCCTGCAGGGTACGGCTGTTTGCAACCAATTTGTCCTTGTTTGGGGTATCAATACCAAAGTGACATGGATTAGTAATTGGTGGGGACGAAATACGCAAATGGATTTCTTTTGCTCCAGCGTTTCTTAATGATGACACTCTTAACTTGGATGTCGTTCCACGAACGATAGAATCATCCACGACTACAATCCGCTTACCTGCAATTACACTTTTAATCGGATTCAGTTTTACTTTTACACTTAAGTTTCTGATTTTTTGTTGCGGCTGAATAAAGGTTCGTCCCACATAATGATTTCGGGTCATACCAAATTCAAATGGAATACCGGATTCTTCAGCATACCCGAGAGCCGCAATGTTACCGGAATCAGGAATAGACATGACCAAATCAGCTTCAACAGGATGCTCTTTCGCTAACATTCTGCCAAACTCTTTTCGGACCAAATGAACGTTTTCGCCAAAGATGATGCTGTCCGGACGCGCAAAATAAACATGCTCAAATACACAGAACGCCTTGCGTGTTTCTCGAGGAATTCGGTAAGAGTGAACCCCTTCATCATCGATTTGAATCAATTCACCCGGTTCAATCTCTCTAATATACTTAGCCGCGATCAAGTCTAGAGCACACGTTTCTGAAGACACTACATAAGTATCTCCCTTTTTACCAAGAACTAATGGTCTAAATCCCCAAGGATCTCTTGCTGCAATTAACCCGGAATCGGTTAGGGCCACTAATGAATAGGCCCCATCCACTTTTGCCAAAGTCTCAAGCATTGCATCCTTAATATGAGGCTTCTTGGATCTAGCAACCGAATGCAATATCACTTCTGAATCCACAGTCGATTGAAAAAGAGCCCCTTCTTTTTGGAGCTCTGCATATAGTTTATAAGCGTTAGTCAGGTTGCCATTATGAGCAATCGCTAGCTTACCTTTGGAGGTCTTACTATATAAAGGTTGAATATTACGCTGTTCAGAATCGCCAGTTGTTGAGTAACGCACATGGCCAATCGCACTCGTTCCTTTAAGGTAATTCATATTGTCAGGATTAAATACCTCTGAGACTAACCCCATTTCCTTAAGCACATAGAATCGTCGTGAATCTCTAGATACTATTCCGGCACTTTCTTGTCCACGATGCTGGAGAGAATATAATCCGAAGTAGCATAAATTGGCTGCTTCCTTACTACCATAAGCACCAAACACACCACATTCATCTCGGAAATGGTCATCAGATTCGTCTTCAATCGGGGAAAGATCAGCTGTCATTTTGGGAAGTCTCCATAAGTCTAATAAAGTCTTGAAATAAGTAGTGGGAGTCATGCGGTCCAGGGGATGCTTCAGGGTGATATTGAACGGAGAACGCGGGCAGCGTCTTATGGCGGATACCTTCGTTGGTACCATCGTATAAGTTACGGTGAGTAACCTCAATGTCATCCCCAAAGGAGTCCTCATCGGCACAGAACCCGTGATTTTGGGAAGTAATCTCCACCTTACCGGTAGATAGTTGTTTGACCGGATGATTTGCCCCATGATGACCAAACTTCAATTTATACGTCTTCCCACCTAAAGCATGGGTCAAAATCTGGTGCCCTAAGCAAATTCCAAATATAGGCAGTTTTCCAAGTGCGGATTCAACGGTATTAATCGCTTCGGTTACGGGTTCCGGATCACCTGGTCCATTGGACAAGAATAATCCATCAAACCCACCATCCAAAATAGTCTGAGCCGGGGTATCTGCTGGAAACACCTTACACTCACATCCATGGGCTTGTAACTGTCTTAAAATATTCCATTTAACGCCAAAGTCGAGAACCGCCACCTTATATTTAGGTTTCTCAGGCACCTTCCAATCATAGGCTGTAGAACACGTTACCTGCGATGCGACATTTAATCCCGCCATTCCCTGGCTTGCCTTTACCTTTTCAATCAATGCTTTTTCACTAACTTTTTCGTTACTCAGCAATGCTCTTTGAGACCCCTTTTCACGAACATATCGTGTGATAGCTCTAGTATCAAAGCCTTCCACACCCAATACATTGTAATGATCCAAATACTCTTTTAGAGATCCAGTCGCTCGGAAGTTACTGTATTCATCTGTGTACTCTCGAACGATCAACGCTTCCAAGAATAGTGAGTTGGATTCGACATCCTCTTCATTCACCCCATAGTTTCCAATTAATGGGTAAGTCATCATTACCATTTGCTTGGCATATGATGGATCGGTTAGGACTTCTTGGTAGCCCGACATCGCAGTATTAAAAACAAGTTCTCCATAGCGTTCACCCGAGGCCGAAAATATTCGCCCTTCAAACACTTTTCCATCTTCCAAAACAAGTTTAATACTTCTGTCCATTTGAGGTAAAAGAATAGCATGGGTTTGTCGCGTTGACTATTGTAAGCGATAATATATTTTCAATGAGCAATTCCATCGTTTCGAGCACCAATTTTGATCATGACATGCCACTACTGGACCACTTCCGAGTCCTCAAGCGCTGTGTGTTTATTTCTTTAATAGGATTGGGACTAGGGATGATCGGTGGTTTTTTTATTTATGCGGAAGTCATCCCCTTCCTAATTGCCCCATTTTTACCATTAATGGGCGGGTCTTCAGAAGCTCTTTTTATCCATACCTTGTCGGAAGGATTTGTGATGAAGTTCAAGTTATCTCTAATATTGGGAGCCATTCTGTCATTCCCGATCCATCTATTTACCTTTATATACTTTGTCGTCCCCGCGCTTAAACGTCGCGAAAAATGGTGGTTAGCCATTGCTCTCCTGGTTAGCTTCTTATTGGTTATCGGTAGTTTGTTTATCAGTTATTCCAAAATCATTCCGTTGATGGTCAGTTTTTTAACCACTTCTGGGTTTGTCCCGACGAATGTGAAGGTTATGTTAAATTTCCAAAGTAATATCTCCACAATCCTTCAGTTCATTATCTACACCCTATTATTATTTCAACTACCCATCCTATTAGAGTTCTTGCTGGCACTTAACATTGTCTCTCGCAAAGCACTCTGGAAGGCGTCACGCTACGTTATCCTGGGGACGTTTATTCTCTGTGCTATTGTGACTCCTCCTGACATCATTTCTCAGGTTGGCCTGGCGCTTCCTTTAATAGGATTGTATTTCGTGACCATCCTGATCGCTAAGATCTGTGGATTTGGAGGGCGCTGATGTTTGGATTGAGCATGAGCGAGTTATTAGTAATCGGTGTTGTTTTCGTTCTGTTCCTGAAACCCGAGGACCTTCCCAAATTGGCCCGTGTAATGGGAAAAATCTACCACCAACTTAACTCAGCTTATCGCCAACTGATAAGAGACCTGAATAGCTTATCTTAATAACTTGTAACTATTTGTAACCTTAGGAGAACTAACTAATGATGATGAAATCTGCCAACCCCGCCTTAAACGCCAAAGTATTTAACTCAGTGAGTTCCGCTGTTGGCTCAGCGACAATGACACTTCAAGGCACCGTAAACAAAACCTTAGTCAGCTTCCTCTTCTTATTAATGGGGGCGTCTTATACCTGGGGACAATACTTTCAAGCCGAAAGCCCCTCAGGTGTTAACGGCCTTGTTATTGGTGGCGCCATCATTGGTTTCATCTTGAGTATTGTAACGATATTCAAAAAAGAATGGTCACCTTTTACGACACCTCTCTATGCTACCTGCCAAGGATTATTCTTAGGGGGCATCTCCGCTATGTTCGAATTTCAGTACCCTGGAATCGTTATGCAAGCCGTGGGACTAACCTTCGCCACATTTACGGGGATGTTATTTCTTTATAAATCCAAAATCATCGCACCAACCGAAAACTTCAAATTGGGACTATCCGCGGCAATGATGGGGTTAATGGTTTTCTACGGGATTACTTTCATCGCCTCATTCTTTGGTGTCTCGTTCCCTCTTTTTCATGGCAATGGCATCATGGCCATTGGATTTAGCCTCTTCGTATGCGGCTTAGCGGCACTTAACCTCGTCATGGACTTCGACTTCATCGAGCAAGGCGCTGAATCTGGCGCCCCCGCTTATATGGAATGGTATGGTGCGTTTGGACTCATGGTCACTCTTGTGTGGCTCTACATGGAAATCTTGCGACTTCTTATGAAGTTACGATCACGGGATTAAGAAACGTTAATATTCTAACCTGGTAGACTGACGTAATGCGTAAAAGTTGGATTGTTTTATTACTGCTTTTTTTAAGTGCCTCCATTGGCTATGCCCAATCGGATATTACCGCCGAAGAAGAAGCGAGTGCATTTAAGGAACAGCAACGTGTTCTGCAAGAGTTTCAGAATCGCTTAAAAAGCGAAGCCACCCTTCGTGACCAGCACCAACAAGACCAACGCCCAAAACAAACTTCGTCTACACTTCTCCCAGAAAAAGAAAAGAAACAAGGTCAACTACCCTCCTTTGATATTTCTACCATAGTATTCAAAGGAGCCACAACGCTGGATCGCATGGACCGTTACCAGCTAACTCATCGTTGGATAAATACCACAATGGATCTAAATGATATTAATCAGTTAATTCGAGAGACCACTAACCTATATATTTCAAAAGGATATGTAACAAGTCGTGCCGTAATCCCCCAACAAAACCTAACTAATGGAACCCTGATCGTGCAAGTCATTGAGGGAAAGATTGAAACCATTCGGTTTAAAGGAAATCATCCCCCACTATGGATTCCCTTTTCCACTGGAAAAGGCAGACTATTAAACATGCGCGACATTGAACAAGGATTGGACCAATTAAATCGTCTAAACGCCTATAATGTAACCTCTGCATTTATTCCTGGAAAAGAAATGGGTGATTCGATTATTGAACTAAAAACAACTAGTGGGAATGCCTATACTATTTCAATGGGATACGACACCTCAAGCAGTCGTCTATTTGGGGCTTACCCCCACCGATTCGATTTCTCTAGAGACAACTTTTTGGGCATCTATGACAATTGGTATGTAAACTACAGTCAGGACTTGGGAGATGCGGGATCCAATAACAAATCCTCTGCGATTACGATGACAGTCCCCTTCGGTTACAGTCTTTTCACCGTTAACTTTAGTGCTTTTGATTATAGATCCTTAATCACGGGAAGTAATACCACGTTTGAAAGTTCTGGAGGGTCCACCAATTGGACAACAACACTGGCGCATACCCTACTCCGTACCAGCGGCAGTAAAACCAGCCTGTCTGGAAGTCTCAATTATAAGGATACGGAAAGCTTCATTGAAGATGTAAAAAGTGACACTGGCTCTAGAACACTAATAATAAGCTCTATTGGTCTTACTCAATCATTCACTACTCAATTAGGGACTCTTGGCCTTACAGGTACCTATCACGAAGGACTAGGTATAGGAGATGCCAGTCGAGATGACTCTAGCATTATCAATACTGACCCTCATGCCCAATTTGTAAAATACACTGGCGACCTATCCTATTCCAATTCATTCAAATTATTGGGAATCCCGCTATCATTTAGCAGTAACTTACACGGACACTATGCACCTAAGGCAACCTTCTCCTCCGAACAAATCAGTATTGGTGGAAACTACACTGTACGCGGTTATGATGGGACATCTCTTCAAGGGGACTACGGCCATTACATGCGTAGCCAGCTCACCTTTTCCCCCGCAAGCTTAGCGGCTCAGCCTTATTTTCAAAAACTATTCACAGGCGCAAGTCTGTATGCGGCTTTTGATTCCGGTCATGTGAGGAGCAAGGATCGTAGTGTAGATGGAACCATGAGTGGCGCCACCATTGGACTCAACTACTATGGTAGCCCCACAAGCTACACTCTGAGCTATTCTTTACCTGTCTATCATCCCGGCACCACCGAAGACGACTCCCTCTTCCGGTTTACGGTAACGTTTAAGTTGCTTTAGTTAGCTACTAAATACTGGCTTGTAACTGATTTGTTTGGATTGTGGGTTTTGTTTCGGCTTGTTTGTCTTTGGAGTTCTTTTTAATTGAGTGAATTTTTCTCCCCAATCCAGTCTTCTTAATTACATCCCAAGTCTTTTGTGTTCCAGAGTTAAGGTCCTTTCCTGTCGATCGAGCAGCACGATACTTATCAAAAACATTGTCACTCTCATTGATTTTCCCAACACCGCTAAATGTAGACCCAATCGTTTTAAACCCTTCTTTTCCTACCCTAAACCAAGATTCATTCCTTAACTCAGTTGTAGGACCTATTAAGTGTCTATCTACACTATCTACTTTAGTTGTCGTTACTTGTTCTCCACTTCGTTGATTATGACGCGCTTGATTGTACTTCTGAGTGGACTTAACGGCCTTGTTAAAATCTTGTGTTTTCGAGCCACTAGTCTCTAGGTTTGTATTTAACCGGACAAGTCTGCGTGAGGCAGACTGATACGTCTCTAAACTCAATTCGCCACTAGATACCGTTGAGGCTAAATTTTTAGCAGACGCTTTCACTGTTTTTATAGACTCTGCAGTTTTCATAGTCGCATCTGCAATATCGACTAAATTATCTATCGTATTCAAGGCATTTCCTATGTTTTTGGGTGCAAGACTGACGCCATCGTTTGCGCGACTATTAACAAGCTCCGCCGCACCTAACCCTACAGAATCCTTCAGCGCTTGGACTGTTTTGTCTTTCCCCTCATCAAAATGATTTTTTACGGAACGCCCATCCTCATATAGACCAGTTGCAAACGATTTTAGGTCCCCCAAATTACTGTCATCGGTTTCAATTTGTGTCGAAAGACGATTATTTTCCGATTCGTTTTGCTCAGAAACCTTCACAATGGCCTTCTCTGTAGCCTCAATATTTACTTCTGTTTGATCAACGGAAGTATTGGCATGATCAAAAGCTGATCGTGTTTTTCGATAAGTGTCTAATAGATCCTTTCCATCAGAAATTTCTTCGAAGGCTTCTGTGGTTGTAGTAACCGCCTCTTGCGCCTCGTTAATCGTCGTCGAATATTGATGAACCATTTCTACAGTCTGCTTGACTGTTTTAACAGCCTCAGTCAAATCGCCAACCGTTTCTTTTACAGTGCGAGTATCTTTATTATTCCCCCCTAGTTCACGGAGTGCTGTAGGAGTAGACTTCCCTACTGCTGTAACCCCTTCCTTGGTTGTGTTGTAAGCGGATTTTACACCATCCTTAAGTCCAGATATCCCATCTGAGACAAAGGATCTTCGTTCTTCTTTAGTCGACGTAGCAACATCAGAAACTGTCTGACCTAGATTTTGAACATCCTTCTTCATACTCTTAAGATCGTCCACAAGAACTTTATCAACCTGAATGTTAAACCCAACAGACTCATAGGTTTTCTGAGCCCGACTTAGGTCTCTATTAATACCAGATGTATCGCTTTTAGTTTGAATATTCCCGGCGCCTATAGTCCCTCTCGTTACACCTTCCATTTCAAAATATTCAGCCGATACATGTGGACTTTGTTTCTTTCCATCTGCCCCCTTCCCTCCCCCTATTCCAAATCCGTTCTTTTCATCGATATCTTTTATAGCACTCACAGAAAGTGTTTCTGTAGTGATCGTAAGCTCATTATTATCGGCAGCTATGGTGGCTCCCTTTATATCAGTGTGACCGCCCACATTAATATTAACTTTGCTTCGACCAGTTATACCACTCTGGTCATCCACCCACCGACGCTTGCTGTTCGCAAAACTAGCTGAGCCTCCGGCGCCTGATTTTCCGACTTGAAGGCTGGCTTGGACACTATTATGATCCGATTTGTTTTGGACGGACTCAAAAGAAAAGTCCCCGGCCACAGTCATATCAACTGTTTCCGCTTCAATATCTACACCTGACATTGACGTGTTTCTCCCCGCATTTAGTGTAAATCCGTTTCGGGCATTTAGCTTACTATTGGAGTACGTCGTACTTGTAGTCTTGGAGGACCCGCCAGCTAATGCCACATCCACCCCTTGAGAAGCAACGTCATAACTGACTGACCCGGACATATTCTCCGATTCTTGAGCACTTGTGCTTTTACCTGCTCTAATAGAAATATCCCGAACCGCTGTTAAGTCGATAGTATCTGCATCAATGTTAACGCCGCCGGCCATATCAATATCTCGTCCGGCCTCTGCAGAAAAGCCTCCGCCAGCATTAAACGCCGATGCCACACTAGTCTGACTCCGACTGGTGCGTCTATCATTAGACATTTTTCCAGTCACCTTACTTCCTTCTAAGCCAAGAGAACTATGGGTTTCATCTGATTCGCTACTAGCCGTTGCAAAGGCTTCTAACAACCGAACATCTCGACCCGCTTTAAGTCTGATATCCCCACCCGTATTAACCTCTGTGGCGCCATCAATAACCACATCGTTACCGGCTTCAACAACAAAGTTACCTCCGGCATTAATCTTAGTCCCCAGTAATGTACTCCGTTCAGAACTATCGGATTTATTATCCACACTGAGTTCTGCCTTCGCGCTACTCAAGCTAGTCGATACTCCCACTTTTGAACTGTCATGTTGTGTGGATGATGTATTACTTCCTGCCATGAGGTTTACATCATTCTCCGCCTTTAAGCGAATGTCACCTAATGCGGAATTCAACTGGGTACCTCCCCCCATGTTGATATCGTTCCCCGACTCGATAACTAGCCCACCGTCGCCATAAATTTCGGAAGCAGACAGTGTTGTATTATTTGTTTTCGTAGTATCGGTCTCCGTACTCATTCCAACGTTGCCGTCACTGGCACTTACCCCTGACTCCTCTACAACTGTTTCCGTCCAACTTTCATTACGGCCCGCTGACACGTTAATATCATTCTTGGCCTTGAGTCGAGTCACACCCGCAGACCCGATCTTACTTCCAACCAAATTAATATTATTACCCGCATCAATACTTAGGTTACTCTCACGTGAAATCAACTCGCTCGAAATACTCGTATTATTCCTCGACTTTCTTTTGGTTTTTTTCTTCCCAAATGCCGAACTTTTTCGTTTCTCACGATGGGAATACGTCGAATCTTGGGCATCATAGGCATTGAAGTCACGCCCAGCGCTTACATACCCCGCCCCAGCAATATCCATCTTATTCCCAATCAATGTCACATCACGACCTGAGGAAATCGCCAAATCACTGCCAAACGACACATCCCCTTGAACATTGGTCACAGTCTCATCCCTCTGAACATAAGTCGTTGATCGGCCCCAACTTTTTTTCTTGGTCCACTTTCGTTCCCTACGTGTTTCTAATTCCAAGGTCTCAAAACTTACATCTCGATCAGCTGAAATACTCGCCGCACCTTTGGAAGTTAGATTGCCGCCTATATTTTTAAAGTCCCGCCCGGAATCAATGCTTAAAACGCCGTCTGACCCAATACTCCCCATCGCGGATACACTCTCAGCGTAATTTCTAGAATCGCCCGTTCGTTCGATTAGACTCTCGTTGATGATGTCACCGGTCTCTGTCTCTAAGAAAAGCCCTTCTTTGGCGTTAATCGCCCCGCCACTATTAATAATGTCCTTTTTAGCGAAAAGGTCCAAGACATCGCCTGACATACTAGCGCCTCTATTGTTTTTTATCGTATCCGCCGAGAAGGACATGTATCCCTCGGTATCAATCATGCTGTTATTTTCCAAGGTCCCTTCGATAGTCCACATACTATCTCTACCGCCAAGAGTGCCATCGTTAGTCATGTCTCCACCAACCGAAGCCAAGGCATTCTTTAGATCAAGCTTCCCAGTATTACCTACATT
>JABISL010000044.1 GCA_018700055.1 bacterium | reverse complement strand
TAATTCTTACGATTCATTTATTGAAGGCGAGGCGCCTTACCTTGGGGACTATGCCAAATATGCTTGTGAACTCAAAGAAAGCTCAGACAAAAACATTGCTGATGCCTACAAAAATGGACTACAACTAGGCGTTGGGGGTGCAGCGGCAACTTTTATAGTCCTCGGATTACTTTACTCAATTTGCTGTAAATCCAAAGCAGCTAAAATCGATCCGACCCCCCCCAACCAAAGTCAGGGTAATGGTAATGGTAATGGAAATGGAAATGGAAATGGAAAAACACCAACCTCCCCAGTAACGGTAACCCTTAGAAGAAATCCAGACAGATTCATTCCTCAGGATGAGCCACTCCAAATAGAAATGGGCGACAACGTCTAAAAACTTTTCTACGACAACACTAAATGTTTGAGCCTGGTCACACTCGGGTATAACTCTAGTAGGACCTATGACTATGAGTTATTTATATACGAGAGCTAAACACAGCCTTTTGGCACTACTCATCTTATTGATAAGTGCCCCATTGGCGCATGCCGGAATCCAACTCAAAAGTGTGTCATTAAACTCACTATTAAACACAAGCCAAGCCGTAATTTCCAATAACAATAACAAAAAAAACCTAGGGTCGGCAGACGGGTCATTTCAACATGGATTAGTCGCACTCAAGGTCAAATATCGCTATATTGCTAACACAACACTAAGCCCCGAAAACCACATTCAAATCGTTAATTACATCGACATATTCGAAGCGGTGGAACCAGAAATCATCGGGAAGGCACTCATCTACCCCAATCCATTTCGTCTCTCAGACGGAACTGAACTGGGCTATATGTTATCTAAGAATATGGATACGGAAGTCCAGATATATGACATGCTCGGTCATCGCGTCTTTCAGAACACCTTTAAGGCAGGAACCCCTGGGGGCGTATTCGGTTACAACAAGCTAACCCTCAACTACTACACCATGAGCTATGACCTATCCGCAGGTGTCTACTTCTTCTTAATTAGCAACAATGGCAAAGTCCTCCAAAAAGGAAAATTTGCGATTATTCCATAAGCCCGTCTGTAGTCTTAAAGTGTAACTTAGCAACCTCACCTAGAAGGTCGTGGCCATGAGTCCTTAAAAACAACTTACCCGCAGAAGTCACTGCAGGGGAATTACCCTTTGGGAAAGTTAAGGCCCACTTACGCGATAACGCCGCAATCCCTTTCACGAACACGTCGCGGGCGACAATACTGGCCGCGGCAACCGCAATATTCGATTCTGCCTTGGTACGTTGTAGCAGATTAATCGTCCTGCCTTTTTCTAATAACGCATTAGGCACCAAATGAGGCCCCCCAAACTGATCGGATAACACGGTAGGACAGTCCTGCTTCTCCAAAACGTTCTCGATACATCGCGCGTGCCCCCAAGCCAATAGCTTGTTGAGGTTTTTGATTTTGGCATAAAGCGTGTTGTAGCGATCATTATTTATCGCCACTACCGAATGTGGACAGTTCTGTTGAATCACATGGGATAGTTCCGCAATCTTAGAATCATTTAGGAGCTTACTGTCTTGTACACCCAATTCCTTAAGCGTCTTGGCCAAGACATCATCCACATAAACAGCCGCAATCACCAATGGTCCGAAGTAGTCCCCTTTCCCTGACTCATCAACGCCAATAATAGGGAGCGGTTCTTTTTGCGGATCCACAAGCCCTTTCGCAGCTGGTGCACTAGTACCTTCCTCAAGCACGATACCCAACGCATCGGCGATCAACCACTTCAATCCTTGTTCCTTAATGCCAGACAGGTCTGTCTTAACCCCTTTTTTACCTTGATAGACACGCAACACACCCTTCAAGTCCGATTTGGACACAGTACATTGCAATCCATACTGAATAGGTTTTGGTGGTGTAATAGAAATACCAGCGGCATCCAAAACACATCTAATCTCCTCGTATCGAGTCTCTTTTGACATAGCCCAAGTATATCATTTTGAGTTGAGGCTTTTCTCTTTGGGATTTTCTTATTACAATGTTAGTTCTTGCGGTGGATGTAGCTCAGTTGGTAGAGCCCCGGGTTGTGGTCTCGGTGGTCGTGGGTTCGAGCCCCATCATTCACCCCATTTCCAAAAAAGTCCCTTTCAGATTAACTTTAGCCTCAATCATTTATGCGATATAAATTCAATCGTCTAGAAGCTAATCTGAAAGGGATTTTTAATGGAAATGATTAAGGATAGTATGTTGGGCGAGAAGCCTTCGGCCTTTCGGCCGTAAATATAATAGGATCGGGGTCCCCGGAACTTTTTAGGAGAAGCTAAATCGTGCCGTTAGGATTAAGCGATTAGCACTCGACAAAAAAGTAGGTGCGTAGCAACTTTTTGGGGTGTAGCCCCATCATTCACCCCATTTAAGTTTTTTTATAAGATTCAGATCCGCCTTTAAGGGCGTCCATGCACTTCGAGTACAAAAAGCGGAGCTACAATTGGTCAATTCGCCAAATTAGTGGCAGCTTACAACCTTTCCACTTATAATTGAGACATGATCAAAACCCCCGGCAGCATTGTCATTATTTCTGGCCCTTCAGGCGTTGGAAAAGGCACATTAATCAATGCGCTATTGGATTGTCGTCCCAATCTTAGAATTGCTGTATCAGCAACAACACGTAAGCCTCGTGAGAATGAAGTCCATGGTGAAAACTACTATTTCATGTCCAACACTGAGTTCGATCATGCCATCATAGAGGATGACTTCTTGGAATGGTGCCAAGTTCATACCAATTGTTATGGATCACTCAAATCACAAATTTTGCCACTCCTCCAAAACGGAAATAACGTTCTATTAGAAATCGATATCCAAGGGGCAGAGAAACTCCGGCAACAAAACTACAAGCTCGTAACCATATTTATTGCCCCACCTAGCCTCGAGATTCTCTCCGAAAGGCTTCACAAAAGGGATACCGAAGCGACAGAGGTAATCCAAAAGCGATTGGCCACAGCAAAACAGGAAATGGCCGCCACTGAAAAGTATGACCATGTTGTAGTGAATGACGACCTCAAAAAGGCCATTGAAGAAATCAGCAATATACTAGATAATCTAGAGGAATAATTCGGCCATTAATTTAAGGTCAAGTGGAGGGTCTCCTATGGAAACCAAAAAACAACAAGACAAACTCACTATCTCTGACATCACTGACAAGATTCCTAACCGTTTCTTACTTACTGTTGCTGCCGCTAAGCGTGCTCGTCAACTAAAAGAAGGTGCCCGTCCACTTATCGAAACAAACGAAGAAGATACAACAATGATCATTACAGCGCTTAAAGAGTTTCAGCAAGAGAAACTCAGCTTGCAGTTTGAAAACCACAAATCAGAAAACGAAGTTCTTTTAGATGAAATTAACGATCTTATTGATACGGATATTCTTGTAGAAGAACCCACTGATGAGCAAAATAAAGATGCGTCCAGCAAAAAAGAAACCAAAAGCAAAAAGAAATCTCTTAGCGCTTAATTCTGGACCCACTCAAGTAATCCTCGGTATCACCGGTGGAATTGCAGCTTACAAAATACCTGAACTCATTCGCTCATGTCGAAACCAAGACATTGAGGTAAACCCTATCATGACGACTTCCGCTTTAGAGTTCGTTACAGCCACTACTATTGCAACAGTCGCAGAATCGGCGCCACTAATTAAAAATGGTTATGAAGAAGGCATTGCTCACCTGGCTAACCTTAAGAACGCTAGTTGTTTTGTCATTGCTCCGGCGACAGCGAACACCATTGCCAAATGTGCCCATGGAATCGCAGACAACAGTTTAACCGCTGCTTTTTTAGCTTACCAAGGCCCCAAACTAATCGTCCCTGCCATGCATACAGAGATGTGGGAGAACCCCATTACACAAGCCAATGTAGCTACTCTCAAAAGCTATGGCGTGGAATTCTTGGGCCCCGTCAGCGGACCACTCGCCTGTGGAGATGTAGGTGCTGGACGAATGATCGATACAGCCTTAATTCTGGCCAAAATCCAGCTCATGCAACTCACTCAACTCGACCTAAGCAACAAAACCATTCTAATCACGTCGGGTGGAACACAAGAACCCATCGACTCCATAAGAACCATCACGAATGCTTCTACAGGCAAGTTAGGAAACGCCCTTGCGACTACCGCCGCATTGGCCGGTGCTCAAGTCACATTACTAAGTACTACCCCACATGAGTCCGCATTGGTAACCAGTATCCATACCCCTACCGTTCAATCTATGGAAAAGGCGCTGGAACAATCCGTAGGCGACTCAGATGCACTCATTATGGCAGCAGCGGTATCTGATTTTACCCCTAGTTCGCCCGCTTCTCAAAAACTTAAACGGGATGGCGACTTAACCCTACAACTCACCCCTACAAAAGACCTTTTGGCCAATGTCCCTCGAACCGAAAATCAACTGGTTGTTGGATTCTGCCTTGAATCCGAGTCCAACCTGACCACTTCAGCCCAGGAAAAACTCACTCGCAAAAACTGTGACTACATTATTGCTAATACCCCTGATGCGATTGGGCAAGATCACCGATCGTTTACCATTGTCGGCAAAAACGGCCAATCCAATGCATATGAAAACATATCCCTCATGGAATCTGCCCATGCCATCCTGTCACTAGTCTAATGGTATACAACTTACTCACTCAACTAATCCGAAAACAGTTTTATATTACGTCTAACGAAAAGTATACCCACGCCGTCAACAAACGTAGCATTGAACGGTTTACGGGCAAACACCCCTTATTAACGCCAGAGCTAATCATTGTGAATGACCAACCCTATGGGTTTAAAAGACTTAACCGACGCTTAAAAAGCCTTGAAAAATTCCCTATTCAATGTGAGTTCGAGTACCTTGAAGAAACCAATGAAGAGTTTAAGGTCGTCGAAAACTTTGATCTCTATACCGAAATCGCAACCCCAATCAAACACCATGTAAATGCACTAGAAAACCTAGTAAAAGCAAACGCTAGCAGTATTATTGTTGAGCGCGTAAAACGAATAGGAAGCCCCGAAATAGCCTCCTTACTTATCTATTCCCGGTTAGGCGAATTATTCATGGATCATTTCTATGAAGAGGAACTGGACACTGGAATGATTTCAGAACCCGAACTCACACAACTATTCAGTGACCAAATCAATCACTTCATCACATTCATTAAGAGCCTTGATACTATTTTACAAGATCAGACACCACCGACTGCATGAGTCCACTAGATCCTTTTTTAGACTTATTAAGAAAAGGGGCCACATTGAGTGAATCCGAAAGCACACGTTGTCTGACCACCATATTTACACAATCTTGTTCAGAAAAATCCATCATAGAACTCTTAGACCAGCTCCAACAAAGAGGCGAAACGGTTGAAGAACTTGTTGGATTCTCCCGTGCAATGAGAGCCAATTGGATCCCCGTCCCCAACAGTAGTCACGCGATAGACATTTGCGGCACCGGTGGCTCAGGCAAGATCCGATTCAATGTCTCCACAGCCACCGCCTTTGTATTGGCCTCATTAAACGTTCCTGTTGCAAAACACGGCAATCGTGGGTCCAAGGCGCCGAATGGAAGTTTTGACTTTTTGGAAGCCCTCGACGTCCCCTTCCAACATACGCCCGATACACTTATTCAACTCTTAGAGGACACCCACTTATGCTTTATATTTGCGAGACAACATCACCCGGCGGTTAAGTCCGTGGCTCAAGCAAGACAAACACTGCAAAAGAGAACCATCTTCAATAAAATTGGGCCCCTATCCAACCCGGCCTCTGTCGACTACCAAATCATTGGCACACCGTCACTAGAAGATGGCCGACGATTGGCCAAAGCCGCTCAAACTCTGGGAACCACGTGCACTTGGGTTATCGTTGGCGCAAACGGACTGGATGAACTCTCCACAACAGGCGAGTCTCATATTCTAAAAGTCACACCAGGATCTATCATCGAAGACCGTGTCTCCCCTGAGGCACTAGGGCTACCCCTTCGATCAGAGTCCGATATCGTTGGTGGCACAGCAAAAGAAAACGCTGCACTCTTCAAAACCCTGATAAAAACAAACCAAATCGACCACCCGATTAGCGAATTAATCCGTCTAAATACAGCCGCCGCCCTAACGTGTTCAGGCCATACAGACTCTATCCAAGACGGACTCAAACGCGCTAAAAATGCCATTGAATCCGGCGCCGTGTGGAACTTTTTCTTACATTACCAAGCCGCCGCAAAAAAGGCCGTCACAACATTATGAAAATCGGACTAATCATTACAGGGGCCGGCTCTAGCCGTCGATACCAATCCAAAACGAGCAAACTCTTTGAAACTATAGATGGACAGCCCATTTTGAGACATACTTACCTGGCGTTTCAGAATATAGCGACTATTCAACAAACAATCATCACGCTCCACCCCGATCACATAGCGAAAGGGCAACAAATGTTCAAAAAAGAGGCCAACGCCGTCCAACTCATTGAGGGGGGCGAAACGCGCAAAGAATCGGTCCAAAACGCCTTTTCTAGGCTAAACCCAGATATTGACTGGGTAATGATCCATGACGGGGCCCGCCCTATCGTCTCAGAGGCCCTTATTCGGCGCGTAATCGACGCTACACAGACTAATTCAGCCATTATCCCCGGACTGCCGGTATCGGATACTATTAAGCGAGTTAAAGAGAAATCTGTAGTGGAGACCGTCTCACGTGACGACCTTGTTACTGTTCAAACCCCTCAACTCTTCCGTAAGGACTGGCTATCCGAAGCCTACCGCACACCGATGGCTAAAGAAGCGACTGACGAAGCGATGCTATTAGAACACTGTAATAGACCTGTAACAATAGTCCCTGGTGATGCCAAAAACATCAAGGTCACTTATCCCGAAGACTTAGTCCTCGCGCAAACGTTCATAACTGGACTCAACGCCAGCTAACAATCGGTACTTAGCTACGGTTCGCCGAGCAATATCCACGCCAATCCCTTTGAGTTTGTCCCGCAACTGCTCATCTGAATACTCGGGAAACTCAACCGCCAAATCACTAATAATTAGCTTAAGCCGTTCCGCTGTTTTCCCAAAATGATTCCTTGGACACAACCGCTTCAAAGGAAATAATCCATGTGGGGTTTGAATATATTTAGACGACACGATCCGCGAGACCGTTGATGGTGATATATCCAACGCCTCAGAAATCGACTTCTGATGTAACGGCTCCAAATAAGACTCCCCATATTTGAGAAACAACATCTGTCTCTCCACGATGTATTGCGCTAGTTTTTCCAGATTTTCATAACGTAATCGAACCTGCTCCACCAACTCTTTGGCCTTATCATGCTGGGCATTCAAAAAGGTTTTACTGTCCTCGTCCAACCCTTCTTTTCCTAATAACTTCTCGTACTGATCCGATACTTGAATCGAGACTCCCTGTTCCTTTTCCAAATTGGTTAATACCACTGAGTCATCACCCATCACCACCGCAAAAGAAGGCGTCACATGCTGGGCACGATTAACGCTACCAAACTCAGCCCCAGGATTGGGGGTTAGATTATCCCGAATAAAACTCACTAAAGAGTCCACGCCTTCTTCATCGATATCCATAGCCTTAGCAATTTTGTTATATCGATCATTGGCAATATCATCCAAATGATCACGGATCACTTGCTCAAGGGACTCAACCAATCGGTCACTCTCAAACCCCATTTCTCTAACTTGGATTAATAGACATTCTTTAAGATCACGAGCGCCTACCCCTTCTGGCTCCAAACTCTGAACCACTTTGAGCACCTCAGACACCTTCCGATCCTTTACCCCAAATTCGGTACATATCTCGGATCTTACTTGAGGGTAGTTCGTCAAAAAACCTCGCTCATCCAAAGCATCAATTAGCCAAGTCGCTATTCCTTTTTCCTTGGGGCCCAAAAACTCCAAATCCAACTGAGTAATCAAATGCTCTTTCAACGTCTCCGAAACACTGGCTTGATCTAAAAAGGAGTTGGCCTCATCACCGGTATAATCTGCCTTGGCCGACAACTTACGATGACCCGATTTATCCGCCCCCAAGCGGTCCTCTCGAACCACCTCGATAAAAACGTTATCCTTACGCTCTTCTTCTATATGAGTGACCAAATCGGAATAACTCAGTTGAAACCGCTTGAGCATTTGGATCATTCGAGGCGCCATAATCTGTTGCTGACGCATCGTTTGTTGTTGTCCAAACTGTTGAGATAATCGCATTATGGAATCCGAACACCTAAGTTGGCGACCACATGAAAGGGACGCTCTTGAATCCCCTGCCAATCAATCCATCGACAAGCCGCCAAACCGATCATCCCTGCATTATCAGTACATAATCCCTTGGGCGGCGTATTCACTGTAATACCCTGATCCGCCAACTCGGATTGAAGTCGGCCAGATAAATAGGCATTGGCCGCTACACCCCCACTCACCACCAACAATGTCGTTCCCACTTGCTTGCAAGCACGGGTGGCCTTGGCGACCAATATATCCCCTACGCAGGCCTGAAAACTGGCACAAATATCCGGTACAGAGGTATCCGGATTGGCTTTCACGTATTGCATCACTGCTGTTTTTAATCCAGAAAAACTAAATTCCAGCCCGTCTTTGATCATGGCTCTAGGAAATCGAACCGCTTTGGGGTCACCGTCCTTAGCTTGCAGCTCAATCTCAGGACCACCAGGATAAGCCAGTCCAAGCATACGAGCCACCTTATCGAAGGCCTCGCCACACGCATCATCTCGGGTAACGCCCAACAAATCAAATACGCCCCCATCATCACACTTAACCAAAAGCGTATGGCCACCAGACACGATTAACCCCACATAAGGAAAAGGAGAATCTCCCGCCTTAATCCCGGCAAATATATGCCCATGCAAATGATTAATCGGAATCACAGGCTTACCGATCAATACTCCCAGTGTCTTGGCATAACAAACCCCAATCAAGAGCGCCCCTTCCAATCCAGGCCCACTCGTCACTGCGATCACATCCACATCTGACAATGTCATATTGGCCTCTTCTAAGGCCTTATCTGTAATCCGATGAAAACTCTCTGCATGGAGCCTTGATGCCAGCTCGGGAACCACGCCACCAAACCGCTTATGATTCTTGATTTGAGACCGAATCACGTTAGAAAGAATCTCTCCTTCCCCAGTAACAACCGCTACGGAACTCTCATCACAAGAGCTCTCAATGGCTAATATAATCATGACTGAAGTCTGGGCCTAATCTTCTCAAGTCGCTTGCGAATGGTAGCCTCATAGCCGCGATCCACAGGCTCGTAAAAAGTATGTATTTCAGGCATATACGATTGAGGAGCTATGCCTGTAGGATCATTATGAGAAGACTGATACCCTTCGCCATACCCCATACGTTTGGCCCCTTTATAATGACTATCTTTTAAATGGGCGGGCACACTATACAACGTGCCTGAATCGACTAGTTTGCGCGCCTTCATAATCGCCACTGTCGACGCATTACTCTTGGGTGCTGTCGCTAAGTATGACGTCACCTGAGATAAGGTTAGTTGCGCCTCAGGAAATCCGATAAAGGACACGGCCTGTAGTGCAGATGTTGCCATCACCAATGCCATTGGGTCTGCATTTCCAACATCTTCCGAGGCCAATATGATCAATCGGCGGGCAATAAACCGAGGATCTTCTCCCCCACGAATCATTCTCGCCAACCAGTACAACGCCGCATCCACATCCGATCCTCGAACCGACTTAATAAAGGCCGAGACCACATTGTAATGATCGTCATCTCCATAAGAGACGCCTTTGGATTGCAAAAGATCTTGTACTACTTCTAGAGTTAACGCCTCGCTACTACCCTTTAGAACCGTGCCTAGCACTTCCATAATATTTAATAATCGACGGGCGTCTCCTTGAGACTGCTGGACAACATAATCACAAATCTCTTCCGAAATAGCCCCTACCTCTTGAAACCGTTCACTCGCCAAAGCTCTATCAATTAACTGCCTCAAGTCATCTGATTCTAAGGGGTTTAATTCAAATATGTGTGATCGAGAGACTAAGGCCGGAATCACCGAAAAGAAGGGATTTTCTGTCGTAGCACCAATCAAAATAATCGTCCCGCTTTCTACGTCAGGTAACAGCGCATCTTGTTGGGTCTTATTAAATCGATGAATCTCATCAACAAACACCACTGTACGGCGGCCAATAGACTTATTCGCCTCGGCTCTTTCAATTGCCGACTTAATATCCGCAATACGAGCGGTCACCGCGTTTAATGATAAGAAGTCAGAGTTGGTTACTTGCGAAATCAATCGTGACAAAGCCGTTTTTCCACATCCAGGAGGCCCCCAAAGAATCAACGACGCCAACTGATCTTGATCGATCATTAGACGTAATGGCTTACCTGGCCCCACTAAATTCTGCTGACCTACATACTCCTCAAATGATTTGGGAGATAACAAGTAGGCAAGAGGGGCTTTTTTTAGAGCGGTTTGTGACTGTGGCATAGTGCCACTAGGATATCATGCCTTCGAACTTCCCACGAAGTTCCTCAACATCCACATTTTTAACAACTAAGGTTTTTACTTTTGAGTTATGACCACGAATGAGTCCAACACGAAAGAGGTCAACACCCAACTGTTCGGCTACATAAGTTACCAATTCCTTATTGGTCTCCTTATTATTTTCACGCCGACCCTTCATCCAAACCTTAATCCCACCATTTTCCATCAACCCAGCCACTTGTGTTGCGTCTGCTTCCGTCTTTATCTTCACCAAAAAAGACACATCTCGATGCTTGTACGGTTTCAAATTAATTTTGTCCAAATTCCCCATAGAGTCCATAATATTAATCCTTTTATAAAAGCCTATAAACCAACTGTCTCAACATCCCCAAGGCAAAAAACGCAAAGATGGGAGACAAGTCCATTCCCATCGTCGACGGCATCAATTGCCGAAAGGGCCGTAATAACGGCTCAGTTACAGTATACAACATTTCGACAACGGGGTGATTCCTATCGTGTGGAATCCAGGATAAGAGCACTCTTGCAATCAAAGCAAACTCCATAATACTGAATACACTATCGATTACCTGATGAATTTGCATTACGTCTCTCCTAGCGCTCTGGATCGGTCAATTGCCGCTCTAACAACGGCCTTAATATCCTCAGTTATAGAGGTATCGCTCATCTTAGTCAAACCCGCTACAGTCGTCCCATTGGGAGACGAGACATCTGATATCAATTCCTTAGGTGACCGCTCTGAGGCCTGCATCATCAACCCTGCACCGATCATTGTTTGGGAAATCAATCCCAACGCTTGGTCATAGTCTAATCCTTGTGCGACACCTTCAGACGCAATTGCATCCGCCAATTGATAGAGAAAAGCCGGACCACTGCCACTGATTCCCGTTACTACGTCCATTGCAGACTCTTCAGCAAATTCCATGGACTCGCCACAGGCAGAGAATATATCGGACAACCACTTTTTTTGAGTATCTGTAACCGCGGAATTGGCCACCCAGGCTAACATTCCCTCACCGACTAAAGCTGGCGTATTCGGCATCACCCGACAGACAGCCATATCCGCATTGGCATTCTCAAATACTGATATCGGCGTCCCAGCCAAAATACTCACCCACATCTTATCTTGAGGAGCCACATCCTTACATTGGTCTAGAATGCCATCTATTTGCTGTGGTTTGACACAAAAGAACACGACATCACTACTGGCTACACAGTCTTGAAGTGTGACACCCTCTAATCCATAAGATTGTTTAATATCCACTAAACGCTGCTCCGAGTGTTCGACTACACAGGCCGATTCCCACAACTCAGCCACCTGCATCCCTTGATACATTGCCTCCGCCATCTTGCCAAACCCAATAAACCCAACGCGCATCAGAGTACCTCCACACCAAATACTGGTAATGGGATTAACTGTTCAAATTGCGCAGCATATTTAAAAGGGGCTCTTATGATAGTCTCGTTATACAGCGTCACATCCTGATTATATCGAGAGCGTTCAATACTCAATTGGGCATCCACATCAGCTAATCCCGACTTAAACGTCTTAAATAATGGCTTGGGCGTAAGCTTAGCAAACGCTACCTCTAGTTGATTGGCAGCCACTACCCGCTGAGACGTTTCCTTCGCTCGAACATAATGGATTCGAGACGTTGCAATATCCTCGATAATAGCTGAGTCGTGCTTAGTAACCAATCCCGCAGCCCCATACTCACTAGGGATCAATGCCATTCGGCGTTGCATTTGGATCTCTACAAGAGTCCATGACGTGGCTACAGATTCCCGTAGAACGATGACACGGTTACGTAAAGATTGGCCCCATAAGAACCCAATAAGCAGAACACCAACAATGCCCCAAAGTATCCGTTTCTGTGTCTCATCCCGTATCATAACTAGCTCCCTAAATAATCTTGGTCCGTATTATAGCGTATTTCTGCGAATTAAGACGCCTAAGCCCAATGCCATTAAAAGAATCAATCCCGCACCCGCACAGTTCACCAATCTAACCGACTCAAAACCACTATCATCCCCTACCTGAAGATTAATATCATGTACCGCAGCGAGACGCTGAGCCAAGTCCATATGAGCCGCAACAATACCGGTTCCTTGTTCAGAGAATCTCATCGGTCGCCTTATATACTGATCCAGAACCCCCGTTGCCTCTTCATCAGGAACAACCGTCGCTAAGCCCGTCCCTATCTGAATATGACTCTGACCATCTTCAACTGCAACTAATAACAAAACCCCCTTCGAAGTATCTAGAGACCGTTTGGCCAAATCACTAATCGATTGATCACCCGTTGTCAGAACGACCCGCGTTTCTAACTGAATAGTGACTGCGCGATACAGTTGATCTGAGACAGATTCCATTAACGCTTTTTCTTGAGGACTAATGACCCCTACGGTATCGATAACGGATTGTGCGATCACCCCCACCCCTAAGTTGAGTACGAGACTCAGACTGAGTAACGTATTACAAATCCATTTGGTCCACATGGCGACCTATTTTTGTCATTTCATCCAAATAAACTAAGAATACATCCTCCAATTCCTCAGAAGAGACCTCTTGTCTAAGCAAAGTCTTACTCATATCCAACGAGACCCTGAGCTTGGCCGCCACTTGATCCATTAGCATCATTGGGTCCTTGGAATACGTATCCCCCCAAATCTCTACCAACCGACGAAATAATCCCAAAAACTCATCCATTGAGACGTCTACCAATTGCGTCAAAGACATCGTCCCAGCGATATAGTCTTCTCTCAAAGACAATACATATGATCTTAGATAAAACTCACATTCGTGACGCAGGTTCTTACGATCAACCTTAAGCGTATCTAATAGATCCGTCCCATAAATCAACTCGGCATTCTCTTGAATGTCTAGAAACTCTATCGGAAACACATCCAAGCTATTCGTCATCTCGGTAACCGTCATGACCTTGAGGTCTCTCGCGTCACTCTCTTGCGTCCAGTGATCCTCCCTCAAAAACCGAAGATCCCCGTCAGACAAATCCTCAAATATGACCAATACTCGATGATTCCCGTAGGAGTACATGGCTCGCATATTCGTCTTGATGGACTCTGGAATCCGGTCTAGTAACGCTTGGATAGGCATGTCTCTATCTTAGAGGAGGGAATCTTAGTAATCAATCCACCGATTCATCCGCCGGAGCCTTGGCTTAGGAGGAAGCTTTAGAGCAGGAGGGTCTTATATAATTAAAAGCGCCTGCGGCTGAGGGATCAGACAATTTACTTGAGGCACCGTGATCCATCTACGGCGTTCAAGCCGAATGTGGATCTTATCTGATTAGAAATCGAATTCGCAAATGTAATAATGTAATTCACTTGAAGAACAATCCCAATCATACCATAGGCCAGCAGCATCACTAAGAACACAATCCTCACTACCACTGCTAGGTTCATTATTTGCCCAATTCGAAAACTGATTATCAGAAGAATTTGGAGCAAGTTCACCATTCATCCACCCAAACTTATGATCTGAACCAGAACCTGAACCAGCCTCATTTATAATATCTGTGAGACCAATCCACGTCCACTTATCATCCATGATATCAACAAAGTCTATTTCCTGTTGATTTGTCAAAGTGACAAGGTAACCTCCAGCTGCTTTACAAGTCTCACTTGCAGTATGTACTGACCTGTTCGTTTCCACCAATACGTAACAGTGATTATTTGCATAGGTATCTGCATTATCCCATCTAGACGTAGCATGGACATTATCACCAATAATTCCATTATAATAGTAAATTTCACAAACTCGCTGATACCTTCCATGTAGCTCAAGATTAACGTGACTACCAGGCCCACCCATTTCAACCAGGTCCGTTCCAATTACAATTCGACTAACCCCAGCAGTATTAAGCCCTAGGGTGTCGTTAGACAAACTAACTAATCCCGAATCACCGCCTGTTTCATCCCAAAAAGTATATCCACTAGAACTATTAACTTTCATCTGAGTAGCGATAATATTCCCAGCCACATGCACCTTTTCAGATGGTGACACGACCCCAATCCCTACGTTACCATTTGAATCAACCCTCAGACGTTCGGATCCACCAGTAGCAAACTTAAGAGTATTTGGCGATTGGTTATACATACCCGTATCCGCATCCGACGCAAACGTAATACTTGGTGATGCATCTGAGCCGTTAATTGCAAATACTGATGAGGCAGTCGTAGCAGTTGTTGCAGTCGTTGCATTTCCAACTGTTAATCCAGCGGCTGTTCCGGTTAATCCGGTTCCTGGGCCTGTGAATTGAGTCGATGCTGTAATTGTCGTACCCGTTACACTTCCTGTCGCAACGATATTCCCACCTACATGTAGTTTATAAGAAGGGTTAACAAACCCAATGGCAACTCTACCATCCTTAAATTCAACGGCATGCTCGCCTTTAACTGAAAAGCTCATCGAGTCATTTGTCCGTCTATAGATCCCAATATCACTCGCTCCGTAGAAAGATATTGATGGGGCCGCTACATTTCCTGCAACTGCCAACACTGAACTCGCTGTTGCAGCTGTTGTTGCATTTGTTGCACTTGCGGCATTCCCAACAGTTAACCCCGCAGCTGTTCCCGTTAGTCCCGTTCCGGGTCCTGAGAAGTTAGTTCCGGTGATTGTTGTACCGGTTATTGTTCCTGTAGATTTGATGTTACCAACTACGTCTAGTTTTTCAGAAGGAGTAGTTGTTCCGATTCCTACTCTACCGACTTCCGTAATCGTTAGTCGAGTTGCCCCATTAGTCCTAAGCGCCATATCTGTTCCAGATGCCTGATACAACCCAACGTTTGCACTTTCTATTCTAAAGTTACCCGCAACCATTTCTGAACTAGCTCTTACTATACCCGTAACATCTAACGCAGTTTGGGGACTTGTTGTTCCGATTCCCACATTACCCGCAGACCGATAAACATTGGATCCCGATTCCGTCCATAATGTGTTCGCTGGCTCCCAATCTGATCCATTATATTTAATGACTTGGTTAGTTGCAGCACTTGAATCCGCAATCTTCGCCATCGTTACCGCATCATTTGCTATCTCGGATGACCCAACTGCGTCGGCCGCGATTTGAGTTGCCGTAATCACATTATTAGCAATATCGGTCGCTAATATTGTGCCATCTAATATCTCAGATGTTGCAACACCACCTATAGCGATATCAATAGCTAGAACAGTATTATTAAGTATATCTGTTGATGATACTGTGTTATCTAGAATCTCAGATGTTGCGACAGCATTCGGTGCAATATCCGCTGCTGTAATCGTATTATTAGCTATATCTGTTGATGTTACGGTGTCATCAGCTATCTCGGATGTACCAACCGCATTGGCCGCGATTCTCGTCGCGGTAATTGTATCCGTCGCAATATCCGAATTAGTTATCGTGCCATCCTCGATCTTCTCACTAGTTACCGCGCCCAACGCCAGCTCTGAAGTATCCACGGCACTTGCCGCAATATCAACTGCTGTGATTGTATTCAATGCGATATCCGTGCCGGTTACGGTGCCATCCAATATCTCTAATGTGCCTACTCCACCAGTCGCGATTTGAGTCGCTGTTATCACATTATTTGCGATATCTTCTGCTAATATCGTTAAATTATCGATCTTCGCAGTGGTTATCGCATTATCAGCTACTGTAGTTGCGGTTGTTGCAGTTGTTGCATTAGTCGCAGTCCCAACTGTTAAGCCTGCCGCGGTTCCCGTTAATCCCGTTCCGGGTCCTGAGAAGTTAGTTCCGGTGATTGTTCCTGTAGATTTGATATTACCGCTAACATCCAAAGACTCACTAGGTGTACTTACCCCAACTCCAATTCGGCCACTTCCCGTAGTACTCAATACTATTTTTTCGTTAAAGTCTGTACTTCGTCCCACTCCAAAAGCAAATCTAGCATCCTGAACATCGGTATAGAATTGCACCTTCATACTCTGAAGACCAATACCATAATGAGCCCCACC